>CALRDN010000023.1 GCA_943354965.1 Candidatus Peribacteria bacterium | reverse complement strand
TCCGTTCCTTTGACCGTCCTTTTTTGTCTCCAAAGATTTACATACGGGACATTTTTTTTATCATAACATTATAAAAAATGGGATATTTTGCTCTTACTATAGAGCAAAAGTAGCTGTTTTAGCCACAGAGATTCCGCTATTAACTCAAACTTTGCGAGAACTTTCGTACGTAGTTCCTCTGCATTTGAAACGGCAGTTGGTGATCCGCTTTTTATCATCTCCTGATATGTATTAGCGGCACTGAGCATGATATCAATATCATACAATGTGTTTGCGTATTCATCGGCTCGTTGATCACATGTCTTCTCCTCTTCGAATAACTGAGTGCCTGAGCAGCCAGCGCTGAGTATAGCCAGTGAGGTTACGATTCCTGTGAATGATGGGCTGTTTTTCATATGTATAGTGTTTTCTTCTTAAGAGAGAAGATTCTACACTTTTTATTTGTTTTGTCTACTAGTCGTTAATATATACCGCTTCAAGTTTGTCGAGTTTAGCTTTGAGGAGGGGAAATTTTGTCATTTCTGGATCTTTTTCTATGAGCTTTATGGCGTATTGGCGAGCTTTGGAGATGGTGTGAGCGTCGGTGAGGGAGGCCATTTTGAGGTCAGGAATGCCGGATTGGCGCACACCGTAAAGTTCGCCGGGACCACGCATCTCAAGGTCGATCTCGGCGAGGGCGAAGCCGCTGTGATATTTGACCATGGCGGACAGACGCTTGGTGGAGGTTTGTGATTCTTTATTCGTGAAGAGGAAGCAGTAGGACTGATGATCGCTTCGGCCTACGCGTCCGCGGAACTGGTGGAGTTGCGAGAGACCGAAGCGCTCGGCTCCCTCGATAATCATGATGGTGGCGTTTGGGACGTCGATACCGACCTCGATGACGGAGGTGGAGACGAGTAGATGAATTTCATTGTTCGAGAATCTTCCCATGATATCGTCCTTTTCTTCCTGTTTCATTTTGCCGTGGAGGAACTCTACTTTGAGTTCGGGAAAGATGTGATTGCTGAGTTCTTCATACGCCTCTGCTACTGAACGTGCCTCTACCGTGTCAGATTCGTCTATGAGGGGACATACCACGAAAACCTGGCGGCCTTTTTGTACCTGCTCGCGAATCCAGTTGTAGGCATCCTTACGTTTCTTTTCGGGGACGATGTGGGTCTCGATTGGTTTGCGGCCTGGAGGGAGTTCGTCGATGACTGAAAGGTCTTGATCACCGTAGAGGGTCATGGCGAGGGTGCGTGGGATGGGTGTTGCGGAGAGCGAGAGGAGGTGCGGGCCACCGTGGGATTTGAGCGTATCGCGCTGCTTCACTCCAAATCGATGCTGCTCATCGATGATGGCGAGGCCGAGCTTCTTGAATCCGACGGCCTCCTGGATGAGGGAGTGTGTTCCAACCACGAGATCGCATGTACCCGTCTTGAGTTGAAGGATGATTTCTTCCTTTTGTTTTGCTGGTGTTGATCCCAAAACTTGCTGAATATTGATACCATACTGTACAAAAAATTTATACAATGTTTTATAGTGTTGTTTTGTAAGTATTTCCGTGGGTGCCATGATGGCCACCTGGTGTCCGTTTTTGATCATACTCATTGCAGCGAGTCCGGCGATAACGGTCTTACCTGAGCCAACATCGCCTTGTATTAGTCTCGACATGGGAATGTCTTTTTCAAGGTCGTCTATGATTTCGTTGAGCACTTTTGCTTGCGCCTCGGTGAGCTGAAATGGGAGGTTGCCGAGCATCTCCTGGAGGTATTCTTTGTTGATACCAATTTTCTTGATCTTACTGGCATCTGAGTGTTGCCAGAGCCATTTTTTATGAATGGCTTTGAGCTGCAGGAGGAAAAGTTCATCGAAGGCGAGCCTCTTCTTGGCTGCCTCCAAATCCTCTACCGTGTGTGGATAGTGCGCGAACTCAATCGCCTCTTTCAGCGGAATGAGTTTTTCTTTTTCGCGAATAGGTTCCGGAAGGTAGTCTTCTATTTGTTTCAAAAATTCATTCAAAACCGGTCGCATCTTCTCTCGAATCCATTTGGAATTTAGCCCTTCTGTTTCGTGATAAATCGGCACGATACGTCCGGTGTGGAGCTGCTCTTCTCGCTTATGCTCAACCGTCGGGCTCGCAATCCCCAGTTTGCGCATGTTTAATTTTGGCTTACCGCTCACGAAAACATGCATGCCAGATTTGAACTGATGCATAATGAACTTCTGATTAAACCAGATCAGCTCGATTCCGCCCGTGTCATCCGTAAGGAGTGCTTTCGTGAACTGACGGCCACCAGGAAGTTTTTTAGAGAAAAAATTGGAGAGTACCCCGCTAAAGGTCTGTATCTCCCCTTCCTTGGCATCGGATATCGGTGTGATACCAGATGAGTCTGTATATGCACGCGGAAAATAGTAGATAAAATCTTCTACCGTCTTTACTCCGACACTTTGAAGGAGCTCCAGATGTTTGGTGTTTGTTCCTAGAACGGTTTTAAGAAGGGCGGTCAGTGACATTGGCTGCAGTGTACCATCCTTTTATTTTCGTCTTCTAGTGTTTTTGCGGTTGCTTGATCTTGCTCGCCTTCTTCATGCCTAATTTTGTCGCAGTTTTGGCTAGTGAAACCTCTTTTTTGTACTCAGCTACACGTTCTTTTTTTATCTCTTTCATTACTTCCTTCGGAACAACTTTTTTGCAGCAGGCCATGGTGAGGGTTGGTTATGAGGTAGTGATTTTATGATACTACTATTCAACTAATTTATAAAATCCCCTCTTTCCGATCTGTAAAATTGAGTCGCCTGTAATCGAAATGGTGCTCATAAAGTCTTCTATTTTTTCACCGTTGTATTTGACGGCGCCACCTTGGATGAGGCGACGAGCCTCGCCTTTTGATGGGCAGGCCTTGAGCTCGATCATGATATCAACAATGTTCATGTTGGTGCCGGAGAGTTTAACTTCCGGAATTTCATCAGGGAGTTCTTTCTTGGAGAAGACTTGGATGAAGTGTTCTTCGGCTTCTGTAGCGGCTGCGGCAGTGTGATAGATTGTGACGATCTCGCGAGCGAGACGCATCTTGAGATTGCGTGGATTTTCACCTAGGAGGAGTTGTTTGTTGATGGTGTTGATCTCGTCGATTGAGAGATTTGTTGTGAGTTCAAAATAACGAACTATTAAGTTATCAGGAATCGACATCGTCTTGCCGTACATGTCCTTCGGATCTTCGTTGATGCCGATGTAGTTGCCGGTAGTCTTGCCCATTTTCTTGACGCCGTCGGTTCCTTCGAGGATGGGGACGGTGAGGACGCACTGAGGGGTTTGGCCGTAGGAACGTTGGATTTCGCGGCCGGCGAGGAGGTTGAAGGTTTGGTCGGTTCCGCCGAGCTCGACGTCGGCCTGAATGGCGACGGAGTCGTAGCCCTGCATGAGGGGGTACATGAACTCGTGAACGTAGATTGGCGCCTTGGCCTTCAGGCGATCTTGGAACATGTCGCGTTCCATCATTTGCTGTACGGTGAAGACGGAGGCGAGGCGAGTGACATCGGAGAATGTCAGCTTGCCGAGCCAGTCAGCGTTCCAGACGACCTCGATTTTTTCGGTGTCGAGAACTTTTGAGGCTTGTTGTAGGTAGTGTTTGGCGTTTTCTTCGAGTTCGATTTGTGTCTTGAGTGGGCGTGCCTCGGCTTTACCTGATGGATCCCCTATCTGTCCGGTGAAGTTACCGAAAAGCAGAACGGCAGTGTGTCCGGCATCCTGGAACTGTCGCATCTTGCGAAGCGGCACCATGTGTCCGAGGTGGAGATCGGCTCCTGTTGGGTCGATTCCTAGCTTTACTCGTAGTTTTTTACCTGATT
This sequence comes from Candidatus Peribacteria bacterium, assembly GCA_943354965.1. Classification (GTDB taxonomy): domain Bacteria; phylum Patescibacteriota; class Gracilibacteria; order UBA1369; family UBA12463; genus CALREA01. The sequence goes on along the minus strand of CALRDN010000023.1, from coordinate 2,147 downwards.
TTAATTTTTCTTCCAGCTCCTTGCGTACGATAACGTCGGCGACTCCTTTGTCGAGGATGGCCGAGATAATTTCTTTTGTATCTTTCATGAGGCTATTTTACTGATGTTTTAAAGCTGTGGCAAGCAAAGTAGGGGTGGTGTTGTCCAAATGTGATGACACATAATCAGCTGTTTATAGGCTTATTGATTGACTTACTCGGATTTTCGGCAGTATCATTGTCTCCATTTATTTTTATACTATGATTGAGCAATCGTTGGTGCACTTGGGTCTTCGAGATAAGGAAGTGTTAGTGTTCACTACGTTGGCTCGCTTGGGAGCTCAGCCCGCAAGTATCATTGCTCAGCGCTCGGAATTAAACAGAGCGACTACCTATGCGATTTTGGATTCGCTTATGCAGCGGGGATTTGTTTCGAAAATTGTAAATAATAATGTTCAGTCTTTTTCCGCCATTACTCCCAATAAAATTTTGGAATTGATGAAGGTGAAAAAGTTCGAGATCGAGAGACAAGAGAGACATCTTAATTCAGTTATGCCCTCACTTATGGGTATGATGACCCCTCATCCTACTGCGCCAAAAGTGACTTATTTCGAGGGAGAAGAAGGCGTTAAGAATGTCATGGAGGAGACTTTGAAATCTTCTGAAACGCTTCTCTGCTACTGTCCTTTGGAGAAGTGGCTCGATGGACCCTTGGCATATTATATTCGAGATTATGTCTATCGACGCACGCAGATTTTAAAAATTCCCAATAGGGTTTTGGAGTCGGATACGATTCAGAGTCGTGCGTTTTTTTATATGGAATCTCCTCCTGAGTTTACTGACTTACGGTTTATTCCCGCGAATATTATGTTGAGTCATAGTGAGGTGAATATTTTTGATAACAAGGTGGCTATGGTCTCCCTGCTTCCAGGCCATATGTTCGGTGTTATTATTGAGTCTCAGGAGATTGCCGATACTCAAAAGGCCATATTTGAGTTAGCTTGGATGGCTGCGGAGATTGTTTCAAAGAAAAAGATAGCGTAATAGGCTATGTAATGGGTAATTTATGTGTTATAGTGGCCATATATGACACATGCACCTGTAGAAATTTTGTTTGAAAACTCAGATATTGTCTTGGTAAATAAGCCTTACGGAATCGTCGTTCATCCTGGAAATGGGGTTGGAATGGAGGGTACGTTGGCTGGCGAGATGCTGAAGCTTTATCCTGATCTACCTCTTACAAATGGCGAAGAAAGACCTGGAGTTGTTCATCGTTTAGACAAGGATACTTCGGGAGTTCTCATGTTTGCGAAGACTGAGGCGGCTTTGAATTTCTATATAGAACAGTGGAAGAAGAAGAAGGTTGATAAGACGTATTACGCTTTGGTGAGTGGGATATTGGAGCCGAGATCGGGTACGATCGAGGCACCGGTGCATCGCGATCGAAACAATCGTAAGCGAATGGCTTCAGATATGAGCACTGGAAAGATGGCCATAACGCACTATGAGGTTGTTGAGTATTTCCCTGGACGCAGATTTGGTACATCCCTTTTGAGAATCAATATCGAGACGGGTAGAACACATCAGATTCGTGTCCATATGGCTGCCATTGGCCATCCAGTCGTTGGAGATACGGTTTACGGTAGAAGACAGATTAATGGCTTTTTCGAGAAGGAGCGAGGTCTTGATCGACAGTTTCTTCATGCAACTGCTCTGAAATTTCCTCTTATGAAGGCTCGCAATAGAAAAGAGGTAGATCTTAAAATACCTCCTGAGTTACAGAAGGTATTGGATGTTTTGAGAGATAAGAAGACGGATTAATTCGAACTTAGGCTGTAATACTAAGAACCTCGATCGTGGTTAGGTTCTGTCTGTGTCCTTTGTTACGTGTATAACGCTTCTTGGCGTTCTTCTTGAATACGCGAACTTTGTCGTCCTTGAACTGTTCGAGAACTCGGCACTCAACGACAGGTCCCATAACGTATGGTTCTCCGATTTTGACATCGGTACCATCAGCTAAGAGCATTACCGTCTTGAATGATACATTTGTTCCCTCCTCAGCATCGAGCTTCTGGACATCGAACTTTGATCCTTTCTCTACTTTGAATTGCTGACCTGCGATTTCTACAACTGCAAACATAATAATGTGTGTTAAAGCGCGTGGATATT
>CALRDN010000022.1 GCA_943354965.1 Candidatus Peribacteria bacterium | reverse complement strand
TTATAGGCACGCCTGAACCGAGTGCGATTTCTTTTGCATTCTCGGCTGATGGTCGATTGGTGACAGCCGACGATCTTAGCAACATCCTGCTGAGTGTGTTTGGCACGAAGAAGTGCATATAACTGATCTCCCTGAGATCGTGTAAGATGGGTCATAGGGTAGGGATGAAGAAGGTAGAATGTCGTCCTCTCTACCCTACTTGAAGCTAGCTATGAGTACACCTGTCTACAAATTATGCATTTGTGGGTTGAATTTGCGGACTCCTAACTTGCTATATTTTATATAATATGTTATAATTTCTCATGTAAGGATATAAAATACATATGAACAATAATGCCTCCAGTCAGCCCCAGGCAATTCCTGATGAGATAAAAATAACTTTAAGGGATCTTCAGCTCCTATCCCTATTCCAAGTTGATAAAATGAGGCTTGAAGAGGCGAGATATACAGATGCTAGGTCTAAAAAAAGTATTCAAAAAAAAATAGATACTATGGATGCTGTGAGTAAGCTACTCTCAGATTACGAAGGGATGAGTTTAGATGAAATATCTGTGCGGGTTGAGGGACTTTGCAAGGGCTGGGAAGAGCCAGGTATTTTTGACGGACTAACAGAAGCTGAACTTGATATTGAAATGTCTCGTTATGAAAATTTCATGGCTTTGCGGGATTTCTTTTTACAAAATAAGAATGTGGATTTAAAGGGGCGAATGGATTTTCAGAAGTGGAAAAATGAGAGAGAAAAGGGAAGGAAAGAAAGTAAAGCAGTAGATGATCGCCATGAGGAGCAAGTAATGCATGCCCATGATGGAGATAAAATCAATGCACTTCGACAGGAAAATGCGCTGAAGCTTATTGCTGAGCATGGGGCGATTAGGGCTGAGACATCGTACCCGCAGAAGATGTCTTCAAAGGCGAGATATAACGGATTCCATAGTGTTGATCATAGATATGCATTTTCTTATAGTACTAATTCGGGCGCGAAGAGTCGTATGGCAGATCAGTTTTGCACTGGTGCTGAACCAAATGGACAATATTCTAATGAAACAATGATGAAAACTATACGGGCTCATAATGTTCATGAAGTAGTTGATATTCGACCTGCTACAAAGATTGAATTTGTTGAAGTTGTCATTCCTGCTATAAAAGGAGTTTTTGGGATTGGTGGACAGCCGGAACGAAGAGAGAGAAAAGCGACAGGGAGACAGATTCCTTATCAGCATAGCGAGCTGGTAACTGGCGGAAACAAGGAACCAGCATGGAGAATGACATATTATGTTGATGATCCAGAGTGGAAGGACTATTCAGGTAGGAGAGGGCAGTATTTACAGGTTGAAATTATTTTACCTGAATCGGCTATGAAGGTTGTGGAAAAAGAAATTGATGCAGATCCAAAATTTATTCGGAAAATTGTTGAGCATCATATGAAAGAAAGGGTGCTTGATGATCCTTCGACTTGGAGCGCGGATTTAAAAGATGAGGAAACTCTGCGACCACGATATGAAACATGGAAGGACGCTAAAATTTACATTCAAAAGGAGGGTGATATGAAAGGCTGGAATGAACATTCCGCCCGGAATGTGTGATTTCAACACGCTTTACTTACCGTGAGGCTTTCTTGTAATTAGCACTGTTTTTCAAATCTAAAAAATTTCCCCCATTAGGATGGCGCTACGACGACATTTGTCGTCGTTAAAACTCAGATATACAAGGCTTCTGCGAATGCTTACGATGTATTCACATCTACCGATGGAAAATCTCATCTGAACATCATCACTTGTGAGGGGGTCTGGGACAGCGTTTCGCAAAATTATTCCAGTAGATTGGTCATATTTGCGGATCTGAAATAAAATGAATACCACCTTCCCAAAAATTGGAAGGTCACATAATACCGTTATACGATACCCGCGTTTTTCTCCGCCCACTTGAGTGCCTCTTCTTTCGTGGTGATTTTTTTGGCGAGTTGGAGTTCATAGAGTTGATGGAGGAGCTCGCCTAATTTTGGACCCGGGCGGAGATTGAGAAGGTCCATAAGGTCGGTTCCGGTGATGAGCGGTTTCGGTGGATGAGGAGTATCTTCCAGATCGCGACGATAAAGATCGAGAATTTGATAGTAGAGTTCAAAGTTTTCTGAGTCTTCTTTTTCTGAACCGGGGCCGGCATCCGTACCGGCTGCGTCGGCGTGAAAGACCTCCATGAGCTCGAGAAAGAGCGGATGATGAAACCACTGAAGGCGCTTCTCGATGGGCATTTCAATGAGCTGTACCATCATCATGTGATGTGTCGTGAGCCAGATGACGTGGTCAATCATGCGTCGTGGAAACTTGAGACGGGTCATGATGTCGTGGGCGATTTCTGCGGAGCGTGAGGCGTGCCCGTTGAAGTGAATTCTGTCGTTGCCAAGCTTGAAAGTATCAGGTTTTCCGATGTCATGGAGGATGGTGGCCCAGTGAACTTCGAGCGATGGCGTTGGGTAGGATTCGCGTTTGCGGAGGGATTCTATACTGCGCATGGCGTGTTCCCAAACATCCCCCTCCTGATGATATTCGGTTGGCTGCGCCACACCTTTCATAGTAATCATTTCCGGCAATATGTATTGCAGGACTCCCGTGTCTTCCATCTCTTCGAAGGCCTTGCGCGGATGCGGGGAGAGAATCATTTTGTTGAGTTCGTCCTGAATGCGTTCGGAAGAATTTTTTGTGACGAGGGCGGCGAATTTTTTGACGGCGTTGTAGGTGTCTGGATGGTATTGAAATTGGAAGGTATTCTTCATGCGAATCGCACGGAGAATTCTGAGGTAGTCTTCCTCGATACGTTTTTCCGGATCACCAATAAATCGAATGAGTTTTGCGTTGAGGTCTTTTTGCCCATCCACATAATCATAGATCTTATCTGCGATTGGATCATAAAAAATGGCGTTGATCGTGAAGTCACGACGTTTAGCATCTTCCTCGGCCGAGGTGAATATTACCGCATCCGGACGCCGTCCGTCCGAGGAGGCGGCATCCGATCGGAAGGTGGCAATTTCAAAATGATGCTCCTCGATGATGGCGAGAATAACACCGAATTTTTTACCAATAGGAATTGTCTTCTCAAATATATTTTCTATCTCCTCCGGAAGTGCCGACGTAACAATATCAAAATCCTTCGGCTTAATTCCGAGCAACATATCGCGCACGCATCCGCCGGCCCAGTACGCCTGATGACCCTTCTTCTGTAATGTTTCGACGATGGCACGAGCAGTGATGTGCATGGTGAGCTCATTGTAGCCGAGAGAAAATTCGTCTACAATGGAGAAAATTACAATCTTTCATTCTATTTCTTATTTCCCCTTATTATGGACTTCAAGCAACGTCAAACGCGTTTCATTGTGGCCTCAGCCATCGTATTGGGAATCATCCTTGTCGTGGGATGCGTTATGATAAAATAATGTGGTAGGATGCATACGTACTTCTGATATTTTCTTTACTTCTTTTTTATGAAAATCCTCGCGATCGAGTCCTCATGTGATGAAACCTCTGCTGCCGTCGTAGAAAATGGAACAAAAGTATTATCAAATGTGATTGCTTCACAGGCGAAGATTCACGACAAGACCGGTGGTGTGGTACCGGAAGTTGCGGCACGGGAACATGTAAATGCCATTATGCCGGTTATCGAGAAGGCGCTGAGCGAGGCCGGAATCAAGTTAGAAAAAATAGATGCCTTGGCGGTGACGTACGGACCGGGATTGGGCGTTGCTCTCGTGATTGGAACTTCCGTGGCTAATATGCTCTCGTTGGTTATGCAAAAACCACTGATTCCCGTGAAACATATATATGGTCACGTATATGCCCCATGGTTAGAGGCGAAAAAGGGCGTGCAGTTTCCTATCATGAGCCTGAGTGTGAGTGGCGGACATAATGAGTTATTTCTCATGAAGGGACATCATGATTTTGAGGTGCTGTGCGAGACGGCAGACGATGCGGCGGGCGAGGCTTTTGACAAGGTTGCGCGCCTACTGGGTCTCGGCTATCCGGGAGGCCCTTTGATAGAGGCTGCTGCGAAAAAGGGAGATTCTCATGCGTTTGTATTTCCTCGAGCCTCTTTCTCTGACGGTCGATTGGATTTCAGTTTTTCCGGACTGAAGACGGCGATTCTGTATCACTTACAGAAGAATAAGTCGAAGCTGAAAGATAAGAAGTTTTTGGCTGATACGGCCGCCAGCTTCCAGATTGCCGTGATTGATGCTCTAACGTCTCGTCTATTTATGATGCTCGATGCTCATCATGAGGTAAAAGAAGTTCATTTGACGGGTGGGGTTTCGGCTAATTCCGCTCTCCGTGGTGCCATCGAGCACGGATTGAAAATCTGGAACAAACAGAACGACATGAAGGTGATATTCCGAGTACCGGCACAAATGGCCTACTGTACCGATAATGCCGCTATGATTGGCGCTGCTGCGTACTTCCAGTATCAAAAATCTCCGGAGAAATACAAGGAGTTCCGCTTCGTAGAGCCAAAGGCTTCTTTTGCCTAGGCTGGATATATTGAGCCTATGTTGATTTTGCTGATTTCTGTGCTATAATTACGGTCGCTGTCTTCTTTTATATAATGAATTTTTCTTATGGCTGACGATACTAATCTCGCTGATGATCAAGAATCCCCCGGTTCTATGGGGCCTCCCTATCAGACACCGAAGGGCGTTCATGACATTTTGCCGGCGGATCATGAGTATTATACCTATATCAAAAAGGTAGTTCGTCACCGTTTGCGACAGGCTGGTTTTCGTCGTATCTCTACGCCTATTTTTGAGTTTACGAATGTATTCACAAGGAGCTTGGGTGAGACAACGGACATTGTTTCAAAAGAGATGTATACGTTTCAAGATCGAAAGGGCCGCAGTTTGACATTGAAACCGGAAAGTACGGCAGGAGTTGTTCGTGCGTATTTGCAGAACAATATGCAGGCGCTTGCTCAGCCTGTTCAGCTCTATTATATCGAACCACACTTCCGATATGACCGTCCTCAGAAAGGCCGATACCGTCAGTTCTGGCAGTTCGGCATGGAGGTTATTGGCGAGAGCGATCCAGCGCTAGATGCTCAGGTTATTCAGCTCGCTATTCGCATTTTGAAGGATTTGGGAATCGCTGATTTATTTACACTTCAGCTGAATAGCATTGGTACACCGGAATCACGAAAGAAATATATTGCTGCGTTGCAGGATTATTATTTCGGAAAAGAAAGACATTTATGTGAAAACTGCCGAGCAAGACTCGGAACCAATCCTTTGCGATTACTTGATTGCAAGGAGGAGGACTGTGTTGTTTTGGCTAAGTTGGCACCTTCGTTGGCTCAGTACCTCGATGAAGAGTCGAAAGAGTTCCATGCGGATTTGAAGGAGTTTTTGGATGAGATGGGAATCAAATATGTAGAAAATTCACGATTGGTTCGTGGTCTCGATTACTACTCCAAGACCGTCTTTGAGTTCTGGGATGCATCTTTGGGCGCGCAGAACGCTATCGGTGGTGGCGGACGATATGACGGTTTGGTTGAGTTGATGGGTGGAAATCCGACTCCGGCCGTTGGTTTTGCCGCAGGAATTGAGCGCATTATTGCCAACATGAAGCGAGCCAAGGTTCGCGTCCCACACAAAGATGAACTTCACGTATTCGTAGCTCAACTTGGAAAAGAAGCGAAGAAAAAGTGTCTTCCATTGATTATGGAGATGCGTGAACGTGGCATCAAGACGGTTGGAGCACTTGGAAAAGGCTCAATTGGAACACAATTAAAAATTGCCGATAAGTTTGGTGCGCCATGGACGATCATTATGGGCCTTACGGAAGTTCGTGAGGGAGTAGCCATTATTCGCGACATGTCCGTCGGGACTCAGATCAAAGTAAAATTCGAAGACACGTTAGAAAAAATGATTGAGCTCATCGGCGAAGAAAACTTGGATAATTATAGTCCGGGAGAGTTGCTGTATAGCTAATGGGATGTATCAGGTGATATCACTTCGGGCAGTGCGAGCAGGATGTTCCTCGGGGTCACTTTCAATATGATATCAATTTAATAGCAATGTAGTATCAAGTTGCTATGGGTTTGTATATCGTAGGATATTATTTCAAATGAACATGTTGACGTGATATACTGTCTTTGTGAAAAAAAAATATAAGTTATTCATGTCAGCAGGTTTGATGACAGCTCTTACGCTCTCCGTAATAGTCGGTACGACAAGTGCCGCAAATGCGGCTACCAGCAGCCCTTTTGTGGATGTTCCGGTAGATTATGATTTCCGTGAGGCGATTGGATTTTTGAAAGATAAAAAAATCGTTCAGGGATATCCGGATCAGACGTACAAGCCCGATGCGAATGTGAGTCGTGCGGAGTTCGTAAAAATTGCGCTGAAATTGGGTGGACGTACTCAGATGAAGGGCGCAACAGAACTTTTTAAGGATGTTCATAAAGGTGATTGGTTTTTTGCTGATGTTATGACGGCGAATTCGCTGGGAGTCGTAGAGGGAGTGAAGGAAACGGGATCCGGAAAAGCTTACGCTTTTCTGCCCAATGGAAAAATTACTCGAGTTCAGGCGCTGAAGATTGCCTACAAAGCGCTTCAGTATGAGCCAAAAGTGGCATATGAGGGCGATATTTTGCCAAGTGACATCTCGTCACAGGCGTGGTTTTATCCACTGGCAATGAGTGCGAGACGATTGAATATTTTGACCGATAGTGATGATGGCCTTTTTTATCCGGATCGAGTTATTACTCGTGGAGAGGCGGCGGAAATCTTGTTCCGCGTGCAGATGGTGAAAGATCAGCGCGGAGCGGCCGTTGATATCACGCGTGGGTGGATCGATGTTGAAAAAAGTATTCCTGGAGGAGTCGGTTTTGACAATGTAACATTCAAAGTTCCGAAAACATGGGTCGCATTCAAGGATGGTAGTCGCGTAACGATTATCAAAAAAGATCCACGTATGTCGCTAGATTATGAGCTCGTGACGCCACTTTCGGCGAAGATCGTGGTAAAGACGGGCACGCTGGATGCGAACGTCGGTGACTCGTCGGAAGTTTATTTCGAAAAATTGAAGACTGCGAGTCGTGAGGCGTATAAAAATACTGAGGTGAAATTTAACACTATCGTACTCATGGGGCAACCGGCACTTGATGTGATGGTTCCGAGTTTGGGCGTAGAGAATTGGTATGTTTGGATGCCGAACCGCGGTCTGGTATCGCTTTATGGACAGTATGGTATGGGGTCGTTGTCGCTGAAAATGCACGAGAGCTTACGAGGAATAGTGAGATCACTTGCGGTAAAAAATATTGGAACCGGTGTTGGTCCCAAAATAGTTGATGAGAAGTTAGTGAGCGCTATTCAGGCGAAGGTTTTGGTGGAAAAAGTAGGCAAGGCGACGATCGATTCGCTAGGTGACGCCCTGATTGTGGAGACTGATGAGATTGGCGTTGGAACGGGTCCGGTGGATTATTACTTTTCCGAGAAAGCCCAACTGTCCTTGAAATATGAACGCGCCTCGGATACGATACTTGCAGTACGGACTGGAAAAACGACAGCGTTTTAATCTGTACCATCATTTACGCTTCTACTCATGGCACTCAGTTTTATTTGGAAGAAACAGCTCGTGTGGTTTATTACGCTTTTGCTTGTTGTTGTCCTGGGATTATCTATTGGGGCGCTTTTGCATGATACGTTTCGGGAAAATGAAATTGGCGATGTTGAGAATATGGAAGGAAAGGCCCCCGGAGTGAAGGTTGCCATACCATCTCTCCCCTATCCAACGACGAAGCCTGGAGTGAACGGACCTGCTGGGAATCCACCTACCGCTGCGGTCGGAACGACTTCCGGACGATAATATTTCAATTAGAGATACAAATAACTAACTGCACTATGGAAATTACTCGAGCTATTCAACTTCATCAACAGTACAAAGGCAAACTCTTCACTGGACTCAAGGTTCCACTGGATAGTATTGATGATTTGAAGGTGTATTACACGCCGGGCGTTGCGGATGCTTGCTTGCTCATTGCGGAGGAGGAGGGCGTGGCGGTCGCTGCCGGCATGGCGAGCGGAGCGAGCCACATAAATAAAGAGACCGAGGCATTATATTCCTGCACGATCAAAAACAATACTGTGGCTGTCGTAAGCGATGGAAG
>CALRDN010000021.1 GCA_943354965.1 Candidatus Peribacteria bacterium | reverse complement strand
GCAACTTCATGCCACAGTCAGGCAGCAACTTCATGCCACAGTCAGGCAGCAACTTCATGCCACAGTCAGGCAGCAACTTCATGCCACAGTCAGGCAGCAACTTCATGCCACAGCAGGGTGGACAGATGACACCACCACCAGCAGGAGGCAACATGCCACCACCACCAGCAGGCAACATGCCACCACCACCAGCAGGCAACATGCCACCACCACCAGCAGGCAACATGCCACCACCACCAGCAGGCAACATGCCACCACCACCAATGAATTAATCTTCATTACTCGTTGGAATTATATTCCAATAGGATGAGTACACCCCGCCTCTCGTACGAGAGGCGGGGCTTTTTGTATCATGATTCTATCGTCCTCCTAAAGTCGAAACCTCATTACCGGGTCACCTTGCGTGAACCCTGTCATTGTTGCTGTTGATGCATCTATGACGGTTTGATCTCCGTTCATACCACCTTCAATCATCATTGCCTTAAAGTCTCGAAGCCCTTCGAAACCCTCTCCCAATGGCTTAAATAAAAGCATTTTTACTCTATTTTCTACATGTCTTTGAACTTGTAGTGGCGTAGGTCCCTCGCCTGTTGGACCAAGCTCTGCGCGCGCAGCGTAATTTGGCCCTCCGTTAATAGGGAAAGCTCCTATAATCTTGAATGCATCCCCGTATATTTTCAGAAGGTTCGCGCGCGCCGCCTCGGTGGGACCATTTACCCTCCGAGTAATATCACGAACTTCTTGTGTGATTTTTGATGCAGGAATGGTTTCAGGGAAAAATCTATCCACCATAGCGTTTCTATCACCATCACTCATGATATTTCCAATTACAGCTGATAACATATTGGTATCTGTAATTTGAATTCTCGTTTTTTCTGAGCAATAGGCCATCACTTGATCTAATGTTCCATTTTCTTCCAATAATTTTACTATTAAATCATCCCAAAAAATATTCACTTTTGTCTCCGTACTGTCGAGTGGGGGAAGAAAATCCGAAAGCACATTCTCCGCCCCAAAGAGTGACCCATATTTTTTTGCAATCAGTGCGCGAGCTACTGAGATTGCTTTTCCTATGCCTCTCTTTTGCGCTTCATCCGCCACGCTTACTCCGCCAAATTCTAATGTCGGATCGGTATATCGAAAAAGTTCAAATGACCCGTCATCATTTGGCCTCCATAGTCTTGGCAATTCTCCATCAGATCCCATTCTTACCACTGCACCTCCGCCAATAATGCTCTTTTCACCTGTCTCCCATCGCTCCTGCGCTACGACATTCACTTGCGTTGGCGTTCCTTGGCCGCTGATACTGGATTGGGAGGCGGCAATAATCTTCCCTACCGCTTTTAGGCTTGTGGGCGCATGCGGACTATTCAGCGATCTATTAGACTGCGCTAATCCTTCAGCGTCACCCTCCTGAACAGGACGGATTGTAACAATTGATAATGCCATGCACATAACCTATCTATATCGGAACCCTCCTTCAATACAGATTTCTGTCAATTTATTTACACATCTCTTGAATATATTATATTTCAAAGAAGCCCGCATAAAAGCACTATGGAGCTATTTAGTCCGCGATGTTCGTACTACTTTTTCCGCTTTGTTTGTTTTGCTTTTAGCACCACGTGTGGTTTTTCTGGGGTGAGCGCCTTCATAGCATTTCTCAATGTTTCATACCTACGGTACGATCCTTCTGCATATCCTGCTCCGCTTATTTCCGCTGTACCGAATTTTACGAAACTTCCGCTCGTCTTCAGTGATGGAATGACATTTGTCGTTGCAATACCGTGCTGTTTAAAAATCTTGCATAGGAGACGGTATGTTCTCGTGCCTTCAAAATCAATCATTTTTTCCATCGATAGATGATAATTAATTTCAAGATCGGATATATCTTCTCCGCCATCCCTTAAGACCTCACGGATCGCCTTTTCGGTATCAGATCCCTTTAAGGCTTGCCCCTCCTTATCATAGGATAGCAAATCCCCATCAACGGCTATATCTTTTCCGAGAGCTTTTATATTTGACTGAATTGCTGCATTTCTCGTTGTAAATACGCCCATATTGTAATCTGCAAACACATACTGAACTTCCTCGGCTGACATTTCTTCCCCATAATGAGTGGTGTGTGCGTCAATAATTTTTTTCAGGTAGAGCATGCCATAGCATAATCCTCCTTTTCTCGTATATAAAAGTTCCCTCATTTCGCGATCAGTATATGTCTCCCTATCAACTTCTTTCGCCAGAGCAATGGCTTTTTTCACGTTAAGCTGCATGGAACCGCACGTTTTTGTCCGGTACCTGTTCAGGTATTCTTTTGGAATTATTTTTTTTACTGCATCAGGAACCTCTGCTTCATATGATTTCATAACATAGTCTATCGCCAAATCCCCATCCATTTCTGTAAAAATACCCTTCCCCGTATGGGCAAGATTATATGATCTTCGATCATTAATGAATTTCAACGCCTGCGCTCTGAATTTCGGCACTTGACCCTCTATGAAGCCATATGCTTTAGGATTTTCTTCTTTGAATTTCTTCATTTCTCTATCGAGAATGTCTTCAGGCGCACTCAGTATTCCCGTTTCATGAAATCCCGATTCGTGATCTATCGTGGCAAGAGCGATCATTATATTCTGCCTATTAAGTGGAATATTCGCTCTACTCATCTGCTCCACAATTTCTTTCGTCCAGCGTGCCTTTTCCGATGCATCCAAATACTCTGACGCCAGATTTCCCTTGCTTACCATCTTTTCTGCCAGGACAAAAAACTCATGAGGAATATCCCGATGAGTTTCAGCGCTTGATGACTTCACTGATTCACCAGGAGCACCTGAAGGTTTTGATTGATGCCGTTTGCCTTCTTTTTTTCCGGGTTCTGTTTCGCCGTGCCTTACTTCGTACGCGGAATTCTCCGGTTTCGTACTGTTTACGATTAATCCGGTTAGACCTGCAATACCTGCCAACACCAGTAATAGACAATTACGAACACGTTTTTTCTCCGCACTTAACGTCGACAGAACCTGCGCTTCGTGCCACTCCCACCGATGTGACACTTCGGGCCGCTGTGCGGGCTCTGCGGGCTGCTGAACAGGCAGTTCCTCGATCTGAACATCTTGATCTTGGGCTCCACGCTTCGTTATTCTTGGAATTGGGGAATCTAACATAATGCCGTAGATATATTCTTGATCTATATCTTAACATTTTTACCCTCTTTTGTCAATTATTTCACAAAGCTAAACTAGCCTTGAAATCTACTGGAGCAGGTAACGGGAGTCGGACCCGTATCTCGTCCTTGGCAAGGACGCATAATAGCCGCTATACTATACCTGCAAATGGCTTATGTGAGCTAATTTTCAATGTGACAAACGGAATCCGGAATCAAACACCTTCGGTGTTCTATCTTCTGAACGGTGGGCGTCCTCCTCCGAATCCACCTCTTGCTGGTGGACGTTTTTCGAGTTTGAGGTCTTCGAAGCCTGGGAGTGTCGCTTTGTGTGAGAGATTATATCTTCCTTGGTCGTCGACTTCCATCAATTTTACTTTTAATTTGTCGCCAACGTTGACGACGTCTTCTACACGATCGACACGGTCACCTGAAAGCTGAGAGATGTGTACGAGACCTTCCTTGCCTGGAGCGATTTCAACGAAGGCGCCGAACTCCATGAGTCGGGTAACCGTACCGTCAAATACCTCACCGGCTTCAGGAACGTAGACGATGCTCTTTACCCAATCAACTGCCTTCTTGCCAGCCTCCTGCGTAGGAGCGGTGATGAATACAAGTCCTGATTGGTCGATATCAATTTCAACGCCGCATTCTGCAGTGATCTTCTGAATAGTCTCTCCGCCCTTACCGATGATTGAACGAATCTGTTCAACGTCGATCTTTACGGTTGTAATCATTGGAGCGTACTTGGACATTTCTTTTCTTGGCTCGGCGATGACTTTTTCCATCATATCGAGGAGTTCAAATCGTCCCTTCTTGGCTCTCTCAAGCGCTTCGCGCATGATGTCGAGATTGAGGCCCTTGACTTTGATATCCATCTGAAGCGCAGTAATACCCTCGCGTGAACCTGTGACTTTGAAGTCCATGTCTCCGGCGAAGTCTTCCATGCCCTGAATATCCGTAAGAATCTTATATCCACCCTTTCCATCTGTAACCATTCCCATAGCAATACCTGCTACGTGACGTTTGATCTGGACACCCGCGTCCATGAGGGCGAGGGATGAGCCGCAGACCGAGCCCATAGAACTTGAACCATTACAGCTCAATGTCTCTGAGACTACCCAGATAGTATAAGGAGAAACTTCTTTTGAAGGTAAGACCGGGAGAAGAGCGCGTTCTGCAAGATCGCCGTGACCGATTTCTCGGCGTGATGGTGATCGGAGCATTTTGATCTCTCCAACAGCGTATGGTGGGAAGTTATAGTGGTGAATGTATCGCTTTTCGATATCCGTATCCATCGTATCGATTACCTGGGAGTCGCCTGGCGCTCCAAGTGTAGCGATTGAGAGAATCTGTGTCTCACCTCGAGTGAAGAGTCCCGTACCGTGTGTACGTGGAAGAACTCCAACCTCTGCGGAAAGTGCACGAATCTGATCAAGCTTACGACCATCTATTCGAAGCTCTTTTTCCATAATGTTTGTACGCATATTCTTCTCTACCATCTTGTTTAATTTCTCATCAAGATGCGGTTTTGTGAATGTTCCTGCCTCTACCTCTGCGGCGAATTTCTCAAGTACGGAAGTGAGAAGTGCTTTGTAGGCCTTCTTTACATCCTTCTTTGTAGCACCAACTACGGTATCGAGCATGTCATGTGTAACAAATCCTTCGACGGCGGCAACCATCTCTGCGCTAGGTTCGAGGAGTTTGTATTCTTTTGGTTTGATATCGAGCTGTTTTGCAAACTCGAGCTGAAATGTACAAAGTTTCTTGATCTCCTCGTGAGCAAGTGCAAGCGCCTTGATCATTACATCCTCATCGAGCTCCGAGCTCTCTGCTTCTACCATCGTAATGGCATCAAGTGTTCCTGCGACAACGATGTCGAGTTTACCTTCTGCTGACTGTGCGTAGGTTGGATTTACGATAAGTTTCCATGCTCCATTTTCTTCGATATATCCGATTCTCACTGCGCTAACAGGACCCTCAAAAGGTGCCCCAGAAGCCATAAGTGCCATGGATGCGGCGTTGATTGCTGTCGTAGATGGATCGACCTCTAGGTCGGCGGACAAAACGGTACATAGTAGCTGAACATCATGCGTCAGACCCTTTGGAAAAAGTGGACGAATAGGACGATCGATAACACGTGAGTTTAAAACAGCGTTCTCTGAAGGACGTCCTTCTCGCTTAATGAATCGGCTTCCTTTAATCTTACCTGCAGCATAATAACGTTCCTCATAATCAACTACCATTGGGAAAAACTCCGCTCCGGCTTTTGGATCGTCGCTCATTGATGCATTAGCCATAACAACGGTATCGCCTAACCAAGCGGTGATAGAGCCACCTGCCTGTGTAACAAAATGTCCTGTTTCAAGCTTGAATTGGCGTCCTGCCAAGTCACATGTGAGAGATTTCTGCATGGAGAGTGAGAATTATGAAGATACTGCTGCTTTCCTAAGTCCAAGTTTCTCATTGAGCTTCTCGAACTCGTCTTTGTTGTTTAAACGAAGGTAGTTGAGAAGTTTTCGGCGTTTGCCAACCATGATAAGGAGGCCACGTCGTGAGTGATTGTCTTTTGGATGTTCTTCAAGATGCTTCGTAAGCTCCTGCACTCTGTTCGTTAAGATAGCAATCTGCACCTGAGGTGAGCCTGTATCCTGTGGATGAACAGCGTATGACTGAATAATTGTTTTCTTTTGAGAATGTTTCATAAGTTCAAAATGAATTGCGGGACTAGTCTAGCAAAAGAATATGTATGTGACAAGAGAATTTATGGGCTTTCTTTCTTGGCACCCCCATACTCGCTTGACGTCACTATGGCTTTGCTTCAAAGTAGGTTTCGTACTATGACGTATCGAGCTATCATTCAGGAGGCGTGGCACTACACACAAACGCATAAGAAAGTCATCTACTGGTATGGCTTCCTTCCTTCGATTTTTACGACGACGGCCGGTGTCATCTATATGGGGTATCAGTTCTTCGCCTTTAGAGAGTCTGAATTTTTCCTGAACTCTCCAAAGAGTTTTTTGACCCAGGTTCTGTCTTTCGCCTATGACTTCCTCAGTAGGCATGCTGATTCAAGTATACTTATCATCACCATAGCGGTTATCCTCTTTGCTATCTATATGCTTCTGCCTACTCTAACTCAGGCGGCGGCGATTCAAGTAATTGCGCGTCATCGGAATGGACAGGAGGCGACTATCGGGGATGGATTCAAACACGGTATCAAGAGCTATCTCGTACTGTTTGAATATCACACGGCTGTAAAATTTTTTGGAGTGTTTACTATTCTCTTCGATGCTGGATTTGTGTTGAGACACAGCCTCAATCTCTTCCTTACCCTGATACCTATTTTTATCATACTTCTTATTCTTGGGTTTATAATGACCCTCCTTTTCACCTACGCGGACCTCTATATCATTATTGATGACGAAGGAGTTATGTCCTCGATCGCAAAGAGCGCCAAGTTGGTTCTGATCCACTGGCAGCGAACGGTTCTCATTACCATCCTTATGGGAATCATCACTCTCCGAATATTCTTACAAATAATCCTTCTCCTTCTCGTCCCTGCGGCGATTCTCCTGGCGGCCGGATATATCGCAACCGTCACCCTTCATATTATCGGTGTGGTTATTGGCTCGATAATTGGCTTAGCGGCGCTGTTTTTTGCAGCTTATCTCGGCGCGGTTATCGAAATATTCGCTTATGGCGTCTATACCTATACCTTCCTCGATCTCACCTCGGAAAAGGAAATTTCTGCCCGTGAAAAGGCTGTTTAGCTTTGCCCTGTAACCTAGAATTTCGCCCTGTCTTGAGCCGAAAGTTGTTGTTTTTACTGTGCCTATATACTTGACGTATTGGTTATTTTACAGTATAATGTAGTATATTTGAAATAAACCCTAAAACAAAACGAGATGATTCTCATCCCACACGGTAAAAAAATAGCGCTCATCGCAACTTCCCTCTTTATTACGACTTTTTCGCTCGTGTTTTTTGTTGCTGGTGGCGTCGGTGAACAAAAAGATATGCAGGCAAATGTATTTGCTGATTTCTTCCATCCTGGCGGTCAGTTTGAGTCATATATGGAGAAGCTCGAACCTGTCGTGGCACTCGACCTCTCGGGTGCTGTCATTGAGGTTAATGAAAAATTTAGTGAAACACTTGGATACGGCCGTAAAGATATTGTTACTAAAAATTTCTTCTCCTTGCTATCGGCAGAAGATCTCCCTGCTTTTGCCTCTGACTTTTCGGGCACCTCGACAAGCGGAAAAATACTGGTAAATGCGGGGCCCTTCCATATTATGGCTAATGACGGAAATGAGCACGTAGTGCTTGCCACTCTGGACCTGATCAAGAAAGAGGAGGGCACAGAGAAAATGATTGTTATCACTATCAAGGATATAACCGAGTCTATCGATAAGGATAAAAAACCTAGTTCTGGAGCGCCTCAAGGCAAGACTATTAAAGAACTTGATACGGCTAAACCCGATGAGAATAGAATTATTGTAGAAAAAACAGTCTAGTGTTACGATAGTGCGCGTATGTACGACGCACAACAGGTAGAGAAAAAATGGCAGAAGCGCTGGAGCGAGAGGGGTTTGTATACCACCTCTCTTCATGATCAAAAGCGACCTAAGTATTACAACTTAGTGATGTTTCCTTATCCATCGGGCGATAAGTTGCACGTGGGTCACTGGTATAATTATGCGCCAGCGGACTCATGGGGAAGATATATGCGCATGAAGGGGTTTAATGTCTTCGAACCAATCGGATTCGATAGTTTTGGCCTCCCTGCGGAAAATTATGCGATCAAGACGGGCATTCATCCTACGGTAAGTATTGCGCAGAACTGCGCGAAGATGGAGGAGCAGTTATCGTTGATTGGTACGATGTATGATTGGAGTAAAAAAATAGTAACTTCGGATCCAGAATATTATCAATGGACGCAGTGGGTGTTTCTCCAATTGTATAAAAAGGGCTTAGCTTACCGTAAACGCGCGCCGGTGAACTGGTGTCCTTCTTGTCAGACGGTTTTGGCAAATGAACAGGTGAATAATGGAGAATGCGATCGATGTAAAAGCGAGGTAACGAAAAAAGAACTCACGCAGTGGTTCTTCAATATCCGCTCTTATGCAGAGAGATTATTGAATTTCGACGGATTGGATTGGCCGGAGAAGACGAAATTGATGCAGCAGCATTGGATTGGGCGTAGCGAGGGCTCGACGGTACAGTTCGAG
>CALRDN010000020.1 GCA_943354965.1 Candidatus Peribacteria bacterium | reverse complement strand
TTTTGAAAGAAAAAGTATCCATCCATCGAGGTGTCACACGACTAAGAAAGATGAAAATAATTGATGCACTGCTCAGCTTTGAGCGGCCACAGAAAAAACACCATTAACTCGAAAAGTAGAATAATGATCCTAGAGTATAAAATAGCGCAGGAGCAGTAGACTGCACAAAAAAGAGCCATCCACGCCGGATGACTCTTTCGGTATTTATATTCAAAACGTTTTAATCCACAGGTCTCATGATTTACTTCAACGCCTCCATAATGCTTGGAATAGAAACGGTCAATCCAGGTCCCATGGTTGTGGCCAACGAAACTTTCTGCAAATACGTACCCTTCACTGAGGCGGGCTTAACATCCATAATAGACTTCATGAGTGCGAGAAAGTTCTCCTCAAGAGCCTTTTCGCCGAATGATAACTTTCCGAACATATTGTGAATAACAGAAAACTTGTCGACACGGAACTCAACCTGACCCTTCTTGATCTGCTCGATAGTTTTGGTAATTTCTGTAGTAACCGTACCTGCTTTTGGGTTAGGCATGAGGCCTTTTTGACCCAAAATCTTTGCGACCTTACCAAGAGATTTCATCATATCCGGTGAAGCAACAGCAACATCAAAGTCCAAGAATCCTTTCAAAATTTTCTCAATAAGTTCTTCGTTACCAGCCTCGATGGCGCCGGCAGCCTTTGCCTCCTTTGCCTTGTCTTCAGTAACAAACGCGATGACACGTACGGTCTTACCTGTTCCATGTGGAAGAGATACGGTAGAACGAACGTTCTGGTCTGACTTCTTAGGATCAATACCCATCTTGGCATGAACCTCGACGCTAGCATCGAACTTAACAGGGGATGTCTTCTTGAGCATCTCAATGGCCTCCTTGACGTCATAGATCTCTTTCGTGACCATGGCCTTGGCGGCGAGATACTTCTTTCCATGCTTCTTAACCATACAATAGGGGGTTTATGTGGTGCAAACGACTACCCAAGGGGCAAATCTCCCACGAAATAATAAATATACATTTAGTCCTGCTTCTTGTTATCACGCTGGATGACAAACCAGTGATACAACCACATCGGAGTTCCAAGGATGATTGACGCGAGACCCTCGGCGATAGATCGTCTCTGCTCATTGTCACTCTGCTTCTTCTGCTCTTCCTCTTGGTCTTTGACACAATCCTTGTAGCTCTGGCTGTTTATATCTACAGGTTTTACCTCTTCGACCTTCGTAGGAGTAGCAACAGGGGTTGCCATAGGAGCTTTGACGCCATAATACACTCCGCCGAGATAATTAGGATCACGACAAATCTGTTTTGCTGATGTTCCATAGTAATTAACATCAACATTCATAAGTGACTTCAATCCCGTATTTACCAATCCAATACCTCCAACCAAAAGAACGATAAGCCCAATGAGGGAGACGAGGTAGAGATATACGAGTCTAATGATTTTCCACTTGTGAGTTGTTGTTTCCATGTGAGAGAAGCGTTAGAAAAAATTAACCTTCAACTTCAACACCCATATTTCGAGCTGTACCGGCGATAATGCTCATAGCGGCCTCGATGCTGTTTGCATTGAGATCAGGCATTTTGGTCTCAGCAATTTCTCTGAGCTGAGCCTGAGTAATTTTACCAACCTTCTGCTTGTTAGGAACAGGAGATCCTTTTGGGATGCCAAGTGCCTTGCAGATAAGGTTAGAAGCAGGAGGAGTTTTTGTGATAAATGTAAAGCTACGATCTTCATAAACCGTAACGACAGCGGGAATAGTCATATCGCCCATTGCCTTTGTTCGGGCATTGAACTGAGTACAGAAATCCTGAAGATTAAGACCGTGAGGACCGAGAGCGGTACCAACCGGTGGCGCAGGATTTGCCTTTCCAGCAGGGATTTGAAGTTTAACGAGAGCCTTAATTTTTTTCACAGGAGCCATAAAGTTTTTCAGTCAAATATAAAAAAGTGCAGTGTATTTTTACAGGAACTCACGCAGATTTGCAAGCCAATATTCTCAAGATTTAAGCCAGCAAAAACTCGATAAACTTCTTGAAGAACTCGTGGCTCGCCTTTGGATAGGAGAATGAGTAGACCCTATTGCCCGAGAAAACGGTCAAAAAGGCAGTTCCCAGACGTTTCGAGTCGTTCAGATAGAAGGAAGCTGTACCGAAAGAATTAGTCTCATTCAGCTTTATATCCGGAGCGTAGAGAGAGGATTTTTGTCGCAAACTCTCATAAAACGTCTTTGCTCGAGCACTGTCGGCGAGGAGGTACTCACTAACGACACCATAGACATTCTTGCCATCGGTGAGGTGGAATCGAACTTTGGAGAGATTTACGGTACCACTGAGGTCCAGAAGCTGGAAGAGGAGACCCTCAGCACTCACGCGCTCCAAGTGCATACCCTCAAAACCCATCTGAACAAGATGTTGCTCGGTGATTTTTTCAATCTTATACCCGGAATTATCTAGAAAAGAGGAAACTTCGGATTTCTGGACCGTGCCAGTAGGCGGCGGTGCGTCAGGAGAGGTCGATGGCGCCATAGAAGTGGGTGCCGACTGCTGAGTCTGCGCGGCGCTCGCGCTAGTATCGGCTGCAATCTGGCCACCTTCACCGCCGGTCGAAGAGAACGGGTCCGGCGTAGTGCCGTCCGGACTGGAAGCCTCCTGAATAGCATTTGGAGGAATAACCGAACTCCAGCCGTTTTGAAGCTGATTACTGGTCAAAAACTCGGCCAAAAGGACGACGACCAAGATAGAGAAAAATATCGTGAAGACGGTTGTTTTTTGCATAGTGAGGTAGGAAAAAACTATGTTCTAAGGGGAAATTCAGGACTATTTCTTGCGAACTTGCGTAAAGTCGAGCTCGACAGGTGTCTCTCGGCCGAAGATACTAATAAGTACCTTGACCTTACCCTTCTCTTCATCGACTTTGGTAATAATACCATCATAGTTGACAAAAGGTCCCTCAAGAATGACAACATGATCCGTAACAGAGAAGTCGATCTTGAACTTAGGCTCAGCTTCACCCATACGTCGTTTGATAACTTTGAACTCGTCCTCGGAAACAGGGATTGGCATCGTGCCTCCAGCTCCAACGAATCCGGTAACATTAGGTGTATTTCGTACAACATACCAAGACTCATCACTCACAATCATATCCACAATAACGTATCCCGGAAATATTCGCTTTTTGATAGTTTTTGGCTCTCCCTTCTTGATGATAATTTGGCTTTCCTCAGGCACAACAACGTCGAAAATATAATCTTGCATTCCAAAGGTCTCTACTCGCTGCATGAGAGACTCTTTAACAGCATGCTCGTATCCTGAGTAGGTATGAATAGCGTACCAATGTCGACCGGTGTGCTGTGCTTGTTTAGCCATAGAATAGAGTCAAAAAGGAAGTATAAAATTATCGAATGTTGAGAAGGTACTGGTAACCCATATTGAAGCCATAATCCAAAAGAGCTATAAAGATGGCGGACACCAAAACAAAGCTGAGAACGATACCACTAAGTCTAATTGCCTTATTTCTGGTAGGCCACGTTACACGTCTAAATTCCTCATAACTTTCGCGTAAATACGTAGTAAATGTGTTGCTTTTCATAGATCGGTGGAGATTACGAAATGAATAAGTACCTCAAAAAAGCCTTCTCGGCCAAAGAAGATACTACCAGCTTGGGAGGAATTTGCAAGGAAAAGTAGGATATCCTTATATGCAGCTTTACATATAAGCGAATTAGTGATACAATAACAAGAATACATAAAAGCCCAAACCATGTCATATAAGGCTATGTCTCACGAACAAAAATCAGAAGTCTATCTCTATCTGCGACAGATTGGAATGATGACAGCACTTCTCGCGCTCGTACTGCTCGTGGCCGATAGCGCAGTAGCGGCGAATGCTCTGCCTTTAGGAGACGTTGCGACATTTAGTGGAGGCGATAGTGTCGTAGGTGATCCGGGTGGCTCCACAATAGTCGAGTCACTCGCAAATCTGGTGGGTGGATTTTCAAGTACTGACAGTGGAGTTGTTGGGCGGCTTCGTGGCATCATGGCGGCGGCTGCCATAGCGATGGTTGTCTACTCGGCACTCAAGATGCTCTTGGCGCAGGGCGAAGAATCAAAAATTACGAGTGCAAAAAAGGGCATATACATGGGAATATTAGGACTTGCGATTATTAGTCTTGCAGGTGAAGTGACAAAAATTCTCTCCGTCAATAAAGAGGCGGCACAGTTTATTTTTGTAGAAAAGAGTGGGGCAGGTGGAACGTTAGCATGTAATTACGCCAGTACCTTCCTCGGAGGTGGCAGCACGACCACAGGCGCCGAACTTCTCTGTCGTGTAAATTTATTTAATGGAACGGTAAAACTTGTTATTACCTTTATCAAGTATCTCATCTCCGGTATCGCCGTATACGAAATTATTTCATCGGCCTACAGAATTATTACATTGGGAAGTGAGGCGAGCAATCTAGAAAGAGACAAGAAAAATTTGATCTTCGGAGCGGTAGGATTATTTATTATTATTTTCTCGGAATCGATTATCGCGAAGGTGTTCTATAAGCTCAATTTCAAAACATACAGTCAACTCGAAGGGGTAAGTCCGGCGATTGACCTTACAGAGGGCGCCAAACAGATAGCCTCGGTGGCAAATCTCGCGGTGAGTATCATAGGACCGGTATTGATTTTGATTATTATCGGATCGGCGATTATGTATATGACAAGCGGTGGAAATGAGGAGAAACAGACACAGGCAAAGCGTGCAATTGGATTCGCGGCTATTGGCATGTTGGTGGTATATGGCGCATTCGGGCTCGTATCAACCGTAATCGGCGGACAGTTTCAATAAAAAATAAAATATGTTTAAAAAAATACTGCCAACACTCCTCATGGTACTCGTAATGGTCACCATGCTGACATTACCCCAGATCTCGGTGGCGCAGTTTGCCGGACTGGACGAAATAGTGGGACAAACAGGACTTCCATCGGAGAAGGCTTTTGTGGGACGAGGTATAGGCCCGGGAAATGATTTGGGAATTAATTATCTCGAAGGGTTGCTCATGACGGTAGTAGATCTCGTAAAGTACCTCATCTATAGTATCGCTATTTTCCTTCTGGTATTCCAAGGATTCAAACTCATTATTGCCGGAAAGGATATCGATACATTCAGCGAAGAGGCGAAGAAAAATGCGAAGTATAGTTTGATGGCGATTCTCATTGTGTTCGTGGCAGACACGGCGATTAGGAAAATCTTCTTTCCGGAGAGTGGTGCTATTTTTGAAAACAACGGTGCTAACATTACGCTATATGGCGAGGAAGGAATTAAACAAATTCGATACATCTATAACATCATGGCCTATCTCGCGAGTGCTGTTGCCCTCGCAACAATTATATTTAGCGGAGTGGGTATGGCGATGAGTGCAGGTAGCGAAGAGGGCTTCAAGAAGCACAAAAACAGAATTCTCTGGGCACTTGCAGGACTTCTCATTGTGGGAGTGGCGGAGTTCGTAGTCAAAGATATTCTCTTCCCGGATCTCGGAACGAAACTTCCAAACATCGGAAAAGGAATGCTCTTGCTCAAAAACTTCACAAACTTCATGGCGGGATTTGTCTCGACTATTTCTTTCGGTGTCACACTCTATGGAGGCTATCTCTACGTGATAGGTGGAGTTGATGAGGATAGTCTCGGAAAGGCGAAGAAGGCGATTATCGGCGGTATCGTTGGTATTCTCCTCTCGGCTGCTGCATTCGGTCTCGCGACGACACTTATCAAGGCGGATGATAGTGGGGCGACAGTCACTCCAGTAGGTCAAGCGCCAGCCGGAGTTCCAAGTCCAGCTTCATCTACAAAATAAATACACAAACAGTCAAACAAAGACGATGGAAGATAAAGCCAAAATGGCGTATAATACAAAGAAAGACAAATAGCTAAAATAAAACCATAAACAATGAACAAGATCGCAAAACAATCCGGAAAACAGAAGAACAATCTTCTGAAAAAAATGATCGTCTCGCTGATGATGGTTTTTGCGGTATTTGGATCAGTGCCTATGGCAACAGCAGGAATCACGGACACGCTTGGAAGCGTAGTTGATAAATTGTTTGTGACGGATACCGGAACAGGCATTGTATCACTTACGGACTTCAAGGGTGGCCTATCGGCACCCTCGGCGGAAGGATATGATCCGAAACTTACAGAGGTTACATCGGCTCGTGAATTTGTTGTAAAAATTATCAAGTTTGCCTTAAGCTTCCTCGGACTTATCGCGGTTATTATTTCCATCTACGGTGGTGTGAGAATTCTCACCTCGGCTGGAGAAGCGGATGGTGTAGAGAAGGGAAGAAAGGCTATTACCTATGCGGTAATTGGTATCATCGTCATCATGTCATCGTATGCGATTGTGAATACGGTGTTGCAGGCCCCGGGCGGAGCGCCGGCTGGCGGACAGACACAGACGGTGGGACAGAACGCCGCGTTAGGATTGGCACCTGCGAGCGCAAGCAATACGCAGGCGGGAAGAGTATATAATCTAGTAATAAATATTATTAAAACGTATCAGAACTATGCGCAGGGTGTTCTCGCCATTGAGAATATCCAGCAGAGCGTAGACAAGATGTGGAACGGAGCTGGTCTCAGTAATCAGACCGCCGCGAGCAATACCATATCCCAGATCGAAACAAGTTATGGGATCATTGCGGATACGTTGAGTTCAACGGCCACTCGAAGTACGGAACTATCTGTTTTGACGGATATGGTTCAGTACCAGAGACTTTTTGTAAAAAAATGGGTTGATACTCGCAGGGCGGAAGTAAATGCCGTTGCCAATGCGGCACTTTCTGCAAAGAGCAAGACAGCAGGAGAAGAAGACCTTCTGACATTCAATGGAGACTTCACGGCATATGGTAAATATTTTACCGTAAAATATGGAGAGCTCGTAGTAGGTCTCAAGGATGGTTCCTATGATATTAATGATGCAAAAGTAAGTATCGGCATTAACGCAATGAAGACACAGCTCATAAGCGATTTTGATGCACAAATGGATAAGTACTCAAAAGAATTGGCAGGAGTAAAAAGTAGTCTCTCGCAGGCCGATGGCACATTGACGATTACAGATGCCGGAAGAGCAATTTTCGACAAACTCTACTCGTCAGATATTGGATCAGCCGACATGATTCTTCAATTGAAAAAAGATAAAGTCTCGCCACTCGAAAGTAAAAAAACACTAAAAGAATTGGCGGCAAATCTCGGAGGACTCTATGAAATTCTCAAAGATCTCAAGGGTGTAGATGTAAAATTAACTGCAAATATCAAGGAAGGAAATGCCCCGCTTATTGTCACATTCAAAACGCAGGGCTCAAAAGATCCATCAAATCTCTCTATTGTTGACGAAAACATTTTCTGGGACTTGGATGGAGATGGAAGTTTTGGAAAAACCGGAAAGGAGGTGAATAGTGTGGGCTGTGTTGAGCCAAAATCAGCAGTTGCGACTTGTATCTATAAAAAGCCGGGAACATACCGCATCGCCGTGAAAATTAGAAGCTCTTCGTTGGACAATAGTGTCATCGAAGGTATTCAGTATGTAGATATCAAGGTAAATCCAGCTCGTGCTCGATTTAATGTGCAACTCATTTCTACAAATAATAACAAAGAAGAAATTATTCCCATTACAGCATACGACAAAAACGGTTTACTAAAGATTGATCGCGCTCGCGTACAGCTCGCGTTTAGTGAGATTCAGAAGAGTCTCAAGTTCAGTGCCAAGGGGACAATCTCCGGTGATACAAGTAAGTTAGACGAGGGAAATGATCTCTCGAAACAGTCACAGGATACAATACAGCGCGTGAAGTGGTCATTCGGAGATGGTACCGAAATTGATGATTCTCCTGCAGAAAATCCAAATATTCTCGTAGTTGATCATCCGTACGCTCGAAAGGGTAATTATCAAGTTACGCTCGAGGTGACAGGAAAAGATGGTATCGTTGATAGAAAAATATTTTCCGTAAATGTTTCTGATATTTCCGCCATTATCAATGTGACGCCGGGATATACCGCAAAAGTAAACTCACCGATTACCTTTACAAGTTCGGTAACGAGCGATGGAAGTAAGGTAATAGTGACGGAGTGGAGTAGTACTCCCGAGAACGACAAGCTCTCGAGTAAGCAACCACAATTCTCTGCGGCAATTGACAAGCCGGGAACGTATTCAGTTGAGCTGCGCGTACAGAACGAGAATAAGAGCGAGGCAATCGACAAGATTGATATTACCATCGAGTCCAACCCTCCAGTGTCAAAGTTTTCCGCTAATCCTCCCGTAGCATCCAACCCGGCAGAAATCCTTCTCGATGGATCGGAATCATATGATCCGGATGGGGTCAGTACAAAAATTCTGTATCAGTGGAAATTGGAAGGCGAGGAGAACAAAGATTATAAGATCATTGCCGGCAACGAGACGAATAAAACGATGTTGATTCGATATCTTACGGTAGGAGATCGCAAGGTTGAGCTCACCGTAGAGGACGAAAGTGAGAGAGGAAAGATATCAAAAGCGTTACAGACAATCAGTATTAAATCATTATTGGATATGGCATGGTCTGACGTGACGCAGTCTACGGGAATTCTGAACGCCTCAGGTGAGTCGGAAATTACCCTCGCAATTCAGAGTAACAATGGAAAAACATATTCATGGGACTTCGGCGACGGAGAGGTGGAAGACGGTGTATTTATAGCGCCAACAGCGCTGACGAAACATATATATAAGAAGGCCGGAGTATTTACGGCGTTTGTAACAATCAAAGATGATAACAATCATGCGCTCAAGATGTCTCGCCGAGTATCTATTGGATCCGGTGATGCCCCAATTGTATCTACGCGAATTTTGGTAAACGGTCAGGAACCTGACAATACACAAATGCTGACGGTTAATAGGAAGGACGTCATGACGTTTGACGCATCCGCCTCTAGAAACCGTGACGGCACGGCACAAAACCTCGATTACTCATGGGACTTCGGCGATGG
>CALRDN010000019.1 GCA_943354965.1 Candidatus Peribacteria bacterium | reverse complement strand
GCGGAGAAACTCCTCCGTCTCAAGAAGATCCGCGAGGCGCTCTACTATGAAAAACTAAACAAGCGTATCTATCTAGGGATAGTTATCGTACTGCTCCTCTTGCAGCCACTTTGGTTCCTATTAAAATAAATACATTCCGTAGTCGGCAGAGACTTAATCAACCTTATCCATATCGATTCGGTCTTTTTTCTCGATCTTAAGTGTCTTCCCTGGATGCTTTTTCTCATATCTCCTGAGGAAGCCGCCGACCTGACGAAGAGTATTCTCCATCGTGAGTGAGTCGCCGATAGCCGTCAGAATATACGGTGGTTGTAGGATATTCCCCTTCAAAAGAATCTGACCGCTAGGGATACCGTCGAGGCCGAAACCATTCCCTGTTAATCGAATTCCATTCAGACTTACCGCCTCCGCCCCCGTATTGAAGAGCTCATTGATCAGATCCACGAGCGATGCAACCTCGGTACCGACAGGCACACTTACTCGTATACCGGGACCATAAACAGGTAGGCCACCCGTGATAGTTTTGAACCTGCGTATCTCATCTTCAAGCGCCTTGAGACTGAGAGAGCTATCTTTTGACTTGGCCAATACCTCCTCAAGTGAGCCGGTTTCATCAGTGAGACTCTTGTTGGTATCACGCAGTACCTGAAGTTCTCGGAACATATTCGAGGCAGAATCGCGCGTATTGACGATAGTAACTCCTATAAAAGATCTGGATTGAATAACAAGGAAGATACCGAGCAGTAAGCTCGTAAAAAGAATCATCTTTTTTCTACCGGAATCAAGGTCGTGCAATAACATATTTGAGGCGGAAATCGCCATTATAAGGTGATAAAGATACGTGACTTCTGAGAGTGAGGGTAAAAGGCATACCAAACTGAGTCGCTCGTTTCTTGAGATCCATGAGTGTAGTGGCATCATTCAATCTCGCATAGAGGAAGTCTTCATCGGAAACGGCTGTAATAACAAAAGGCGGAGCCACATAAAAGTTATTCACCAGGATGCTATTTCCAACGGCACTAATATGGGTAGTCGGAAGTATGCGTTGGTTGTTGATAGCGATTGCCGTTGCGCTCCCCGTACGGAGGAGATTAACAATATCGCGCAAATCAGCGGCCTGCACGAGCGCCTCCGGAACTACTCCGGTAGATTCACGATTAGCACCCGGACTATCACTCAGTTGAATTTCGATACCTCTTCCCTTAGCAGAAGTTAATCCCGCCGCAGCCTTTAACTCATCGCGGTAGGATAATTTTGTCTTCGAAAGAAGCGCCTGATTTTTCTTTTGCTGCTCATCAATTTGACCGTTCAAATTCGCGATCTGGTTACGGAGAATCCCCTGCTCATCCAGAAAGTCTTTGATAAGATTTTGTCTCGCCTGATACTGGTCAGCCGGATAGGTCCCGTCTAGGGGAATACCAGTGCTAAACTGTGCGGCAAAAAATATACCGATCAAAACCCCCAATACGACGAAGATAGTAGAAAGTCGAACACTCATGAGGTAATTATAGCCTATACGCTCGCCTTTGGGCGAGTGTATTTGCCCCCGTTTGCGATCCAATTTGCTTTATCCCCTTCTCTATGCCATTATTCGGCCATATGATTGGAATTTTCGACTCCGGCTATGGTGGACTTACGGTACTGAAAGCGCTTCGCAAACGACTTCCGCAGTATAATTATTTCTATCTTGGAGATAATCTCCGTGTGCCTTACGGATCCCGTTCACCGGAAACAATTCGCGAATTTTCCGAAGAGGCCCTTCAGTTTTTTTTCAAAAAAAATATTCCTCTTACTATATTTGCCTGCAACACCGCCTCGGCAGTCGCGCTCCCCTACCTGCAAGAAAAGTATCTCAGAACTCCAGACGTCACCGATAGGAAAGTCCTAGGCGTCATAATCCCCGTCGCTGAAAAGGCGATCAAAATAACTAAAAATAAACGTATCGCCATCGTCGGAACCCGCGCCACGATCAACTCCAAGGCCTACGAAAAAGAACTTCACAAACTCGACCCTAATATCAAAACTCTCGGTCAAGCCTGCCCACTTCTCGTCCCACTCATCGAAGAAGGCTGGCATCACAAACCCGAAGCCCGCTCCATTCTGAAAAAATACCTCGCCCCCATCAAAGACTTCGCCCCCGACACACTCATCCTCGGCTGCACCCATTATCCCATCATGCACGACGTCTTCGAAGACATCATGGGCACCCGCGTACACGTCCTCGATTCCTCCACCATCGTCGCCGACTCCCTCGCTGATTATCTCAATCGTCATCCCGAAATCGAATCCCAACTTACCAAAAACTCGAACGGCCACGGCGCCCCAGCAGGGGTGTCCCTTGGGGGCATCGTCACCTTCACCTGCACCGACGCCCCCGAACGATTTAGCGAGTTCGCGCAGAAGTTTATGGGTGGGGAGAAGATTACGGCAGAGATAGTGAAACTATAATAACAATGTTAAAGAGTGTCACATTGCTATTTTTACATAGTATGACATAACCATCTAATTTCTCAAAAACAGGCATTTTTAAAGCTAAAAATTTCCACGTGGAAATTACAGATTAAGACATTAAAGGTACAAAAGTCAAACTCAGCACTCAGATTATTCCCCCGTATTACATTCACTTCTCGAAAATCGACGTGAACCGTCCTTCGCTAATAATCTTCACCACCTCCTCCGGTGAAAATACTTTTCCATTCATAGCAACATAAACACCAGGCTGAAGAGACTCAACCTGCGCAACCGCATAGCCAAGATGAAATGGTCCATCAGAAGGAGAAAATCCCTGAATCGGAATCATCGATCCGGTGAGAATGATAGTTTGATCCTTGCGAGTAAGATTTGCGCTCAAAAAACGAGCTGTGTCAGGCATGGTATAAGTGCCATGCGTAATAATAATTTTGGAATGAGGACTCTTTTCGACCGCCTCCAGAACCCCCTGAGTATCTTCACGAGTCAAACTGCGGCTATCCTTCATGCAAACCTCAGTAAACTCAGACTGAGTATAGAGTTTTAAGCTCTTGATAAAGTAGGGAATAATAGAATTTTCACGAGGAACGGCCGTATCTTTTGTTCCATCATAATATGAATCAATGGTACCGCCTGTGATAATAAAATGAATAGTGGACATAATTATTTGATGGTTTTTTGAATAAGAGCTACAAAAGCATGAATATCTTCCTCTGTCGTGTCAAACGAGCACATCCATCTTACCTCTGAAGTTTCTTCATTCCATGTATAGAAAAAGTATTCCTTTTGTAACTTAGAAATATATTGCCTTGGAAGAATAGCGAAAACTCCATTCGCCTGTACTTTTTGAGTGATCTTTATCTTAGGATTTTTTTTAACCTCATCTGCTAATATGGCTGCCATTTTATTCGAATGGCGCGCATTATGTAGCCATAGATCATTTGAAAGTAACTCTTCGAACTGTGCAGAAATGAAACGCATCTTAGATGCCAATTGCATCCCCTGTTTTCTGATATAGACAAAATTTTTCGACACATCTTTATTTCGAAAAATAACGGCCTCGCCAAACATCATGCCATTCTTTGTACCCCCAAAAGACAATACATCTACTCCTAGGTAAAAAGTTATCTCTTTAAGGGACTTGCGTAAGCTCGCAGCAGCATTTGATAAACGAGCTCCATCGATATGGAGGAGCATATTATTTTTATGAGCATAATCAGCTAGTTCTCGTATCTCTTTTAACGAGTAAAGAGTGCCTAATTCCGTAGGTTGAGTGATGGAGATTACTTTTGGCTGAGCATGATGTTGATCGCCAAATCCATATACAAGATGTTTGATTTTTTCTACAGAGATTTTGCCATCATCTGTCGGAACCGTGAGCAGTTTGCATCCTGTGAAATTTTCCGGAGCATCACACTCATCGACATTGAGATGCGCCGTTTCAGCGCATATAATAGAATTATATGATTCAGTTACCATTTTGAGCCCAAGAACATTGGCACCGGTACCATTATAAACAAAATAAACATCAACATCTTTACCAAAATGCTCCTTGAATTTTTTAACGGCACGTGCCGTATACTCATCATTTCCATAGGCACCCGCATGTCCAACATTGGCTTTCTGAATAGCTTCAAGAAGTTTCGGATGTACGCCAGAGTAATTGTCGCTCGCAAAACCTTTAGATATTTTCATAGGATGAAATATAAATAAAAAATAATTAGTTTTACTCCCACTCAATCGTTCCCGGTGGCTTATGCGTAATATCATAGAGGACCGCACTCACGCCCTTGATCGCCATTAATTGATCACTCAATTTTCGCAACAGTGCGAAATCCATCTCATAGAAATTCGCGGTCATCGCCTCTTCGGAGCAGACAGGTCGCAGCACGATAGTTTCACCCGCACGGCCATTCAACTTCACGGGAATCAAGATAACAGGGAACTGCCAAATGGCGTTATGAATCCCCTTCTTCACGCAGAAATCTTTCACCACCGCATCGGCACGCTGCAATAATTTCACACGTTCTGGGACCATATAACACGCTCCGGAAAATTCAACCTTAGAAATTTCCTCAGGAGCACAAGAAAGAACTACACGATTCACGGCTGAGAATTGATTTGTTAATCGAGTGGAGATACTGGCTAACCGTTCCCAATCTGCCTCACCCGTAAGCACTACGGGATTTTTGTACGAACGACTATCGCCCTGCACGCCGACACTTTGTACCGGCAGCATGTATGCCTTGAGTTTATCTTTTTTTAATACCTCATTCATTTTCTTTTCTGTAGCCTTCCATGTGGTAGGCAGTTCGGCTTTCTTCGCGCACAAAATACGTACGCCCAAGCCCGGACCAGGGAATGGATGTCTCATAATCATGCTTTTATCCATGCCAATTTTTTCACCAATCGAACGAACTTCATCTTTGTAGAACTCCTTCAAAGGCTCAATAACAAGCCCTTTTTTGATCATCTCCTCAATCTGAGGCACTCGGTTATGATGCGTTTTGATTTTAGCGGAATGTTTCGTGCCGCCAGTCTCGATCGTATCAGGATAAATCGTGCCTTGTCCGAGCATCCAGTCTTTGGAATTGAGTTTCATTTTCTTCAAAACTCTTTTTTGCACCTCGAGGAATGTATCTCCAATAATCGTGCGTTTCTTTTCCGGAGAAGTAATTCCTTTCAAAGCCTTGAAGAAATCCGCACCCGCATCTTCGATGTGGAGATTTTTGAATCCGGCTTTTTCCATAGAGTCATGAACCTCTTTTGCCTCGTTCTCTCGCATCAAACCTGTATCTACAAATAATCCATACACATTATTTGCGCCCAATGTTTTTTCTAATAATGCAAACGCGACAGACGAATCGACGCCTCCACTTACCAACATAAATACATTTCTATTCTTCACTTCTTTCTGAATATTCATCTTCAACTGCTCGATATACTCCTTCAAATTCCATTCTTTTTCTGCATTACAAACTTCCACAAAGTTTTCTAACATCTTCTGACCATTCGGGGTGTGGGTGACCTCCAGGTGAAACTGAACGCCAAAGAATTTACGATATTCATCGGCGATTGCGGCAGTCTTGCAGCCCTCTGTAGAGGCGATTACCTCCATACCGACCGGCAACTGCGTAACCTCGTCTCCGTGGCTCATCCAGACCTCCTGTTCGTCGCCCATGAACTTCAAAACACCGACATTGCGGGAAATATCTATTTTTGCACGGCCATACTCTTTGACCCCACCGGATTTAACTTTTCCTCCGAGAAGGTGAGCCATCAGCTGATGACCATAACAGATACCAAGTACGGGAATATTTAGCTTAAAAATACCAGGATCGCAGGTTGGCGCACCCTTTTCATAGACACTATTGGGACCGCCGGAAAAAATGATACCTTTATGGAATCTCAGCTTCAAAGCAGGGGTATCAGCATCGAAAATCTCACTGTACACGCCGAGCCTGCGAATTCTGTTCGCGATTAAATGTGCATACTGACCTCCGAAATCTAACACAGCTATCTTATCCATATGAGCTTCTTTAAAGCTGAATAAAGCTGACCTTCACCAAAGGCATTATACACTATGGTAGGAGATGTCCAGCATTTTACTTTAGATTCTTTGAACCGCCGTAATGGTCTTCGGATTTGGCTCAATTACGTTCTGACCCCTATCTTTCATATCCGTCATGATGATTTGATATTGTTCAAGCGGCTGGGCGGTGATGCCAGAGAGTTTGAGACGGGTGACATTTTGATCTACATCAATTTGTTCGATTTTTGGTATATCCGTTATTGCGGCATTGGTAACATTCATATCTCGGATACTGTATTTCTTCAGAGCATGGGCGGTGTCAGAGGTGATAGGCTCGCTCCAGATAATACTGATTTGATTCAAGCTATCGAAACGCTGCTCGATAGGATATGGAGGAGTGGCGTCCGGATTGATATGCAGGCCGAGAATCAAATCGTTAAGGAGAGTACCGCGGAAGAATGCCTTATTCTCGCGCACATCAAACTGATTACTCTTTAGCTGAGTTTCATTTGCACCGGAAACGACAACCAGATAATGCATCATATCTCCAGATTGTTTTTGGAGCTTCAATGCATATTCATCAGTTTTAAACGTACGACGAGGCAGAGTGTAATCAAAAGTCCACTCGCCACTTGAGCTGGCACCGAGATTAACAATTGCTCCGATGCTTTTGAGGGCGCCGAGATTTTCAATCTGGCTGCCTTCAGGTTGATGCGTAACTTTTGCATTGCCGGGAATAATTACGCGAAGATATCCACGATATGGATCGCTATAGCTATTCAGTTTTCCGGGAAAATTCAGCGCCACTTTCACATGCATTGTTGGCTCCGAGCCGGAAAGATCGACATAGTATTCAGTATTTTTAATAAGATATCGGTCAGCTTTTTTACTTCCAAGGTTGGCCAGATTGACGCCCAAAAAATCTGTTTTTTCAGGCAACAACAAGTCATTTGCCCAACCGAGGGCTGAGATTTTTTCCTGCAGTGCTTCATCCCGGAACCAGAAATAAAAATCCTTTTCATCAATGGCCGTGTTCATTACCGACAAGGTTGTAAACGGATGCCAGATTGTTTTTTTCATCAAGGCGTAGCCAAGATCTTTGAGTACGTTTTTACGACCGCCGAGGGCTTCAACATTGTGTCGGTCAACATTGTTTACCTCGAACTCAAGGGCGCTGAAGAGACTCTGATGATCGACGACTTTATCTCCGAGATCAATTGATCCGACCTCCGCGAGAAGTTTTTCAATGACATTGAAGTTCACCACCATT
Source organism: Candidatus Peribacteria bacterium (assembly GCA_943354965.1). GTDB lineage: Bacteria > Patescibacteriota > Gracilibacteria > UBA1369 > UBA12463 > CALREA01. The sequence goes on along the minus strand of CALRDN010000019.1, from coordinate 6,921 downwards.
AGGCCATCAATATGTTCTTGTGGAAATTTTTGCTCATAAAAATGAACAATATCAGCTGCAGCATCAGGAAAATTTGGATTCCAATTCGCATCACGAAATGTATAGCCCTGATATCGCGCATCTTTCAATAACTCCTCCTGAGGATACGGAGGCTTGATGTAGGCCTTGGTATCGATTTCATACGAGTTGTGGAACGCCAAGCGAGTGGGCACTCCCCAGTGCAAGGTTACATTCGCGTATGCCGTAACAAAACCACCACCGGGACGAAGCTCATTATTGTTTTGAAGGAGAAGGATATACTCCTTGCGTCCGCTGGCCACAGACCAAAAATGGTTGATGAAAAATTGAAAATGTTGAAGTGAGACATAACTAAATATGACGAGAGCGGCGAGAATGCCAATAGCATATTTACCCCGACGCTTCGTCATAATAGTTATATTAGTTTTCATAAACTGAGAAAAGCTCTACCCTACCTTCTTCCTGAGCAGTCGGCTAATCAACTTAGCGGCCTCGGCTCTGTTGAGATTTCTGCCCGGTTCAAACTTTCCCGTAGGGGTTCCATCAACAACACCAAGTTTGTAGGCATTGTGTACCGCCTCTCCGAACCAAGCATTATCTGGAACATCACTAAATGATCGGTCATCTCTCCAGGGAAGGTCTACGAAAAATTCTGTATCGTTATTATATTGGTAGAATCGTGCGATCATAGCAACCGCCTCAGAGCGAGAAATAAGTGCGCCAGGTTTAAATGTATTATCAGAATATCCCTTTACCAAGCCCTTTTTCGAACTGTCGCTCAATATATCATAGTACCACTCAAATGGCTCAACGTCTTTGAAAACAACATCGGAACCACTTGTGGAATCGCCATCCATGCTGAAACTTGATGGCGCCTCTCCATATACACCTCGGTATAACATCGCGAGAAACTCTATACGAGTGACCGGCTTGTTTGGTTTGAATGAGTTGTCGCTGTATCCCTTTACCACTCCTCGTGCCTTCAAATTTTTGACATCGGGAGCATACCACTGGTCTGATGGAACATCGGAAAACTTCGAGGCAACACGCTCATATTGATTTGAAGATGTATTAAGTGTTTTGACAGACTTAATAACATTTTCCCAATAAGAACTTTCATAAACTCTTGAGTCGAAATAGAGCTTCATCGTAGCGGAGTCTACGGTAGCGGACGATGTGCCCGAACCGCTCAGGCGCTGCCATGGTGAGAAGATCTGATCAATAGCATTCAGGGAGGTATTCACATCTACATATGGCTTACTTTCCTCATCCAAACTAGCGTAATACTGCTGGAGTATCTCCTTGGAGATGCTTGTAATTTCGCTGAGATTGAGGGAGAAAAGCATACTCACATCACTTCGGTTCATGACAGCTCCGAACTCGGATACGTCCATACCTGTCTTGTAGCTTGCCATGACATTAGGCTTGGAAGAAACAACAAGTATGCCGTCTTTCGTAAGATTCACAACAAGAGAGAGCATCGTGGACATACGAGGGAAGACGCCTTCGAACTCATCCCAGAACTCGCTACCTGGTGTGAACGTAATGGAAAAATCATACAGTCCGCCGAGCGTAGGTCCTGAGATAGAAACACCCTCCAGTATTTCATTAGAGATAATTTCCTCATATGCTTTCTTCAGTAAGGAAGCCATCTCTGTCTCATTACCTTTCATGTCCGCCATGAAGGTAAATGATGGCAAGAATGTTCCGTTTCCTTTTTCTACCGTGAAGGAATAGCCATTTGTCATGAGTTTGGAGAAGTCTTTGAAATCAGAATCGATATCAATATCGTTTTCCTTTGTGAGTCGCGCAAGGTTTGAGCCTTCGACATAGAGAAGAGGATGTAGAGACGTGGCATATGTATAAAGCATAGGGGCAAAAGGCGAAGGATTGAATACGTTGTTCGCAGTATTTGCATTGCGCATAGAAACAGTGTTCATCGACACTCCTCCCTGGAATTGAGAAAGGGCAACTCCCATATGCTGAGCTACATCGAATACTGATTGTTTCCCGCTTTTTCCGGTGCTCATCTCATCTTTTATATCCTTGAGTGCAGAAGTGAGGTCAACATAGGCTGTCAAAAGTGCTCCTGCTCCAACACTACCGACTGTTGTCTGGTAATGTGCATTTTTTGTAAGCACCTCGCCCTTATCTATTTTGGCAAAAAGAGCTTTCATACTTGCCTCGGAGTTGGCACCAACGAAAAATTGACCCAAGCGAGCAATAGGTTTTTGCTGACTGTCTGAGGATTTTTCGAGATAATATTCATGTCCGGCATATGTTTTCTTCTCAAGGTCTTTTCCATTGAGATCCATATAGCTCGTCCACTGAACATCGTTGATAGTCATGACAAAATAGTCCCGAAGATCACTGATAGATGATCCAGTACGGGAGCCGGTAGCAAAAGGAGCGCCAGTAAGTATTTCCTTAGCGAGTGATGCATTCTTTTTCGCAACCGCAGCATCGTCAGATGTTGATGGAGTAGTATCGAACATTTCCGTGGCAAAATTTACCAAAGAATCAATAAGGCTCTTCGGAGTGAATTGAGAGAGGTCAATCTGTGTGAAGGTCGTCACGTCATCCGGCATAACATCCGTGATAGAAGACGTAGTCGCAAAGCTCGTGCTTGGAAGTAAAAGAGAAAAAGCCAAAAGCGCCGTTAGCGCGCGCTTGAAGAGTGATGTCATCATAAATGAAAACAAAGAAATACGAACGAGGGTATTCTAGACGAGATACGTTGATTTGTGAAACATTTTAAGGCGATTTGAAGCTGCGTATATGAACGTGTATTGACAAATACTAACTAAGGGATAAAATATCAACCTTAAAGCAATGTTTTAACCAATATCACCATGGCAGGAGGATCAAGCACACCAGAAGAAAAGACAGCAAGACCAGCTAAAATGGAAGCATTACGTGCCGAAGAAGCGGTAAAACTATCCGCAGCAGAGCAGAAGGATGCTCAAAAACGTGATGCTATTTTTGCCGCAGTAATGGCTGAGGTACGTGCAGAGATTTTGTTTGTTTTTGGTAGGATGGTGAATAACCCTATTGAAGTATCTCCTAGGGAACAAGCGCTGCAGGAGGAATTAGGGGCAACATCAATAGAAAAATTCTTGAGAGATGGAACAACACTTGTCTCCCGAAATCCTGTCGACATGGATGGAGCCGCAAGAGGACGAGAATATGTATTAGCGAACAGATTGATTAGCGCGAAAGGAGTAGATGATAAAGCTATGGCATCCGAAGGGATTGAAAAAGGAAATGAGGGCGAGGGTCAAGATCCGTTAAATATGTATATGGATGGATTTAAACTCCTTCTCGAAAAGCTCTTCCAAACGGTATCGGTAGGAAAAATGAAAGAGTTTGAGGTCAAAGTAGTAGGAACAGATAGTTCAAATGTAGTTGAAGAAACGCGAAATCATTTTATCGTACACGAAGGACTCTCAAGTTTTATTCCTCAAGCGGCTTCATCAAAGGAAACAAAATAACGTCTTTGAGATTTTCCTGATTTGTAAGGAGTGCGAGAATGCGGTCAACGCCCATGCCCCAACCGGACATGGGTGGCATGCCGTGTTCCATGGCTAGTACATAGTCATAATCGGCTTCCATCGCCTCTTCATCGCCGGCGGCTTTTAGAGCGGCCTGCTGCTCGAAGCGTTGACGTTGGTCTACAGGATCAACTAATTCCGAGTAAGCATTTACAACTTCCCATGAGTTCACGACGAGCTGGAAGCGGTCGGTAATATCAGGATTGGTATCATTTCTTCGAGCGAGCGGAGAGAGGTCGATCGGGTGTGATGTTACGAAAATCGGCTGGATGAGTTGTGGACGGACTGTCTTTTTATAAAGAACATCAATCAAATTTCCACGACCAAGTTTTGCCGTGTCTTCGAGCACAATCGCCTTTTCGGCGATTGCTTTTCGTATCTCATCTGCCGTCTTTTCCTTGTAAATATCAATACCTGACTTATCCAAAATTAAATCTCGAAGGGTAGATCGTGGCCACTTTTTGCTGAAATCGATCTGCTGTTCGCCGACAGTTATCGTAAGTGTTCCAAATAATTCCTGAATAAAATGTTTAAATAAATTCTCCGTGAAATCCATATTGTCTTCATAGTTCCAATATGAGGCGTAGTACTCGAGCATCGTAAACTCCTGGAGATGTGATGGATCCATACCTTCATTGCGAAAGCATTTTGCAAACTCGAATACGCGCTCTAGGCCGCCGACTACGGCGCGCTTGAGGTAAGTCTCCGGTGCGATTCGCAAATAAAAATCTCGATCAAGCGCGTTATGATGTGTCATGAATGGCTTCGCCATCGCCCCACTCGCCTTCGCCGACAAAATAGGAGTCTCTATTTCAATGAATTCATTTTTTTCTAAATATCCACGAATAACCTGAATCAACCGACTCCTCATCTTCATTCGCGCAAACGTCTCCGGACTCATGAGCATATCTAGATAACGGTAGCGATATTTCATCTCTTGATCCTGAACGCCGTGCCATTTTTCCGGCAGCGGCATCAGCGTTTTTGACAGCAGCGTAAACTCACGAACCAATAGCGTCGTCTCGCCATGTTGCGTTTTGAATAGTTCCCCCTTCACTCCTATGAAATCCCCCGCATCAATTTTTTTCGTAATAAATTTATACGGATCATCTTTCAAAACATCGCGCATGAAACACAACTGAACTCTTCCGGAAATATCCTGCAACTGCGCAAAACTTAATTTTCCATGAGAACGGAAGGTCATTACACGGCCGGCAAGGGAAATCTCCTCACCGTTACTGCCACCTCCAGAAGTGCCACTCACCACTTCATCCGTCTCTCGCATACCTTTATCGCCAAGCGCGCGCGCCTCTACCGCCGTATGAGTTCGCTCAAACCGCTCGGGATAGGGCTGCACGCCGCTCGCGCGCATCTCCTCCAACTTCTTCATTCGATCAAAATACTCCAAAGGCTGTTTAGGCTCTTCTTTCACCTCAACTTTTTCACCTTTCTGCACTTTGGCAGGTTTTTTAACTTCAACAATTTTCTTTTTCTTGAAAAAATCAAACATAATAATCAATACAAAATATACAAAACCCTAGCCGCTTCAGTATACGGCGCAAAGCTACATTACCTCAAGAGTAAATATCTTTTCGATGGCCGATATCGGCAATGCGAAAGACAATCAAATGCACATATTGTGGATATGCCGTAGAAAGCTCCAGTGTAAGACGATAATTACCAACGCGTATACGATGCGTAACCGGCCTTCGTCCATGAATTGGCTTAGCCTCAGAAAAAATATCGGGATGATTCTTAAAGAAAAAAAGTTTCTGCTGTACGCGTTCCTGCACTTCGATAGGTAGTTTCTGAAGGGTTTTTTTGGCCTCTTTAGAAAAAATAAACACAACCATAATATATAATTAAATGACAAGATCGCTATCCCCTGAGTCCAAGGATGCCTTCCATTTTTTCTCCAGCTTGTCGCCATTCTTCCATATCTCATAATCCTCCATATAATCTTCAATGATCTCATCGCAGCCGTCATAATACGGTAGCAAAATAATCTTCCCCATTCCTCTATTCGTAACAATGTAAGGTGTCGTTTCAATGGAGTCGGCAATCTGACCAATTTTTTGCTGCATCTGGGTGGTGGTGATAATTCGCGCCATAGATATATGATTAAATATATGATTACATATATACTATATCATATAGAATGACATATTTCAAATAAGAACACTCCGAGAATACCAGGCGCTTCTAACAAAAAGCTGACATTGGCATTACAAATTTCTGGCACCAACATAAACCCAAAGCTAAATTACCACAAATCAGCTTTGCATCAGATTCAGTTGACACATACTAATAAAAGTATAAAATATACACCTTATCAATTATGTAAAACAATATGAGTGATATTCCAACCCCCCGCACGCATACCACTGGCCAATTCGAGGCCGTACGTGCAGTAACTGATGCGCCAGAAACAAGTGACGAACAGCTCCTCGCTATCCGTGCCAAACTCGCCACAGAGACGACACGCATCAACGACCTTCTCCGTGGCCGCCTCATCAACGCCGACCAAGCTCGAGAAATTCTCGGTCCCGATCTTTTCCTCGGTGCAGATGTATTAGAACGAACTCGTGGTATCAAGCTTCCAAAAGAAGTTCTCGACCAGATTCCTCTCAATCTCACCGAGCAGGACGCGCTTGAATGTAAGCGTCTCAATCATCGCGTCTCCCTCCACAGTGCCAAGCTCGCTGGTGGTCAGCCTCTTACAATGCTTTCTCTCAACGACGATGTCAAACAGAGAAACAAAAGTAAGCTTCTGTATAGCACTGACTGGTACAGCCAAGAATCATTGGCAACAAGCGCAGGAACTCTGGAATATCGAGAGACCTCATCCGATGTGATCCCCGGTACCCTAGGCCAGGATTATCTCGAGAGCACTGACACCCTCATCGCCTATCTGAAAAACGAGCGTTATAAGAATCGCCCTCTTCCCGCTCACTACGAAGAGGCTATTAAAACATACGAAGCCAAAAAACCAGAACTTGCTCAATTATTGAAGAATTGGAATGATAAGCATTCATCAGGCCGCAAAAACTGGCATGTTGCCGCTGAGATTTTTGCCGGCTTAAGCCTCACGAAACATTTCCGCCCAACTCCAAATAGCATTACTCAGGATATCGCCATGCAGCCTATGCTTCAATCAAAGTATACATGGACTTCAGCTCGCGGTTCTGCCGGGTATCTCGTGCATGTCGGTGATGCTGGTTCCTACGGCGCGAGCGTGTACAGTAGGGCTCCGGGTTACCGCGATGTCGGTCTTGGTTCTTCCCTCTCCCGCAGTCTTTCTAGATAATTTAGAATCTCTGATTCTTGTATTTTGAACTCCTGATTTACCCTC
>CALRDN010000018.1 GCA_943354965.1 Candidatus Peribacteria bacterium | reverse complement strand
GCGGATGCTTGCTTGCTCATTGCGGAGGAGGAGGGCGTGGCGGTCGCTGCCGGCATGGCGAGCGGAGCGAGCCACATAAATAAAGAGACCGAGGCATTATATTCCTGCACGATCAAAAACAATACTGTGGCTGTCGTAAGCGATGGAAGCGCTGTATTGGGACTTGGAAATATTGGAGCTCGCGGTGCTATTCCGGTCATGGAGGGTAAGTGCGCTTTGTTCAAAAAATTTGGAGGCGTTGATGCCTTCCCTATTTGCCTGGACACGCAAGATACGGATGAGATCATCAGGACGGTTAAACTGATTGCACCGATTTTTGGTGGTATTAATTTGGAAGATATTTCTGCGCCGAGATGTTTCGAGGTGGAGCGACGACTCCAGGAGGAGCTCGATATTCCCGTATTCCATGATGATCAGCACGGAACAGCCGTGGTTGTTTTGGCAGGATTATATAATGCCTTGAAGGTTGTCGGAAAAGAAATTGGAAATATTAAACTTGCGATTAGTGGCTCTGGTGCTGCAGGAATTGCCATCTGCGATTTATTGCTCGCGGCCGGAGTGAAAGATATTATTTTGGTTGATTCAAAAGGAACGATCGTAGAGGGAAGGGCGGATATGAATGAGGAAAAGATTATTTTTTCTAAAAAAACGAATCCACGGAAGGTTGCCGGCTCACTTGCCGATGCGATGCGTGGTGCCGATGTCGTTGTTGGTGTCTCAAAGGCCGGAGCGGTAACGAGCGAGATGGTTGCAAGTATGAACGGAGCCGGAACGGCGAGTGGTCCGATTGTTTTGGCTATGGCGAATCCTGTTCCGGAGATTATGCCGGACGTGGCGCATGCTGCGGGCGCCGCGGTAGTTGCAACAGGCCGAAGTGATTTCCCAAATCAGCTCAACAACGTCTTGGTGTTCCCCGGAATCTTCCGTGGCGCCCTTGATAACCGCGTGAATGTCATTACGATCGATATGCAAATCGCCGCCGCCAAAAATTTATCCGCCATGGTCGCCGTCCCAACTGCCGAAAAAATCATTCCCGGAGTTTTCGAAAGTGGCGTCTGTGATGCGGTTTCGAAGGCAATTGTGAAGGTGTAGCTTGCACTATGCCATGCATTCAAGAGGGCATTCATTATGGAATCTCTTGTTTGTTTTTGCTATTTCTACTTATTGTGCTATAATCTGTGATTTCCACGTGGAAATCTTCAGCTTCAAAAATGCCTATATTTCATGAATTATATTACTATATACTACTATTCAATATTTGCAACATATACCATTGTCATAATATGGTCCCAGCTCTCGGCATAAAGAGGTTATTTGTGGTATAATGTTCAGATATATTTATATGCCTATGCTACAACACGAATCGCCGCGATTACCGGATAGTCCTCGTGACACCACCCCAAAAGCTCCTGCTGAGGGGCAGGTTACTAAAGGACCAAAAATTGATGCATCCCGAGCAAAGGTGAGAATTTTGCAAGATGTCATTCGGTATCTAATCGCTCCACTCAATCTTCTCACTCCATCGTCGACCCAGGACGCCACAACGGCGCCAGCAGTTGAATATGCCAGCGGTATTGATGTTCGACTTCCTGAGGGCATACGTACGTTCTCACCGTCGTTTGATGCGGCACGTGATGCTTTTACAAAGTTATATTCTACAAAGGCTGGAAAGATATTTTTTATTAATGTGAAGGGCGCTATTGAACGTGAAGTTACTGTTCCCCCACGGCTTATTTTTCTTCAAGGATCGAGGGATCCAAAAGATCGAGAAGCCTACAAAGTTGAGTTTCCGATTTTTATGGCAGGTCTGGAAAAGGAAGCCTCTAACGGCTCTATTCATATGGCCAGCGGGGAGAAGTTCAAGCAGGTAGAAAAAAATGCCAAAATCAGAATGAAAGTTACTCGTGATCTTCTTGAGAAGGCGTTCAAAATGAAATCACCCAAGGAACTTGCGAATGACAAGGAGCATTTATGGGATGTACTTGAGGCCGGAGACCGCGCGAAGTTGCTTGACCTCTGTATGGGTATTTTTGGTATTGAATCAAGTTTTGATCCGGCTACCAAAGGTGGCCTGGCGCAGTTTACGGGACCGATACTCGCGTCTCTGGGTATGACCACTAGAGACGTATCAGATGTAGGAAAATCCGTACTCGGTATGGCAAAACTTTTCGAGGGGTATTACAAAACTCTTACGCTCAAAAATGGCGCGACTGAGGTAGTTTCTCGATATGGATTGAAGGATGGGAATTTTCTCATTTATGCTCTCGTAGATTCTTACCATCGAGGTGGTTCTAATATTCTCGCTCTCTGTCGTTCACTCCTGGAGGACTATCCGGATGTCGCTCATCTGCCGAAAGAGGTACGAGCTAACTCCGAAGAGATTTACTCCTTCATGACACATCGTGGGAAGAAAGGTATCGGCACATACGGACCGTATTCCGCTATTTACGTCCCACAGGTGAGTGCCATGGCTGAGAGATTAAAAGCTGCGATGGCACCGAATAAACTCCTCATGACAAAGGATGCAAAACCTAAAAAGTCCGCGAAGGCTTCGCCTAGTCCAAAGAGTAAGGACATCGCAACCGCTTCAAAAGTTGCGCCTCGTTCAAATTAACGCTAGAGTACCTCTGGTATTTTCTTGTATTTTTTGACGATACTTCTATGTCTGGACACTCTAAATGGCACAATATTCAAGCTCGAAAGTCGGTTACTGATGCTAAAAAAGGTCAGTCTTATTCGAAGCATTCAAAGCTGATTGAGGTAGCTGCTCGCTCCGGAGGGGATATAGTTACGAATGCTACGCTACGCTCTGCCGTCGAACGCGCCAAGGCCGATGGTGTCCCAAATGCCAACATCGAACGCTCCATCAAAAAGGGTACGGGTGAGTTGAAAGACGGTTCAGTGATTGTGGATGGACTCTACGAGGCTTTTGGTCCTGCGGGCACTGTCTTGCTGGCCGACGTGTTGACCGATAATAAAAACCGATCACTCCAGAGTATCAAACTTATTTTACAGAAAAATGGTGGCGCTATCGGTGAGTCCGGTACGGTTGCGTGGATGTTTGATAAGGTTGGATTGATTGAGGTGGACTTGGGCACGGGGAAAAATGCAGAGGACATCGAGCTGGCGGCCATAGATGCTGGCGCAAGTGACGTGAGCGTCGAGGAGGGCTATGTTGAGGTTCGTACTGAACCTTCCAACTTACACGCTGTTAAAAAGGCACTGGAGACGGCTGGCTGCACGGTGAAAAAAAGCGAAATCACCTACCTTCCAAAAAATACCGTCAAAATTGCCGATGTCGAAAAGGCGAAACAGATTTTGCATCTGATTGATTTGCTAGAAGAAGATGATGATGTCACGAACGTGTTCAGCAACTTCGAGGTTGATGATGCGATTGCGGAGATGCTGTAAAGGCAGCTTCTTGGCCTGGACGAGCCATTATTCTACTAATTCCTGAAGCTTACGATATGCTTCTTCATATTTGGCGACGATTTTTTCTCGTTCCTGAGGGCTCACCGTATATAAATCATTATTTTCATACGTATCGACTTTGAACGCCAACTGCTGAACTTCCAATGGAAGTCTATTGAAAACGCGTGATGGATTTTGGGAAAAGCCATTGATTGTTTTACCTTGAGAATCGATCACGAGCGTTCGAAGGGCGTGGCCGTCTCTTATCTCATCTTCCGATAAAGGATTTCCAAAGTTTGAGAATGGAATAATCGCAGGGCAATATGTTTCTCCCGGGCCGAAATGTTCCTTGAGCTTGCCATCCTGGCGAAGATAATCGAGACGCTTTGCGAGAAGAACGGGTGTAAGTATAGCCTTGCCTCCGAGATATGCCCTGCAGAGATTTCGGTACTCCTGTAGCGATAAAGGATGTATTGGCTCCGCCTCCGGCGTTCGCCCAAGTCCATCGACTACAAACGCTTCAACTTGTTTTTCGTACTGTGCATCCATTTGATTTGTTCCTGAAGGTGTTGTGTTCATATTATGAGGCTATTAGAGGTAAAATACTATGGGTTTATTGTTTAGTACCACGCGGTCTTCTTGTTGTTGCTGGTTCGGTAATGCGTGGTTTAGCCGTCGACAGAGGAGGTGATTCCTCTGCAGGAGACACCACGATTTTCCTCATTGCTTCTTTTATTCTTCTCTTTACCTCCTCCTTCCGCAGGGCGTCACGCCTTCCCTTGGCTTCATTTATACCTAATTCAGCATCTGTCGGAAGTCTGTTTTCCTCCTTAATAATAGTTGCGACCTTAATTATGCGCTCCATCATGCCCGCTTCGCCACCTGTCTGAGCTTCTCGGCATTCATGCAAGAATACTACTAATTTCGTATTGGCATTCCATCCTGGACGATAACGATTCAGTGCCGTCTCCAACATTTGCGCGTAGGCATAGGTGTCAATTGAGCGACCGAGATGATTATTTATTTCCTGATCATTTAATCCAACTTCTCTTAGTCCAAGCAGTGCGCGATACATATTTCCTGCCTCATGATGGTATCCATCTGTTTTTGGCCAAATAGATGTTCTCACACTCTGAAAATCCACCGGCGTAATATCAATTATCTTCCCTAATCCATTCAATGTTAACCCGTTCAACTCTTTTATATCTCCGTGAAAATATCCGCGCCTCTGGAGCTCTTGGATACCTCTCCCGATATCAATAAGTCCTCCAAAATATTGGCCACTCGCTTTTTTACTTATTCCATGTGCCAGATCTTCTGCGTCTGCCGAAGATTCAAAAATAATAAAATCAGGCTTTATTACTAACGGTTTAATGATGTTTGGGTGATTCCAGGTGCTAATAATAGCTGCCGCATTTACTTCTGCGGCGAAATTATTCTCACTACCCGCAAGCGCACTTTTTATTACAGCAAATGTTAATTTGGCCTCTCCTTCGCGGATGAAAGCCACGTTCGAAACCGTTCCCATGCCACCTGCGGCGATAAATTTTCCACGATACAATGTGACTTTTTTTCCTTCCGCATCCGTAGTTGTCTCTTTTGCGCCTCGTAGTATTGCATTATAGACTTCCGTGCGCTTCAGTTCCGCGAGGTCATTGTTTTTGATAATTTCATATCCCTGCGGATCGCGATTTTTCAAGTCTGCTAGGGCAAATGACTCCTTTGCCTCGCGAGAAACTTCTTCTGCGTGCGGCGTGGCAACTTTTTGATTTGCATTTTGATATAGGCAACTATCCCATGCATTTAGCGGGACAAACATAAGTCTATCCGCTAGATGATCGCGCGCTTGGCTCTCAGTCATCCCCTGCCACATAAGGTCAGCAATGGTTCCATTTATTTTATCAAACCATGCTCTTGATTCTTGTCGGTATTTTGTGCGCTCTCGCTGAATAATCGCGTCGACATCGTGCACAAATTTAGGATCCTGGAGGAGCTCCTGATGTTTTCCGGCGATGTCGGCGAGTATTCGATCTCTGCCTGTATTCCAATAGTCATATGCACCCCCCTCCTTCTCTCCTAAGCGGAATGCCATATCATCTAATGAAATACCCGGCGATCGGAGAAATGCCAATACTTCATCTTTGAAATACGTTTGCATATCTCCAACTTGAGCCTCTATGTAGCTTTGGAGATTTTCATAGTATATTTGTCCGCGCTCATCGGCAATTTCTCCTTTTACATACTTCCCGTAGACCTTTCTGCCTGGCTCAAACTCATTTGAACCTTGTTTAAAAATATGCTGAAGCTCATGTCGTACCACAAAATTCTTCTCCGATAACTCCATGTCGCTTCGAATAACAATCATGCTTATACCCATGGCTGTCTGCTCAGGCGTGAATGCCTCCCCTTGAGGTAGATGCGATAGATGGTTTCCTGTTATTCTCGCGAAATCTTCATTATTTTCGCAACGAATGACTAGCACTCCCTGTATCTCTCTGTATTCAACTCCTCCCTTCAATGGAGGTAGGCCCATTTTTTCAGCAAGAAGTTCTGCCATAACTTTTTTACGCGTATCTTCTACGCCTACGGCAGGACCCGTATTTCTCTCGCCCGGTCTGATACCATGTCTCCTCATCGCCTCAAAATGCACACCTTCTGTTATGGCGTTCGTGTCATATCTTACCTTGAGCAGTGACGTCACTGTCGCAAGCGCCATCTTCTTCTGTTCAAGCGTAAGGTGTGATTTCTCTATCGCACTCCACATCGCCTCGAAACTCGGTGGCATTCCGAGATATACCTCCTCACGCAAAACTTCCATGGTGTCCGTAAGGCTTTTTTGATTTTCAGGAGAGTGCTCAACTACTTCTTCTTTTTTTCCTTCCAGGCCGCGGATTCTCTCATAGGCCTCTCTGATTTCTGCAAATTCTTTTTCTCGTAACTTTTTATTTCGCTCTTGATGTTCACTCATCTCAGAATCGAGCTTTCCATCTTTCATGAGACTGCCAAGCGCGTTTTTCGGAGCGGCCGGCTGCTGATCCGGAGCGAGAGGCACATCTTCTTGCGTAATTCTCTTTTGCGCAGGAGGTCGCTCGACTTTCGTAACTCTTCGTTCGGCATCTTTCGCTCTGCTTGGCTCGGCAATAATTACTTCCGGCTCTGTCGCCCTATGTATATTTTGAACCTCCGTGACAGGTGGGGCAATTATATTCGGTGTTGGAATATTCATCTTTGCTGTCACAATATTTCCCATTTCAATTCTCTTTCCATGGCCATAGGCTGTGCCGAGAAGTGAGATGGCGAAGCCGAGACCCGGGTCGTCGGGGGCGATTGCCAGACCGGTTTTCTCGAGACCCTCCTCGAGAAGTTCTTCTTTTGTTTCTTCAATAAAATGTTGGAAAATATTAGATGACTGTCTACGGGATGACTCCGCCGCCGCCTTTGCGAGAACGCGATTTTCCATTCCCTGACCGAGATTTCTTACCGATCCGAAACGACTGTTTTTCATGGCAAGAATACTTCGGCTTGAGAGATTTCCCATACCCGTGCCAATGATTTGGCCTGCCGCACCGGCACCGATAGAGGTGAATGTTCCAACAACCCATGATCGTAGGAGCTGGTCGCGCTGAAGGGCATCCATGTTTTGTTCAATGACCGAGTTTCCTATTGCCGAACCAGCTGTTCCGCCAGCGGTGATAAGGGCGTTTGTCGCAAAGAATGCGATCGGACCCGCTCCGAGACCACCGGTAGAGGCTATAAAACCCCCAATAATCACTGCGCCTGCTACGCCGGCGGCAATTTTTGCGATGGTTATCAGAGCATCGCTCGTCATCCCCCAAGCTCCTACACCATATCCTTTCATCGTAAGGAGCTGATTTGCAATGGCATCAATTTGCTGAATCGCCTGTTGGCTCCGGAGAATTGATTGCTCGGCCTGATCGATTGCCTGACGTTCCTTTGGTGTGAGATTTATGGCAAGCGCACCTCCTGCTGCTTTCATCTGTTTAAATACCTCAAGCGCCTGTGTATTTCTAAGATATTTGTACGAAGCCTGGGATCTGTAGTTTGCGATTTCTTTGTGAATTCCAGCCATGTCTGTTTCCGAAAATCCCTCGCCGCTTTTTTCAATTTTTATATTAAGGTTCTGAAATGTCGTAGCGAGGCCAGAGAATAACTGTGTTGAATTTTTACTTTCTCGTTGGAACTCCGCAATGATTGGATTTTGCGTGAGCATCTCGCCTGCAAGGCGTTTCGACTGCTGTTCATAGACGCCGATAATCTGTATCAGCGCTGCGTGTTGCTCCGGATTTCGCTCCTTGAGTTTGGATAAGTCCATAAGCTCCGTACCGAGAAACTGTGCCTCTATGCCGAGAGGCGTCGATGTATCAGCTAGAGTGTCGAGCGTACGAATTCCTAATTTTTTCTTGAGTGAGAGTATTCTCTTCTGGAAAAGTGCGTTATCTTGCGCCGCACGTACCGGATTTTCCGGCTGCATTCGTTGGATACTATCGAAATTTCCCGCTAACATACCTATACACTTGTTCGCATCCTGATCTTCTTTTCCGGCTTTTTTCAAATACGAGAGCGCATCATCAATGAGGCGGCTGGTCATTTTTTCCTGACTCTGATCGAAATATGATTTATATGCCGGGTCTTTTGTCGTGAGATATATTCCACGACGAATCATGAGCAGCTGATCTTGTAACGTTCCCTCTACGCGCTTTGACTCCTCGATTGAGAGAGGAATAATGGCTGGAGTTTTCTTGCTCGTACCGTTGCGCTCTAGCGTTACGGTCTGCAATGTAATAGCATCCCTGCACTGCGGCGGGAGAAGTTTTTCAAAATCAGCAGGATACGTTCCTCCTGTTGGCATGAGATATGTCTGCCACTTTGTCATGTTTTGGAACTTGGGCATGATGGCAGCCCCGTCCTGATAGTACGCCTCCAAGCCCTTCATAAGCCTAAGCGGGTCGCCGTCGGCAATCGCCTTTTCCAGAAGTTCGCCTTTCGATTCATACTTCGTAATGTCTTCCTGTATTTTCTTGCGCTCCGCAATAATTTCCGGAGTTTTTTCACTGAGTCTGCGTGCAAACTCGAGCCTCTGTATTAACGCATCCGTTGTAACTTTTGATTCCGGCCGTTGCCCGTGAATAAAACATCCCAATAAAAAAACAGCATCAGGCGTAAAACTCTTCATCATCTCGCCCGCAGGCCTGTAGCCATTTCCTACGAACGATATGCGATCAAGAATCTCTGTAATTTCCGTCGGACTCATTCGTTTTTCTTCATTTGCATTTGCATACAACGTTAGCCAATCACGCAAAAAAGGAATCTCCCCAAATGTTCCCTGGAACTTCTGGAACTTATCCATGAGGGGTTGCAGCTCCTTCATCTGATCAAACTTTTTCTCTAATTGCAGAAGGGTCTCCTGAAGCTTCTTCGCTGCTACCGTAATATTTTTCTCATCAATTGCCGTGAGCTCGGTATTCATCTGTTTCAGGGCATCCTGCTTGAGTTTCTGATACTGCGGAAGCGCCTTTACGCGCACATCGGTAATACCAGCATCTGTATCAATTTTCTTCCGGAGAGCACCTACTTTTTTGAATATGACTTCTCCATATTTTTTTCCAGCGACTAGTACCTCTCGATCTTCTTTTTTGTCGATCGTGTCGAGTCTTTTTTGTTGTTCCTGTATGTCGCTGTGTTCTGGCATTTTTATTTTTTTGTTTTTTGAGAAATCGCTTTACTCGTCGAGTTTATTCAGTAAGGCCTGCTGGTCGCCTTCTTCCTGCGCTTCTGCGGCCTTTTCCGCTTCCTGTATATACAACTTCCACACCTCATCCAGCTTCCTCTGAACTCGCAGAAGTTTCTCTTCGTCATCTTTTAGGGCATCATTCAAAAGCTGCTTCAGGTCTTCTTCGGACTGCTGAATGGCAGTTATCATTTCTTGCTGCTGGGCTTCGGTGAACGTGGCGATTTTTGTAGCAAGGTGGGCCTTCATCTCCGGGGATATGAGGAGGCTTTTTTCAATGAGTTGAGAGAGTGAAATTTCAGACATATGGGTGCATAAAAAGTATCGTTTCAGTATAGCATATATTTCAGCTTTTGGGGAGCTTGTAGTGTTCCTTTTTACTACAATTCAAAATATACACTTGATATAATTATCAAATGTCTTGTACCTAGGTTCAAATGCCTACTAGGCTTGTGGGGTTGTGAACGTATATGGTGTCTCCGGTTTTGGCTCCGTCGTTGATTCTGCGCCCTGCGGGAGATCAGATTCTGACTTTTGCTCAACCGGTTCCTGGAAGTTGAATGGGGAGGATGGTTTTTGGGATGTAACCTCGGGCTGAGGTTCAGGTGCTGGAGGTGCTACCGGTTCTGGTGCTAGCGGAACTGTTGCTGGTGGGGTCACTACCTCCTCTATGACTGGCGTTGGTGCCTCGGGGGCTTTTGGCTGTTCTACTTTTTTTGGTTCGAGTTTCAGTTCGAGTTTTGGAGTTTTCTTTGGTTCCGGTTTTGGCTCAACTTTAACCTCAATTTTTGGTTGTTCCATTTTTGGTTCTTGCTTGGGCGGCATGGGAATAATCGGTGGTTGAGAAATAATTTGCTCGCCCTCAAGTGGAATACCGAGACGCTTGGACTGGTAGTCGCGGAAGGCTTTGAGAATTTGTTCTTCTACCTTTTTAATTGGGACGCCCTGCATCTTGAATCCTGCTGCGCGTGTATGACCGCCGCCGCCGAATGATTCCGCAATGGCGCTCGCATCTACCGATGGGTTCGTAGTGCGGATTGATCCGGAAACGAGTCCGTCTTTCTTTTCTTTGATAAGACAAATAATTTCTGCACCGGGGGCATTTGAAAGAAGCTCGTCGATAATTCCACCGGTTTCATTTTCGGAGGCACCTGTATCGGCGAAGTCTTTTTGCGTAAGAACCGACCAAACAATGTGGAAGGCTTCATCTGTCTGCATCTTCGTAAGAATACGGCCCCAGAGTTTGAGTGTCGTGAGCTGTTTCGTCTTGAAAATATGTTGAATAATTTCCTGCTGTCGTGCGCCGTGGCCGATCAGCTGCGCCGAAGCGTCGAAGGCGCGAGGCGTGGTGTTTGCATTCTGGAAACTTCCTGTGTCGGTAATAATTCCCGTGAGAAGCAATGTGGCAATATCCTCGTCCCAGATTTCCTGGCCGGATTTATCGGCAAGCATGGAGATAAGAGGAATAATCAATTCCGTAGTAGCAGAAGCCATTACATCGACGTAGTTAATCTTTCCAAAATGATCGTTTGAGAAGTGATGATCGATATTAATTACCGGCATCTGGCTAAACATTTCGATATTTCCTGAATAGAGCGTTCCGAGTTGCTCGAGTCCACCCGTATCTACCGTGATAATGAGATCATATCGCTCAGGACCATAATTAAACGCAACATCCTGCTCCGAGAGACGGCCGTTTTCCGGCATGATAATAATATTTATCTTTCCATCTTCAATAATATTTTTTACCTGCGCGCTGTGAATTTTTTTGGTATCGATTGTGATAATAAAATCTTTTGAGGCGACTACGCGATTTCCAATCACATGCATCGTAGGAAGGAAGTGATACACATCCGGAATTGGATCAGGACACACGACGGTAATTTCTTTTCCGAGTTTCTTGAGCGCGATATAGAGGGCGAGCGCACTACCAATACAATCACCATCAGCCGGGCTTGATGCCATAATCAAAATTTTCTGATTACTGAGCAGGAGGTCTACTATCTGTTGCTGAACGGATTGTGGGGATTCCATGAATTGTTTTTAATTTGAAGTAAGGTCTCTTCTCGCTTCTTTATGCGATTATGTAATTGTAAACCTTTTTATTAATTATGTCAAGCGTATAGGTGAGGCCAATTTCGTACACTTCGAAGGGACCAGCTTAACAGGGGTTGTCATCCATGGAAAGTATTTTGGCTTGGCTTTGGGGCGGTTGTGTTGTTGAGTAGTCGGGAAGAAACTAACTTCCTAGGGAACCTTACAAGTGATAGAATGCAGGTGACGAGTCCCAGGAGTACCCATAAAAAGAGCCACCTAATTGAATAGGTAGCTCTTTTTCTTCGTCTGCCAGACCGGTGGAGGTTACGGGAGTCGAACCCGTATTCCGAGAATGACGAGTCCCGGAAGCACACCGGCGAACCCCCGCGTGTCTGGTAACTCAACCATACGCTCCAGTTCTAACAATAAGCTGACATTTTCTTTAATAATTGTTGCTATTTTTGTGACACTATTTAATGGCTAACCTCAATATCTACAATCATAAGCTGCAATGAAGTTTTTCCGCGGAAGCGGTTGAGCTCGAGGTTGCAGGCGATGGAAACTGGTGTATTTATATCGCCGATTTGGCGGCGGAGGACTTTTTCGGGAGCGGAGAAGAAGATACCAACAAGATCCTGATCTTTGGTTTGAATCGTGAGGCGGGCGTGATTGTGCTCCTTGCCGACGAGAGATATGTCGGAGATTCGTGCGTCTTTGAGGATGAAAAGTGGCTTGGTGTTGCCGATACCGAACGGTTGCATTTTTTCGATCTTCATGGCGTTCTCGGTCGTGAGCTCGTTATGCAAAATCTCACAATCGAGATTGAGTGCGGGAGTAAATCCTCCGGAAGCAGTTCCCCATAATTTTTGTGCATTTTTGTAGAATTCTCTTTCGACGATGTGGAGTTTTTCTTTTTTCACAGAAAATCCTGCGGCAGCGCTATGGCCTCCAAAGGCAATGAGATTCTCAGCTTGTGATCCGATGAGTTCGGTGATGTTGCAGCCATCAATAGAGCGTGCGGAGGCGACAAGCATATCTCCTCTTTCCTGAAGAATGATTGCAGGGCAGCCGAATTTTTCTACAGCTCGTGAGGCTATAAGCCCGAGAATTCCCGTGTGCCAATCAGGTGAGTGCGCGATAAAAAGATGCTTATGATATTCGGGTTTATAGAGCTTCATAGCCTCAAAAACAGCTTTTTGCGTCATGTCTTGTCGCATAATATTGAGGCCCTCGAGCTTCTGCGCGAGACCGAGTGTACGAGTGTCGTCTTCGTCACGGAGAAGGAGTTGGAGCGCTACATAGGGATGGTCTACGCGTCCAGCTGCGTTGATGCGAGGCCCCATTTTAAATCCAATCGTGGTTGTATCGAGTACGTCTTCGTCTTTGATCTTTGCGAGGTTTTTCATCTGGCGGAGTCCGGCCCAGTGTGTGTTTTTAAAAGCTTTTAGGCCACGTTTCACGATGGTTCTGTTTTCTCCGGTGAGTGGTCCGCAGTCGGCAACCGTTCCGAAACTTGCGAGGTCGGTGAGGGATTCGAGAAATTTGAGGTGGTCATCGGGTGAGAGCGTTGCGAGGAGGGCGTGCGCCAATTTAAACGCCACTGCCGAACCGGTAAGTCCCTTAAAGGGATATGGACAGTCTACCTGTAATGGATGGAGAATGGCGTAGGCATCTGATGGGAAAATTTCCGGAATGGTGTGGTGATCGGTAATAATAACATCGAGGCCGAGCTGTTTGGCGTGCGTAACTTGCTTGGCACATGAGATTCCGCAATCAACGGTGATAATCAATTTAGCGCCAATGGCTGCGACTTCTTCGACATATTTATCATGGAGGCCGTATCCATCATCGAAGCGATGCGGAATTCTATAGGAAGTTTGTGCGCCAAGTCTATTGAGTGTTTTAACAAGAATGGTGGTGCCGGTAATACCATCCACATCGTAATCTCCATAAATGATTATTCTCTCTTTATCGCTTATGGCAGCCTTAATTCTCGTTACGGCTTTTTCCATATCCTTCATTAAATA
Source organism: Candidatus Peribacteria bacterium (assembly GCA_943354965.1). Classification (GTDB taxonomy): domain Bacteria; phylum Patescibacteriota; class Gracilibacteria; order UBA1369; family UBA12463; genus CALREA01. Next base: position 2,554 of record CALRDN010000018.1, on the reverse strand, counting down.
TGGATCGAGAAATTCTTCCTTTTCACTAAAAAACGTCGTGATTGTTTCGGCATCATTCAGGTCACGATTCTGCATGATTTTTTCGAGAAGTTTTTTCTCGTTGCTCGTATTTTTGATAATCCAACGTTTTCCCAGGAGAGACATGGGTGGAGTATAGCATGGGTTGTAATTTGTTGGGTTGAAAAGTGCGTGCGTGAAGTGTTAATTTGTAAAGCTGAAAAGTCTGCCCGGGCAGAAGCCAGAATTTTTTTTTATATTTCGTCAAGACTTTCACTTGCGATCCAGTGGATTGCAGCGTCTTTTCTAAACCAATTAATCTGTCGTTTTGCATATTGACGAGTGGCGGTTTTGATTTTTTGGGACACTTGTTCAAGCGTGGATTCTCCGTTGAAATAAGGCACAAACTCCTTCAGGCCGAGAGAGGTGAGTGACGGGAGATGAGAATTAGCGCCATACTTTTCAATCAACATTTTCGACTCTTCAACTAATCCCCGCTGGAGTTGTAGATCAACGCGTTGATCTATGCGCGCATACAACTCTTCGCGCGGCCACTGAATGCCCATCATGAAAACATTATATTTCGATTCGGCGGTCTGGTCTGATTTTGGCGCACCTGTCCCTTCGATAATTTCCAATGCCCGTGTGACATACGGAATATTATTCATGTGAATTTTTGCAGCCGTGATTGGATCTTTTTCTTCAAGGAGTTTATGAAGATCCTCTTTGTTCATCGCATATAATTTTTTGCGAAATTCCGGATCAATTTTCACCGCAGGTAGACTGTAGTTATCCGTGATGGCACGAATATATAAACCTGTTCCGCCAACTAGCATCGGGAGGTGTCCGCGCGCGTGAATTTCTCCAATAATTTTCTCAGCATCGCGTTTAAAATCTCCCATTGTATAGGTCTCCTCGGGTGAAACGAAATCAATCAAGTGATGAGTAATGCCATCATGGCAACGATTCGCGTCGAGTGGTAATTTGTCGCTTCCAATATCAATTTCTCGATAAATCTGACGAGAGTCAGCGGAAATAATTTCCCCGTTATTTTCATGTGCAAGCTCAATGGACAAAGCAGTCTTGCCGGAAGCGGTCGGACCGAGAATAACAAGAAGAGGAGTCTTGCCTGTTCCCCCAGATGTGCCGATTTTCTCCAGCCATTCTTTTAGTTCGATCATCATATTGTTTTTATCTTACCATGACGCGTTGCGCTCTTTCATACACCTTCATTCTCGTCCCTATTATTATTTGCGTCGCCCTCTGAACTCCTACGTTCTCTTCTCCATATATTTTTGCCGCCAAAAGCAATCGATCCTGTGTCGAACTCTCCGGGTTTCTTATTCCAAATATTTCCCCAATAACATTGAGTCGCATGCCATATATTCTTATATTTCCTGCATTCGGAATACTCATGAAATTTGCCGTCTTAGGAAATCTCGCCTTCACTCTCCCTATAATTTCCATTTTTCTTTGCTCATTTTCGTCTCCTTTTGCTGCAACTTCTTTCTCACTTCTTTGATACAATTCGTCACTGTACCAAGCGGGAGATGCCCGTTCGCTAACATCTATTTTTGGTTTAGGAATATTTTCTAGTCCAGCTACCATCGACATCATTCCGGACGGCTCTTTGCGCTCTTCCATATTGAACACTAACATCTCTCCCCATTTTTCCACTTCCATATTATCTCCGTCCAATGTCATTACGCTACCGTGGGTGGGCGTTCTAATAGCGACACTACTTATATTCTGCGTGAGATCACGAAACACCATACTTCTCTCTATTCGTGGAATTTCTAAAATATAACCGTTCACGAGCTCTGTAATGAGCATATCATCTGGTGTTATATTTCTTTTTCCAAGAAATTCTACGACACAGTGTAGTAATTTTCCTCCAATTGAAGATAATGGTTCTACGGTACGCTTATTTTCCGTCAGTCTCCGTACGACCATCCCGTGCGCCTCATACGTGCTTATCGGATCTGATTGCTCCAATACATCTTCACCTGGCCGTAGCATGGGTTGATTCATACGTTTTTTAATAAGAGTTGATATTTTACATTTTTTCCATTTTTTGTCAATTGCACTAAGTTGAAGCTATTTACCTCTATTTTGTGTCCTGTACATATGCTTGACCATTATATATTAATGTTTTATAATCCGTGTCTATGCACTCTCTACACATGGAACAATATTTGAGCACTTACGCGGATTGCGAAAACAATATCCTGACGCTGCCCGATAAAGCGAAATATGAGCTTATTTCTCGTATCGCTGCGCATCAGAATACCGTTCGAGCTTATGTGCATCCTTTCTTCATTCTCCATGCTGAACGAGAACATACCAATCCGAATCTTTTACCACAATTTTCCGACATAACCCCATCTGGCTGGGCTGGCTATTATCAACATAAGCGTACTATTCATCCCACAATTAGTATCGTGGAAAATGCTTTTCGAGATGACGTTCTCTCTCACTCTGCTCCCGATCAGATGCCCGTACTTGTTTTTGAAGAAGGTCATCGGATTGCAGCACTCATTCAAGAATTTCGACATGC
>CALRDN010000017.1 GCA_943354965.1 Candidatus Peribacteria bacterium | reverse complement strand
CGCAAATTCAACCCACAAATGCATAATTTGTAGACAGGTGTACTCATAGCTAGCTTCAAGTAGGGTAGAGAGGACGACATTCTACCTTCTTCATCCCTACCCTATGACCCATCTTACACGATCTCAGAGAGATCAGTTATATGCACTTCTTCGTGCCAAACACACTCAGCAGGATGTTGCTAAGATCGTCGGCTGTCACCAATCGACCATCAGCCGAGAATGCAAAAGAAATCGCACTCGGTTCAGGCGTGCCTATAATGCGGATAGCGCCCAGCAGCGTGCAGATACCAGGCGTCAGCGCGCATACGATCATCGTTCTCACTGGCATGATGACGCAGATCTGCGTCATCATGTAGAAGTAGAATTGCGCGATGGAAAAACTCCTCAACAGATCGCAGGAAGAATACGGCAACAAGACTGGTCACATACCGTGAGTCACACGATGATCTATCGGTACATCGAAGATGACAAGAAGCAAGGTGGTAATTTGTATCGATCTTTGCGCTACCAAGGCAAGAAGTACAAGTGGAGAGGAGTTGGTGGAGACAAGACAAGAATACCTAATCGCAGAGGCATCGAGTTGCGTCCAGAGATTGTACAGAACAAAGAACGTGCGGGTGACTGGGAAAGCGATCTTGTCGTGAGTTGCAGAGCGGGCAAGGGAGCCGTTGCGACCTTCGTCGAACGGCTCTACATGTACTTCCGAGCCATACTTGTCGCCGACTGTTCTGCTGATGAGATGGTACGTGCAAGTCGTGATGCTCTTGGTAACGTTCCTCCGGAACTCCGTCACACGATGACGCACGACAATGGGCGAGAGATAAGCAAGCATGAACAAATTGCTCAAGACCTCAGTATGGATGTGTATTGCGCACGACCATACCGATCTTGTGATCGTGGACTGAATGAGTTTATGAACCGGGAATTGCGAAGATTCTTTCCCAAGGGCACTGATTTTTCTACGGTAACGCAGCAGCAAGTTGACTTGGCGGTTGATTGGCTCAATAATTGCCCACGTCGAACTCTCAATTACCGCACTCCAAAGGAGGTATACGAGGAGCACCGGTCACAAATTATGCATTCCACGGTTTAACGTGCGAAAGCCGTAAGTCAATAAAAAAAACACCCCAATATGGAAACATATTGAGGCGCTTTAATCTTAAGCGAAAGAAGTCAGGGGCAAATTAGCAATTACCACCCTTTCCGCCAGTTTTGCAGCAACCTGCTGCCATGGACTTGCTTTCCTTCTCGCATGACTTGTCACCCTTTTCGCAAGCCTTTGGTGGGCAGCATGGGCAGATAAGACCATGTAATCCCATAAGGACGAAGAAGACAGGCCAGTATTTAGCCAAAGTAAATTCAGCCCAATAGCCCATTGTGCCGAGTAAAAAGAGAACACCTAGAACCAGCATAATGGCTGATTTGCATTTCGAATGATGCATCATATAAAAAAAGAGTAAAGAAATAGTGAAATCCACATAATAGTAGCATAGGGAGATCAAAAGTAAAACAGCATAGAAGATCTTCTCCCATACGCTTACTTCTTTCCCCGCACGATCATTGCCAACTCATACTGTCGTCGTACAAATGATCCAAATCCGGCGAGGAGCAGCACAGAGCTCACGGCAGCGCCCAGGAGTGGAATCATACACACTAACGTATAGACGAACATTCCGAGAGCCATTATACCGTACATTTTTACATTTGATCTCGGCTTATGTCGCATAATAATATTTCCCAAGAATAATCCAACCACGATTGGAGTGACATACAGTCCGGTAGCAAGCGCAGCGGCAGTAATGAGCGAAAGTGGTATACCGACTACCGTAATGGCGGCAACGACGCTAAAGGCAGCGCCGGAAGTGAGTACGAGGAAGCCAAGCCCTAGATGTTTCCAGAAACCTCTTCGCATCATATCGGATATTTTCACAACCTCATGTGGAACAAATAAGAATAAGAGTAATCCAATGAGAAGGAGCGAGATATAGGTGAGGAATTTCATGATGATATACCCAAGACTAAAGAATCCTAGGATAACTTCCTTGAATGCTCCGGTTCCATCGCCACGTCGTTCTGTTTTGCCCATAACTACTCCAGCAGGAATGATAGCCGGATTGCGAGAATAATATTTCAAGTCACCTTTGATTTTGGCACTACTGGAGATATTGATGACATCATCGGCAGTTACATCCACATTCCCGTTTATCCATCCTTTGAGTTTGAAGAAACTCGCTTTTCCCACCACGTCCTCACTGACATTGCCATCTATCGTGACGACACCCCCGGCCGTTAGCACACTTCCCCCGATAGTAGAATTTCTCGCCACCTCCAGGGTACCGGCGGAGACAACAACATCATGTTTTACATTACCGGAAAGAGAAACCGTCCCGCCCACCACACGCACACTATCTCCAACATTCGCGTAGATATTTACCTTGCCTCCCAAAACTAAGACATCTCCCGATACATCCGCCTGAATATTTACAATTCCGCCGGCAATTACCGCGTCGCCAATAATCGGCTGATCGATATTTACCTCACCGCCAACAGCATAAAAATTCCCCGTCAGAGGAATATTCATATCAACACTTCTCCCTGATCCTAGCGAAAAAGCGCTCGTGGAGCCAATAGAAAGACTCAAGAGAAAAAGAGAAACCGAGAAAAGGGTGAATATTTTTTTCATAATCAAAAAAGTGAGTGAGGATGTTTGCAAAAAGTATACTACTCCCTCACGAGGAGTGCTACTGTTTCGATATGCGCCGTTTGTGGAAATTGATCAAAAGCGCGAATGGATTTCAGAACATAGCCATTCCCGCATAATATTTTTGCATCTCGTGCGAATGTAGCGGGATTACAGGAGACATAGACGAGCGCCTTGGGCGCCACCGCGACGACTTGCTCCAAAACCTGCGTCTCCATGCCGCTTCGCGGTGGGTCAATGGTCATGATGTCCATAGGAGAGCCGACCATTTCATGCAAAACATTTTTTACATCACCCTGGTGGAACGCAATATTGGAGATAGTATTGAGCTGGGCATTTTCCTTTGCGCTTGCGATCGCATTTGCGTTGAGCTCGATGCCGATAACCGACTCGAGGTAACGGCTCAAGACAATACCAATCGTACCCGTACCGCAGTACAGATCATATGCGCGCATTTTCGAGAGCATCTCGTCAGAGAAGTGACCCCTCAATAATGACACTACCTCGCTATATATTTTTTCGGCTATCAGTGTATTTGGCTGAAAAAACGCGAGCGGCTTCACGTTAAACTGGAGTTGTATATCCGAAATATGCATCTCTTCACGGTAGTAATCTCGACCTCGCAAGACTCGCTCCTCCAGGCGCGTCGGGAATCCCTTCGCATCATGAACGACAATTTGAACTACGGAAATGATCTCCGGGAATTTTTCCAGACGAGAAAGAAGCGCATCGGTATCAAACTTCGTATCCGAACTCTGAATAATTACCATATACTCTCCCGTTCGCTTACCCTCGCGCACAAAGACGGAACGCAGCAAACCGCGATGTTTTTTCATATCATAGAGAACATTTTCTCCGCGCTCATGCATCTCTACAAAAAACTCACGAATCACTTTGAAAATTTCCACCGACTTGAGCGATTGCAGGAAACACTCCTGAACATTCACCGTATCATAATGCATCTTCTTCACGTGAAATCCTCCGCTTAGCTTTCCGTTTTGTTGGTCTACGGAGAAGCTCCACTCCATCTTATTTCGGTAATACCAAGGCTCATCGCAGCCAACAATCTTGCCGAAAACGTTGCCCAATACCTCCTCGGAAAAACCTCCAATATGCGAAAGTGTTTCCCGTACTAACTGTTCTTTCCACTGTAGTTGTCTTTCATATGCCAAAAACTGCCAGTTGCATCCGCCACAAGAACTGAAATGTTTGCATCTTGCCGGTACGCGTTCAGGTGACTCTTTCGTAACTTTCACGAGAACTCCCTCTCCAAAAGATGACTTTTTCTTGGTTAATCTGGCCTCAACCTCATCTCCGATACACACATCGTCTACAAAAATAGGAACTCGGCGCTTAGTAGTAACTTCATCGGTAGTCACCTCCGTCTCCACAAATGCCAAGCCTTGTCCGCCCAGGGCGAACTTCTCAATCTTCAGCGGAATGGTCATGCCTTTTTTTATCACCACATATCTTTAGCATAGGGTAGCCAAAAAGTCCAACCAAGCCATATATTTCACGATCACTAAGCGGCCTCTGCCAGCGCTTCCGTCATTGCGGAATCTGTATCGATTTGAACAGAATCAGAGCCATGTCGAACCCGGCTAACCAATTGACTCCACTCCCCCCTGAGGTGCGGCTGCCATTGGGGATCGGCCTCGGCAAGAACATGGGCAACATGCATCCGCTCTTCTTCATTCATGAAAAAATAACTCTCACCGGTCATCGTGCCCTTTTCTCCACCTGCAACGATAATATCCGGATCGAGCACACTAAGATCACGCAAAGTTTCAAAAAGTTCCTCACGGCATCGACGCACGACCTGTTGATATACTTGCAAATGCACCGAGCCTTCCGGTCCTTTGACCGTCACGCGAGTATGCGGGTTGACCGATTGAGGATTCAAGTGACCGTATCGGGACATCGTTATATCCACATCCACTTTTTTTGCATTCTCGGACAGTCGACGGATTCGCGACTCATACATGGCATATGGCTGGAGAATAGTTCGATATTTTTCACGCAGACTTTTTGGAGTCATTTGAGATTTTGACGAATTTTTGACATGTGAATTAACATCGGTCGACTCGGAAATCGGCTTAGCCTGACCATCCTGACGAAATTTAGCATGCTGTCGAGCGATATCGGGGATGGCCTCACGAAGGAGTCGCATTTTTTCCAGTTCACCAGCATCGGCAACCAGAGCGATAATACCGTCACCATACAGAAATCGTTCGTGGCTGTCGGCATGCGTCATAAGTTTGGAAAGAGGATTATCTTCTCCATCGAGGAACGCATCCAGTTCAGCGTATTTTGAATTCCCGGTAATGTACACACCGAAATTACTGATAGGATCGGAAGAATTGTTTTTACCCTTTCGTGACATTGAGTTGAGAATTTTTTTTGCTTGAATTGTGCTTTGCCCTGCGGGAAACTGACCCGAGGCGACAAGATCGAGAGACTCTCGAGTGATGACTTCGATACCATCAACATAGCCGGCTTTCCATTTGGAAAGTATAAAACCATTGTCAAAAGTAACGTCAGTAGCGTCGCCGAGTAACTCCATGACGGCGGCCGCTTGATCCGTCCACGTACCTTCACTACCCGACATAAGTGGGACGAAAAATCCGAAACGGTGTTTTGGACGGCGCAGTACTCGAAGTTCCATCTCGACAACACCACCCGTCATGCCCCAGAGACCTTGATGTTCCTTGATGTCATCAGGATGGGTAAGTCGAATGATTTTTTTGCCATCTGTCATGGTGACCGACTTCGCGATCTCGTTCAATCGTATTCTAGATGGACCTTGCGCGCCAGTCGCAAAAACAGCACCACTATGGGCAGTATCCATCGTCGTTAAGTCGATCGGTACGAAATACTCATAGTGTTCATCATCGCCAAACGCCTCTGCCAAAACATGATTGATTTGGCCGGACGTTATGCCGGCACCCACGGTTACAGTGTGCTGTTTCTCGCCTTCGCGATGCTCATTCACGCGGATTTCATCTGAGCGCACCGTTTGTAGTGCCGTGTCATACCACGTGGTATCATCTCGTTTATAATCGAGATGGGTATAGGATATATCTCCATGTTGATCGGCCGCTGCGGTTGATGCCTGTATGCCGGCCATCCCCGAATAGGGCGAACCGTCAGGTCGTGGTCGATAGGAGCGACCGAAATTATTGGTGGCACTGGTCAAAGCCCCGATCATGATGGGGGAAAGGCCGCGCGCGACGCTGTCGCGCGCGGCTTCATGAATCGCATTCGTTCTGATAATAATGTCCGCGGGTATCCTGATACCACCGTTGTCTTTCGTCGAGTCTTCAATAATCGTCATCTGTACAGGCGAAAGGCGGGGAGTTTCCGTATCGTGTCGTTGCGCAGGTGCCATAGTACGTATGTTAGAGTAATGCAACCATACGCTCATGAAATTTCATTTCAACACGTGCACGAAGCACACCGAAAAAACAGCTTCCCATAGAGAGAAAAATATGATAATACATGTGTTGATACATAGTCAACAGCACACATGAACCAATCTATCACTCAGTTTCTCATCTCGAAAGGTTTTCATCAGAAAGATATTGAAATATATCTGGATATCTATCGGCACAGCCAATCGTATGCCAGCTCGATCGCTACCAGAACCAGCATCGATCGTACGACCGTCTATTCGGTTATCAAGCGCCTCCTGAAATCTGCGATTATTACGCAGACGAAACTCAACGGCGTGCGTGCCTACCTGGCGCTCTCTCCGGAAATATTTCTCGACAAAATTGATCGTGATATCGACGAACTCACATCGCAAAAGAAAACGACACAGAACTTCATCGACGAGATGGCCAAGGTCAAAAAGCAACGCACCTTCGAAAAACCAAAAATACAGATATTTGAGGGAGACGAGGCAATAATGAGTTTGTATCAATACACACTCGCGGCCGGCGGTCAGCAAAAATCATTTCTCACGATTAAGCGTATTCCTGAGTCCCTGAGCGACTTTCTCAAGAATCAATACATCAAGATGAAAATCAAACATCGGGTGCATTCGCGCGTCCTGATCGCCAACACGGGCTTCGCCCCGAAGTACAAATCCATGGACGCGCGCTCCAACCGCACCACGAAAATTGTAACCAAACACCCCTTTGATCTTCACTCCGAAGTCATCATGTTCAACACAAACGAAGTAGCGATTATCGACTTCCACAAACAGATTTACGGCATCATCATCAAATCCGACACACTCTACAAAACCACCGAGGCGCTCTTTGACTACATCTGGGCCAGCGAGTAATATAAAGGAAGATTATTTCATACATCAAAACATATGGCTAAGGTTGAGATATACACGAGACAGCAATGTCCATACTGCACCGCCGCGAAAGAACTTCTCGCATCGAAAAAAGTGGAATTTATAGAATATCACGCAGGAGAAGACGAGGATCTCAAAACAGAAATGCTCAATCGCTCCAATGGACGACGAACTTTCCCGGAGATTTTTATTAACGATAAGCACATCGGGGGATTTGATGATATGAACGCCCTCGAGCAGGAAGGCAAATTAGACGAACTCCTACAGGCATAAACTTCCATGAAAAATCGCATCCTCGCTATCGTATCAATACTCATAGTCTCCGGACTTTTCTTCGGATCAAGGTTTGTTCTTGATGCCAAAAAAGATATTTCCGAGAAAATAATGATCTCCATCTCGGGAACATCTATCGCGCAGGATGTTAAAAAGGAGAACCCGACTCTCGTTCCAATACCAACTCCACATCCACAAATAGCAGTCCCTGAGCCAACATCCAAGTATATCAAACTCCTCTTTCTTGGCGATGTAATGCTCGGAAGATACGTGAGAACCCTGATGGATAAGAATCATAATCCTAACTACGCCTTTGCAAAGGCACATACCATTACCGGTCCGGGAGCAAATTTCCTCGATGGTTATTTCGACAGAGTGATAGCCAATCTCGAGGGACCTATCGTACCAAACCCGAACTACGCGCAGACGGGAACGAATTTTGGATTCGCTCCGGATACCGCACAGATCGTCAAAAATAACGGCATAGATATCGTATCCGTCGCGAACAACCACACTCTCGATCAGGGACAAAAAGGTTTTATCTCAAATCTCAACTATCTCCGACAGGCGGGAGTAAAATATTTTGGTCACCCGATGCTTCCCATCGAATCCGACACGCTCTACGAAACGATCAACGGAAAAAAGTTTGCCTTCATCGGCCTCCATGACGCCACTCATCGTCTCGACGAGCAAGCTGCCGCCAAACTCATCCAAAAAATCAGCCCTACGGTCGATTATACGGTCATTGTTATCCATTGGGGGATTGAGTATAAGAAAACCCCATCACAGCGTCAGCAGCAGCTTGCACGTCTTTTTATTGACTCCGGCGCGAGTCTCATTATAGGTCATCACCCCCACATTCCTCAGACAATCGAAACATACAATGGCGTCCCTATCATCTACTCCCTCGGTAACTTCATCTTTGATCAGTACTGGTCCGACGCCACTCAGCACGGCCTCACCATAGAAGCAGTTTTCTCGACAGATCCTGCCAACAAATCAATTCAAATTTTTGAGCACCCTGTCGACCTTTACCGTAGTCAGGCGGTCTGGAAATAAGTTCATTAATAAGCTTAATTTGCTTTTTAAGCTGAAAAGTGGTACAATAAAAAGATACGGCCGAACCCAAATTCAGTAACAAACATAAAATGCATATCAAATTCTGCGGAGCAGCACGCGAAGTAACAGGGTCAAGACACCTCCTAACCATCAATGGAAAGAAGATTCTTCTCGATTGTGGTATGGCGCAGGGAAGCCGAAAAGAGTCATGTGAAAAAAATGAAAAACTCATGTTCGATCCGAAAGAGATCGATATGATTATTATTTCTCATGCCCATATTGATCACTCAGGAATCTTGCCATACGTCGTAAAAAGAGGATTCAACGGACCGATCTACTCCACAAAAGCCACGCAGGATCTCGCATCGTATATGCTTATGGATAGCGCGATGATTCAGGAGAAGGAAGCGGAGTATCTCGCTAAAAAAGGCAAGGCGTGTGCAGCGCCGCTCTACTCAGTAGAAGACGCAGAAAAAACCCAGACACTTTTCAAGGGTATTCCTTACAGAAAAACCATCAATATCTCTGAAGGCGTCGACCTGACATTTTATGATGCCGGACATATTCTCGGCTCAGCACAGGTGTATCTGCAGATCGACGACAAGGAGACAGGAAAGAAATACACGCTCGGATTCACGGGCGACCTAGGAAGAAAAGGACTCCCGCTTCTACCTGATCCAGAAATGCTCCCTCCGACAGACTACCTTTTATCAGAATCAACCTACGGAAATCGTTTTCATGCAGCCATTCAGACGGTGGAACAGGACCTCGCGGATATTATCAATAGAACCGCTCGGCGTGGAGGGAGAATTATTATTCCCGCCTTCGCTCTCGAGCGCACGCAGGAAATTGTCTATCATCTTAATATTCTCTGGAAGGAAAAGAGAATTCCAGAACTTCCGATTTACGTGGATAGTCCGCTATCCGTCAACGTTACTGAAGTTTTCAAAAAGCATCTTGATTGCTTCGATAGCGCGACAAACGAGGAATTTATTAAACATGGTGATAATCCATTTGGTTTTGGAAGACTTATCTACACGAAGAGTGTAGAGGAATCCAAGCATCTCAATGAGCTTAACGGACCAATGATTATTATTTCATCATCAGGGATGTGTGAGCATGGACGTATTCTGCATCACTTGAAAAATAATATCGAAAATTCTCACAATACCGTTATCCTCGTAGGATATCAGGCCGCGAATACGCTTGGCCGAAAACTTCTTGATGGTGAGAAGAAGGTGAATATCTTCGGCGATCCATACGATGTGAAGGCTGAAATTATTGTAATGGATGCTTTTTCTGCTCATGCAGACCGTTCAGATTTGCTCGACTATATGAAGAAACTCAATGATGTACAGCCAATGAAAAAAATCTTTCTCGTACACGGAGAAGAGGGTCAGGGTCTCGACTTCGAGGGCTTCCTTCGGGAGAGTGGATTCACAAATGTCGAGGTACCTTCGCCCGGCCAGGAGTTTGAGTTGCCAGAAAAGTAGCATGTTGTTGGTATGGCTTTTTGATATTTGTTTTTCGGGACTTCTTGTTTAAGATATGCTCGAGCATATTTTTTAATCCCTATTTTCATGAAGCGACTTGCCGTTCTTCTCTCACTTTCTTCCTTGGTACTGTCTGGTTGTATAGGTACTCCTGCTGCAACACCCGCAACTACACCGGCACCAACAGCTGCAGTTACACCCGTAGCCGCTCCAGAAGGATCAGTTCCGTTTGATTATTCAATTGTCGCATCGACAACAGGAGTAATGGGCGACAATGTTTTGACGGTAACATCCGCACTCAAGGGAAAAGATGATACGTATATTTATTATAATGCCGTAATGTCCGCACCTGGAACGAACGTTTCCAAGGTAAAGTCTTTCGGAAGCGAGCTCACGATTCCTAACTCCATGATCATTCCTCTCGCAAAAGGAGAGAAGGTGAAAAAAGGAGATATTGTTCTCACATGGTGGCAGTCTGGATCCGGAATGGAGAGAGCTATCGTCACAGGAGGAACAGAAACACAGCCAACCGTTCGTTACCTCGATATGGATGCCGGCAGCTCATCTGACAAAGAAGACACGCTTCAGCCAGATACATTCATAAAGATCGCCGATGGATGGAACGCAGGAGTAACGGTTGGATGTATGGATGCTACCAGCACAAACTATGGTAAGTACCAGATTCTCAACGCTACTGACTCCAAGGTACTCGTAGGAGGATGGGCCGGATCAATCAAGTCATTCGACCGAAGCAAATGTTTCGTCGTCCCGGTCAAACCTACCGTCAAGGTTGGCGACTCCGTTTACATACCTAACTTCGGATCATTCACATCAGCCACCGTGAAGAAAATCGACGCAGTACTTGGCCGAGTAACCGTAACCTACAGCTTCGGAGGTCAGGACACTGACGCAGCCGTCGCCTACGGCGATGTGGCAACAAAGCTCGGAAACTAAGCTGTTTTCTTCTAAAAAGAAACTACAGATATAATTAAAAGGCCTGGACGTTAAACTCTGGGCCTTTTCTATTTATTCAACTCTTCCTCCTCTTGCCAAACGCTCCCACCTCCAGTAAACTCAACCTCGCATCCAGAAGCTTTTAGCTTCGCATGCAGCGTTCCATTCACAACTCGCGGGTATCGTATAATGGTTATTATGTCAGTTTTCCAAACTGAAGAAACGGGTCCGATTCCCGTTACCCGCTCCAAGCTCTTTACAAATATACAATTGTATGTTTTAATAGTATCTTATTTAAACAAAGTCTATGGAGCTGCACTTTATCGGAACTGCGCACAATGATCCCGAAGCCTATAATCGCACCAGTCGTGGACTTGAAAAGTTGATGCCAAGAATTATTGCGCTTGAATGGGAAGGTCCTGAATATGAAGCATTTCTTCAGGATCCAGAAATTATTGCACTTCGTGCGCAAACTGAAGAAGCAATTCGTGAGGTATTTCGTGAATTCGGAATTGATCCACGTCTCTATGACCAGGCAAATGCAAAAAGCATCTGGGGAGGTGAGGTAAAAGCTACGCAAGATTTTGCAAATCATCATGGTATATCAATTATTTCCACAGAATCTTCAGAAGAACGAATCGCCAAGGATCTAGAATCTTTACGAAATCCTGAGATTGCAAGCAGCATGTTTCGAGGTTGGCTGGCTTCACTAAAAGCGGAGGGAAAAACTTATAATCCCGACGATGTAACAAGGTTCGATCAATCGACATATGATAATTTTGAACGCCACCTGAGGGGCAATATGTCTTCAGGCGAGATTGGCGAATTTGTTCAATCTTCAATGTGGGCATATCGACCAGAAAGAGTGCAATATCAGACTGAACAGCTTCACGAAGCTGTAAATAATACGCCTCAAAATGGTCGATTGGTTCACGTAGGTGGATTTTTACATTTACTTGATGATGGGCTGGCCCAAAATCAAGGACCAGTTAATCTCTGGCAACATGCTTCCCTCACCACACAGTGCAAAATGTTTAGGCACTCTTTGAATAGCTTCTAGATCAGTCCGAATCCTCCACGATGCAGCTCCAAAGCTTTCTCGGTCTCCAGTAGTACATCTTTTTCACAGCAGAAGGTACTCGCTATGTGTCAGAGGGAGATGTAGGAGATTTTGATATGCGCATATAAAGGGGTAAATTATCTTCACCCTCTTCTTCGATTTGATATTTTTGCAGTACTGAATCTAGGGGATTTGAGACCCTTTGCTTATTGAAAGCATAGACTTTCAAATGAAGAATATTCCATATTTCAATTGCAGGCATATTTTCTTCAGCGCCTAATTTCTCACGAGCTTCATTAAGAGCTAGGCGTAAACTATCAGTGAAGTCTCGTGCAGACGCGAATTCACTCCGAAAAACACACCAGTCTGAGAGTGAACGATATAAACTATCAGTGAAGGTTTTTATGTCCTTTTCGGGTAAAAGCCTCACCAAAAGCTCGAGAAGAAATTCTAAAAATTTTGATAGATATTCTTTTTCAGCTGGAGTGAGGACATGATTTTCTTCCGATGTACGATAACTATGCTCCGAGCGATAAATAAGACCCCTTACAAGACAGGGCTGCATCCGATTAATAGCATATCCTATGCTGAGAAGATTATTCCTGTTCTCTTCGAAGTTAGTAGTATTATTTCTGAGTGTTGGATTTAATACATTTCGACTATGGACTTTGTAAAAAGAGGAAAAAAGAGGCTGTAAATGCGTAGCACACCTAAAGAGGAAGTCCTGTACAGGTCCGCTAAGACTGGGATACATTGCTACGGCATCCTCGAGTTCTTTTTTTAGGCCAGCATGTTCTTCCCAAAAAGCTGCAATTTTTGGCGTGCGCCATTGAAGATTCCTTTCGGTGTTTCCCTTAAGCCGTTTTTTTCTCTCCGCCTCCTCTGCTTTCGCTTCTTCCCTTGCTTTTTTCTCTTGCTCTGCTTGTAATTGCCAAACTTTTTGAAATATTCTTTCCGCCTTCGCTTCTTTCCTTGCTTTCCTTTTCTGCTCCGCTTCTAATTGTCGGAGTTCTTGAGGGTCTCTCTTTATAGCTCTCTGGGTGTTTAAGTCTTTTTCGGTGAATGTTACGGAATCTTTTGGGGCGACCTGATCGGCAAAAATTTCACGAATAAATCTAGGAAGACGAGTGCCCATTTTTGCAGAAATTCGGCCCTCAAAGCTATCGATGACTTCTTCAGCCATATTGGCACGAATGTTTGTGCTTACATTTGCAAGCACTTCAGTAATGCGCATTGAAGTAACCATGCATATATCAAGTATGGATAAGCCGGGCGGTAGTGGTTCATTAGTTTCAGCACCAAAAGAAAGGATGACGCCATTTCCATTTTGCCACCATGTAGTTTGAGATTTTTCTATTCTTGATCCGGCACCTTCTATGATAAGTTCTTGGCTTTTTGGAAGCCACCAATCAATACCACCTTCGAATGGCTCTTTCAGGCGAAACGAGGGATCGAGAACCATAACATCCACATCTTTGTGTGCACTGAGCTCATCGGGATTACGTTGCTGATTCCAAATTGCTTCCGATAAGCCACCTATAAGTATCCCCACTGCCCTTCTCCTTTTTAGAATTTAATCTGCACAGATCATTCCTTCTAAACCTCGTTTAATAGCCGGAACGTCATGTGGCCCATGTCTGAGCGTTTGACTTAGCTCAAGAAGAGACTTTAATTCCATCTTCAGGGATAGAGTCTCTTGAAGGGTTTGATGGAATCCAAGCGTGAGATCCAATTTCATACATAAATCAGTTATTCAGAATAGAGATGAATATAGAGCAATATATTATATATGTCAAGATTATGAAAATTGCAACAAGGTTAATTTATGAGGGAAGACAAAAGGTCCGAACATCCTCTACGATGGAGCTCCAAAGATTTTAAAGCTAAAACAGCTTTGATTTTTATCTGTAATAATTCTTGACTTTATAGGTTGGATAGGGTAATATTCCTATGTATCCAACCCATACGGCAACACCGATGCTCATTCCAGAAACCATTCAAAATCTCCTCAAGGAGAAACTCGCAAAGCTCAACAAACTCAGGCCACTCTCGCCAACAATGCTTCAAAAGCTCAAAGAGAGGTTTGAGATAGAGATGACATATCATTCGAATGCTATCGAAGGCAATACCCTAACACTGAAAGAAACCTACTGGGTTATTCAGCAAGGTATTACCGTTAAAGGAAAATCGCTTAACGATCATCTCGAAGCGAAGAATCACAAAGAGGCGCTTGATTATCTTTATGAATTGATCGAGCACGGAACATCTCATACTATTTCCGAGCACCTCATCAGGAGTTTGCACGCCCTCATAATCCAGAGTATCGATAAAGATATCGCTGGAAAATATCGCGAAGTGGATGTTTTTATTACTGGTACGGATCACATGCCGCCGAGCTCATTTGAAATTCCAATAAAAATGCGAGAGCTCATTGAGTGGGCACGAGCAAATTATGGAAAAATGGATATTGTTGAATTCTCCGCTACTTTTCATCATAAATTCGTACACATACACCCCTTCCAAGACGGAAACGGTCGAACGGGAAGACTGCTTATGAATATTTTTCTCATGCAATATGGTTTTCCAATGACGATTATTCAGGTCACCGATCGTCAAAAATATTATCGTGCCCTGCGCGACGCAGACAGTAGAAACTACAAACCGCTTTGCAGTTTCATCGCACAGGCCGTACTGCGCTCGCTGAATATATATCTCAACACACTGACTCCTTCAAAAGAAAAATTTGAACAAAAAGAGCAGTGGATATCTCTCCATGAGGCTACGAAGTTTTGTACCTACAGTCAGGCCTATCTCAGTAAACTCGCAAAAGAGGGGCGGATTGACGCACATAAAGAAGACAGAAACTGGCTCACAACTGAAAAGGCTATCAGGCAATATGTGGCAGAGCAGGAAGTAAGGAGCAGAAAATAGTCCGAACATCCTCCACGATGGAGCTCCAATAGATTTCAAAGCTGATTTAGCTTTGTTTATGATGTCATTTTGCAAAACTTGACAGTTATTATATAAATGTTAGAATATACTCCTCTAAACATTTTTACATGAATCGACCATCCTTACTTTCCACTGCCCTTTCTCTTTCTCTGACACTCGGTGCGTGTGATACAGATATCGCTGCCACTGATTATGTGGTCGAAGCAAAAGCTAATGATTCCTATGGTCGAATACGTCGAATAAATGGAGACTCTCAATCAAGTATTCCTGAATCTGACCCCTGTCTTGAGGTTGCAAAGAGTCTTGATATTACTGAACCTGAATATGGGAAATATGATATGTTTCAAGAGTGGTACAAGGATTGGAAATACCGCTTCGATGGTATTGTTTCGAATGTTGCTCCAAGACCAAAAGAACTTCGTGATGCAGATGCTGAAAGTTGTGAAATGCTCGGAGCAGAGGCAGGGTTCACTATAACGCGCGATGGTCAGTTTTCGGGATACAGGATTAATCCCCAGGAGCCAGATCGCTCGTTTGCCGTAATGCATCAAATCGCAGGGAAAAAAATCAGTCTCAAGCCTTACTCTATGGTTCCGCGCCCAGATGGTTTTGATATGAGTTTGCAGAATGCCTGTCAGGATCTAGGACATCAAGAATGGAAAGCTTGGGATCTCTTTATGCCAAATAGCGATTTGCCTCAATGGCGTACCACATCTATCGGGCTTCCATGCGATCCTACCGCCCCTGCTACGTATGGCTCAGGAGGTTGCTGGTATGATAAAGATGGGGCTGATGGATGCGGAGGAGGTGGATCAGAAATTAATCGAGAAGCCTCCGCTGCATTATTGGAATGTGTCCGTAAGGCAATTGTGAAAAAAGGTGAGGAGCTTTGTTTATAAGATTGTAAAATGGAACTACACTTTCTAGGAGCTGCACATAATGATCCCGAGGCATACAATCGTACCATTCGTGGACTTGAAAGGCTTAGGCCAGACGTTCTTGCGCTTGAATGGGAAGGGCCTGAATATGAGAATTTTTTACAGAACCCAGCAATCAAGGCACTTCGTGCACAAACCGAAGAAGCAATACGTGATGTATTTTGTGAATTCAAAATTGATCCAGGCTTATATGATCAGGCAAATGCAAAAAGTATTTGGGGTGGCGAGGTAAAAGCTGTGCAAGATTTTGCAAGACAGTATGCTATAGAAATTGTTCCAACGGAATCAGCTCATGTTCGAATTGAAGTAGATCTAGAATCGTTACATAATCCCGAAATTGGTGCGGAAATGTTTTACAAATGGCTTTCTTTATTAAAGAAAGAAGAAAAAACATATGATCCAGATGAAATAACAGCCTTTGATCCATCGACCTATGGCATGTTTGAGCGTCACCTTGACGGGAAAATGGCACAAGATGAGGCTAGTAAAATAGTTAAGGATTCAATGTGGGCTTTTAGACCTGAAAGGGTGCGATATCAGACAGAAAAATTACGTGAAGCCGTAGATGGAATGAATAAAAAGGATCGACTCGTGCATGTCGGTGGATTTCTCCATCTGATGGACGATGGCCTCTCTCAGGCTCAGGGGCCTGTTAACCTATGGCAACACGCAAGAATGAATCTTGGCGGTAATATAAACCGGTACTCGCTAAGTGGATTTTAGGAATATAAAATTGCATCCAGTCCGAACATCCTCTACGATGGAGCTCCAAGTTCTAAATTTTGCAAGGGAATTCTATTTTTTAGAAGCCGAAGCGACTTTAGCTCTAACATTTAAAATACTTTCACTCGTTTTAGCTTCCGAGTCAGGTTCCGAGGTTTTTCGACT
>CALRDN010000016.1 GCA_943354965.1 Candidatus Peribacteria bacterium | reverse complement strand
TCTGTTGATAAGAAAAAGCGAAAGTTCATGGTAGGGGATTTGGAAATTTGGGAAGGGGATACTATTACACTGAATGGTTCTACCGGAGAGGTAATGTTGGGTGAGGTTGAGATGTTGGAGCCGGAAATTTCCGGAGATTTCGAGGAGGTCATCGGATGGGCTGACAAGATTCGAAAAATGCGTGTTCGTGCGAATGCCGATACGCCGCATGATGCTACCGTTGCTCGTGAGTATGGTGCTGAGGGAATTGGTTTGTGCCGCACGGAGCACATGTTTTTCGACGAGTCACGTATCGATAGCGTACGCGAGATGATTCTGGCGAAGAGTGTGGAGTCGAGGAAAAAAGCGTTGGCAAAATTGTTGCCATTCCAGAGAGAAGATTTCGTTGGATTATTTAGGGCCATGAATGGTTTCCCTGTGACGGTTCGATTGTTGGATCCACCACTTCATGAGTTCTTGCCACAGAAAGATGAGAAGATTATGGAACTCGCTATTGAGTTGGGTGTGACGTTTGAGGAGTTGAAGTTGGTTACCGAGCAGCTCCATGAGGTAAATCCGATGTTGGGTCATCGTGGTTGCCGATTGGCCGTTACCTTCCCTGAGATTTATGAAATGCAGGTGCAGGCCATTGTGGAGGCGTGCGTGATTGCTAAGCGTGAGGGAATTGTAGTGCTGCCGGAAATCGAAATGCCGCTGATCGCATGTGCCGCGGAGTTGAAGATGCTCCGAGAATTAGCGATACGAATTATTGATGTATGCGAGGGTGGTTATACGGTGTGCGATGTTGGTGTTCGTGGGGTGGCGAGCGGCGTGACGTATAAAATCGGTTCGATGATTGAGTTGCCGCGAGCCTGTTTGGTTGCCGATCAATTAGCTCCGCATTCTGACTTCTTCTCTTTTGGAACGAACGATTTGACACAAACCACCTGGGGAATTTCTCGTGATGATGTTGGAAAATTCATGGGAGACTATTTGGATAAAGGCGTATTGGAGCGAGATCCATCGGATTCGATTGATTTGAATGGCGTTGGTGAGTTAATGAAGATGGCCGTGACGAAAGCACGCAGCGTAAAAAGTGATGTCGAGTTCGGCATCTGCGGAGAGCACGGCGGAGAACCGGCCTCAGTCGAGTTCTGCCACCGAATCGGATTAGATTACGTGAGTTGCTCACCATTCCGAATACCAATCGCCCGATTAGCGGCTGCGCAGGCGGTGATTAGGGAGGGGAAATAAAATTTCATTCATGAAAACCGTTGATATTTTGGGATATACTGCTGGATCACTCGTTGTTCTTTCGTTGCTACCTCAGGTGATCAAAAGTTGGAAAACAAAACTCACCAGAGACATTTCTCTTTTGAGATACATTGTTTACGTCATTGGACTCATTCTTTGGGCAATCTATGGAATTATTATTCAAAATGGACCTCTCGCCGTCATGAATACAATGGGATTAGTATTGGCCTCTTCGATACTTTATTTGAAGGTGAGGTATAAATAATTAGCGTGTGATGATGCCTAAAAAAGCCCCAATTTTTCAAAAATTAACACATTGACTTTTCTATCTATGAGTTCTTAGTACTACTAATGTTTAAAAAGTGCCATTTTTAAAGCTAAAAGTTTTCCCGGGAAAAGAAATGAATCAAGAAATAAAAATAAAATATTACCATATGCCAGCTTTTAAGGATTATTAAAATGGCTTAAGGAAGGCATATTTTTTTGCGCTGGAAAAACTTGGGTCTTTTTAGATGATGCTTATTGCTATTCCCATATAAAATGACATAATCATCTTTATTCCCTAAAACAGGCATTTTTAAAGCTGAAAATTTCGGCGCCGAAATTTCAGAACATGACAGAAAATGTACGAAAGTCAAATAATCAGATAATGGAAACATTCTACTTCTCCCTTCCCCAGCCGAGTTTGTCGTTGAGGGTTTTGTAGTAGTTGCGGCCTTCGGCGCGGATGAGGTTGAGTTGTTGCGGGGCGCGGGTGATGGAAATTTCGTCTTCGAAGTCGAGGTCGTAGGTTTGCTGGCCGTCGATGGTAAGGCCGATTTTTGTCTGTTGTTCTTTGCGCTCGGTTTCGATTTTTATGTAGATCGTGCGTCTGTCAGGAATGATGATTGAGCGCATAGAGAGGAGCACGGGGCAGATGGGAGTTATCACGATGCCATCGACTTTTGGATGGACGATGGGGCCGCCGGCAGAGAGAGAGTGACCGGTCGAGCCGGTAGGGGATGCGATGATCAGGCCGTCGGCCTTGAACAATGCCGCATCTAAATCGTTGATTTTTATACTCATTTTTATCAATCGCGCAAATGAACCCTGATTGATCACCACGTCGTTTAGGGCTAACAGATTACAATCTTTCGTCATGACTGTCGTTGCACTCTTTCTCTTGAGTGTGATTGCGAGCATGGATCGAGTATCGATTTTGAATTTTCCGGCGCGGATGAGTTTGATTTTTTCGTCGAAGTCTTCGAGCGTTGCTTCTGTGAGGAAGCCGAGGCGACCGATGTTGACGCTGAGGACTGGGGGGCTTTTTGTTGAGCAAAGCGCTCGTGCCGTACGCAGCAAGGTGCCGTCGCCGCCGAGGCTAATGATTAATGATGATTTTTTACATATCTCTTCTTGAGAGTATGTTTTTTTTATTTTGAGGGCGATGCCTCCACGCTCATCTATAAGCACTTTTGCGCCTAATTTTTCCATTTTTTTTATCACCAACTCCAAGCGACTCACATCCTTTCCGATGCTGTCCTTGCAGATAATTCCGACTGCTTTGAAGCTGATTTTGCTCATGTTGTCTCTAGTATATACGCTTAAATATCTCCTGCAAGCTCTCTGCGGACTTTACCCATGAAAATTTCTTTGCCTGAGCGAGTCCTTTTTCTCGAAGACTGTCAGCCAATTTGCTATCTGAAAGAATAGAATTTATCGCCTTACTCATGTCGCTTGATGAAAGGGGATCCACTAATAGCGCGCTATCTCCTACTACCTCCGGAAGAGAAGAAGTGTTCGAGCAAACCACCGGGCAACCGCACTGCATGGCCTCTAATGGCGGAATTCCGAATCCTTCGTAGAGCGATGGAAATATGAAACAGGTCGCGGCATTGTAATACAAAGGTAACTCTTTTTCCTCAACATATCCAAGAAATTTTATACGATTTTCCAATCCATTTTTCTTCACCTCGTCAAAAATCTCCTCATACTGCCATCCTTTTCCTCCAATGATATAAAGGCTTATATCCGCGGGAATCTGGCTCATGCATTTTATAAGTGTCTTCATATTTTTCCTCGGCTCAAGCGTTCCAACGGCGAGCAAATATTTTTCGGGAAGGTTTTTTTCATGGCGGAATTTTTGTATTTCCTGATGGGAGAAAGCCCTGAAAGCCTCACTAGCCGCGCATGGAATTACCTCAATTTTTTCATCTTTTGTTTTGAATATTTTTATCAAATCCTTTTTCGTATTTTCCGAAACGGTCGTGACGTAGGCACCCTTTTTAAGCGCGCGTGGAAGCGTCAATCGTTCTATGAATGTAGCCTTCATGTTATGTCGCATGGGAAATAACCACGCTACGAGGTCGTGAACGGTTATTACCACTTTTAGCCACTTAGGAGCGAGGGCGGGCACGATAAATGATGATGGGGCGAAGTATATATCGGGTTTTATTTTTTTCACATCTTGCAACACTTTCAAATGCCAACGTAGTGCACTTGGCGGAAAAAATTTCATCTGCACATGAGGATATTTCTCAAAATCAGCAAAAGGCAGATCGGTATAGAGGATATAAGCATTGTCCTCGTTCAGCTCCAAAAGATGCTTGATCATTTGAAAAGCATACCACCCTTTTCCTGTGCGCTTGGACCTAACCGCTTCTCTGATATCTATAGCTATTTTCATGCCTTGTATACTATAGCATGTTTTGCTATCTTTACAGCGTATATGGCACGAAGAAATATTATAGATCGGATCAAGGACTTACCCTCAGACCAGAAGATCGTCTTCTGGGGAGCGGCTGCGATGGCGCTAAGCGTCATTCTGCCATGGTATAGCGACATCGACGCCTTCAAGACCGGCGATACGTATTTTGGTATTACCGGGCCATTGTATTTGATTGGTATTTTGTTTTTGGGACTTTCCGGAACAGCCATTGCTACACTTTTTAATTATACCGTTCGGGAAAAGATTGAGATGATTTTTTCTAAATTGGCAACGTACTACATGATTGCCGGTGGATTCTGTGCATTTTTATTACTTCTCGCAAATTCTGTGTATTTCCATCCACGATTTGGTGTGAATATCGCCATCAAGTCAGCGGGTATTGGCATGTGGATCGCACTTATTGGTGTCGGCATGATGATTTACGGTGGATATACTCTCCGAAAACGTCGTGAGCGGTTTAGTGATATGGAGTCTCGTCTTGAGCCGCTTATCAAAATGCCGGAAAAAGATTATACGCCGGTCGCGCGAGAACATCAGGAAGTAAGAGGATACCAGGAGGTACGAGAGAGTCGTCGTGAAGTCGCGGAAGTGGCCGATTTTGGTACCCCCCCAAGGGACTATTCTGCTGAACTGCCAGTAGATCGAATGAAAACTATTGAAGACATTAGCGCAGAACAAATAGTTCGCAGACAAGATACATTACTCTAATTTTTATGTTTAAAAGAGAACAGGTTACAGGTGTCGCTTTTTATTGCAAAGATTGTGAGAAAATTGTCGATGCGCGACAGTTCGGAAGGAAGTTTGTGTATGTATGTAATATCTGCAAAACCAAGAATGTTGCCTTTGGTACGGAGAAGAGCATACGTTCCTTTTTTCATTATGATGAAGTTGTTGGAGGTGCGCCGGTGGCTCCTGCAGCCCCAAATCCGGCCCCTGCCCCAGTGGAAAAAAAGTAGCTCCGTGTCAGGAAAATGTTAAGTTGGCGGTGTATAAGTAATATGTCAATGTGTGTTGGTTGACGGTGAGTATATGCTCACCCTATACTCACCTCACATTCGATATTTATTTCTTTATTTTTTATTTTATGGCAGAAAAGACTACGCAGAAAGTCATCCCGAAAGAGGGACTCGAAGTTGCGCATCCACACCGAGGGATTGCTGCAAAAGGAAATGTATCTACATCTCAACGTCCTGCAATGGATCCCGAGAAGCGAAAAGTTCTCGAGATGGCACTCTCTCAAATTGAGAAAAGTTTCGGTAAGGGTGCGATCATGCGTATGGGTGAGTCTGCACGAATCGCCATCGAGACGATTCCAACTGGATCACTCTCGCTCGATGTAGCGCTCGGTGGCGGTGTGCCAAAAGGACGTATTATCGAGATCTTTGGACCGGAAAGTGCAGGTAAGACTACCCTCGCTCTCCATATTCTCTCGGAGATGCAGAAGACGGGTGGACAGGCAGCATTCATCGATGCAGAACATGCGCTCGATCCGGATTATGCACGACGTATTGGTGTTGATGTGGATAACCTCCTCATCTCCCAGCCGGATAGCGGCGAACAGGCACTTGAGATCGTTCAGACACTCGTCGCATCCAATGCTGTGGATATTATCGTTATCGACTCTGTCGCCGCTCTCACGCCACGTGCAGAGATCGAGGGAGAGATGGGCGATGCCCAGATGGGAGCGCAGGCACGTCTCATGAGTCAGGCCATGCGTAAACTTACGGCTCTCATCGGAAAGTCACGTACTACGGTCATCTTCCTTAATCAGCTCCGTATGAAGATTGGCGTGATGTTCGGCAATCCAGAGACGACACCTGGAGGCAATGCCTTGAAGTTTTATTCATCAGTACGACTTGAGATTCGAGCTGCCGGCAAACTCGAAGAGGGAACTGGCGATGACAAGAAGTTCATCGGTATTCGCTCAAGAGTGAAGATCGTGAAGAACAAGGTAGCACCTCCATTCAAGATCGCTGAATTTGATATTTTGTACGCAACGGGTATCTCCTTCACGGGTGATGTGCTCGATCTCGCAACGAAATATGAGATCATCACGAAATCCGGAGCCTTCTACTCCTACAACGAGGAGCGACTGGGTCAGGGACGTGAGAATGCCAAGGACTACCTCGAACAACATCCAAAGATGCTTACTGAGCTCGACTTAAAGGTACGTGCACTTATGAAACAGAACCTTCAGCAGGATGCCGTGCCGGTGGCGGCGTTGGAGGCTGTTGAACAAGAATAATACCATGTTGCGAGGTGTCCTGGTTTACCTAGACTACTAGAAACCTACAATCAGGACACTTCGCTTTTAGCTCGTGTCTGGCGGGCAAAAATAACCACATTTTCCCAAACCTGAACTAGCTTCGGGTAGTCAGATTATTTTTGAAATAATACCCCACGGAAGTAGACTGTTTTACCTTGAAATAATGGCTAGTCAACCTGAAATTCCCTTGCTTTCCCCCTATGCCTTTGGTAATAATGCTCACGTAAAGGTTCGGGGGTAGTGAGTGAGGGCCCCCGAACTTTTTTTAATATATATTTTTATGATGGATAGTCGAAAAGCATCTCTTAAAGGTCCTACTGGTCCGGTCTCTTATGATACCATACTTGGATATACTCTCCGTTCGCTCGGAAGGGTGAGGCTTACTGAAAAGCAGCTTCGAAACAAGATTATTACCCGATTCACCAAGAGTGGGGAGGTAGTTCAGGAAGATATTGATCGCGTGATTGCGCGCATGATAGAGGAAAAATATATAGATGACCGTGAGTTGGCGGCGATATTTATTCGTGACACGATGGCGCGCCGTCCACATGGGAGGTTATGGATATCACAACAGCTCATCACAAAGGGTGTCAGCCGCGATATTATCTCAGACGTGCTCATTGCTCACCAGGAGGAGAGTCGGTCGAACGTAGCCGCTGGTGGAACCGATAGCGAGCTGGAGGCGGCCAGAACTGCAGCAGAGAAGAAATTGAGATTGTTGGGCGGGAAAAATCTGGAACCACGCAAGCAGTATGAAAAAATGTTCCGGTTTCTCGTCGGGAGGGGATTTGATACCTCGATGGTGATTAAGGTGCTGGATGAGGTAATTGGTAAAAAGTAAATTTATTGACACTTTATAATCCCCAGCAGTACGATAAAGGATACTTACCCGGTCTCACTATTCAAACTATGATTACATCTCCAAAAATATCAGCCGTCATGAGAAGAAAATATCCTGGGAAAACTGTTATTTCATGGAATGGAAAAATACTTTGGGTTGGTGAAAATGCTGTAGTTGCTTTCAAAAAAGCCAAAAAAGTAATGGCAGATATTGAGAAAAAAGAGTTTTTAGTCAATAGAATTTATGGTAAATATATCGCCGTTTGAGACACATTATCGGCACGGTAGGCCAATGCTCACCGCAAAGTTGCAGAAGGGAAATTTATCTGCGAAGTATTTTGAGTTTCTGATTGATACTAGTGCGGACTTCACCCTCATGTCCCAATATGATGCCTCGTTATTTTGGGTACAATATGACGATATTAATTCCGTGGAGATAAAAATTGAAGCCGCAAATCAGACTATCCTTCATGCGAAAAAGGCAAAAGTAAGTATACTATTTGGCGCTCATTCGCTTCTTGTTCCTATCCTCATTAGTCGTGAACAGGTGGAAATTCCCCTTTTGGGTCGAAAAGGTATTTTTGATCAGTTTAAAATTACATTCAAGGAAAAGGATGGAGTAGTTGTATTTGAGAGAAATGAATGATTTTAGCTTTAGCTCGCCCCTACTTGACCTTAAGCCCAATTCTTGATACAGTACATCCGTACACAGGGTGAATTTAGATTCATTCTGGGTTTTTTCCGTAACTCCTTAATCCCCAAATAGTATGCAGACACCATTTGCAGCGGCCATTGCGCAGCTGTGCGACGAGAAGGGTATTTCAAAAGATAAAGTGATCGATACGATCAAGGCGGCGATTCGTGCCGCGTACAAAAAAGATTATGGTACGCGTGATATGAATGTCGATGTTGATCTCGATGACAACTCGGGAAATGCAACGGTATTCGCCGTCAAAACGGTTGTGAAAACGATTGAAAATGACGAGCTCGAGATGACGGTTGCGGAGGCGAAGAAATATAAGCCAACGGCGAAAGTTGGTGATGAAATTCGTATCGATGTCACTCCGGCAGGATACGGACGTATCGCAGCGCAATCAGCAAAACAGGTCATCATTCAGCGTATTCAGGAGGCGGAACGCGATGTCATGTACGATGTCTTCAAGGATCGTGAAAATGAACTCATTAATTCTATGGTTCATCGTGTTGATGGTGATTACGTCTATGTAAATTTGGATAGCAAAATTACCACACTCTTGCCACGAGAAGAACAAATTCCCGGCGAGCGATATTTTAGCGGTCAGCGTTTGAAATTATATTTGGATAAAGTTATCAAGACAACGAAGGGTCCACAGTTGCTCATCTCTCGAAGACATCCAAAATTGGTACAGAAATTAATGGAACTTGAAATTCCCGAGGTGAAATCCGGATTGGTATTGGTGAAGGCGATTGCTCGTGAACCTGGCGTTCGCTGCAAGGTTGCCGTGGCTTCTAGTGACCCAAAAATCGATCCAATTGGATCATGCGTTGGACAGAAAGGTGTCCGTGTACAGGCTGTTATGGATGAGCTTAATAACGAACGTATTGATATTATCCTTTTCTCTGATAAACCAGATCAATACATCCGAGCTGCTCTTTCTCCAGCGAAGATTTCTCATATCGTATTGAATGACAATTCACGACGCGCTAGCATTTATGTCGCTACGGACCAGCGTCCACTCGCTATCGGCAAACAGGGACAGAACGTTCGTTTGGCATCGATTTTGACCGGATGGGAATTGGATATCAAGGATCTCAACGAGCTATCTCCTAAGGAAATTGAGAAGAAGGTTGTTGAGAATATTGCCGACCTGGAGGGTCTCAGTCCAGAAATTATCAAGAAACTTGAGGCCGCAAGTTTGACCGCTGTTGGTCAGTTGAAAGGCTTGGGCGAGAAAGATATCGTAGGGCTCGAGGGCATCACGAAAGACGAGGCGAAGATGATCGTCGCAGCGGTGAAGGAGGTTGCGTAAGGAAATCGTGCTATATTGCTATCGTTCGTAAACATAACCTCAATAATAGTATGCAAAAATTACATCCTCGAGCCGTCTGGTTATTCTTTGTTTCTTCATTCTTTCGCTGGCTCTTTCTTGCCATTATTCTTGGAATATGGACAGTTACTGCGGTATCAGAAATTAGTGATGATATAAGTCTCATGGGTTATATCGGATGGATCATCGCTTTCGTCTGTGTGTTCGCCGGATTACTTTATGTTTGGGCTAGACTTACGTACCGCTTCTATTTCTACGAACTTCGAGAAGATGGATTTCGCCAGGAACTTGGCGTTATTACGAAAAAGTATGTAACCATACCTTACGACAGAATTCAGAATGTAGATATTTATCGTGGACTCTTGGCCCGTATGCTTGGGCTTTCCGCCTTGAATATTCAAACCGCAGGTGCATCTGCACAGGTATCACGCTCCGGAATATTCGGCTCTAGCGCAGAGGGAATATTACCAGGCCTTTCCCATGAAGATGCGGAAAAATTGCGGGATGAGCTTATCCGTCGAGCAAAAGGATCAAGAAATCAGGGGTTATAGAGATCAATCAATCCCGCTTTAAGGCTAAAAAACAATAAGACCGCTTCTTGTAGTACTCGTACTTGGAGGCGGTTTTTTCATGCGTGACATTGAAGCTGATTTGTGGTACAATGGTGGGATATATACGAAGCATTTATTAGAAATACTTTATGGCCGATAACTCATCAATTCAGACGGCGGTACAGGATTTGAAGGCACAGAGTGCGGCTGGTGGCACTGCGCCAGTGACGGCCGACGGAAAGGCGCCGGTGATGTCGCAGGCTCTCGATTTTATTAATCGTGGAATTCATGAGAAGGAAGTTGTAGGGAAAGCGGCAGAGTTGAATATTCCCTATGTGGATGTAAGTACGATGCCGATCAATCCGGATTTGTTGCGGCTAGTTACGAAGGAGGAGGCGTTGGCCGATAAATTGATGCCGTTTATTTTGTTTGGAAAAAAATTACATGTTGCGGTGGTGGATCCGGAGTTTGCCGAAACTAAGACGAAGATAGAGGCATGGAAAGGGGACGGATACGAAGTGGTACTTCATCTCTGTTCTCAGGAAAGCTTGAATCAAGTCGTCATGGTTTTTGATGCGCAGCAGTCGATGCAGAAACAGGAAATTGTGACGAATGTAGAGGAGGCTCGCGTCGGTGCTTTTGAAAAAGAAATTACGTTGTTGTCTGATTTGAAAGATAAGATTCAGAAAGTTACTTCAGAAGAGGCACTGAATTTGATTGAAGTAGGAGCCATGAAAACGGGTTCGTCCGATATGCATTTCGAGCCGGAAGAGAAGAGTGCACGCGTACGATTTCGTATTGATGGTGAGCTACACAAAGTTTTTGATTTGGATATGAAGACGTATTTGAATGTCGTGAATCAGCTCAAATATAAGTGCAAAATGAAGATGAATGTGACGACGATTCCGCAGGACGGAAGGTATGAGTTTGCACTCAATGATCGAAAGATTGATGTTCGTGTTTCCTGTATTCCTACGCAATATGGCGAGTCATTCGTTTGTAGATTATTGGATAGCGGAAGGTCGTTATTGGGATTTGCCGATATGGGATTCCAAGGAGCCTATTTGGAAAAAATGGAAAAATTATCCAGTCTGTCTCACGGAATGGTCTTGGTCACGGGGCCTACTGGATCAGGAAAAACTACGACACTGTACTCGCTGTTAGGAAAATTTAATCAGCCGGATGCGAAGGTGATTACACTTGAGGATCCGATCGAATATCATCTGACGGGGATTTCGCAGAGTCAGATTGATCCGACGCACGGATATGATTTTGCCGGTGGCTTGCGCACGATTTTGCGTCAGGATCCGGACGTAGTGATGGTGGGTGAAATCCGAGATCTGGAAACCGCTACCGTGGCTGCACAAGCGGCTTTGACAGGCCATGTGATGCTATCGACGTTGCATACGAATAGCGCCATAGAAACTATTCCCCGTATTGTGAATATGGGATTGCCGGAGTTTATTGTGGCTCCCGCGTTGCATACCATCATCGCGCAGCGGTTGGTGCGGAAACTTTGCGCGTGCGCAGAGAAGCGTCCGATGACTGAAGATGAAAAAACGAAATTCACAAAAGATATCGAAACTATTCGGGCCGTTGTTCCTGATATTACCGTAAAGATTCCTACGCTAGCAGTACTGCCGACTGATATGCTCGTAAGTAAGGGTTGCGAAAAATGTAGCAATACCGGATTTAAGGGACGAGTTGTTATTGTAGAAATCATCACGATCGATGCCGAGCTCCAGGAGTTAATTTTGGCCAAGACTAGCGCTCCGAAGTTGTTCGAGGCTGCAAGAAAAAAAGGCATGATTACCATGCAAGAAGATGGAATTTTGAAAGTGCTCCAGGGATTAACCACGATGGAGGAGGTGTTTGAAGCGACAAATATTGCCGTATAGTTTCTACTTTTTCAGTCTATATCCTCCCGGAACTTGCTCAATGAGTCCCTCGATTTCGAGTTCGGAAAGTTTTTGGAAGAGGAGGCCGACAGTAGGAATTTTGGTAGACTCTAATAGTTGAGATACGGGTGTGGCATATTTGTAGGTGAGCGTGTCGATGATTTTTTGGAGGTCAGTGTCGCTGAATTGCATAGGTGGTTTGAATAGAGACTGCTGCGAGTTTTTCGCGATACCATGGAGTATCCCTGGGAGTTGATTGTAGGATGTAATCGGGGTGGCGATGCTTCTTTCGATGAGGTCGAGGTTTCCGGCGCAGTCGGTACGGTCGATGTCTGCGGTGAGGGCAAAGACCTCGCGGTTCATCTCGAAGGCACTGTGGGCTGTTATGAGGGCTCCCGATTTGATTGGTGCCTCCGTGACGAGCGTGTGCTGGGAGAGCCCGGCGATGATGCGATTGCGTTGCGGGAAATGGTAGGCAAGCGCGGGCGTGTTTGGCGCGTACTCGGAGATAATACATCCGAGATTTGATTCGCGGATGAGATTTACAAGTGGCATGCGGGAATACGAAAAGGCGTTGTGCCCGTGTCCAATTACCGCCCATGTCGGTAGATCTTCGAGAAGAGCTGTTTCGTGCGCGATCGTGTCTATACCGTGAGCGAGTCCGCTGATAATTAATGTTTTGGTTTGCGCGAGCGACTGAATAATCTTTTGTGTCTGTATAATGCCATAAGGGGAAGGCCGACGCGTGCCAACTACGCTAAGGGGAGTGTAGTCTGCGAGAATTTGCGTAAGGGGGTTTGTTGATGATGCATTTTTGAAAATATTTCCCTGCACATAAATGCCAATCGGCGGATGTGGCAGCTGTTTTAGAAGTGCAGGATAGTCGGGATTTTCCTGTAAAATCAGATGTATAGTCGATTTTTCTAGTTTTTCCCACTCATTCCTTGGATCAGTTTTTGCTTTTTGCATTATGATGTCCGTTTCAGGAGAAAGTGTGGCAAGGAGCTGGCCTGTGGCATTTTTCCATGCATATTCAAATGAAGTGAAGCGTGCACGTAGATTATGTAACAGGCTCAAATTGGATTTCGAAGCCGTTGCCCACGCATGGTAATAGATAGATTCAATAAGGATTTTAGATGTCATGACGCTACGGTAGCACCCGGATCTAACATTTCCCTGACATCTGGTTGAAATTTTCTTGCTATTTTTCTGACACGGTTATGTCATTTTACCTGTCGAGGTGTTATCGCCTAATATTCATTGGGGACGGTTCTTGACGTCTTATTTGATCTACTTTTGAAAGGATATCAATTTAATAGCATTTTAGTATCAACTTGCTATGGGTTTGTATATCGTAGGATATCCTATCGAAAGTGATACATAGAGAGACCTTCCAGGCGATTCCATAATTCAAAGCTCGCACCTTAGATTTTAAAGCTAAAAAACTCATAAATAACACTTTTTTATTACTAAAATACATTTTCATGGTAAAATAGAGCCATGTTCGACCATGTAAATTATAGTGCACTGGACAGCGCGAAGAGAGCTTTTATTGAAGCGGGAAAGAAGACGGCGAAGTTTGCCGAGAAGTATGGGTTTATTCCACCATCAGGATTTGGTGCGAGCGCGAATGTTTTTTCGTTAGATTTGAAACCGTTTATCGCGAGTGGTGCACAAGAATTACAGATTACACTTTTGCCGGAGGGATTGGGAACGAGCGACGATGCGAAACCTCAAGATTTGGGAACGGGAACAGGCGCTGATGCGCTAGAAGAGGCTACAAAATTTTGGTACAACATTGGAATTAAAACGGTAGCAGTAATGACGAATGATGCGGCTGCGACGGGCATGCAGACGGTATTGATTTCACTCTATCTTCCTTCAAGCACTCCTGAGCTCGTGTTCAATGAAATATTTATGAAAGGATTTCTGGATGGTTTCGTGGAGGGATGCAGACAGGTTGGATGCGTCTATTTCTCAGGAGAGACACCGCAGTTGAAGGGAAAAATTATTGAGGGAAAGTTGGATATTGCAGGTAGCCTCTTTGGGCTTGTACCTGCTGGCAAGAAGCCTATTGATGGAATGGAACTTGCAGCGGGCGATACGATTGTCTTCATAGAAAGTTCTGGACCGCATGATAATGGATTTACGACACTGAGACAGTTGGCGGGGAAGTTGGAAAACGGGTACAGAACAAAACTCCCTGACGGTCGTTTGTATTTCGATGCGATTAATGCACCGACGATTTTGTATACGAAACTCGTACAAGATTTGATGGAGGAGGGCGTGAGCGTGACGAATTTAGAGCCTGTTTCTGGTCATGGATGGCAGAAATTAATGCGATCGAAGAAGGTATTACGGTATGTGATTGATACGATGCTTCCGGTACCGAGCGTGTTTGATTTTGTAGAAAAAGAAATGGACATGTCGAAAAAAGATATGATTTCTGTATTCAATTATGGCGTTGGATTGGCGGTATTTGTGAAGAACGCGGAGGATGGAGAAAGAGTTGTGGAAATCGCAAAAAAATGCGGCCTGAAGGCGTGTGTTGCAGGAAAAGTTGAGAATGGCGCAGGGAAAAGAGAGGTGGTTGTTGAGCCACTGGGAGTTACACTGAGCGATGAGGAATTTACGCTGTAATTATTATTCTTCTTTGTAGCCCGAGACCATTTTGTCACGGACGACTTTGCCGGCACGGAGTTCGATGACGCGACGCTTGACGGTGTTGACGATTTTTTCGTTGTGGGTGGCAAGGATAACAGTGGTGCCCATTTTGTTGATTTTTTGGAAGAGTTCTATGAGTTCTTCTGTCGCTTGTGGGTCGAGATTGCCCGTAGGTTCGTCGGCGATGAGAAGGGGAGGATTGCCGGCGAGGGCGCGCGCAAGGGCGACTTTTTGCTTCTCTCCTCCGGAGAGCTCACGAGGAAAACTCGTGCGCAGTCCATACATTCCTACTAATTTGAGTACTTCGTTGGTTCGCGCTTGTGTAAACTTTTCATCATATCCGCAGACCTCGAGCGCGAACGCCACATTCTCATACACCGTCTTCCCAGCCAATAATTTATAATCTTGAAATACCATTCCAATTTTTCTTCGTAGGAGAGCAAGCTCCTTCTCGCTCATATTCGAGAGGTCGTAATTATCCACATACAATAATCCTGAACTTATCCGATCGGCTCCAATAATCAAATGCAGCAATGTCGATTTTCCCGCTCCGGAAGGCCCGATTATCGATACGAACTCCTGGCCCTCTATCTCGAGAGAGATGTTATCCAAAATCGCATTGTCGCCGATTGTTTTACCAACTTTTACAAATTTAATCATACGATCGATAGTATAACCGACTTCTTTTTATTTATGAAACTTTTCGTGCACCTCGTGGAGCCGCTGGTTCGTGATGTGGGTATAAATCTGCGTAGTAGTAATAGAGGCGTGGCCTAGCATTTCCTGAACCGAGCGAATGTCTGCACCGTTAATGAGAAGTTCTGTGGCAAAAGAATGGCGAAGAATATGGGGAGTGACCTTCTTAATAATGCCGGCGTGAAGTGCAGTGGTACGGACAATGTTTTCGATGGAGACGGTTGTGAGGCGATGTTTTTCACTGAGAGTGATGTCGTCGATTGAGCCTGCCTTTCCTCTTCCGTGATTCAGAAATACAGGTTCGAAGTTGTCTGTCCGTGAGGAAAAATACTCACGGAGGCGCTCTACGGCACGAGTTGAAAGAAAAACGATACGTGGCTTTCTTCCCTTTCCTCTGACCATAAATTCACGTCGATCTAGATCAACTTGTGCGCGATTGAGATTTGCTAGCTCGGAAACACGAAGTCCGGTAGAGTACAGTGTCTCCATAATCGCGAGGTCGCGCAGGCCTTTGATATTCGATGTGTCCGGCTGTTCAAACATTCTTTCCAGTTCCTCGCGAGTGAGGTATTCGACTGTGCGAGCGGGAATTTTGGAGAGTTCAATTTTTTCTGCCGAGAGGGATTCAATATCGTTTTTTGCCAGATATTTGAGAAAAGCTCGTAGGGCGATTATGTGATAGTTCTGCGTTTTTATGCCGAGAGTACCACCTTTTTCATCGGTGAGACGGTTTAAATGAAGTCGATATTTTTGAACAGAATCGAGCGAAATATCCTTCGGCGAAATATCTCCCGCCCATTTTTGAAAACGTGAAAGATAGTGATGATAATTTTGCAATGTTCGCGGTGACTGATTTTTCCCCACCTCGCAGTGATCGAGGAAGTTTTCCACAAGGGATGCTATGCTATGGATATGGGTGGAAAGAGAAGTTTTT
Organism: Candidatus Peribacteria bacterium; assembly: GCA_943354965.1. Lineage (GTDB taxonomy): Bacteria > Patescibacteriota > Gracilibacteria > UBA1369 > UBA12463 > CALREA01. The sequence continues at coordinate 2,807 of CALRDN010000016.1, read as the reverse complement.
GACATGCTCAATTTTTGTAATCAAAATCTGTGCCCGGGCACGAAGCTGAATCTGTTTGTGATATTTTTTGAATATTTTTTAATTCTCTCCCCATTTCGACTTACCCCCGTACAGGCAATCTTTATAGGTTGTTGAGAGATCTCTTAGGGATGAATCTCGCCCTGTGAACATAAATTTTTCACCATCTTTTCTGCTGTATTTCTTTTCCGGAACGTCTTTATTTCTCATAAATGCATTATAGTATTTTTACATCTTAGCAGCTATTTTTTCGAGCTCTTTATCAAATGTAATAAGTGAAATTTTTGTTTTTTGGCTTAGCGCGAGAAGGAGTGTATCAGTGAATGAGAGATTATTATTATGTTTTACATAAAATGCAATCGCCTCATCAACAAGCTCATTACTTATTTCATATACATCAATGTTTTCGGCATTATAGAGAAATTCTGTGCATTTTTGTACCGCCTCCAAGCCTTTTCTCATTTTCAATATACTTAGTATCTCTATTAATACACAACTTGGTATCACGAGATCATCTTCCCGATAAAATATTTCTTTTGCCTTTTCATGATGAACATCACTATCTTTGAAAATGGCAATTACAACCGAACTATCAAGGATAACCATTATGAGTAGAGATATTGTTTATAGGTTGTAGAAAGGTTTGTTTTCTTGGAGCTTTTTTCGTGGATGATAAACCTTTCAATATCAGTTTTTTGATATTTTTTCTTTGGCATTACATCTAAAGGCGTAATCTGAAATGCAGGCTTGGAATACTGAACGACGGTATAGGTTGTGCCGTTTTGAATGACATCATCACTTACATCTTTGAGATTGCGGTAGAGTTCTTTTTTGGAGATCGTTTTGGTCATACAAAGTTTGAATAGAAGTTTGTATGATAATTGTATCAGAAGTTTGAACTTCAAGCAATAGAAGCTAGTAACTTTTCATATATCAACCAGCCAAACTTCTTAATCTGCTTCTTATTACCGTGCTTTTTTATGATTCCGCCGTAGCTCGGAAGGTTCTTCGAATTGAGGCGCTCGTTGATTCGTAGAAGATTTCGTTCGGAAAGATTCCTCTCGGATTGCCAAAACTTCATACCGAGAATTTTGAGTCCATGACGCGGCTTCAGTATCTGATTACTTTTCGGATTCACCTGTAATTTCAGCACATTATTCAGAAAAGATATAACTTCTGTTCGCAAATATTCCAGTTTTTTACAATCCGTTTCCATAATGACAAAATCATCACCATATCGAACATATATCTTCACTTTGAGCTGATGCTTTATAAACCGGTCAAGCTCGTTCATATAAATATTCGCAAAAATTTGACTCGTGAGATTGCCAATTGGCAATCCAACTTTTTCGCCAGGGATGGTGGTGTAGCTGCCGATTATTTCTTTCAGAAGATCAAATGTTACGCTATCTTTAATGCGCAACGAGATGATCTTAAGCAAAACCTCTTGATCAACACTATCAAAAAACTTCTTCACATCGCATTTCCATATCCATATTGGAGGTTTGTTAGCTTGTTCGCACCGAGAGAGAGAGAGAGAGAGAGAGAGAGAGAGAGAGAGCTGGGAACCGACTTCAGGAAGCCGCTTATTCGCTCAATAGCACCCAGCAATCCTTTGCCTTTTCTACAGGACCAAGCATCGTAAATAAAGGTTTTGTCGTAGATTCCCTCCAAAAAACGGTACACCAAGCGATGAACGACTCTATCACGCATACCAGCGACACAAACCTCCCGTCGTTTATTATCACATATGATAAATCTCCGGTATTCGCCGTGCCGATAGCGACCCTCGCTCAAATCTTTATGCAAATCATACAGATTTTTTTCGAGGTAGTATTGGAACTCGTGCAGCTCAGCGGTAGCGCGTTTTCCTTTCCGGAATGCAAACCAACTCTCCCACATATTTTCTAAACTCAAATCTATGGAATCGTTGCCCATTATTAATAAATCATATGATGCCTATAAAAACATCGTAGACCTTAACATAAAACTCGAGAAACGATGGAAACTTTCACTTGGACTCAGCCTGGAAAACTCCATCTTATCCTGCATGGAAAACCTGATTATGGCCAAGAATGCGCCAAAACCCATGAAAGCCGCATACCTCATCAAATCCGGAAGTCAGTTGGAAATCGCAGTTCTCAAACTACGACTTTACCTCGAACTCAATCTCGCCAACAATACTAAAATCTTCCAAACACAGGCACAGTGCGCAGAAATTGGACGTATGCTCGGTGGCTGGCTGAAATCCACGCAGACGCAGGCATAGGACCGAGATATTCTTAAGTAAATAACCTTCACCGAGGGTCGACCACGCAAGTTAGCGTTGGTGTTATCCGCATTGTTGGCGTTGAAGTTCACCTGACGATTCTTCGAGTTGAAGTAACCATAGGCGACATGAGGCGACCTTGTTGACTGATGATGTCCGGATCCCGGTGCGTCAGGCCGCAGCCTCCCCCGTGGCATTGGTTTGCGTATTTCATCTCCTTCATGGCGCTTCGCAGCGCGTGGAGATATCATCAGCTCAAACGTGCAGGTTATTTACTTTATGTATGCTGGAAATAGACATACCGGCTGTTTCAATATGAGCCGTTTGGCGTATGGACATCTCACGGTAGCCCGCAGATTTGACCAGAAAAAAATTTCGGACAAGAGCCTCGAGTTGCTGTTCACCGTGCACGTAAAAATCCTACATTTTTACACGAGAAAAATAAAGAAAAAGAAGAAAGAAGAATTAAGGTTCAAATATCGATACTACATAACCTGCACCGAGGGTCGACCACGCAAGT
>CALRDN010000015.1 GCA_943354965.1 Candidatus Peribacteria bacterium | reverse complement strand
CGAAAAAAGAACTCACGCAGTGGTTCTTCAATATCCGCTCTTATGCAGAGAGATTATTGAATTTCGACGGATTGGATTGGCCGGAGAAGACGAAATTGATGCAGCAGCATTGGATTGGGCGTAGCGAGGGCTCGACGGTACAGTTCGAGGTTTTTGGGCGTTCGGGGAAAAAGATCGAGGTCTATACGACGAGAGTAGATACATTATTTGGATGTACGTATGTGGTTTTGGCTCCTGAACATCCTTTGGTTAGTGAGATTACTGAAAAGCTTTTTGAAAAAGATGTGGCCGAATATATCGAGTCGGCAAAACGTGAAACCGATATCAATCGTAGCGCTGAAGGAAGAGATAAAACAGGTGTAGAGACCGGGGCGTATGCGGTGAATCCCGTCAATGGAAAACGTGTTCCTATCTGGATCGCGGACTACGTTTTGATGACGTATGGTACCGGCGCGGTCATGGCCGTTCCAGCACACGATGAACGAGACTTCGCCTTTGCAAAAAAATATGAGCTGCCAATGATAACCGTCGTGAAGCCCTCTGACGATAGAAGTATCGCGAAAGGCGAGGCTTTCACAGATGATGGAGTCCTCGTAAGTTCCGGTGACTATACAGGATTAAGCAGCGAGTTGGCACGGAAAAAAATTACGGAGTTATTGCATATCGATGGCTTGGCGGAATTTAAAGTAAATTACAAATTACGTGATTGGTTAGTTTCCAGGCAGCGATACTGGGGTGCGCCAATTCCCATGATTTACTGCGATGTATGCGGAGAAGTACCATTATCAGAGGAACAGTTGCCGGTATTATTGCCTGAAGATGTTGAGTTCCGACCAAAGGGCGGCAAGTCCCCTCTTGCTTTTGTTGATGAGTTTATGACGGTCAAATGCCCAACATGCGGAGGTGACGCACAGCGCGAGAGTGATACGATGGATACGTTTGTGGACTCCAGCTGGTACTTCCTCCGATATCCGGCTGCTCGTATGAAAGAAGGTGCATTCAGCACTGAACTCGCGAATAAATGGCTTCCTGTAGATATGTATATCGGTGGTCCGGAACATGCGTGTATGCACCTACTCTATGCGAGATTCATCAACATGGTAATGCATGATTTGGGATATATTGACTTCGAGGAACCGTTCAAGAGACTCGTTCATCAAGGATTGGTCACAAAAGATGGTGCGAAAATGTCGAAGTCCAAAGGCAATGTTGTTTCGCCTGATGCTTTTGTTTCTCAATATGGAAGTGATGTTTTCCGCATGTATCTCATGTTCATGGGACCGTTCGAGGCCGGAGGAGATTGGAGTGACCAGGGCATTACCGGTGTTTCTCGTTTTGTAGATAGATTCTGGAATTTAATGTCTGATAGAGAAGTAAATCCTGGTTTTGACGATGCATCTTCGAAGCGAAATGTTCACAAAACGATTAAAAAAGTTATTGAAGGCATAGAAGCTTTCACGTTTAATACTGCGATTGCCGGACTGATGGAGTTTGTAAATGAGGCGATGAAAGTTGGTGTCACTATGGAAGATAAAAAAGTGATGACACGATTGATCGCTCCACTTGCGCCGCATATGGCTGAGGAAATATGGGAGTACCTTGGAGAAAAGGAGAGTATTTTTAATGCATCCTATCCGTCGTTTGATCCGACGATGTTAGTCGAAAATTCTTTTGAAATCGCTATTCAGGTAAATGGAAAAGTTCGAGGAACGGTAGTACTGGCAACCGGCGTGTCTAAAGAAGAGGCCTTGCGGACGGCGAGGACGGTCGAGAGTGTCGCTAAATATCTGGAGGGAGCGAGCGTGAAAAAGGAGATATATGTTCCGAATAAGTTGGTGAGTTTCGTGGTGTAGATTCGGCTTTTGAGCCAGGAATGACGCGATTCGCGAGATCGGTGCTTCCTATTCGTAATGATATATACAAAACGTATACAAACGTATACACAAACAGTATACAAAACATATACCACACCAAAAAAAATAATCCTCTGAACGTCTCTATATGCATGAAGCTGTGTTATTTTCGCGATTCGCGTGAAATACACTTGTGCTCTTTTTTTAATATTGTATAATTCACTTCCTAGGTATCCTATCTCATGCCTTTTCTATGTATCAAGCGTATCAAGACCGATATCGACCTCTAGATGAAGCGCCAGATGGTGCTGAATATGGAATCGTCACTCGTGACTCTTATGCTGAAGCTGTCGCAAAGCTCTATGACTCAACACCAATGCGCGTCGATGGCGTTCCTTATCCTCAGCTGAGAGACAAGGCAGTCATCAGCCACAAGGACATGAATTTTTCCGTGGGTGATATCGAAGGCGTGGGACGAGTCGTTTTCTTTGCCCCAAAAAATCACAAAAGCCTGAATGGCTTTCTTATCCAGCAAAGTGGCTACATGCAGCCGCCAACGTCCATGCTTACCGATAAAATTCTCGAGGCGCTTATTCCTATTATGGAGGCGCGAGGTATTATTGGGGTTGCCTATGCGCATGGAGGTCGCGGAAGCCCAGATCTCGTCACCCATCAGGGAAGGTGGGGCGTCAAAACACTTCAGGCCCATATTGCCAAGCAAGTAACAATACTTCTTGGAGCTCTTCATCATGAGTTTGCAGACCATAACGAAAGCATGACAGTACCGCCAATTGCTCTTATGGGGCACAGCCAGGGAGGTCAAACTATTGCCCATGAACTTAGTGATCCTGGTGCATATGGTTTTGCAGAGGGGCAAATACGAGGAGCCACACTTATTAATTCCGTAGCACTTCCGCATTCACAGGCTATGCTTCGAACTCCTGGGTTTCTCACGAATATCGCATGGAGGGCGTTGTCAGATGTTACCCGTTCACTTTTTAGCGGAGAAGGTTTTTTGCTCCGCAATGAAGATGCCTTTCGCGCGTTTATCGGAGAGGGTGATCCGAAAAGTGCCTCAGCTCACCGAATGACCTCGAGTACGCTTCCTGCTGAGACTGCTTGGTTTGTGCAGACTCTTACAAGTGGTACCTCCCCGAAATTGAATCCTGATCTTGTTCGCGGCATGCCCATCTCGCTCGTTACCTCCGTGAACGACCAGCTCATGGGGGCATACGCTCAAAAAATGACTCATAATCATGTTGTGAGTAGCGAGGCGGATGTCCTGTGGAAAGAGGTTCCCGGGCGTCACTTTTCGCCTATTATGCTTTCCGGCGATGAATCAATCGTTAGGGTGCTCGAAATTATCCGCGGAAATTCTGCGGCGTTTGAGCATGCGCTCCAGAATATGTAAACGAGTTTACGACTTGTAGCTCATCAATACGACGAACTCACCTTTTGGTGGTTTGATTTTGAAGGCTTGAATAAGATCAGTGAGCGAACCACGCATAAACTCTTCGTGGATTTTGGTGAGTTCGCGACCGAGGACGATGTTCCAATTCATACTTGTATCGCCGAGATGCTTCTGGAGGTCTTCGAGCGTGCGGGCGATACGGTGGGGAGATTCGTAAAAAATAATGGTCTCATCGAGATCCCCGGACTCCGCTTGGGCTTTCCAGGAAGTCAGAAGAGTCTGACGGCCTTTTTTCAATGGGAGGAAGCCGTAATATCGGAAGTGGTGCATAGGGAGGCCGGAGGCGACGAGCGCAGCGAGGAGCGCTGATGGACCGGGTATGGGCGTGATCGTAATCTCTGCGGCGATAGCCGCCTGAATAAGCGTATAGGCGGGATCGGAAATTCCAGGCGTACCCGCATCGGAGATAAGTGCGACCGAATGGCCATCATTAAGCTTTTCAATGATTGATTGAATCTTTGAATCATTTGAGTACGAATGATAACTCACGCAGGGTGTTCGAATCTCATACTTATGCAGCAAGATAGTGGCATGACGCGTATCCTCAGCCGCAATGAGCGTTACTTCTTTCAAAATACGAATAGCCCTCAGGGTAATATCCTCGAGATTTCCGATAGGTGTTGAGACGATGTATAATATTCCTTTTTCCATATTATCGCTTAGATTTTTTCTTACCTTTCAGTGCTGATTTCATCTTTTTTACTAGTTTCGCAATTCGAGTTGGTTTTACTTTCTTGATATTCTTGGATTTTTTTATGGGTTTGGACTTCACTACTTTAGCGGGCTTGGAAAATTTAGCCTGCTTCGCTTTTTTAGATGGTATATTTTTTGTAGGTTTTTTATCCTTTTTCTCCGGAAGATTATTTTGCATACGTGGAATTAATACTTCTTTTTTTGATTCGGTAATGATTGGTTCTTTCGCATATTTCGGTTTCGCATATTTCATGTCACCATTTCCTGCTTTTTCGATGATCTGCAAAATAGCGCTAGAGAAAGGCAAAAGATCAGGTTCGATTATCCAGGTAACATTTCTATTTTTATTGATTTCTGTGAATTGTGTCGGAGTGAGTTCACCATAAGCGGCGAATGATCGCTTCTTGAGTTTCTTCATTTGTTTCACGAAATCCGCGAGCGTAATTATCGCATCATCGAGGTAGAGATCCTGCTCGGTAATACGAAGAAGGAGGTGTGGTTTAAGTTTTACACCTTCCTTATGAAGTCTTGCCTTCCAAATCTGGTTCGTGGAAATTTTTACTAAAGGTGCCTTGCATGCATAGGAAAGTGCATTGGCCATAGCGACGCCCACACGAGTTCCCGTGAGAGTTCCAGGACCTTCATTGATAATAATTTTCGTAAGCTTTTGCATATAAAACGGCTCAAGCTCGTTGAGATGCTGAAGCGTCTTCGTGATTGTTTCATCTTCATTCATATTTGAGCGCCAATCACGTTCGAAAACGACGGTATTGTTTTTCAAAAGAACGAGATGAATTTTGTAGCCGGTGGTGTCGAGTGCGAGTGTGTACATGGCCGTATTGTAGGGAAAAAACATGCGACTGTGAAGACTTCTTTTTTTATTTATTTCCATATTCACTACTGTTCTACAGGGTATGTCCAAATGTACAGCAAAAAGACAGCAAAATGGATAATGGTGCATAAATATACCCGTACCGGTACGGGGAGAAATATTCACTCCATTATCTCAGTAGATTTTTTCTAACGTGACTCCTTTGTAGTAGTACTGGAGGATTTGGTCGTAGGTACTGCCGTTTTTTGCCATACCCAGCGCTCCGCAGCCACTCATCCCTACGCCGTGGCCGGCACGGATCCTTCCGACGCAATATGGGTCATCTACCGATGGAAGATAGGCGGCGTCTTGCCAGCCCCAAGCCTCGCGCGCGCTAAGTGTTGTTCCGTTGCTGGTAGAGAAATATGGCGCCAGCACTATTCTTCCAAGATATTTTATAACCATTCCACGAGTATCCTCTACGGATTTCACGGAGTTTGGGGAGCGCTTTTCAACACCGTAACCTCGATATTTCTGAGTGTGTTCAGGATCGTCATCGAGGTCATATGGCTTACCTGGAAATTTCTTTCCTTTTCCAACTGTCGAGTAATATACCGCATAGGTACGGGCAGCAACGATGATAGCTTTCTTTTTCTCCATTGGCTCACTGTTGGGAGTTTCCGCCATTCCCCTGAGATAGTCCTCGATGCCAATCTCGTTAATGACGCCCTCTGATCTAACTTCTAGAATTCCTCGGAACTCGTTGTCATTTAGTGTTGCGTCCCACTCCGGTCGTCGCTCGAAGTTATCAATACGCATAATTCCGGTCGGAGAAATAGTTGTAAATCGAGGAGGACTGCTCACTACCTGAGAGTAGTTAGATCCCGTAACGGAATATGCTCCGCCCGAGACCGTCACTGCTACTTTTTCATTAGAGGAAAATGCATGTGTCGTACCTCCTAAATCGAGCTGAAATGGCTCTGACGCTGATATCACCGGCGTGCTTCCGGTAAATCCAATATGCACTCGTACGACCCCTTGCGTGACCATATCTGGTGTTGTCGGCGCTGTGCTGGACGAAGACGCAGGAGATGTATATGAAGGGGTATATAGGGGAACCTGGGGCACAACCACAGGCGATTGTATCTGTTTCTTTATATGTATCGTTGTTGTTTTTTTGGTCATCTTTACCTTTCCCATATAGACATCGAATTTGAGCTTATCGGAGGCAAATGTTTTTGGGAGCCCTACCTGGAGCGTAAATGTTCCCGTTTCTCCCGGTGCGACCGAACTTTCTACCATTGAAGTAGATATGATTTTCGTTCGTGACACTCCTGTTTTTTTGATAAGAGGAGTTACTGCACCATTCGATCTGTCCCATGTCTGCCCGCCTATATTCTTGATTCGTATTGTGGTGTTTTGTGTGGTATTCGCTGGTGCCTCTATGCGCACAATACCAACTGTCGCTGCCGCGAAATCTCTCTGATATACAAATGTCGAGAGGTTGAGATTCTTGTCTGCCATCCACGTCAATCCTTCAACGACCGGCGTTAAGGCTTGCGTAATTGTGTCGTTTATATCGGGTGCCTTGACGGTGACTACAAATCTACCCACCTCGCCCGGCTTGACCACTGACTGCTGCAATAAGCCAATTCTTGTGCCACTCATCGTCGAGAATGCACCCGCCTTGTCTCTAGGATGGTCCGCCCCTAACTTCACATTTTTATTTCCTGAGTTTTGCCAGTTCACATTGCCGGTATTTTTCAGATCAAACCATGCCGTGAATTTTTCTCCTGTCTTCATCGCTTTCGGAGGCAGTGAAGATTCCACAACATCATATGAAAAAATGGCTGGTGTTGATTGCGTGGAAATTCCAATATATTTATGTAATTTCGTTTTTCCATTAATTACCGGAACAAGTTTGATGGTCTTGAGACCACTCTTGAATCCTCCCGCGAGCTTCACGGTAAAGTTCGCACTCTCACCCGGGCTGATCGATCTTGCATAATCCAATGGGAATGTCACGCGTCCACTGGGCGGCATCACTTGAATGTAGTCTTTGAGCGCGTCAAAATCACTTACGACGAGAGAGGTGGATGCGTTCCATATTTGCGTACCCGTATTTTTGATAGAAATGGTGAGATTTTTTTCTTTCTCGGGGTCGAGTGAGAGATAGAATACTCCACTCTGGTCATCAAAATTGTAACCCGCATCTTTTTGCTTTTTGAATAAAGGCTCTTCCACTGTTGTTTCCAGGTCGGTCTTGGCTAACTGAGCGACGAATGGAAGCTTGTCATAGAGGTTTTTCCCTGGGCACGTGGTAGACATTACATCTCGGTGACCAAGAACATTGTTTGTAACTTGCCCTCGGAAGATTGATTTTTCGGTGGGGTCGATGCCGTGGATTTTGGTTTTTTCGGAGATGAGCCGAGCGAGTGCAACGAGCGAGGCGTCTGATACGTCCCCTGTTTCGTAGTTTCCCATTACAGAAATTCCAATGGCACCTGCGTTAGACTTTCCAGCGTGCGCCCCAATCACCTTCTCTCCTCCATATCTTCCTTCATATATATTCCCTTGAGAATCTATGATGTAGTTGTAGCCGATATCTCCCCACTGCCTCCCCATCGCATGCCATTGGTAAATATCACGAATTGCTTGTTTTGGATTGTTGAGATTCGCCGTAGATGCGGTATGGTGGACGATCACCTTGGTTACCTTTTCGGTATACTCTATCGGCCAGGAGAGCAGCTCTCCTTTTTCATTTGTCGTCATTTTTTTTACAATCTGTAGCTCATCGGAGTATTTATCCATATATCCGGCATCCAATTTGACAGTTGGCGGTACCGCCTCGCTTCCTTTATATCTCCTTAGTGACTCATCAGCGCCCCAGCCTGCACGTGAGATAATCTGTATGCGATCATGAGGGATCATATCCTGTGTAATTTCTGCCGAGAGGTACGATTGGCCTTTCGTGATACCTGTACTCTTAACCTCCTTCGCATTGATAGGAGTAATAGTAATATTCGATATCGCCGGTGTGACTAATCCATCCCCCATTATCATCGTCCTATACTGATAGGCACTACTCATATTTACCGGTAGAAAAGCCGTTTGCTCACCCGCCACTTGGCCTCCCTCTCCTTCTTCGTCCTTATGATCGCCATCGTGTGGCACGGCGTACCAGTCGCTCCACGCTCCACTCTGGAGAAAGCGGATATCAAACATAATCATCGTCCCTTGGGGTACAGATTCGTTCCACGTAATTCCCACCGCGGAAAACTGCGCATCAGGACTTATTGTATCACTTACGAAATCATTGGAATTTTCAGATACTACACTAGCTGAAGCCATACCAGAAAGAGCAACCCCCATAAGCATTATAGAAGCCAGTACTGCCGCTTTCACACGATTTGATATATTTATCATCATCTTTCCTTTATCCTACGCCATTTTTCAGCTTCAAACTACAACTTACACTTTACTGAACTTTCTGATTTTGGTATAGTACCAATACATTCGTTTCCCTTTCATTCCGTTATTGATTTTTCCCGTCCATGTCTCTTTCGTATAATTTACGCTTTCGCAGGATGAATCCTGCGGGTCGTGTTACCTTGGAAAAAGAAGGTGAGCTCGTTCTCTACGAGAAGGGCTTTCGCTTGCGCGGCAAGGGTGCCAATGACCAGGGTGGCGTCGTGTCTTTTTCTGACATCAAGGAGCTTGTTGTCGGCGATGGTAGAATCATGGTCCATACCTTCCTGAAGGAAAATTTTGAACTTTCAGGTATTGGTAGTTCATTTGATCAGCTCGTTCGAGACCTCTATAAGATACAAAATGACTTCTTGGTTGATGCACTCTTTCTCAAACAGGGGAAACTCATCGCCGAGTTTGATGCTTATTTTGAGCAATCCAATGCCGCAGAACGAGATTTAGGAATGGGGCGAGCTATCGTGCGACTTTATGATGAGAGCGTCGTTATTATCCCCAGTGAGCACGATGCCTTCTCTCTCTCAATTCACTTCATGTCTCAGCAGGATTTCGATGATGATGAATACTGTGTAAAAATTACCATGGAAAATGGCGTTGTCGTCATGCTCTCGCAATTTGGCAGCAACTATGATGATTTCCAGGAGCAGTTCTACGCGACGATGAGCCAGATGTATCAAGCCGTTATCAATCAACTCGAATATCAGTTCATTGACTTCAATAAGGAACAATTAGTAAAACTTGCCCACCTCATGCGAAAAGGAAAGGCCGCACGCATGAAGGAGATCGCTAAAATTGACAAGGAATTAGCCAAGAAAGTCGAAGAGTGCATCTTTAAGGATGAGATGTTCGTAAAAACCATCGCCCCGCTTCGAGCCAAAGTAGATGATGAGCATCTGTTTATTGGATTAAGTGTGGCTGATGGAAAAAAGGAAATTTATAAATTCATCATTATTTTCGCCCTTCCTTCTGATAATGTCATCGCCTGTACCCTGGGAGCTTATGAAAAAGATATTCGTAAAGTCCAGGATACATATTTCTTCCGAATTGTCATGGACCATGGTGTTCCGGAAGATTTTGTGGCGCAAAAAGTATCTGAGATCAACCAGGCTTACCTTCTCCTGAATTTCGTTCCCGATCCTTTCTATAAGGACAAACGTGAGCTGAGAAACTCAATCTATAAACTCGCTATTCGTAAACTTTCCTATTTGTGCGCTCTACGAAGCTCTTTCCTGGGTCGTTGCCCTTCAATCTTGCCTGAATTATTCACTCGAAACTTCGATAAGGTCGTTTCAAAGTCGAGGGTTGCTATCCGTACCCCGGTTTCGGTAGAATTGGACTGATCCGGTTTCCCTATATTATATTTTGACCAACTACAATTATGGCAGAAATGACATTCACTGATGCAAATTTTGGCGATGAAGTTATGAAATCCGATATTCCCGTACTTGTTGATTTTTTTGCCGTATGGTGTGGCCCGTGCAAGATGATGGCACCGGTTATAGAGGAGCTTGCCGAAGAATATGCTGGTAAGGTAAAAATCGGGAAGTTCGATGTCGATGAAAATCCTGTTGTGTCCGGCCAGTTTGCTATTCAGAGCATCCCGACCATTCTTTTTATCAAAAATGGCACGGTTGTCGATAAGGTCATGGGAGTCCAGAGCAAAGATAAGCTCATGGATAAGCTCGATGCCTTGCTGAAGTAGGTCTACTGCGCGTATTAGCGACGGTTCTTGATCTTGAGAGACTCTCCGACGGCGACTTTGTCGACGCGATTATTCATGATGTTCTCGGCGTGACCCTTCACCCAGATCCATTCGATCTTGCAGTCGTTTATCTCGAGGTCGTTCACCGCCTTATCCATCTCCGCCCAGAGGTCGGTATTTTTTTTCCTTTTCCAATGTTGCAGGAGTGTCTGAATAATTAAATTCGAGTCCGAGTGAATTTTTATTATCGGTTGTCGTTCTTTTTTTTCATCTTTTGAAAAAAAACTTTTCTTACACCATTCGAGCGCGGAAATAATTCCGGTCATCTCCATTCTGTTATTTGTCGTCGAAGGATCGCCTCCGCTCAGAATTTTTTCTTTATCATTGAACTGAATAATAGCTCCCCATCCACCTATTCCAGGATTCCCCAAACAGCTACCATCTGTGTGAATATGAATTTCATTTTTATTTCTGATTGTTGATGATTGCGTCATGATGTATTCTTAAAAAATATATATCTTCACTCTTCCTCGCAAATAACATTTTCTCTTTACATTTATCACATTTCTTTATACATTATAAGTGTAATATTTTTTAACCTCACTTCACCATGGCTGCTAAAAAAGCTAAGAAGGTTGCAAAGAAAGTTGCAAAGAAGACTGCAAAGAAGAAGAGCAAGAAATAAATCATTTCTTCTCACTTAAAAAAGGGGATCACTTGTCTAACAAGTATCCTCTTTTTTTGTTTTACCTAAGCCATTTTTCTGACAACCGATTTTTTCTTTTTATTTCGAATGTGCTGTTCGAGTTCCGGAAATGCAGACAAAAACATTTCGTGCGCTACGTTTTGTTTTATATTTTTTCTTGCCGCGGCGATGAGAAATGTTCGATACAATAATTTAATTTTTTTCTGTTTATACATCCTCTCCACCCTCTTCACTCCATCAACAGGACTAAGTATATCTGTAATTTTTTGCACTCTTGCTTGCTCTCTCTTATAAAAATCTCTTCCTGTTTTATTGTGCTCGGCAATAATGAGTTCGACAAGACCTTCGTTATAGATGCCCTCTACATGCGTCTGCTCATGGCGTAGACGGTGTACAAGCTCGGCATCAGTACTCTTTCTAAGAGTATTTCTATCTAAATGAATAATTCCTCTCCGAGTGGAGGCAACAATATCTTTTTCCTTGATATCAGCAACAAGTATTTTCGAGGTATCGGCCCCCGCTCTCTTGACCGCCCGGCGCACAGAGGCAACATGTGAACCTACGGCACCATCATCGTCGAGGTAGTCGTCCAGGGTCATTCGAGCTAATTTTGGTTGGTTTTTCATGATAGGTAAGTATATCACAAAAAGCCCTAAAAAGCCAGGTTTAAGCTTACTTTCGCCTCAGAATGGTAGCTATACCGAAGAATAGAATGGAAATCAGAACTATAGAGGAACCAGCAGGAAGGTCGAGATAAAAAGCTGCGGTAAGGCCGAGCCAGACTTCGGCGAGCGCGAGAGCGATAGCGATAGCTACAGAATGTTTGAATCCTTTTTTAAACTGATAAGCCGTAATAACGGGAATTACCATGAGTGCGCCGATGAGAAGCATGCCGATTACCGTGATGGACACGGAGATAATAAGAGCGGAGGCGAGCATAAGCGTATAGTTGAGAAGCGTTACTCGTATACCTTTTACGCGAGCGTAATCCTCGTCGAAGGCGATAACAAAAAACTTTCTGAAGTTATAGATCATCGTAATGATAACAACAGAAGCGATGGCGGCAATTATCGCGAGATCGGACTGCGTAATGGTAGTGATGCTTCCGAAAAGGATACTACTGATATTAATCGTAGTGGTTTTGGCGAGGGAGAGGATCACGACACCGAGGGCGAGACTTCCAGATAGAAAGAGAGCGAGGGAGTTTTCTGATTGGATGCGTTTGGATGCGCGAAGGTGTTCGAGTGTCGAGGAGGCCACCAGTGAGCCTACAATGCTCGTAAGAATGGGGTTGAACCCAAAAAGAATCGCTATGGCGACACTGAGGAAACTCACGTGTGCGAGGGTATCAGCGAAGACAGAATAACGACGTATCAGGAGGAAGCTTCCGATAAGCGGTGCGGCAATAGCGATTACCGTCCCGGCGATGAGGGCGCGAATCATGAAGTCGTATTGGAGAATTTGGGGGAGAATCATTCGTGGTGATGAGCAAGTGAAATATATTTTTTCTTATCTTTTTCAATCATTTCTTTGGTACATTCACATATTTCGCCTTCGGTCATCATGACCAGATAATCGGCTTCGTGAGCCACTACATCGAGGTCGTGAGATACGAGGAGAAGTGTAATATTTAAGTCTTTATTGAGGCGGTGAAGAATTTGATAAAAGTTGTGTTGGGATTGCGTGTCGACTCCGACGACGGGTTCGTCGAGGAAGATGAGCTCGGGTTGGTTGACGAGGGCGCGTGCGATGAGCACGCGCTGCTGTTGCCCCCCAGAAAGCTCGCGAAGCTGTTTGTCCTTGAGGTGAGCCATCTCTACCATTTCGAGAGCGCGGTGAATCCGATTTACTTTATCGTCTTTCATTTTCAAAAGTCCCATGTTCACGATCTCCTCCACTGTGGCAGGAAATGACTGATCAAAAATACCTGATCGCTGGGGAACATATCCGATTTTATCCCAATCTTTAAATTTTTTTATAGGCTCCCCAAAAAGCTCTATTTCTCCACCTGTTGGATGAAGGAGTCCGAGAAGAAGCTTGAGGAGTGTTGACTTCCCTGAGCCGTTTTGTCCTATTAGGCCCACATAATCCCCTTTTTTAATATCGAAGGATACCGATTTGAGAATCGTTTCGGCGCCATAGGAGAACTGCAAATTTTTCGCGGTGAGTACGTTCATATAGCACTATCTTAACGCAATATTGTTGCGTTTGTCAAATAGGCTATACTGCTGAAGCTAAGTATTGTTCTATCGCCCTGGAAAGTCGAGCATAGGTATCGCGGCGGCGTTCATCGTTACGGTCAAGCGTCGTGAGGCGGAACCCGTAGAATGGTGATAGGAAGCCCGATGCGGGGACGACGCAGATACCGGTATTCGCGAGAATGTAATAGGTGCAGCGCTGGTCGAGTGGAAGGCCAGGTTTATTTACTTCTGATTCGATATAGGCACGAACTGCTTCATTGGCGATCGGAAGTGTCTGATTTGCATTGAGTACTCCTTCTTCGAAGAGTGGCATCATATAAAATGCTCCGTAAATTTTGTTTACCTTCAGTCCTTTTACCTTGCCAAGTGTTTCAGCGATGAAGTTTGCGTTTGCTTCGAGCTCATCGTTGTAGAGCTTGTTCCAGGCTTCGAAGTCGGGATGCTCATATACTCTTGGAAGAATAACCTGCGGAAGTGTCCCGGCGCAGACCTCCATGAGGATTTTCTTCTTAATGCCGTCGACGTAGTTTTTGAAGTCGGGGTCGAGGTGCGTATTGTGGAATTCGAGCCAGCCGCAGCGACCCCCTGGCCATGGCAAGTCCTTCGAGAGCCCACGCATCACGATGAGCGGCACACGATTGTGGGCGATCTCTGTCATCTGTGCGAATGTTTTTCCGTTAAATACCATTCTGAAATACACCTCGTCGGAAATAACCATCAGATTGTATTTTTCGGCGAGTTGGACGATTTTCTCGAGAGTTTCCGCGCTATATACGGCGCCAGTTGGGTTGTTGGGATTGATGACGAGAATCGCGGCAACTTCTGGGTTGTCCTGAATTTGCGCCTCCATATTTGCAAGATCGGGCTGCCAGTCGTTGTTCGGATTGAGGCTGTAGAGGATAGATGGTGCGCCCGCGGAAAACGACTCCATCGAAGAGTGCGCAGGATATGCGGGCGTCGGCTGGAGGACGCGGGCGCCCTTCGGCAACATCTGATACATCGCTGATATCGAAGCACCTAAGCCATTCGTGAAAAGAACATTTTCATAATCGAGCTCGCTACTCGGAGAAAATCTCTTCGCATACTGCGTCACCCATTTTCTCGTTTCCGGATTGCCCCGTGAATGTGAATATCCAAATGAGAGATCTCCAGGCTTTTCCACCTCGGCGATAATATTTTCTTTGAGAAAGGGCGGAACGGTCCAGCCACGCGCAATAGGATCGCCAATATTTTCCGCCACGACAACAAATGTCGGGTCTAATTCTTTGATCTTCTGCGCCGTATCTACCACCTCGCGAATACCATATTTGAGAAGCAGAGTTTTTGGATTGGAGAGTGGTGTGCGCATAAGGTAAGAAATACGTATGTAATTAATAAAGCTGAGATTAGGGTAGCAAAAAAAGAGACATAATGCTATAATAGGTTCGTAAAGATCTTCGGCCCGTAGTTTATACACTACAGTTAGCGGAAGGTCTTTTCTTTTATCCAGATGGAAATACCGAGATCAGAAACTTCTCGCCACTTTTCATATCCTCTTTTATTTGTACAATAAAGACTTCTTTTATAGCTGTCTGGCCATGGAATCGGTGAAGTATCTCTGATTTTCTGTTTGGATTCTCCTTAGACGTAGGATTAAAATGCGAGTTTTGAATGAGCTCAATAGCACAAGGTAAATATTGCATTCTTCTCATTTGATCTCCATAGTTATTTTTCTCAAAGATATGTTGCCAAAATAGTCCTAAGAAAATTTTACTTTTTGCGAAATATCTTGACCGTACATATGGTCGTCTTTTTGATTTCTTTTCAATCTCATTATATAATTTTCGGCATTTTTTGTAGACTTCCTTAAAGTCCGTTCCTCGGATCTTCTTCTCCTTTGCTTGATAGTACTGCATTCTTGGATGCTAGCACTTCGTTTATGAATAGTCAATTTTAATGGCTTAATGCAGCCATATTATGTCAGATATATTTCAGATTTTTGTTATCTTTTTTTCAGAAAAAATATCAGAAATCTTAGCCCAAGCTCTTTCTGACCTTCGCGGCTTCAACAATGTCGGCCGTAAAATCAACGTTCATCTTCATCTTGTAGTAGATATTTGAGACGATGTTGCGATGGAGAAAGTGATGATTCTTATGAGGACCAAGCTCTATTCCGAGTATATTTTCGATTTCCTGGATGTCGATGACAACGTTTTTGAACTCAGGGTAGGTTTTGGAGAGCGCGAGGAGGTTTTCCTTGTTGAGGTATTTACCGGCGTGCATTAGGTCGCGCTCGAGATTGATATAAAGACGCTTAATAAATTCTAGATCTCCATTGTTTTGCGCTTCACGTAATGCCCTACCTGTTCCTATTAATTCCGGAGGGACACCAAGCGAGTAAAACGATCCTGTAAACGTAATGGCTCGCGGGAGGCTCACCTTCCCAATCCCTCTAGAATATCCAAAAAGTCCGATATGCTGCATCCTCTCGCGACGTGCGGGAATGTGCGCGGCAATTTTATTCACCAACGGTGCTAGCTTCTCGATGCTCGAGGCGTAGACTTTTACGCAGTATTTATTAATTCTCTTAATCGATTCAATTTCCTTTTCACTCAATGAAATTGGTTTCATTTTCGGGAGAGTCTTATCTATAAACTTAATCGCCTTACGGACAGATTCCAGAGGATAATCATATTTAAAGGCTGACTGAAGCGTAATAGTACGTATGCCGGCGTATTCATTAATTGCCTCGGCAATATTTTCCGGGTTAATACTTCCGCGGAATGGAAGAGAGCCCGTTCCAATAATCGGATACATCGGTACACTGTATTTTTTTTCTAATTTATAATAATGACTGATCGCTGCCTTCGAGGCGAGAACCGCAGGAATAAGCCCTGAATTCAATGCCGGATCGGAACGCGCAATAAATGGACGCATATACTCCGGATACTGCCCATATTCTTTCTTATACTGTTTCAAATAATCCTCGATAATTTCATCTGCACCCGTCAAATCCTCCACTCTTTCAATCAGAGGGATGACATCTATCCGATTGAATGTGCATTTTTTCCCATTATCAAAAATCTCACACTTGAGTTTTGCTACTTTCCTAAATGTTTTTTCTGTTTCTATAATTTGATTCGCCGTCTTGGTCATAGGTAAAATTACCTCAATGATCGGCGGATTCTTGAACCCCATTTCCTCGGCAAGCTCCGCGGAAGTCACAATATTTATAAATGCGCGAGCGAGTCGATATCCGCGTTCTTCCCAAATATTCGGAATACGGTAGGTCAGGAATTTATCTTTCCCGAGCGGATGCTTCTTGAAGTAGGCGTTATATTTACGATATAATTTATCAATCACCGCCTCGTCCACGAATTTCCCTTCCCAATCCCACATATACTCATCAAAACCAAGATCCTGAAATGCGATATACGCTTCCTCTATCTCGTCCGTCGTTGATATAAAACTCTTGTCGCACCAGTATGCGGGATTCGCATTGTCCGGATGCTGCGTCGACATGGTTGCTGGAATTTTGTGCATTGATCGTGTCAGGAGATGTTGGCGCAATAATAGCGTGCTTTTCCAGGGTCGACCAGTAAAATTCCTTCATTTTCTTTTTATTGGAATGCTGCCCTAATAAACCTCTATAACTTGCGACATTCTTACTATTCAATCTTGCCTGAATTCGTCCAAAGGATCGTTTATTTAGTTTTCTTCCGCGTGGCCAGATAGCAACTCCTAGAAACCGTAAACCGTGGCGAACTTTCATAATTTTATCACATTTTGTTAAGATTGCAGCAATTGCTGCAATCTTAACAAGTGTTTTGCGAATTTGAAGCTGGATTATAGAGCTAGCGTCCTCATTTCGGACACTTTTTTAAAACCTTTATCTCTTGTGATCAAGATAAGGTTATAGCGCTCTGCGGTGGCTGCCATGATGGCATCAGGAAATGTGAGGTTATATTTTCTTTTAAACTCAGCTGCTTTCTTTGCAACTAAAACGTCAAGAGGTAGCATTCGAAATTGCTCTAAAAAATTTGTAATCAGAAATTCCTGCTCCAGGGTTATAGAGGGCTTTGCGAGGAGTTCCGTAACACTGATCACTGATATGAATTTCGGCATCTCGCCTTTTATAAAACTAGTAATAGCTCCTTCGCCATTTAAATGATAGATGAGAATATTAGAATCTAAGAGATACATCTATAACGTGATATTATTTCCACTCTTTTCTTAAACTTTTCTGGTACTTCAGGCCATCGCCAAATATACCTTTCCCCTTACCAAAAAATTCCATGATATTTAGCGGATTTGTTTGCACTTTTTTCTTTGAGATTTTTTTCGTAAGTATCTTTGTCATATAATTTATTAGGTTGGTTTTTATTTTACGCCTTTTTGGTTACACTTTCAATGTTTTCATAAAGCCAAAATCTTACCACTCAACGTAATTGAAAGATCGGTGAAAAATTCCGTAGAGGTAAATGTATGAATAGTGCCACTCAGAAAGAGAATACCAAGTGCGAAGAAAAGTGTGGCGGCTAGAAGATTCGTGAGTGGGATGGAGATTTTTTTCTTGAAAAATGTAAAGCGGAGGGCGAGATGAAAAAATGTATTCTTTGCCCGGGCAGAAATGTGATCCCAGCCAAGAGCGAGCGCGAGAAGTGGCAAGATCATACCGACCGCAAACGTCAAAAGAATAGTAAGTGTATGCCAGTTCGTGCCCTGTTGGGCGGCAAGCGTAAGTACGGCGCCGAACGTGGGCGCGGTGCAGGCTCCAGAGGCGATACCGAACATCATTCCGAAAATAAGAATACTCACTGCATCTGATTTTTCCGGAGTATCGGCGCGATGAAATTTCGGCATAATGCTCCAGCCAAAGAGCGAACTGAAACCAAAGAAAATCAATAAAAGACCGGAAACCGTTTGCACGAGTTGAAGATTTTTTATAAAGAATTGGACAAATATCGAGATGCCAAGCCCGAGCGGGATAAATGTAATGAGAAGCCCTAGGAAAAATATCATAATCATTTTCGCCACTTCCTTTTTTTCACGGAAGGCGATGGCAAAAAATGCAGGCAAAAGAAATGGTCCACACGATGGCAGCAGCGTGAGCATGCCGCCGAGAAATGCCGCAAGATAGCTTATATCAAAGAGCATGGGAGTGTGAATAGTGAGCAAGAAAGAATGTCTATATCTTCAATATCTGTTTCACCGCTTTCGAGAGTGTCGTGACGTCAACATATCCCTTAATCGGATATTTCTGACCGTCCGGCGTGATAAGAATAGTGTGAGGAGTGCCGTCGGCACCAATTTTTTCCGCATCTTCTACTTGCGCCTGAATTTTGGCAGCATCTGGACTCTGCTTGAGACAGTCGCCGAACTTCGTAGCGTCAACACCGATCTTCATGGCAATTTTTGGTAATTCTTCGGCCGGAAGGCCGTTATTGCCTGGTGTGATTTCCATCATCTTGTCGAGATACTCCCAGAACTTCGCCTCGCCTCCGATTGTCGCAGCACACTCCAGAGCCTGCGCCTCATTGCGAGCAGTTGGATGATTTGAATCAATAGGATAGTGTCGGTAAATCCACTTGATGTCGTTCGGAAAGAGCTTCATGAGCTGCTGCATCGTTGTATGAAAACGTATGCAGAAAGGGCACTCCGTATCGGAATAGACGACGAAAGAGATCTTGGCATCGGCACCACCTCGAATGTGATCACCAGCGCTAACCGGAACCATCGCCACTTCGTTTGTGGCCTGGCCAGGAGCCTGCTGAGCTGCTGCTACTATATTTGCCTGAGCCGTTTTTGCTTTGAAAAACGGAAGCTGAGATATTCCAATCCCCACCCCAATACCAATAACAATACCACAAAGGCCTATGCTAGAGAGCATCCACTTGTTGTTCTTGGTTTCCATGAGGGATTTTTTTGAGAAAATAGAGACTTTAGTAGGTGGATTATACCTGTCACAGCTTAACTTCGCAAATTTGACTCCTTTACATTTCATGTTAAATTCGCTAGTATAGTCCGGCTATGAGACATTTATTTACCTCAGAATCGGTTACCGAGGGGCATCCTGATAAGATCTGTGATCAGATTAGTGATGGCGTGCTTGATGCTATTTTGAAAGACGATCCCGAAGGACGCGTTGCCTGTGAGTGTATTGCCACTACGGGATTGGTCGTGGTTTCCGGTGAAATTCGTACGAAGACCTATGTGGATATTCCGGCGATCGCCCGAAATATTATTCGTGGAATTGGATATGATAATGCGACGTATGGTTTTGATTACAAGGCTTGTGCGGTTTTGACCTCAATCAATGAACAGTCGGCGGATATCGCGTTGGGGGTGGATGATAACGCAGAGAGTGGTAAAAAAATTGGTGCCGGTGATCAAGGTATGATGTTTGGATTTGCCTGTGATGAAACTCCGGAATTAATGCCACTACCAATTATGTTGGCCCATGGACTGACTCGGAAATTGGCCGAGGTGAGAAAGTCAGGATTGATCCCCTATTTACGCCCTGACGGTAAGTCCCAAGTCACGGTGGAATATGTTGACGGGAAGCCTGTTCGAGTAGATACGGTGGTGCTTTCTACGCAGCATGATGACGGAGTTGAGCAGAATAAAATTCAAGAAGATATTTTGAAGGAAGTTATTATACCGGTTTGCGGAAAGTTGATTGATGAGCGGACGATTTTTCATATTAATCCGACGGGAAGATTTATCATTGGTGGACCTCCTGGGGATTGCGGACTCACTGGTCGCAAAATTATTGTGGATACCTATGGCGGCATGGGACGACACGGTGGTGGATGTTTCTCGGGCAAGGATCCGACGAAGGTCGATCGAAGTGGTGCGTACATGGCTCGGTACATTGCGAAGAATATCGTGGCCTCTGGTGTGGCAACGAAATGTGAAGTTCAGCTGGCCTATGCTATCGGCTACCCGGAACCCGTTTCTATCTATGTAGACACCTTTGGAACGGCACGCGAGTCCGTTTCGGACGAGCGCATATCCGATATGGTGCGTGAAATTTTTCCTCTTTCCCCCGGCGATATTATTACCTGCTTGAATTTGCGTCGTCCTATTTATAGAAAAACAGCGGCCTACGGGCATTTTGGAAGAAATGAACCCGAGTTTACTTGGGAGAAAACAGATAAAGTTGAGGAAATTAAGAAGGTGATGGGGGTGTAATAAACAAATTCCACCATGAGTACTGATTTTCTACAGGAGCGAATTGAGATGGAACGGCTTTTGCTCGTTCCTATTTCTATGGAGTATAGAGATGAAATTTTCAAGGAATTCTCTGCGGAGATTACGGTGTATATGTATCCGGCGCCGGCAAAAGATATTTCCGAAACAGAGGAATGGATCAATTTTTCATTGAATGGCTTGCGCGAAAAAAGCAATTTGCAACTTGTGATTCTTGAAAAAGATTCTGGAGAATTTCTTGGATGTGCCGGCTTGCATAATGTACATACTTCGACTCCAGAAATGGGCATCTGGCTGAAGAAAACGGCTCATGGAAAAGGTTATGGGAGAGAAGCCGTGACAGGAGTGAAGAAATGGGCGGATGAGAATATTCATTATGATTATATTATCTATCCCGTGGCTGATAAAAATATTTCCAGTCGAAAAATACCTGAGTCGCTCGGTGGAAAAATCGCGATGAGTATGATAAAAATGGATTAGGAGGTAATAAATATCACTGCCTGGAGTATAGGATTTATCCGGAGAAAACGTTGTGAATATTTCGTGCCTGTGTGATCCATGCGATTTCGTGCGATGCGAATTATTTTCTTATCCTCATCTCCGCTACTTTGATGTCGATGGCATGTGCTATTTGATGGTGTTCCCTGCAGAGTGGTGCCATGAAGTTCGGATCATGGGATGGAATGTTTCCGAACCGTCTTGTGTGGTGGATATTTTCTGATGGTTTCTGGCAGCGCGTGGCGGCACATTGGTTTCCATGCTCCTGTTTGATAATATTTTTCACTCTTGTTGGAATATATCTGGAGGATGATTTGGGAAGTTGAGTGGCGATTTGGTCTTTTGTTTCTGCTAACTCCTGTTCTCTTTGATTCAGAAACTCCAATAACGCTTCATTTACATCTATGCCTTTTGCTTTAAGATCCCCGAGTCGTTGGATAACTTCTCCTTTCAAGCCGAGTTCATTTACGTCTTCCTGGAGAAAAGAGAATGTCTCTTCTGCTAAAGTCTGCCCGGGCAGACTTTCCAAAGCTGATTCCTGGGATAATTTTACATCTCGTACAAATACTTCTAAGGCATTCTTGGATAAGAGTTGTATCTTCTCCGCCAATTCACTCTCATTCGCTACGGTGGCAATACTCATCACTCTCACTATCTTGTTCACACTGACTTCACCACTCTCCAATAAACCTTTTAATACAGGCTTATCTTCCAATCTCTGAGCAATGTTTAACGACTCTGCTACTTGCGCCATACTTAATCCTGCCAACCTCTCCCCAAACTCATACATATCTCTATAACCTTTCTTCCGATACAACTTCCTCTTCTCCACCTCCGGCAACAGTGCTCTAAACTTATTCCTCCACAGTAGAGCTGTGCGACCATATGCTACACACTGCTCCAATAAGACTTTATCCGAGAGGCTGGCCACCAAAGATATATTGAGCATAAGAAATTAAAATAAGAAAATAAAAAAACCGACGAGAAATAGTCCCTGGAACTTCTCCCTTGAGAACCTCCATCGTGTAGGACTTATTCCTTTAGCCAATTTGTAGATGTATTGTAGCAAAAAGAAGTCACAATAACGAGTATCGCGACTTGAAAACGGGAGATAAGTGTGTTGAAATAATGCGCAGTAAATGGCTGTATAAAGCCATTACCATACAACTGCATTTTAATAATTCCATCGTTATGATCTCCTCAGTGCCCCAACCCTATTTGTTTTCCATAATGTAATCCCTCCGAAGACGACGAGAATTACCATTGAAGTTGAGAGCGCCGTTCGTAGTGAATATTTATCCGTGATGAAGCCCATGAGTGGGGCCAATACTACGTACATTAATCTATCGATCATATTGCGGATGGAGAGAACGGTGACGCGCAGGTCGGAGTCAATCATACGATTGGCTACCTCGAGGGAGAGCGGAGTGAGGATGCCCCATGCCATTCGAGGCAAGAGAGTGAAGGCGATGGCCCAGATGGCCGGTATGTTCATTCCAAGGCATCCTACAAGGACGATGATCATGATACACATATATTGTGCCCATTCCGGCATTTTCTTCTGTAGGCGGTGGGAAATGATGCTACCGAGCGCGACGGCAAAACTGCCTATGGCAAAAAGTATTCCGAACCATGCGACGGAGAGGCCCTTTTCTTGATATAAAATTTGAGAAAACCAGACGCTACAGAATGTAATAGATGAAATTGCAGCGAATAAAAGTGATGACCATAGTATTCTTCTATCTTTGAGGAAAATTCCAAAGAGGGCTCTTTTAAAATTTTCTATATGGTGCTGTTTTGGACGACTGCGCGTGGGCTCGACGAAGGTGAGAATAATAATCAGGGCGATGACGGTGGTGATGAGCTGCGCGTAAAATGGGAGACGTAGGGATATTGTGGCGAGAAGTCCACCGGCGATACAGGAAATTCCTTCTGAGAAAAATCCTAGACTTCCCGCTGTTCCTGATTTTTGCTGATAGGTGGACTGCTCCTCCAGGAGGAGAAGCGAGTCGTACATAATGGCTTCCTTTACGCCAGAATAGAGGCTGTAGCTAAGCGCCAGAAGTATTTCCGCGATCACTACTGTGGTAAATCCATGAGCTTGCGAATATATTCCAAATCCAATAATTGCGATGATTTCACTGATAATAAGAATCTTCTTCCTTCCAATAAAGTCGGCGATATAGCCGGATGGAATCTCGAAGACCGCTACGGTAATAGCAAATATGGCCTGCACGAGAAATATATCACTCGTCTTTAATCCTATTGAGATGAAAAATGGCAAAAGAATTGAGACGGTGAAAAGCATCATCTCGAAAACCGAGTAGAGATAAATTTTGAAGATGTTGCGATTCATTTGGGGCATATATACGCTCTTTTAGAAGAGCTTTTTTCTATAAAACCAAAATGCTCCCGATAGTGCAAGTGCTAGGGAAATCATTATCACAATAGTGAAAGCATAAGGCAGGTCCTGAAATGGTAACTTGATATTCATACCGTAGACACTTGCCACTAATGTTGGAATCATAATAATGATCGTCAGTACGGTCAAAAACCTCAAGGTGACATTTAAATTATTCGAAATAATTGATGTAAATGTACCTGATGTACTGGAAATAATTTGACTGTAAATTTTTACGGTTGAAATTGCCTGCCTATTTTCATCCATAATATCTTCTAATAAATCTTCATTATCTTCGCTGCTATTGAAAAATTTTCTTTTTGCTATTTTCTCGACGACGATCTGGTTCGACGATAGTGCCATGTTAAAATAAACGATAGATTTCTGTAAATCCATTAGATGCATAATTTCTTCGTTTTTTGGCTTAAGCTCGAGATTTCTCTGTACCTGACGCATCTTCTGATTAATAGCCTTAAGATCTCGTAAGTAGATTTTCGATGTGAAAAGAAGCATCTTCAGTACAAATTGCGCTATGTCCGATGTGTCGATAATTTTATTCTTTGGAAAATTTTTCAACTTCGTACGGAGATAATGCGTAACATCGTTTCTACCTTCGCTGATGGTTATAATCAAATTAGATCTGAAAATAATACCCAGCGGTGCTATGGAATATTTGTAATACACTTCGTCGTCGTCGTCATCGTCTTCATCATCCTTATCTACCGTTACTTTTGGCGTCTGCAAGAGAATAAAATCATATCCATCATATTTCTCCATTTTTGGCACCTCATCATAATCGCGGATAGATCTAATAATATCCTCATCAATTTCTACCAACTTTTCGAGCCCCTTTATATCTTCTTCGGTAGGAGAAATTATTTCAATCCAAGTGTCGAATGATGGCTCATCAAGCATCACTACGCTGTTTTTGACTGTTTGATATATTTTAATCATGCGCACATATTGTAATCTTATTACTTGGTGTAATCAATTCTGAATATCACCGAATTCATATTATTGGATATCACGTGTGGGTTGTGCTATTCTTCATCACGTATTTTTACCACCTCACTACCTCATACTATGGCAAAAGGACTTGGCTCACGAAAGGCAGATAAGAAAGAAGCAAAACTTTCTCCAAAAGAAAAAAAGGCCGCAAAGAGAGAAAAGGCTGCTCGAAATGGATAATCAAAATAGACACATGAATTTTAGGATTCCCCTGAAATTCTCTACGAAAAAAGCCACTACCTTTTACGGATAGTGGCTTTTTGTTGAAAGTGCTTTTTACAGCCCCGTCAATTAGACGCGCTGAACGTTAACTGCGTTCTTTCCTTTAGGTGACTCCTCAACTTCGAAGCTGACGTTGTCGCCCTCTCGGAGTTCGTCGTAGCTAACACCTGATAAACCTTTGCTGTGGAAGAATAAATCCTTCTCTTCGCCTTCAACTGAAATGAAGCCGAAACCCTTATCTGTAAGCTTTTTGATTGTACCTGTCATAAATAGTGAACATTAGAATAATAATTTGCAAACTGCGTTTTCGCTTGAGACACTCGACTTTTCAAGCTATTCCACGTTTTGCCCGTGCAGTATAACAGGCTCCAATCCCTTTGTCGATGTTTCTTGCATAATCTCTGTCTAAGCTGAAATATGCTTGTGGTCAACTATTTGCCGTCATGATATTTGTCGTCGGGTATGTATTGGGAAAGGATGAAGTCAGGCTGATCGACCATATAAGCGATTAGGAGCTTAAGACTAGGAAAACTGAGATTATTGTGGAAAGAGACAGATTATCAGCTTTGTCGAACAACTACCCGAAATACGGGCTCTGGAGAATAGGGGGTGGAACTGGAGGAAGAAAAGTTCGGCGAAGCTAAAGAATCTACCTTAAGGGAATTGATTCAAGCTTGGAGCTCCTTAATCCGTGATGTTCGGACTTAATTAGCTTTTATCTAGAATTTTAAATATTGCTCACAGGCAAAAATATATTGCTTCATGAATATGTCGCGAATGGGAATGAGGCTATTTTTTTCGTAAAAAACCAGCATGCTTTCACGATACAAAACCTCATCGACGTTGCGGTATGATAATGGTGCAAGGTTGTGAGCGATCAGTATGGCATTCGTTATTAATCGAGCTGTTCGTTTATTACCATCTTCAAATGGCTGAATATAGCTAATGCCGGCAAGTGCTATGAGTGCTTTATCATATGAACTTTGGGCATTCCCTACTGCCGAACAAACCTCTTCCAGCGCTTCTTTGATTTGAGATGGTACTGAAAGTGGGACATAGCATGAACCTGTCACGCCGACTTGTTTTGCGCGGAGACCAAATGACACATCAAGTCCTTCTACGAGTATGCGGTGAATATCTTCAATATTTCGAACTGATATTTGCTTGAACTGATGTGGGTTTTCGATAATATACTGGAAAGCCTTTTTATGATTTATAATCATAGTTGCTTCATCTTTTGTGTGGCCTGGTGCTTGGATTCCTTCGTTCAGAAGTCGCTCGGTATCCAGAAGCGTATAGGTATTTCCTTCAATCTTTGATGATTTCCAGGATAGCTCAATCACAAATCTTTCGAGCTCTTTTTGCTTGAGCGTTTTACTTGCGTCCTTGGATTTACTGAGAAATTCGTGCGTGGCCTCATCCATTACCTCTGTATCTTTTTTCGAAAAAATATCGTCTTGAATTTCTCGGAAGAGGGAAAAATTATACCTTGGATTGCCATGGCGAGTATCAACATCAATGGCGCAGTATTCATGCGGGCCGATAGGCGTGTGAAGCATGCCAAATGTCGTCAGCCCATAGCGAGAACTTTTTCGATCACCTGATTGTTTGAGAAATCCATTATCGCGAAGTTCCGATATGACACGGCGAAGGGTTGCTGCAGATATTTTTATATTTGAAAATAATACCTGGATGTCGCTGAGTGCATATTCTTTCCCATGCTGAAGCTTTGTCAGAATGGTTATCTGCCTTGTATCGAGATTGTAATCCTGATTTTTTGAAGTTTTATCGCTCATATGTGATCATATTATAGCTCATGATGAGCGATAAAACAAGTGTTTTTGAGCGATAACTTGGTCTTAGCCTTGATACATGACATGCAAAAATCAGCTTTACTTAGCTTTGGAAATCTATGGAGCTCCTTACTGAACGATGTTCGGACTTAAAACAGCAGTATGTTCCTGACGCGTAACATGCAAACCATAAGTCTATAACGATATTTATCTTGCAAAATATTCCAATTGTTAGTATGCATATTGTATGAAAAAAACTTCAAATAACGGACAAGATGGACCTTGCGAAGCCTATGGTGTACCAGTTGAAGACTTAGATAAAGGCTTCCATTATGAGTATGGCGTGCGCGTTCCAAATAGTCGAAAAACCTCGGAACCTGACTCGGAAGCTAAAACGAGTGAAAGTATTTTAAATGTTAGAGCTAAAGTCGCTTCGGCTTCTAAAAAATAGAATTCCCTTGCAAAATTTAGAACTTGGAGCTCCATCGTAGAGGATGTTCGGACTGG
>CALRDN010000014.1 GCA_943354965.1 Candidatus Peribacteria bacterium | reverse complement strand
TACTCGGCGAGGAGATTTTGTTCCTCGGCGGTAGCTTCCGCCTCGATCCGATCGATCTCGGCTGCCGCAGCTGTCAGGGTCTCGTGAATCTTCGGAACATCTGCTTCATCTGCTGTGAGGTACATATCAAATCGTGTGACCATTTCTGGCGTCACGACATCGAGAGACTTGAACTTTGCAACGAGTTTCTCAATATCCGATCGAAGAGCTCCGGTAGTGGCAGGCGTAGTGTCCATAAGTGATGGTTATTAAATCTTGCCATTATACCACGAAATAGGGGGATAGCGCAAGGCTGGGCACAAGTGACACCTGCGTATACCAAAAGCTCATATTTAAAGCAGCTTTGACTGAAAAGAACCCCAGTTTTTCCAGCATCAAAAAAATGGCTTGTAGAAGGCATCATAAATGCAAGGTCGTTTGACTTATTTCATCATTATTTTTTAGACGAGTAATTTCGCCGGCGAAATGCTCAGCTTCAAAAAATCATATTTTTAGAGAATAAGATGATTTAAAACTTATATTGCAAAAAGTCTAGATGCCAATTTTATAAAAACTGGGGTCTTTTCAGGATTTGAAGCTGGGATATATAGAATATATAAATAATGTCCCACGTGTCAGCTTTTTGTTAAATCCCCATGCTAGCATTGATGATAGATATCATCATTTTGGCCCATGAAGGAGAAAAAGATTTTTAGGGAGTGGAATATCATGAAGGAAAATATTCACAATAGTGAAGATAATATTCCAAACTATTTTCACGAACGGGATATCTGGTGGTACAGACTTGGTGTGAATATTGGATTTGAGCAGGATGGGAAAGGATCTGATTCTAGTAGACCTGTATTGATTATAAAGAAATTCACACGACACGTAGCATGGATAATCCCTCTCACGGATAAAATCGGAGCCATCAATCATATTGAATTCGCTCACATCAAAAAAACAATCAGAGACCTGCTCTGATTGTTTCATGTTACTCACCCCCTTGCGGGGGCGAAAGCCCGGAAAGGCCATATGGGGCGCAGTGTCTGCACGGGACTGAAAGCCAATCTTCCGTAAGTGGTGTCACCACTCGCCTATACCCATCTCACCGAGATGGAAGCCCGAAGGCCATTACATGCCAATTGTATCAAATTTTAGATATAAATTCAAGATTTAGGCGCCGAAAGCTTACCCGCGGTTCACTTTTTGCTTCCCCACTCTCTCCTTCAAATCCGCAATAACCCCCTTGATAGCAGTCTGATGAGAAGCCTCTTCATAAGGAAGGGCTTTCTCCATGAGTTTTTCATCGAGGAAGATTTTGGCAGCATAGACGTTATCCTTGAGATTGTAGGCGCATAGGGCCTTGCGAACGATAGCACCAAAATAATATTTAGGAACATCTTCAGAGGTGAGTGCGTTTTTGGTATTATGCTCTACGTTTTCGAAAGACTTGCGCGCCTCAGGAAATTTATCCTGATCAAAAAGACATTGAGATTTCATGAAAATACCTTCAGCGAACTTTCCCATACGTTTCATTTCCTTAGCGAGCATAGCAGCCTTGTCAAAAAGTGACATCGCCTTCGGATAATTTTTTTCATCAAAAGCCTCATAGGCTTCAGCGAGAGGCTTCCGGTAGGTCCGATCGTCTTCAATCGTCATATCTTC
The DNA here is from genome assembly GCA_943354965.1 of Candidatus Peribacteria bacterium. Lineage (GTDB taxonomy): Bacteria > Patescibacteriota > Gracilibacteria > UBA1369 > UBA12463 > CALREA01. The sequence goes on along the minus strand of CALRDN010000014.1, from coordinate 25,881 downwards.
ATCTTCTTTTTCTTCCTCGGTATCAAGAGGAATGGCAGAATCAATTCCGCCAAAAACCGCACGCTGACGGGATTTTTTATCATCGATATGTGCATTATTTTTTTCATCAAATGCTATAACAACGTGAGCAAATTTTTCCTCAAGATCCGCAATACGAGAAGCATCATCGGATGGATTGGACATGAGTGCAAGATTTTTTTTTGCCTCATCAATATGTGTAGAGAAGTTTCGCTTCGCAATTTCAAATGCACGTCTCTGTTGATCCGTCATCTCAGAAGCAGAAACATTTTCCAGATGTTCCAGAGTTTTTCCGGCCTCCTCAAGAGGATGGGCGCCTCCCTCAATATTGGCAGTATGGCTCATGGAGAATGGTTACGCATCAGTAGGAGGCCTTGAAATCCCCAAACTACTTCGGATCTTTTCCATCTCGGCCGTTTCTTTTTCGTTACGTTTGATCTGCTCGACGGTAACTTCGAAGTCTTCCTCAAGTCTTTTGACGCTTTGATCATACTCATCGGCCACTGCCTGTTCGGCCGCTTGTGCCTCCGCCTCAACTCGTGCCTTTACGGGCGCAATGCGCACCTCTTCGGAGTCCTTATTATTATTATTTTCCACGCGCAACTGCTCAAGCTCCGCATTTTCCGCTTCACGAAGAGCAATTTCCGCATCACAAAGTTTATCCAACATTGCCTTCAACTCCTCATCGCTCACGCTCTCGTCACTAAATTTGTCCAGCATGACCGTCTTCTCCTCCTCGCTAATCGAACGCGCAGCGAGAATAGTCGTAATGATTTGTTCTGCTAGTGGTTGCATATTTTTATTTTTTAGAAAACTAGAGGGTTACTTTTACGATATCAGTTGATGTGAGGGGAGTTTTTTTGAGTTTGAACTTGGTCTCCGTACCCGTGGCGATTTTTTTGATCTCGGTAAGACCAGCCTGGCCTAGGGCGACAGGCTTCAGTGCTTTCCAGAGTTTTTTATACTGCGGAACAGTAAGTTTACCCGCCTGGGCATCATCAAGAAGTTGTATTCGCTCTGCGACTTCCGCCGGAGTTCCTTCCATGAGATCATCATAGTTTTTGGAGGCAATCTCATCCAGGAGCGCTGTCTCGGATATTTTGTCGACTTCTACCTGCTCAAATGTAGTGCCGGATTGTTTGGCAATTTCCTCAAGAAATCGAAGACCAGCTTGACCTCGAGGAGATGGATCCTTCAGTGCATCGTAGAGCTTTCTATAATTTTCACCACTTATTCTTCTGTCCTGCGCAGCAAAAAGTAATTGCTTCATTCGGGGTAGCTCCGATATACTTACGTGGAGATCATGTTCGGTCTTCGTACGCATCTCAGCGACGAGTACTTCTTTTGGTATTTGATAGTCCATTACCTGTACAAATGTAGTGCTCGGACTCTCGGCAATTGCTTGAATCCGAGGAAGATTATTTCGAGCCCAATGTGGCGGCGGCTTCAGCGCATTCCAAAGTTCCTTGTATTCGCCAACGGTAAGTCTTCCCATCTGGGCATTCTCAAGGAGCTGCTGATATCTATCAACCTCCGCAGGAGTGCCATCGATAAGATCATTTATTTCCTTAACACTAATTTCCTCCATTAGATCCTCATCCGAATCTTTGTTAACGGGCACCTTTTTGTTTGCCAAGTCAGGATTAACGGCTATTTGCGCAATGAATGGAAGATCTTCGGGAGGTGTTGGGTCTAATGCAGCCCAAAGTTGCTTATATTCAGCGACGGTAAGCCTTTTTGTTTGAGCATCAGCTAGAAGCTTTTTACGCTTTCTTACTTCATCGGGCGTTCCTGTTCTAAGAAGATCACTTTCTTTTTTTGTCTTGAGCTCGTCAATGAGATCTTCTGTTGATTGCTTATCAACTCTTTTCGTTTCGAAAGTATCCCTAGAATGGGTGGCAATTCCATGAAGAAAAGGAAGACTGTTTTTCTCATAATCCGCCGGTGGGACCTTTAATGCTTTCCAGAGCTCTATATACTGCGGGATGGTGAGTCTTTTATTTTTAGCATCATCGAGAAGTTTTTTCTGCTTTTTGAACTCCTCTTCAGCGCCTCCGATGAGATCATCATATTTTTTGTTTTTGACCTCATTAATAAACGTTTCTGTCGGTACATCATATACTTCGCTCACTACTTGTATCACATCACCATCTTTGGCGACCTTGATGCAAACATCATCTTTTGGTTTTGGTGTGGTAATTTCCTCTAGATTAATATCTCCGCCAGGAGATACGGACTTGATGATATATTTTTTTGTCACACCGTCAGTAGTGAGTTCAATTTCACGTCCCCACTGAGGAACTAATGCATTTGCCTGAGAAATACTTTTCAAAAGTGCGCCAATTTGTTCCGGACCAGCCGCCTCCAGTAAGCCAAGAGATTTGTTTACTGACAGGCGATAATCAATGCATTTTTTGCTAAAAGCACCTGCGAGGGATTGTTCAATAATCACTAATGTATTCGGCTCAAAGGCATCTTTGGCGGGAGTGGTATCAGGTTTTTTTACTCCCTTCAGCATACCCATGAAGCCACTAATCGCACTAGTAGGGTCGATCGTCTGCATCAGTTTTCCAAATTCAAAGAGAATTTTTTTAGCATCGTCACTCGAAACGAGGGGTTTAATAGTTTCCTGAAAATATACATTCACACTTTTTTGTTTGGCAACTTCTTCCTTGTGCTTTAGCTCAAGTCCCTTCAAAAGTTCACCACGTTTTTCTTCGGCATCTCGGCGAATAGTCATGATGATTGAGCGTGCCTCCTCCAACTCTTTTCGCTTCCCTGATCTCGCGGTGCCATCAGGATCCTGTTTTACCTTTCGTATAGCCATAGCGACGCCAACAGGGAGACCGCCGAGTACGACAACTGCCGCGAGGGGTGACAGACCGAGAATTGCTCCAGCAGTCAAGACAGACCCCATGCCAATTCCTAAATGTTTTGTAACCCTCACCGTATCTTGAGAAAGACGATGTTCTTTTATTTTTTCCCACATCGTAGCGGTTTCTGACCTAACAGGTTTAATAGCGCGTGCCGGCGTAGCCTTCACAGCCATCGCGGTACCAACAAGGGTTTTGTTGTTCGCAATGAAGTTTTCAATAGTAGCCTCCATCTCATCGCACAAGCGAATTTTGCCAGAAAGGCTTGCGATCTGATCATCAGCTTTTCTCCATATATTACTGACTCTTGCGGTCGCATTGTAGTCAATACCCGTTCGCTCTTTATTCATCGCATCAATAGCCTTCTCGATACTTCCTCTCGTAGTAGGACTATAGCTTCCAAGTGCGCCGCCGGTAAGTATGGCTGCAGCGCCGGTCATAAGACCACCACCAGCTCCAATATTGCGCATACGACCAACCCATTTTTCATTATAAGCACTCATCACCCTATCGAGCGGTGATCCAGTACGAGCAGTAGGAGTTGGCGCGACAGGAATAGGTGTAGGCCCCGGTGTAGGCCCAGGCCCCGGTCCTGGAGTTGGCCCACTACCCCCTGGTGTAGCCCCAGGTCTTGGAGGAGTCGCCGTCGTTGTAGGTACCCCTGTTTCTTCATCGATAATATCGCCTTCGTCGAGTGCCATGATATGTGAATTAAATGTTTATATTTATGGTAACCATTTCCAATCGGGCTTAATGTAATCCCATCCTTTTCGAACCATTCCTTTTTCGTCATTTCTCATATAGCTGATTCCATCCATCAGATCCTTACGAATTTCTCCAGGCTTTTTATGAGCATCTATGGTGATATATGTTGGACTGGACAGAGGATTCCACGGCTCGCCTTCATCTGTGAAGGTCCCATTGGCCATCCCTCCGGAAAAAATATTAATAGTAACCTGTTTGCCTTCTCGTTTTCTCTTAAGAAAATATTGTGTGTCTGCAGGAAGAAGCAAATTAAATGCCTTATCGACATTATCAAAATTCTTTGCGATGTCACCAGCATCATCATCTTCAAAATTGAGATCAACACTAAATATACGATCGTAATTTTCTTTCTTATCCTTAAGGAATGTTTCGGGATTTTCCTTGAAATATTCTTTTATGTAATCGCGAATATCATTCACATTATCCGAAATATCAATCTGTATTTTTTTTGATCCATCATCCTGCTCAATAAGTCCATGTGAATAGAGGATACGTGGAGCTCCTAGGCGTACAAAATTATCCTCAGGAGTCAGGAGAATACCAATAGTATTTGCTCCCGTTTTTTCATCAGGCTTGAGTAGATGTAATGTCTTCGTGAGCCCCGGAAGTTTTGCCAAAATATCATCGTACTCATACTCATCATCTTTTGCGTCAGCATTATCAGAATATTCCTGCATAAGTGAAACTTTTACTCCCGTATCAGTTGATAGTTTCGCGAGAGCAGCGATAGTATTACTCTTCAATTTATCGACAGAATCCTGTTTCTCTTCAGGTTTTTCTGCTGGTTTTTTTGCTCCACCGTCCGCAGGAGCAACTGGGGGAAGTACGGGTGTACCCTCAAGATTGGCTTTGAAATAGCGAACCCATGGGACAACGAAGTTTATATCGCGCGCGCTACGTGCCTCCGGCTTGTCATCTGCTACCGAATTATTAGAGCCAACCCACTGCTCTTTTGTGAAGCCACCACCATCTTTTTTACCAACACCGATCTTGGTATCCCATTCAGTAACGTATTGATAAAGCTTCGCATGATATGCTTTGCGTACTGACTCACGGATGGCACTCATTCTTTTATCGATATATAAAGGATCGGCTTCGAGGAGTTTTGCAATTTTTTGTGGATCTCTCGCATTTTCCAAGTCGTTCTTCCATCCATTTTTTTTTGCATCATCCTTTGGGAAGAGTAAGTCGTAATTATCAACATACAATTTTGTTTGCTTCATGAGGTCTTCACGACTCTTTTTGATATCCGGTCGTTCCGGTACACCAATTTTCTTATAAAGCATGTACTCCCTAAGGTAAGCCACAATTTTGTTGCGATTAGTCTCTTCGCTTTTTGTATACGTAATTTTGAACGCCTCATCATCCCAAGAAAAACCTTCTGAGTATGGATTAAAAATATCGCGCAAATCACGAGGAGTAATGGTAATTTTTACCTCACTCAAGAGAGGCCAGAACTCTTTGTATTGAGGCTTGGTAGCAATATCCAAGAGCACTCTCTCGAGGGCAGGAACGTATTTTGCAATATCGGTAGGATCGAATCGCTTTCCATGAATATCAGGATCAACTTGAAGTCCCTTCCACTTGTGCGCACGAGCAAATGTGTCTAGATCGCCAACCGGATCAGCTCGCTCCCCTTCTTTGCCATCAGGAGCTCTCTCTGCGGCTGCACCTGAGCTTTCTGCGGCACCCTCAGCCCTTCTCGAAGCAGGCTCATCACTAATGCCACTTGAGCCAACCTGACCATCGCCAATTTTTCGGTATTTCATGGAGACGCCATATTCGCGTGCCTGTGGGGTTTCGAAAACATAGAGATCGTAACGCTGTGGAGGAGGTACGCCAATACTGGATTTGCGAACGTCAGAAGACCTATGGAGGAGGTTGCTGTACTCTCGTGCTTTTTCATAGGCCGTGGCAATATCCAAAAGATTGTGACCATTGATCTCGTATTTCCCCGGCTGACCCTTCAGCGGAATAGAGCCAAAAAACAGCTGTTGATACTTCTTGGCAACCATCATTGGATTGGAAGAATTTGCAAATTCCCGGATCTCACTGAGATGTTTATTGAGGTAAAATGAGACATCGAGTGGACCAATATTAAGCTCAAGCATCTCGGCAAACGTATTTTTCTTGGCCATATACCATGCCGCATCGTGATCCTCGAGATTGCGTATTTCGGTAGTAGTAGCACCTGCGAACGTGAGCTCCATTTCCGGAAGTAATGCCTGAAGTATGATCAATCTTTGAATAATTTCATGCCGTTTATTTTTTCGCGCATCATTTACATTAGGAGAAAATTTTGAGTAGAGAGCATCCTTGAGATCTCGCGAAGAACATCCAAGTTGCTGAGCAACAAAATCTAAAAGTTGCTTATTTTTTTCTGTTTCGCTCGGATATTTTTCCAGAGGATTGGCCTTACGATTAAAGCCATCTCTAAGCGACTGGAGAGCATTCTTGGAAGTCTTCAAAAACGAAATTCGTTTCAGAAATTCTGCTGAACTTTCATAGGCACCGCCTATTACCTCGCCAACTTTTCCGGCTTTTTCGACGATAGCTTCTCTCGTACTTCCGGGAAGTTCACCGGGATGCTTGAATACCAAACGTGAATAGGTGAAAAACGATTTCATAGGTGAATGTTTATTTTTTTATTTCTTACCATTATAGCATAGAAAGCTACCTCCAGTCAATCGGCCTCAGTCCCCTCGTTTCTAGGTACCTATTTGCCTGAGAAAAGTGTCTGCAACCGAGAAATCCACTATAAGCTGAAAGAGGTGACGGGTGGGGCGCCCTGAGTATGAGATGTTTTTGCTCATGAATCGTGGCCCCCTTTTCCTGCGCATACCGCCCCCAGAGCATGAAAACAAGCCCTTCACTCTTTTCTGAGAGCTCCTTCACCACCCGATCGGTAAACTGCTCCCAGCCTTTGCGCTGATGCGATCCCGCCCTCCCCGCCTCTACCGTGAGCGTAGCATTCAGCAGAAGTACACCTTGGGTAGCCCAACGCTCCAGATTCCCACCAGATTGCGGTATAACGCCGGTGTCGCTCACAATTTCTTTGAAAATATTTTGCAACGATGGCGGCCTACGAACCCCATCACTCACCGAAAAGCATAGCCCATTCGCCTGTCCAGGCCCATGATATGGATCCTGACCCAAAATTACGACCTTTACCTGATCAAACGGACACGCCTCAAAAGCCTTCAAAATACTCGCCGCCGGCGGATAAATCTCCTTCGACTGATATTCCGACTTCACAAACTTCGCCAACTCTTTGAAATAAAGCTTCTCAAGCTCATCTCCTAGTACGGCCTTCCATGATGGGTGTCTGCGAACGTCCATAGTCCATAAATTATTCCTCCCTCACCTCCCCCACTACCCTATCAATAAACAATTTTGCATCGAGATGATCAACTTCATGCTGAACAATGCGAGCATTGAGTCCCGACAAAGAGATAGTAACTTTCTCCATTTTTTTGTTGAAAAACTGCACGGTTAAACTTTTGTAGCGCGGAACGGTACCCCATTTTTTTCGCAAACTCAGACATCCTTCTTCATTTTCTTCTTTGTCTTTTGAGTGAGTAAGAATTTCCGGATTAATCATAACGATTACCATTTCATGATCAGTGCCAGGGTTTAATTTGACGAGTGCAAGCCGTATATTCAATCCAACCTGATTAGCGGCAATGCCAATACCATCCTCCTCATTCATCGTCACGTGCATATCCCGGATGAGTTTTTCTATTTTTTTATCTACACTCTTGATCGGTTTGCAAACCGTTCGTAGAATTTCATTATCAGCGCCGCTGGTTATTGGTAGTCTGTTTTTTTTCATAGAAAAAAAATGATTTTAGCTGATTTTACCGTTTTAGTATTATTTCTCTTGTTTTAAATATGCCTCAATGAACCCATCAATCTCCCCATCAAATACCGGTTCCGCATTGTGTTCCTCATAGTCCGTTCGGTGATCTTTTATCATTTTATAGGGATGAAGTACATAGGAGCGAATCTGATTGCCCCATGAAACCTCTACCTTGCCACCCTTCAGGTCGCTGAGCTCCTTCGCATGTTCACGTTCCATCATATCCGCCAATTTCGAGGCGAGGACTTTCATGGCATGTTCCTTGTTTTGAAGCTGACTTCGCTCGGTTTGGCAGGCGACCACGATACCGGTCGGAATATGCGTAATGCGGATAGCCGAATCGGTTTTTTGCACATTCTGGCCACCTGGAGCCGATGATCGGTAGGTATCCACCCGCAAATCATCTTTTTTTATCTCAAACTCCTCTGCATCAGAAATTTCAGGAAGAACTTCTACTAAAACAAAAGATGTCTCGCGAGAATTTTTCGCATTGAACGGACTTTGACGCACCAATCGATGGACACCATTTTCACTCTTCAAGTATCCATAGGTAAACTCGCCCTCAATCAATATAGTAGCACTCTTCAATCCAACTTCTTCTCCTTGGGACTGATCCAAAATCGTCGCTTTCAGCTCATGTTTTTCCGCCCAACGTAAATACATACGCATCAATATTTCTGCAAAATCCTGTGCATCTTTTCCTCCCGTACCGGCATGAATTGATAAGATCGCACTATGGTCATCATATTTTCCACTCAAGAATGTCTGAATTTCTAACACTCTCCAATCTTTCGCTAATTTTTCCACCATGGTTTTGTATTCTGTCGCACCGTCCGGATCGGTCTCGGGATCGATCGTCGGAAACATTTCGATAAGCTCCTTTAGATCCTTCTGAAGATGCTCCCACTGATCTATAAACGTCCTGGTATGACTCGCCTCACGCGTGACCTGCTGAGCGCGTTTCTGGTCACTCCAAAAATCAGGCTCCTGCGTAAGAGTTTCCAGCTCTATCACACGATGTCGCTTTTCTACCAGATCAATCGCCTTCAGGGCCGTCGTGATTTGGGTCTCCAACTCGTCTAAATGTGTCTTTACCTCGTGCATGTTGGCTTTACTATAGGGTGTTGCTTTTGGTATTGTCAATTCCGCATGTCCACCGCACGTAAAATTCTCGGAAGCACCGCCTCTCAGTTCGCAGGGAAGATCCTTGTTGGATTATTGAGTATAGTGGTTATCAAGCTTTTAACAGGATATTTAAGCCAAGCACAGTATGGAGAGTACAACTTTATTTATGACTTTCTCGCCATATTCGGAATAGTTGCCGATTTGGGGCTCTATACGGTCGCGGTCCGGGAAATGTCAAAAGACGAGTCCAAAATTCCAGTATTGCTCGGAAATGTATTAACGATTCGAACCGTAGTGGGGATTTTTGCGATGTTGGCGGCTATAGGTTGCGGAATGCTGCTCCCTATTTTTTCTCCTGAACTAGCCGGCTCCCCCGTCCCAAGAGGTATAGCCATCGCATCAGTTACGGTATTATTGGCGATTATCAACGGAACGCTTACAAGCGTATTGCAGGTAAAATATAAAATGCGAGAGTCCGCCATCGCTCTCGTCATTGGAAAAGTTTTTTCCATCGCCTACGTTGCCTATGCAGTATTGGTATTATTCAAGGGCGATGAGGCACATGGTTTCTATCATGTTGTAGCAGCAGGAATTCTCGGTAACCTCGCGATGCTCGCCTACACCTGGTGGTACACGCGAAGACTTACCGAAATTAAATATCGTTTCGATTGGGCGCTCATCCGAGATGTTTTTATCAAGGCATTGCCCTACGGATTGGCGCTCATGCTGAGCACGATTTATTTCCGACTGAATACTATTTTGTTATTTAATATTAAGGGATCAGAGGAAGTAGCTTTTTATAGCGTAGGAATGCGGTTAATTGAGAGCCTGACGATTATTTCATTATACTTTATGAACTCGGTGTTGCCGGTGATGACCAAAGCGATTGATGCTCGAGGTTCTGCCGAAAATTCCGTCGATAAACACTCCCCCATTATTCAAAACGCTTTTGATTTTCTCTGCCTTATGAGTTTTGCGATGGTAGCTGGAGGAGTGGTTCTCGCCTATCCAATCATCGCTGTTGTAAGTGATCCGAAATATTTGAGCCGTCTCTCCGAAGGAATTTATGGTTCGGATATTGGCCTACAGATACTATTATTTGCACTCATGTTTTCATTCATCAACACGCTATTTTCATTTGTGTTGATCTCCGTGAACAAGCAAAAAAAACTACTCTGGATAAATATCGGCGCGATCGTCATCAATTTAGTACTCAATGTCTTATTTATTCCGAAGTACGGTTTCCGTGGAGCCGCAATCACCAGCGTCATCGCGGAGTGTTATATCTTGGTCGTGACATATATGGCTGCAAGAAAGTATTTAAAATTTTCACTAAGTCTGAAAAATTTCTGGAAAATAATAAGTTCCGCCATAGTAATGGGCGCACTTGTTTACCTCATGCGTGATCCTACGTATTGGCTTATGCAAAACAAAAACATCATAGTACTCATCCCATTTGGCGGAGCAATATACATAGGCATGCTCTGGATGACCGGCGTCATCACCCGTGCAAAAATCCAGATGATCATGAGAAAAGAGCAACCGGAGATGGTGAATGTGATGGAGTAATGGTGTTTGATGTGTGATTGGTTTCGGTTTTTTAGTGGTGAGTATTTGGTCATATCTAGCATAAATTCGCAAGTCCATAATTTTGTATTTGTGGCTTATTTGTGCTATATTTTTGTTAGTTAATTTGTTACTCCATGAGGGAGGCCTAGCAAGGTTTCACCTCGGGTGAGGTACGAGGAATTTTTATTCTTTTACTTTTCTTTTTATGGAGAACATTTCGGATAGTGAGTTATGGAGTCGTATTGTTATGTTCGGTGAGGCGGCACGGAAGTGGAGACAGAAGTTTTTGGGATTGTTGCCGGAGGTTGCTAGACGGGAGTTATGGCGTGTGCACGGATTTGAGTCGGTGTTTGTCTTTGCGTTCAAGGTCGGAGGGGTGAGTAAAGAACAAGTAGAAAGAGTCTTGGCTATAGAAGAGCGCTTGCGAGATAAACCTGTTTTGCATGGGATGCTTATTAGTGGTGAGGTGAGTGTGAATAAAATTGTGAGAGTGGTGGCCGTGGCGACTCCGGAAAATGAGCAAGCACTGGCAGGGCAGGTGAAGTTGCTATCTCAACAAGCCGTAGAGACATTGGTACGCGATATGAAGTCTTATGAAATAATGGGCAAGTCACAGGTCAGATTGGAAAATGTGTCAAACCAGTTCAGCTTTGTGCGTGTGCACAGCGAAGAGTCGCTCGGCCTAAATCAAGAAGTTGTATCTAAGCTCCAAGTATTGAAACAAAAAGGCATAGATATTAATGAAGCATTTCTGACATTTCTCGAACAACGCGATCAAGATATCCAACAGGTAAAAGAAAATATTGCGGCGGAGGTGGAAACGCAAACTTCCTCTCGTTATATTCCCGCCAACGTCAGACGAATTATAGCGAAAGAATACGGAATAAAGTGTGCTATTTCTCATTGCCAAAAGCCATCACGAAACATCCATCATACGGCAAGATATTCTATGATACGGAATCATAATCCGAATTTCCTGGCACCATTATGCAGACAACATCATGAGATTGCACATGCGATTGATGCGAGGGTGCAGAAAATGAAATATAGACATATTGGTAATACATAGCGCGAATCGTAAAACAGTTGCAAAAAAAAACATACTAGTACAGTTAAAACATTATTTCTTTACTACTAGTATGAACAACAAAATAGTCGTGGGTGTCGTTGCTCTCATCGTAATTGTCGGAGGTGCATCAATACTTTCTTCGGGAAGCGGATCAAAAGGAAGTTTTTATGACCCAAGCGGTCGAGAAAGAGGAAGGGGAGCAGCACCGCAGGCTTATTCATCGGCAGCCATTTCATCATACCCAGCATCAAGCCCAGCTGTAGCTGGAACAGCGTTAAGCGCTGAGGTCCTACCTGTAAATGACAATATTACTCGCGTTGAGTTGGCATTTTTAATTTATAAGACATTGGATTATAAAAGCTCTGGACTGGGCGTAAATACAACGGGTTGCTTCAAAGATTCGAAACTCACACAGTACAAGAATCCATATGATAATCTCATGGGAGAAAATGCAATTTGCATGATGGTCTCTAAAAATATAATGGGAGGATATCAAGATGGTACTTTTAAACCATTCGCATACGTCAATAGGGCAGAGGCGGCCAAGATATTCGGAGCAGCATTCGATCAATTTGGCCCTACTGTTCCGCCAAGTCTGAACGGATATTATGCTGATGTAAAAAATGCAGACTGGTTCTATCAATCAGTCGCATGGCTTGTAAACGCAAAAGTCGCCGACATTGTCTCATCTCCAAAAAATAATTTCTTCCCTGCTCAAAATTTATCTCATGGCCGTGCACTCTACTGGATCGCCAATGTGAAGAAGAACGTTCCCACGTCAAAATGGGTGAAGTAATATTGAGACAATAAATAAAAGGCCCTTCGTCGTTTAAGCGCTGGAGGGTCTTTTTTATTCCATCAACTCCCTCGCCAGCGTCTTGAAATACTCCCCCCTTTCTTTGTAATTGGTGAATTCATTGAAGCTCGCCGCAGCAGGTGACATGAGAATAACCATGCCATCAACGCCGAGCATGGTAGCCTCTTCGTGAGCCTTCGCAACTGCCTCTCTTAGCGATTCAACGTGCTCGGCAGGTACAGCGAGCCTACAAACCGTCCCATCCTCTACACAAGCACTGTGACCACGAACCAGAGCCTCTCCAATTCTCACACCAGACGGTCCCATCACAAATACTTTCTGTAAAAATTTCATCTGAGATAGTTTCCATCCGAGCGCTGTGAAGTCGCTTCCCTTCTCACTTCCACCGGCAATCAAATAAAATGGCTTTCCTAAGTCATTAAAAGCAGAACACGCCGCCATACAGGATTCTGGAGTAGTGGAAAAAGAATCGTTATAAAATGCAATCAACCCCGATCCAATTACCTTTTCTAGTCGATGTGGCAGTCCATGAAAATCGCGTACAGCCTGAGCAATATTATCATGTGGAATATTTAAAATTTTCCCAACCGTCACCGCGGGCAAAACATTTTCCCAGTTATGTCGACCAACTAATCCAATATCAGAGACATCCAGAATATCGATCCATCCACGCTCGCGTAAATTCACATCATCAGTGTCGATACATCTCACTTTGTCATCTGCTATCCATGCACCATTTACCATTACCTGCTTACAGCTCACATATGTTTTTGCTCCCTCTCCTAAAATTTCAAACTCATTTGCATAGGGATAATCTCGATTCAGCACAGCGAAATTCGCCGCACTCTGATGCGCCATAATAGGATATTTTGATTCATGATACTCCTCCAGAGAACTATGATAATCCATATGGTCCGAAGTCACATTCAATACTACCGCGATATGCGGACTTATCTCCAAATCAACAAGTTGGAAACTGGATAATTCAAAAACTACAAAAGAATCCTCACTCACATCATCCAAAAAACTCACCGCCGGCACGCCAATATTTCCCCCTAAGAAAACTTTCTTCCCGCCACGTCGCAATATTTCCGTAATCAGCGAGGCGGTCGTCCCCTTCCCTTTCGTACCGGTCACACCAATTATCGGCGCACGGCAATGCTCAAAAAAGTACTTTGTCATGCTGGAAATCACGGTGTGGCTATCCATAATTTCTTGTATCTCCGGACGGAAAAAAGAAATCCCCGGACTGCGGAAAACAACATCGAACTCATCCAGGTTTTGAAGATAATTTTCTCCCAATCGTGTTTGAACGCTTTGATGAATATCAACCAATTTCTCATTCTGATCACACACCGTCAGATTGGTATATCCATGTTCGAGGAGATAATCGAGCATCGCTCTCCCCTCTACGCCGTAACCTAAAATAGCTATTGCATCGGTTTTTTCCACGGGCCAATAGTATCACACTAGGCCGCAGTTGGTCGAGTTGGGACGAGCGCCCGAACAATCTCATCATCGGCAGGCAAAAAATCATATTGATCGAGGTCTTTCAAAGCTACCCATTTGACTTCCTGGCCTTCTTTACCATAAGGCTCTCCGAGCAAAATCGAGCATCGATGCCAACTAAACGATAAATATTTTTCTCCGTAAGAATATTCCGTATGCATCATCGGAGGTCTCACTGCTGCCTCAATTCCCAACTCTTCCATCAACTCGCGCTTCAGGCACGCGCGCTGCGTCTCGCCCGGTTCAATTTTTCCACCGGGGAATTCATAGCATGCAGAAGGATACTTCCCGCCGGAAACTTTTTGAATCAGAATTTCTTTTTCGCGAATAATGAGCCCGACGGCCACTTTTATCCGTAAGATAGTATCAAGACGGTTTTCACGCGAAAGACCCTTATGTTTTCGCTCAGTCTTGCCTTTTCCCCGTAATTCCACTGCCGCGTAATCCATCATTCCTTGATAAAACTCTCTCGACTTTCCACGAGGACAAGATTTTTTTGCTATAATTTTCAGATCATTATCACTCAGTAAAATTTCCCCATCCATTTGAAAAAACTTTTTCAACACTTGCCGCACATTGGTATCCATTGCGATAATGTCTTTACCATACGCAAATGCCAAAATGGCGCCTGCGGTATACTCCCCCACTCCGGGTAACTTCCGTAAATCCGCATACTCACAAGGAAAAACGCCATCAAACTCATGCACGACAACTTGTGCGGCACGAATCAAATTTCGAAAACGGCGATAATATCCAAGCCCGCGAACACATTCCAGCACCTCTTCCCAACGAGCGCCCGCCAACGAATGAACCGTCGGGAACCTCACCATAAACGTTTCAAAAAATGCCACCACGCGCGGCGCCTGCGTCTGTTGTAACATCACCTCAGAAATCCAAACTGCATACGGATCACGCTGAATATCCGCTTTCCTCCAGGGAAAATCACGTTTATTGGCCATAAACCATTCAACCATAAATTTCCCGAATTTTCGATAAGTCATTACGCTCATACTTCTATACTAATCCTTTGGCGGAGAAACACGATGCAAAAATCTTTGCAAAAAAGCATGAAGACGATCTTGAACCGGCAAGACTTGCCTCGTAATAAAATCATTAGCATTACGACTCGTAAGCCAAGATTCTAGGGCACATGTCATGTCATTCATGACTATACGCGCATCATCAACCGGAACATTCAGTTGACGATTTTTGGTTAACAGTAGTGAAGCGGGATCGCTATGATGTGTTGCAAGGAGGGACCAACGATTCTTATCCACGAGTGATGTAACTCGCGTTCGATCCCAATGTTCCTGTTCGCCTGATATCATCAGGCCACTTTGTTGTATTTCATAGCGGTTATTATTCCATGTAAAAACATATTGCTTGGCGGAAAAAGGACCAAGACCGTTATGCCCATAACGAGCATGGATAGGAGGCTGTATTCGATGAAGAACTTCTTGGGCACGTTCAAATATGATACGAGCAATCTCTACGATTTCCGGGTTATGTCGAAGAAGCTGTATGTTTGGAGGCACTTTACGATCCAGTGGATGAGATTTCGGATGAAGCAGACGATGAGACATGAGGAGGAGAAAATGATATGTTATGTGCAAGATAGCAATATAATTAAAATATGTCAATGGTGAAACAAAGCTAAATATTAAATGAACAGATTGGAAATTGTCAAAAACATAAAAATATGGTACAATATAAAAATGAATAATGAAAATATACCAATCAAAGATATTCCAAAGCCGAAAGAAAAAGGCGATACAATACCGAAGCCTGACATTGCTTTAGCGTTACAAGAAAACGAAAAAAAATATAACGAAGCAAGAGTGCGACTTGAGCACATGAGAAAAAAATTAAAGGACATTCATATTGATAATAATGCGACCGATGAATGTAGTAAAAAAGCAGTAACATTATACGAACAGGTACAGTGCAAATTGGAAGAAATTACAAAAATGTTGTTAGCATTAGAAAAAGCATATTTACCTGGAAAAAAAGTAGAACTTACCGCCATAGAGGTCTGTAAAAAAGGCAAGTATAAGCCAGCAAGTTGCTGGGATTGGGTACAGTACGTATACCACAAGGCAGGAGTGAAAAGAAATTTGTTATACGTAGATTTAGGATATGCAGGATTGGATTGTGGAAAGCATCATGCATCACCGGCAATGATGGATCAAATATCTGCAGGAGATTTGATATTTTATAACAACAAAAATACGGCAGATGAGCATGGAAACCACAGTGTTATTTTTCTAGGATGGATAGATCGCGAGAAAGGCACTGCGCAAGTAGCGAGCGGATTTTATGACAATCCGGGGCGCATACACGAGGTAAATCTCATAAAAAAGCCAGTGACATTTATAGGTAAACCGGCCATCCCACTGAAGAAACAGGAAGCAGTAGCGCAAAATATGGCCATAGACACGCAAAAAATAGTTCACGAACTTAATGGAATGGAAGAGGTAGTATCGCAAATCGTAGATCAGCAGCAGCTCGCAGTACTTGAAAGCAAAATAACGTAAATTTTTATGAATAAAAGCCAGCCGGTTCCAGAAATGCCGCATGAGGATTCGACGCCGAATCAAATAAAGAAGCCTCATGCAAAAATTCGCAAAACACAATCAGGTGTTCGTAATGCACTACAAACAATGGGTGTCTGGGGCGCTATCGTTGGCTCGAGTATTGTTGGTGGAAAAGCCACCGGAAACATGGCTGCAAATGCAGTCCACCATAGCGTTGGCCCCGTTATAGAGAGTATCAACGAAGCGGTAACACCGAACATGTGCAAAGACGAATACGAAGGATTCAAGGGCATGATTCTTGGGGAAATGGATGGAAGGATAGGGAAAATGATTAATGGCGTACTCGACTCGGTTGATATGAAAAGTAAAATTCAGAAATGGCTTGATGCAATCACGACAAAGATGAACACCTTCCGCGAAGATTTATGTAGAGGTTTAAAAAAAATTCCCGAACTCACAAATGAAATTGATGTAGGAATTCAAAACTTCACAAGATTAATGGTTCGCTGGATGACAACCGCAATGCTTTTATTGGCGCTCAGTATGGTATACAGAGGCCACAAAAGTCGTTCACTCAAAAGAATGGCAGAGAGAGAATTTGACGAACTAGAGCAAGAACTTGCGCAAGAACGAAAGAGCAAGGAAGATCTGGTAGAAGATTATAATCGAGTGGAGGAGCGAGTACGGATGCTCGAAAAAATTCTCCGAGAAAATGGAATGATCAAAGATGATTCCGCAGAAGATGAGGATATATAAAAAAGCCCCACCTCCTTTCGAAGACAGGGCTTTTTTGCAATGTGCTCTAAAAATTAATACAGAATCGGCCCAACAGGAGTTGAACTTTCAGGCTCTTTTTCCAGCGTCACACTTCCCAATTTGCTCATATCTGCAAGGCTATTGGCCTCAACTTTTTTCATAGAAATAGAGTAGAGAGCGTTGCCGATATAGATCAAGCGCTTGATCATCGCATTTTCATAATCAAGATAGGAAGACATTTTCGGAGTAGGCATAATAATGCCATCACCAAGCGGCGCAGGGGTCTCACTGTCTACATGCGTAATCTTTCCCTTCAGGACAAATCCCTTCGTCAAATCCACGTTATAAACATAGGCACCACGGAAGACTGACTCGCCATACGTAGATGGATCGGGCGTCAACGTGGTCTTATTTTTGATCTCATGTACATCAATCGGGAACGCAAGGAGGTTCTTGGTCTTGTCGAAGAGTAGCGCCTTGTGATTGTAGAGAAGCTCGCTGCTCGTACCACGATCGCCTATAACCTCCTTAAACATTTCTTTTGGATTGGTAGGATCGGTCACGTCGAACATTGCGAGTTTCATCCCCTGATACCATGCGAAATCAGATGAGCCCATATTCATATTGTCATCACTTGGGAAGAGAGATGCATCTACGGCTTCTTTTCCAAATCCGATGATGTGATTTTCGTCATAAGGATGCAGATAATCGGAGTAGCCGGGAATTTTGAGCTCACCGAGAATTTTTGGCGCGCGCGCGTCAGAAACATCGATCACAAAAAACGGATCCGTATTTTTGAAGGTCACCACATACGCGCGCTTCCCCATAAACCTTACCGATTTAATGCTCTCGCCTTTTCCAATATCATTCACCTGACCGAGCGTGGTTTCTAAATTATTTTTATCCAAAATCAACAGCTGATTATTGAGCTGATCCGCGGAGAACCCCCAGAATGCACCACGTGTTGTTGCCACACGGAACGCATCACCACTCTCATCCATCGAGAATTGATTCAATAACGTTCCCGGAACCGATCCCGTCGTTTTGTAGGTAATTGCTCCATCTTTCAAGACAAATCGATACAGTACGGTAGAGACTTTTCCCGCTGGAGGATTCCAGATCATATATCGCAAATTTTCGTTATATTCATATTTCTGCGTCGCGACATACAAGCTATCCAACGAAGAATAAATCGTACTGCCCGATCCCAAATACGCCTGTCGTGTAATATTTGCCTCACCACTCTCGAGCGGTACTCCGGCAATAACGAGGAAATTTGGCTCATCGTATCGTGGAAAAATACGAATAGAAGAACATCCAACTACGGGCATAGCCTTGCCGGTCTTAGAGTCGGTAAATGAAGGGACTATTCCACTTCCATCGTCAGTTTTATTCTGTAAAATTTCATATTTTGGATACGCATTCATGACGAAATACGCATATCCACCAATTCTTCTCGAAGAAACATAACTTCCCTCAAAAGCCACTCTTCGCATCTGTTTCACGCTCGCCCTGTCGGTAATATCGTACACATATACAACGGTTTGTGATGCATAGGTGACTTGATCGTAAGCGCTTCCTACTACCACTAAACGATTCCCCTCCACGAACATCTCGCTCGGACTAAATCCAGACTCAGGCACGGCCACTCGAGAAATTTCCTTCATAGCATTCGGAGGTGTCGCCTTCACAATACGAATACTCACGCCCTTGATGAGATAAATATACTGTCCGTCATTTTTCACAACATCCGCCTCATCCACACCCTCTACCTGCACATTTGTTTTGGAATAATCATCATTCGCGGCAGATTCTTGCCCCGGCGTAGTGGGCGCAGCAACAGGCGCCGTAACAGCAGCTCCGCTGTCGCCGGCCGTAGGCGCAGCATCCGGCAAAGCCATCGACTTCATCATCAACATTGGTCGCATTCCAAAATTCTGCTTGTACTGCTGCAATGAAACTTTTTCCTTCAACTCAACGCATGAAGAAATATTTGGAAGCGGATCAGTCAAACTCGCAAACGTCTTCGTACTTTTCGTCGTAACTCCCGTCTTCACTCTCCAGGCAATTTCCGACATCTCACCACGAGTAACTTTTTTCTCCGGATAATCGATAGAAACCGGAATGGCATTTTTAGCAGACAAAGAAGTAACAAAAGGCTTGTACCAGGATTCACCTTTAGCCGTTCCCGTTTCCGTTTTCAATCCAAACGCTTTCACAACAATCTTACTCGCCTCGACAACACTAATATTTAAATCCGGCTTAAACGTTCCATCAGGATAACCGCTCACGTATCCCTTATTTTTCGCCTCACAAATATATTTCGCGAACCATTCATCCTTCACATCCGTGAAACATCCAGACCCTTGAGGATCCAAAATTGCCGCACCAATAATAATTTTCATAAACTCCGCGCGATTGATGGTTGTATCCGGCAAAAATGTTCCATCATCATAGCCTTTCACGATTCCCTTACTTTTTAAATAAGCAATTGCCGCCTCATTTGGGTGTTCCATAACAACATCTTCGAATGATGCCTTGGTCGCAGTATCCTGCGCGAAACTCGTCCCTACAAAACCTGAAAAAAACATCGACAACATGGCCACGGCCACAGTCCCCGACAAAATGCGACGAAGAAGATACATAGAAATAAAATTAAGGATACAAATCAATATATACTATACCACTAAACCTCCGGAAAAGTTACAAGGTATATGGATGTTCATGTGCCGCCAAAATCCCCTCTCGCCTCCTATGCCTCTGCGCCATTCATATCTTTCCACTTTAATTTTTTTAACGTACTCGCGATTTTCGGATCAAGCTCAAGGATAATAGTTGTTTATATAATGGCTTGCTGATGAGGAAATTCGACATTTTTCGACGTCCTAGGACGTTCCATTTTTAATACCGAAAAATCTTTATTTGCAACAAATTATTCCCAAGTAAGCCAAAAAGGATAATAATAAAGACATGAAAAAAATCGCATCAACACCGGCCACCATTTTTATATTGGCACTACTTTTTGTATCCATCATAAGTCCAACATTTTTCACTCCGGTCCACGCGGTATCTACCAAAAGCACGCGCACAGAAAGGATTCTTGCAAAAATGAAACTTAGGCAGGCCGCAAAACTCTTGAAAACAAAAAAACCTACACTCTCTCCGGTCATGACAACGCCACTCGCAGTCACCACTCCCGCACCAATCACGACCAACATTACCATCGTGCCCATTTCGACTCCGGTAGCTACTCCTCCCACTCCGGTTCTTCCAACGATACCGGATTTACATTTTGCCACACAGCTCCGCAACGGTATCTACGTCTGGCACGCAACTGACCTCCTCGCAAATCCTGACGCCTGGATTGCCAAACTCCAAGCCATCGACATCGGTAGCCACCAAAAAATAAATGAAGTTTACCTCACCGTTTATCACGGAACATATCCATCACTCGCCACACAATACGCCGCCGCCATCGCCAAACTTCACGCCGCAAACTATCAAGTCTACATGCTTGCTGGAAACTATGACTGGGCAATACCCGCCACATGGAACTGGATTAATGCGAACTACGTCCCGCTCGCAGGCAACTTCGATGGAGTAATGCTCGACGTAGAACCATGGAGCACGACAGATGCCGCGACAAAAACATGGTGGGCATCCGCAAGCGTACCGCAAGACTTCCAAGTATTTCTGAACAATTGGAAAACCGCTATTGGTCAAAATAAAAAACTCACACTCTCGATAGCAAACTGGCACGATGTCATCGCGCCCAGCCAGATGAACCTCCTTACGAGTATCTATACCAGTAACGCTGATTTCATCACCATCATGGACTACGCGACCAGTGATTATATCAATCGTATTGCATACGAAACCACTCTTGCCAAGCCAACCAGTATCGCTTTTGATATAGACAAAATCGTAACTCCCGATCCAAAAATCATATTTTACACCCTCGCCGATCTCCAAAAGGCGGTCACGACAACAATGCAAACATACCCGGGAATTAGAGGTTTTTCCATAAACGATCAGGAATTACTCACCCTTGGAAATTAGGAGGAACTTCGAGCATAAATGCTTGAGGGGTCATTCTTGTGGAAATTAGGAGTTTATTATTTTTGGTCATCGAAGTATTCGAACGCATATTGTTAATGAGTTGCTTTATGATGAAATGTGTTTCCCACGAATATCGCGCAGGAAGAGTGACGGTTAGTAGAGACGCCGTGAGAGCATTTTCGAGATCAGCAGAATTGACCCACGTATTTTTGTTTGCTGCGAGCGTTTTAGCGATGATGTACATACAGTGAGATTCGACCTGAGAATTAACCGATGACAATGAACTTGCAAAGCGAAGTGGGCCGGTAATAGGTTTGCATTCCATAGTATCAAGCCATTGCTGAAAATCCCACTCTATAGCAGGTTTCTCCTGGACAGCCACCTCCTTTTGAGCGGCATGATGAGTAGAGAGCGATGTAAGTTCGATAGTACGTTTAGCTTTCTGTTTCTCAAAATAGTGCACATAGAATGCTTTTGAAACGATAGCATATACATAATTTTCCCCAACTAATTTTTTCAAGAGACGAAATGGGGCACTTCTCATTCTATTGAGTTGAGTCTCAAGAATTTCAATAGTATTCACAAATATTCCATGGCGTGAAACATATCCTGCATGACCCCGCATTTCTGCTTCAGAGAAAAATTGTTCCCTATGGTCAAAAAGAAAAATAAAAATTCTACGCTCGTCGAGAGAGCATCGTTGTATATCGAGAAATGATGAAACAAAAACGGTCTCATCTGTGATTGGCTTGACGGACGGCGGGGCGGATGGAGGAAGATGGCGCACCATAAGCAATAGAGAAAAGAAATGATAGGCGTAAGAAAGGTGTTAACTATAGACCACATGAATAAATTGTCAATTTATACCCTTCAAACAAAGCTGAATTCTCCCTTCCCCATTGCGCGGGAGCACTATTTCGTGTATAATGACCACAGAAGCAGTAAAAAGATGCACGACGTTACATAGACAAAACAAGAGTATTTTCTTCCATCTTCTATACAAAATAAGCTTCGGACCGGACTTGTCTAAGCCGGCTCTGAAAACTATTTCTTTAACCCTTTATTTTTCTCATACATGTCTGAAGACAAATTGACGAAATGGCTTGCCGACAAATTACTCGGCAAGTCAGAAGATACACCCCACCAGGGGCGTATCTCGGATGCAGCTAAGCCTGTATCAGCTGGATCAAATAATCCAGCACCAAAGCCCGTTACACAGGGGGCTCATCCTGCGCCACGTCCAGCTCAACATCGTCCCGCAGGGGCGCCGCATGCCGGACACCCATCTCGTGGACCTAATCCACATCATAACGCCCGTCCACAACATAGTGGTCGTCGTTACCCTACTCAAGCCGTACCTAAACAGGTCGGTAACATCGCAACTCCACACGGAGCCGTTCCCGCACACCGCGCACCTTCGAGTGAGCATGTTCGTATAATGGCGCTCGGCGGTCTCAACGAAGTCGGACGCAACTCGATGATCTTCGAATACGAGAAAGATATTCTCATCGTAGACCTCGGTTTCCAATTTCCTGACGAAGCGATGCTTGGAATTGATTATATCATTCCGGATATCTCCTATCTCCAGGACAAAAAAGATCGCATTCGCGGTATTCTCCTTACACATGGTCACCTCGATCACGTCGGAGCCATCCCCTATTTGATCGAGCAGCTAGGATTTCCACCGGTATATGGAACCAAACTTACACTCGGTATTGTGAAGAGAAAACTCGAAGAGTTCGGACTTGAAAAAAGAGTTCGCCTCGAGCAAATTACCGCCGATGACAACATTCGATTCGGTAAGTGGGATGTGAGTTTCTTCCGAGTAAATCATAGTATTCCCGATGCCGTTGGTATCGTACTCAAGTCTCCACATGGAACTTTTGTTCATACCGGTGACTTCAAATTTGACCTTTCTCCTGCGGGAGATCAGCGTCCTGCTGAGTTCGACAAAATCGCACAGCTCGGAAACCAAAATATCACCGCACTCTTCTCGGATTCTACCAACGCACTTCGTCCCGGACACACCATGTCAGAAGCAGAAGTTGCTAGAAACTTGGAAGATATTATCAAAAACACCGAAGGCCGACTAATCATCGCCGCCTTTTCTTCCCTCATAGCTCGTGTTCAGCAGATCATGGACTTCGCTCTTAAATATAGACGTAAAGTGTATATCACCGGACGAAGTATGATGGAGACGCTCGAGGTGGCCAAGAATCTCGGCTATCTGAAATATCCAAAAGACCTGGTTCACGATGCCGCACGCATGGGCAAGACTCATGACAATGAGACACTTATTCTCACGACAGGTAGTCAGGGTGAAAGTGTATCGGCTCTCTCTCGTATCGCCCTCGGCACACATCCGATGGTGAAGGCAAAAAAAGGAGATACAGTCATTCTTTCTTCCTCACCCATTATTGGAAACGAACGCTCGGTCAACACCGTGATCGTAAATCTTTGCCGACTTGGCGTGAAAGTTATTCACAACAAAATGGTCGATGTTCACACATCCGGTCATGCCAGCGCAGAGGATCTCAAGCTCATGATTACGCTCGTACATCCGAAATATCTCATCCCGGTCCACGGCGACTATTACATGCGCCAGGGACACATGCAGCTCGGATTTGATCTGGGTATGAAACAGGAAAACGGCGTCCTCGTAGAGAACGGCGATGTCATCGAGTTCAAAAACGGAATTGGAAAAGTTACGGGAGAAAAAATCTCTACGAACTATGTCCTCGTCGATGGTCTCGGTACCGGAGATACCGGCAACCAAGTGATGTTGGATCGTCAGATGATGTCAGAAAATGGCGTCCTGGTGGTACTTCTCTCGATTGATAAAAAATCGAATAAACTTCTCCGCGATCCGGATATTATCTCACGTGGATTTATTTATATGAATGAGTCTGAAGAAGTAATGGCCAAGATCTCCAAAGAAGCCAAAGAAATTTTCGCCAAATCGATGTCCAAAAAACCGGATATGAAACGCGGTGAACTCAAGAATAATATTAAATTAAGCCTCGAAAAATCCATTCAGCGATTAATCGAACGTCGACCGCTTATTCTTCCGATCGTCGCCGAGCTCGACAAAGACGGCACTCCTCCAGGAAGAGAGCACCCATCGATGGAGCACAAGCACTAGACTAGACCTTCGGGTTGAGACCTCCTGCCTTCCCGGCATGACCTCCACTTCCCGCACGATACGCAAAAATTGGCAGCGCTAATACACCAAATAGCGCTGCTTTTAGTGCAAGTCTGCAACCGCCTTTGATCGCATTAATACCTATATTGGCAACACCTCTCACGACCTCTTTACTTTTATCTATTCCAAAATCGATCCCCTTTTCCACGAGGTTTTCTGCGGCCTCCACTCCCGGCATGTAGTGTCGAAGTTTCATACTAAAATAACGGTACAACTTTACGTATGTACTGTCAAATTTCAGCTTTAGTCTAACTGGTGGGCAGGGAGGGATTCGAACCTTCGTAGGCGTAAGCCAGCAGATTTCATGTGATCCTATAGTTTCCTATAAGCATGGACTATATCTTTACCATGTCCTGTTTGCACAGAACGAAGGTATCTCGGTATCTAGTCTCTACGGCGCTCCCCGCAAATGCGGAGTTCCCACGGTATTAGCATGCCCTTGCGAGTGTAGCTTTCACCGTTATCCCGAAAAGTTTACTCATGAGTTTCCCCATAAGGCTGCCTTTTGACAGTCTGCCCCATTTGACCGCTCTGGTACCTGCCCACTAATTGTAAAGAAACGAAACGTGCCTTACAGCCCACGAATTATAGCGAAATCTCTCCTGAAGGCAAAGGAAAACTCAGTGAAGCGGATTTATACAAATTTCAGCTTTGCAGTAGAGATTCGCTTGCAAAATAATAAATCTGTACTATAATATAGCCTTATAATATATTCTAATAATATATGTCACAAGAAATCTCCGTTCCACGAACGACTCCATCAGGTCTGTTTGAAGCTCTTTCAGCTCACGCATTAGCAGAGACAACACCACATGATGAAGTGGTAAAACTTCGGGGAAATATTGCCAAGCTCAGTGGAGACGTCAATACTCGTCTCCGTGGCCGCCTCATCAGCGCAGAACAGGCACAAGAAATTCTCGGCCCTGACCTTTTCTTCGGTGCAGATGCGCTCAAGCAAACTCGCGGCATCACCATTCCAAAAGAAATTCTCGACCAAATTCCTCTCAATCTCACAGAGCAGGATGCACTCGAATGCAAGCGTCTCAATCACCGCGTCTCCCTCCACAGCGACAAACTCGCCGATGGGCCTCTTACGATGCTTTCACTCAATGATGATGTAGCGAATAGAAACAGCCGCAAGCTTCTTGATAATACGAGCTGGTACAGCCAAGAATCATTTGCAACCAGCGCAGGAACTCTGGAATATCGAGAAACATCATCGAATGTCGTTCCAGGTACATTAGGTCAGGATTATCTTCCAAGCGCAGACACTCTTATTGCCTATGTAAAAACCGAACGCTTCAAAGATCGTCCTCTCCCCGCTGAATACGAAGATGCGATAAAAGAATACGAACAGAAACGTCCGGAACTGGCTATGCTAATCAAAAATTGGGACAAGACTCACGCATCAGGTCAGAAGAACTGGTATGTTGCCGCAGAAATCTTCGCCAAATTGCAAATCACCCAACTCACTCGTCCAACTCCAAACAGCATCACACAAGATATCGCCATGAAGCCAATGCTTCAATCGACACGCACGTGGACATCGGCTCGCGATTCTGACGGTGGTCTCGTGTATGTCGGTGATGCTGGTTCCTACGGCGCGAGCGTGTACAGTAGGGCTCCGGGTTACCGCGATGTCGGTCTTGGTTCTTCCCTCTCCCGCAGTCTTTCTAGATAATTTAGAATCTCTGATTCTTGTATTTTGAACTCCTGATTTACCCTC
>CALRDN010000013.1 GCA_943354965.1 Candidatus Peribacteria bacterium | reverse complement strand
CTGCCGACTACGGAATGTATTTATTTTAATAGGAACCAAAGTGGCTGCAAGAGGAGCAGTACGATAACTATCCCTAGATAGATACGCTTGTTTAGTTTTTCATAGTAGAGCGCCTCGCGGATCTTCTTGAGACGGAGGAGTTTCTCCGCAACTTCTTCTTCGAGCTGCTTGCCGGAGGTGAGGAGGCGCTGCATTTCGTTCCGGTGCTCTGGAAGTGGAACGCTATATTTGATCTGGCCTTCGAGCTGACCGATACGGTAGTGCGCACCCTCGAGCTCCTCCTGACGGGCCTTCAGCTCGGCTACCAACTGCTCATACATCCTTTTATAGGTCTCGATGAGTTCGTAGTTGCGAGCATGCGGCTCGGGGATAGTGCCATCATCTTTCTCTACCCTGGATTGTCCATGGGTTGACGTCCTTGTTTCTACAAAAATCGGTTCGTCAGTACTCTCATTTTTATCCGCACTGTGTCTATTTTGATTGCCACTGTCTACTGCCGTGTCGTTAGACATATTGGCATTTTCTTCATGTCTAGCATGTCTTGCTATTCTGCTTCTCTGGCTAGCCATAAACTCTATTATTTCGCTTCTACTGAGCAATATCTTGTTGTCTACAATTTTTGTCGTTAGCTGTCCAGCATGTCTATATCTATCAAGCGTACGCATGGAAACTTTTAACAGTCTACTTGCTGCTTTTCTATCTATCACGTCTTTATTTTCTACTATTGTGGACATTTTTTTCTGTCTATTATGTGTCTATCCTATGTGGACGCATCAGAGAGACATATCTACGTGCTGTCTACTCATGGCGTGTCTACTGTCCATTATAGGGAGAGATCCTATAAAGTCTAAGCAAAAATTATTGCTCTATCCGTCAAGCCTTGCGTAGCTTTACTTTTTAGACCTGAATCGCCATAATGCAGCTACCTTTTTTCTGCCTCATGCTTCTGCGCCACCGTCAAAATTCATCATTTCTCGCCGTCGCTCTGATTGGTGCCGTTACCTTCTCCGTGTTGCAGTACCCGCTGTCCGCTTTTGCCGACTCAAAGCCATTTTATACCTACTCTCTCTCCTCTAAATCGAATGCTCCGCAGGCGGCAATACAGAAATTTGGTCGTGATTCTGCCAACTCCCAGTTCGGTGCTGTTCTTGCGAAAGGAGACTTCAATAGTGATGGATATGATGACCTCGTTATTACATCCCCCTATTTCTCTACTGATAAGGGGAAAAATGTGGGAAAAATTGAGATATATTTTGGAAAAAAGAGCTTTTCAACCCTCTTCGCGGATTCTGCCTCGAAACCGGACCTCACCTATCTCGGCGTAACGGGTGGCGGGGAGCTTGGAACGTCATTTGTGAGTGGTGATGTCAACGGTGATAGTATTGATGACCTCATCATGGGAGCTCCGGGGGAGCGCGCTGTCTATGTTGTCTATGGTAGACGCTCATTTTCTCCCTCAAATGAGCCAATAGACCTCTTCGCCTTTCGTGCTGACTGGACCATTCGTGGCCGTGGTGAGGATGAGCAGTTTGGCTTTGCACTAGACAGTGCCGATATGAATG
The DNA here is from genome assembly GCA_943354965.1 of Candidatus Peribacteria bacterium. Taxonomy (GTDB): domain Bacteria; phylum Patescibacteriota; class Gracilibacteria; order UBA1369; family UBA12463; genus CALREA01. The sequence continues at coordinate 27,945 of CALRDN010000013.1, read as the reverse complement.
GAGACAAAATTAGTGATCTTATTATAGGCGCCCCCTTCGCTCCTCAGGGAGGAATGAAGCGAGTAGGGAAGGTACACGTCATATTTGGAAAAAAAGACATAGCCCGCAGCACTACTTACCCACTGGACTCCGTATCATCTGATTTGATCTTTACCGGAAACACCCTGGATGACCGCTTCGGTATTACTCTGGCTCATGGGGATTTTGATGCTGATAAGAAGACTGATTTGGCTGTCGGCTCCTATATGGCCACCAATTACGCCGCCAAGCAGGCAGGTACGGTTACCATCCTCCTAGGGAAGAAACTTACTATGAAGTCTGTAGTGAGGGTGAGCTCCGAGAGCGTCCGTTCTGATAATCTCGATATACATGTCGATCCTATTTCTCCCGATCAGGATGCCATTAAAAACGATACTCTCTTTACTGCCGACCACTCATTTGACTGGTTTGGATACTCTCTCACTGCGGGCGACTTGAACAGTGACGGTATTGATGATCTCGTTATCGGATCATTCCCTTATTTGAAAAATAAAAGCCAAGGGGAGATATATGTCCTCTGGGGCAGGGCAAATGCCATACTTCAACATGCCAAACTCTCTCGTGTCTATGCGCCTCGCGAAGAGTCGCTTATTGGTGGCGCCGTAAGCGTTTCGGATCTCAACCATGATGGGACGCAAGATCTGATTATCGGATCTCCTACGGGGGCCCCTGGCAATACTTCTAAGCTTGGGCGCGTCTATGCACTAAGCTTCTTCCCGCGAAATAATAAGGCGTGGGACTTCTCAAAGATTCCCGCCGATCTTACCATTCAAGGTAGAAACTCAAATGACTGGTTTGGAAATAGTATCGTAGTGGGTGATTTCGATAATGATGGAAATCGTGACATGGTAGTTGGGGCTCCTAATACCCAAAATAACCTCATTACAACCGGATCTGTTGAGTATATCCCCGGACCCTTGTTTCCGCTAGGCGAGGTCTCCTATACGGTGTCACCTCCTTCTGCTTTTGTCCGCCGAGGTTCCTTTATGGTTCAGATTATGAAGTCTTTTCATTTTGATACCAAAAACAAGGATTTCATTGATTCCTGTATGGCACAGCTTGAGTTTTGCTTCTATCAGTTCTCTTCCCAGACGAGTTTTTCCGGTCTTACTCTTTCTCCCACACTTCAACTCTATCCTGATGTGAAATCATCAGATCCGTATTATTCCGCGGTAACGGTGGGAACCATTCTAGGTATCGTTCGAGGTTTTACGGATGAACCGCAAACGCCTTTCCATCCTCAACAGCCAATTACCCGCATACAGGCTCTCAAAATCCTCCTGACCTCAACCGGTATCCTCCCATGGAAAGACTACTATGAGTTGCAAAAAGAACTTGCCGATACGGTCAGTGTTGATTCCGGGAAAAACCTCATAGCTTCGCAAAAAACTCCCTATCAGGATATCTCTGCGCGTATTCCGCATATGTGGTGGTATCCCCGATATGTAAACTTCGCTTTCTTGAGCGGACTTATTGATGATACCGTTTTCTTCCAACCTGACTCACCTCTGACGCAGAAAGATTTCGAGGCGTGGACTGCAAGTATTCAAACCTATCTTGCCCGACATGAAACATCGCCTTAAGGCCTATGCTCGAACCGTTACCGAGAAGGGAGCAGGTGGCAGTCCTGATGCTCCGCGTATGTTCCAAATAATGAAGTATGTCGTTTTTGCTCTTACTATAGCCATTTTTTTTGGATGGTATATTGCGTTCGGCCCTAGCTCTAACTTTGAAAAGGGGCACTTTGATTTGAGACAAAATGCCGTCTGGGCGCAGCATGCATGGAGTGAGCAGAAACATACCCCTGAAGAGATTCGCGATTTCGTGGAGACACTGGGTAAAAATCATATTCGCTATGTATACCTTCACGTTGGCCCTATTGATTCGACGGGAAATATCTCACCGGAGCGTTATGGCCAGCTAAGCGAGTTTCTCAAGGTCGCTCGCGTACACAGTGATCGTATCATCTATCTTCCATGGCTTGGACAGATACGGAGTAAACTTCCCCTCAACTCTCTTGCCGTTCGCAACAATATCGTCCGTTTATCGAAGATATTCGTAGAAGATCTCGGCATGGGTGGGGTGCACTTCGATATAGAACCAATTGTTGACAATGATAGTGACTTTTTATTTTTACTCGAAGACGTTAGAAAGGCTATAGGAAGGGATAAAATCATATCGGTAGCACTTTCCGAGTACTTCCCGAGTTCGGTAGTGTACATGGCTCAAAAGTTTATGCGCGTGGGCGTTTCACTCTCGAAAGAATATATTCAAAAGATTGATTCACGAATTGATCAACTCGTTGTGATGACCTATGAAAATAGCATTCGCGATGGCCGATTCTATCGCTATTTCTTGAAAAACGAGGTGATTTGGCTCACTAATGTCATGGAACATTCAAAATTGATTGTCGGACTTCCTACCTACGATACCGAGAGTGACACTTTTCATCCAAAGGCGGAAAATATTGAGTTCGGATTGCGTGGCGTCATCGATGGACTGAATAGCTGGCGCACGAACCGTGAGATATTTGAAGGGGTGGCACTCTATGGATATTGGACGACAGATAGTCGGGAATGGGATACTATGCGTACGTTATTTCTGAATTAATTTTACTATTTTATGCATATATTTTTTGAAAATAAAACTCGGAGAAACGTCGATATCCAGCCACTGAAGCGTTATATTGGCATTGCGGAAAAAACACTTCTGCGACGATTACAAACATACTGTCCGAAGGCTGCCACGGTAAAAGATCTCACGCTGAATATTTTTTTCGTGACTGATAGTGAGATTCAAAAAATTAATCGTGAACACCGTGGTAAAGATTCGGCGACGGATGTTATCTCTTTCTCTTATGTGGAAGATAGAGATTTTACGCCTTATATAAAAGGAGAACCCTTAGTCGCAGGAGAGATTTTTCTCTCACTTCCGACTATCGCGCGACAGGCCAAAGAAAAAGGTCTGGAGCCGGACAATGAACTTATCTATATGCTCATTCATGGATTTCTCCATGTTTTTGGGTATGATCATCACACCGACAAAGAAGAACTCGAGATGGAGAGTGCTTCGTTTAGCATACTTGAAAAGAAATATCCCAGAAAGTCTGATTTTGGCTTCTAGAGGATCTTCATTGAAGCTGCCATTTTCTCGTATGTAGGAAAATGCTTGTCGAAATCAGCAGGGTCTTCGTCGAGAATAATCGAGTAGGCTTTGTTATCTTTGACTGTAAGCGTGATAGCGACCTTCTCACTGATGCTCTTGTTCTCACTGTTGCGGAACTGAAGAATGACACGTTTTGCCTTCTCTCCGAGCAGTTGGGTCTCCTTGTTTTCAATCTCCTTCATCTCAGTTACATTAGCCCCCATATACTTCTCCAAGCCACTTAGCTCGTCCTCAAGATTGATTACCTTGCTGCCCAATGGTTTTACGACGCTAATGGCTATATGACCCTCTACGTTCGATTTCTCGGTAGTTGCCTGAGGAATATTCAATACATAGTCAACATACTGTTCGTCATTTTGAACCACGGCATCTGACCAGCTGGCCGGACGCTCAACGCTTACCCCCAATTTATCGAGTTTCTCCGTCTTGTCTCCTATGCCAACCCATGAACAGCCGGTTGTCGAAATAAGGCCTATTAAAGCCAGTAAACCAATATTCGTTTTGATACTATTTTTGAATGTCATGACTTGAATTGACAAGAATTGCTGATTACGTTGCTCATATACTACCCAAGTTCTATTATTTTCTCAAGAAGTTCTCTTGGGTAAATTGGTTCCGGTTCCGCGAGTGACTGATGAAAAATAACCGTAGAGGGCGTGAGGGCGGGGAGCGTATTAGCCTCGATGATATACACCTCGCCTGTTTGTGTGTGCATGAAGGCGTCGAGTCGGGCATAGCCCTCGATACCGAGCGTGTTAGCCGCCATCTCAATATGCTGTTTTACCTTTTCTATAGCCTCTTTTTTTACAAACAGTTCGGGAGGAGGAGTGATATTAATTCCTGTGCCACCCTGAAATTTTTCTTCGAGAGAAAGAATATGCCCCATAGACACGATCATGCTTGGATTGAAGGCGTGGAGTTTTCCTTTTTTCCCCAATACTCCTACCGTCACCTCGATCCAATCCGTTTTCTTATCCCAACGAAGTTTGTTATTGGCGATGAGCGCTTTGTCCGTGCGAATGAATCGCTCGAGCATGATGTGCTTCATGGCTTGCGATGGCATTTCTATAATTCCGTGCTGGTCTTTCAGGGTGTGTTCCGGAATTTCCTGTGCACGTGATTTCGCAAAATCTATGTATTTTTGAAGGTCGGTATAGGTCGAAATACGGCATATGCCTGCGGAACAACCGTCGTCTACCGGTTTGACTATATAGTCACCGCCTCTGAGATCTTTTTTTAATTGTATCCAAAATTTCTGCCACTGTGGTTGATTTTTGAGGGTATCAAAAAAATCTATCGTGAAAACTTTTTTCTCGGCGGTGTAAATTTCCTGAAGGACAAGTGCGTTGAGACGCTCACCGGTTTTGTACTTGTCCATGCAGAGTTGCGAGGCCTGCGCGCGCGAACCATTGAAATGTTTTTTATGTGTTGCGAGTAGTTCTTGCATTGTTCCATCTTCGCCGATGCCACCATGAAGTCCGAGAAATACAAATCCATCGATCTCCATAAACTCTTTAAGTGTCATTTTCCGCGGAGGGAAGAGGTTTTCCTGCGCTTCGTCTTCTGCGAGCGCTAACCTGAGGAGAACTTTTTCTCGGTGCGCGCGAAGGAATTCTTCATTTTTTTCTGCGTCTTTGAGCATCGCGTGAATTTCTTCAACGGTGTGGTTCAGGCTAAAGTTGTAGGGCGTGTGCCAGATTTCGTCATCACCGGTCATGAGAAATAGTTCTGGCCAATATTTTTTTGACTGACGAAGTTTGAGCCAGACATTCGTCGCGCTCATGAGAGAGACCTGTCGTTCCGCACTGGTTCCACCACCGATTACGTTTACTCGTTTTTTTCCTTGTGGAATTTGTTGCTGCATTTTTGGCTCCTGTAGGCCATATTCTGCGCATGCTGTTTTGAGAATATGCATGAGAACATCGCGATGACTCATGCCGATCTGTGAGGCCTGCTGGAAGAGAAAACTATTTTGTTCCATGCCGCTAATCGGATTGAAATCGGAAAACCATATTCGACCGTCTGGCAAAAGCCATCCATCGAAACGTCCGAAATGCCGCATTCCCAGGAGAGAAAAAAGCTGCTCGGCCATGATCTGAATTTTTTCTATTTGGCTGTGCTCGAAACGTGGGGGACAGTGATAGCGTACTTTTCTCGTGGCGAGATATTTTTTTCTGAAATCAAAAATTTGATTTTCATTGTAGGAAGTTTCAATCTCTGATGGAATAAGGGCTACAGGCTGCCCAAATCGGTTCTGTAGAATTACGACCGTGAATTCTCTTCCTTCGCAAAATGGTTCGATGACGGCCTGTGTGTCGAGTTTTTTGCTGAAGATATCCTGCATCGCTTTGAATGCCTCCATAGGTGTGGTGACGGAATGAACGCCAATAGATGATCCACCGGAAACGGGTTTCACAATTGCGCGCTTGAGTTTGTGTTGAGAAAAGAATTTTTCTAATGTTTCTAAATTTTTAAATTTTGGGAGGTGACTTTTGAGAAGGTCAGATGGAAGTGATGGAAATCCATTTTCGCGAATGAGTTCGTTTGCCTTGAACTTGTTGAAGGCTGTTTTGCAGGCGAGTGATGATGACCCGACGAAGGAGGTTTTTTTTCGTTCAAGAAGTTGCTGAAGTTGACCATCCTCGCCATATGCACCGTGAATAATTGGAAAAACCAGATCGGCCTTCTTAAATTGCGACGCAAGCTCGCGTTGTGTCAATTTTTTGGTATGCCGGGTGAGTTTAAAGTCGAAGTCAGATGGAGTATTCGAGTAGAGTGCCGAGGTCGAGATGAGGTAGTGTCTTTTCTGAACATCGACATACAATGCCTGTATGTCTATTGATGGATCTGCCAGGTGATCGACCGCACTGCGACAGGAGTTCAACGAAATTCCGCGTTCTGGTGAGGGCCCGCCGCAGATGACTAACAAGCGAAATTTCTTCTGTTTACGTCCTATCATTGAGCAAATAATACTCCGGTTTCAGGGAAATAACAAGAAGATACATTTAATAGTGATACTTCCTTTTTGCGACTATCATAAACCCTCGATAGATCTGTTCGAGGAGGAAGGTGCGGATCATTTGGTGAGTGAAGGTCATCTTGGAGAGGGAGAGTTTGGCGTTGGCACGGGCGAGAATTGAGGCGTCGAGGCCCAGGGGGCCGCCGATAATGAATGTGAGGTTTGAGTTGGCTACTATCCATGAATTCAGCTTTGAAGAGAACTCTTGGGAAGAATAAGAGGTTCCGTGCTCATCGAGCGTAATGACGAAGTCGTCTTTTGTGAGGATTTTGAGGATTTTTTCAGCTTCCTTCAGCCTTACCTGTTCAGGAAGGTCTTTTTCGGAAAATGATTCTTCTTTGAGCTCGACAATTTCCAGTTTTGCGAAAGCTGAAAGTCGCTTGAGATATTCTTGTTCGGCTTCACGCCAGTAGAATTCTTTGAGCTTTCCGAGGGTAATAATGCGAATATTCATACTGCGATTATACACGGTTGTTGACAGGGTGAGTAATGCCATTAGAATGGGTTTCTGATGATTCCACGTTCTCTCACTATTCCGGAAGATACCAAGCGCGTCGTTGCCGGTTTTGATGAGATGGCAAAACGTGATGGACTTTTGCCGATCAAAATTTCGGATTTTTATGCAAAAAAAGTTGAGGAAGAAGTCCGGGTAGTCGGAGGTGGCGTGGGCCCGCTGTATCGATGTGTGCTACCGGGGGCGGATCGATTTGGAGTGAGAGTGCGGGGTGAGGTTGGTGACTTCATCGGTGACAAGATAAATATGCCGGAGGAGTTAAAGGACGTACTGATTTGGAAGTATGATGATAGAGTGTTATTTTTGCCAACGGATAATTGTGCGTCAAATTGTCAGTACTGTTTCAGGACGGCGTATTTGAGCGATAAGCATGGGAATAAGCCATTTACATTGGAGGAAAAAGTTACAAAGTTGGTGGAGTTTTTGCGTGAACACGCGCAAGTAGAAGAAGTTATTTTGTCGGGAGGAGATCCGATGGTGATGGCGCCGCGCGATTTGGAAATGATTCTGGGGAGGCTGAAAGAAGAAGGTGGTGTCGCTAATATCCGCATACACTCGCGGACTTTGGTGTACTCACCTTTTGTGTATACCGAGGCATGTTGCAAAATGTTAGCCAAATATCGTGTGCGTTTGGTACATCATATTGTTCATCCGTATGAAATTTGTGACACCGTGAAGGAGCATATTTCACGCTTGAGCGCTGCGGGAGTGCGGCAATATAATCAATTTCCACTACTGCGAAATGTGAATGATCACATCGATGTTTTGAAAAAATTATTGATTGAATTGGATGAATTAGGCATACGAAATTTGTCGATTTTTGCGCCGGATCCTGTGAATTTTTCTTCACCATTTCGAATTTCGCTGAAGCGTCAATTTGCTTTGATGAATGAGCTAAATTGGACATCCCCTGCGTGGATACAATCAACACGATACGCACTAGACAATCCTGCGGGAAAAGTTCGAAGAGAAGATTTTGTACGATTTGAAAAAAATGCGGATGGATCGGGGATTGGAATTTTTCTCAGAAAAGGAAAGGAAATTTTGTATCCCGATTTCCCGGAAACGTTGGATGTGCCTGGGAAGAGAGAGGTAATGTTGTGGAGAGAAGCGTAATAATATGATATATATGGCCTATGAAAAAGCGAGAACCGGTATTAGTGGTCTATGAGGACGAGTATTTACTCGCGGTAAGCAAGCCGCCGAGAGTGGCAAGCGTGCCCGCAACAGACGTCCCTGAGGCCAGGACGATGCTCGGAATGGTGGGGGAGTTTTGTCGTGCTAGGGGTGATGAGAATAAGCCGTACCTTCTACACCGAATCGATATGCAGACTTCGGGAATTTTGTTGTTTGGAAAATATGAGCGGGATAGAGAAAAGTTAGAGGGAATTTTGACGGCAAAAGATACCATTAAAAAATATCTCACACTCGTGAGGGGCATTCCAAAAGGCACGGTGATTACGGCGAAACTGAAGGCGCGAACATCGGATGAGAAGATTTTTGCTCAGACGAAATATCGTGTGATGAAAATATATCGGGTTTTGAAAACGGCGCTTTCGCTGGTGGAGGCGGAAATTAAAACGGGGAGAAAACATCAGATTCGTCAGCACTTTGCGGATATTCACTGCCCGGTAGTGATGGATCAGACCTATGGAGACAGAGAATTTAATACAAAATTTCGAACATCGTTTCGATTGGGAAGACAGTTTTTGCACTCGGCGTTATTGGAATTTACGCATCCGATTACCGGTTTGCGCGTGAGAATTTTGGCAAAATTGCCCATTGATTTGGAAAATGCATTGAAGAGACTGGAGGTGAGCGTCTCTTAGTTTCTGACGTGTGCCAAATGTACATACATCGACATTGCGATGTAGCAAAGTCAACGGAAGTCCGTTGACCATGAAGTGCATGTGCGATAAGAATGCCTCATGTCAATCAATGAGCAGGGCGGTACGGGGAAAATACTCTATCCAGATTTTGGTGGGGAAAGAGCCACTCCTTCATCTGCTGATCAACCGCATACCGAGGGAAGGGTACTGCCTTCGGGTAATCTTTTCAAATCGCTCCACGCCAGAAATACTGCCGCCCAGAGGCGGGCTGCTCAAGAATTAGATGCTGCTCGCACGGAACAATGCGTTATCAATTATCAATTGATTGCTCGCGATCAGATATCCCATCACATACCTCAAGCATATCTGGGTGATAACGTTGTCTCGCTCTCGGCGAGAGCTACGCCACAACCCTTGCTCAATGATGTGCGTTCTTTTTTCCATATGCTCGGGCTGAAGGAGGATCGCATGCCGCAGCATCTTGTGCGTATGGAGGATAGAGTGGAATATATCTATTTCGACCAAAATCTAAATATCCATGAGCAAGAGCTTCTCTCTACTCTTCCGGATGGCTTATTTGTAACGAAATCTCTCCGACTTCCTGATTGTCACAATCTCAAGGCCCTACCGAAACGCCTGTTCGTGGGCATGAATCTCGATATTTCCGGCAATATGTCACTTGCCCATATTCCACGTGACCTACAGGTCGTCGGAAATGTGCTTATGCATAATACCTTTTTGAACTTCGATATCGAACAGTTCAAGCGACTCAAGTTACTATGCGACGAGGGGAGTGTCGGTAGGGTTTTTTATAGTCCGATTCTGTTTGAACAAATGAATGACGCTACGTCCCAAGATGATTTCTGGTCACTGGCTGTGCAGTCGTTCTATGGAGCGGAATATTTCGTACACCGCGGTGAGTCATTGCAAAGAGGTGCCAGGAACAAGGTGGAATCGCCTCATGCGATGCTGCGCGATGATGAAACATTTGAAAGACTCATGCGGGAGGCGAATGCTACGTTGCGGAGAAGCAGTCTTTCAAAATAGCCATGTTTTTGAGATCTGATCCGTTGTTGTCAAAACCCGGAACCTCCAGAATCCAAGAAGCATGATGGAGGCGTTTTTCTGCTGCCAGGGCTCTGAATCCGTCTATGCCTATATGCCCCTCTCCGAGGTTCTCATGTCGGTCATGATTGGAATTACATGCGGTCTTGGAGTCGTTCGTATGTATGGTAACAATGTTTTCGAGACCAATATACTCATCCCATTCATCGAATGTTTTTTTGATGGTTGGTGGATCGTATGCGGTGATGGCTCCCGCCTCGAAGGCGTGCGCCGTATCGAAACATACCTTCACCCGTGGTGATCCGACGGCATGAAATATTTCTCCTAACTCCTTCGCCGTATTCCCTAATTTCTGACCTCCTCCTGCGGAATTCTCCATGATGAGCTGTGTCGTACCTGGGACATTTTTAAGCACTTCTTTCATCCCTAAAATTATTTTTTTGATGGCTTCTTCTCGTGTAATTTCTTTTCCTCCGGATCCCATATGGAAAATTAATCCGTTAGCACCAATCATCGTGGCAATTGCGAGATGTTCGGATAGATTTTTTATAGATTTTGCATAGGTTTCGTCACTTGGGCTTGCCAGGTTCGCGAGATAAGCGGCATGAAGATATACGGCTTGCACGCTGCTTTTTTTGAGATGGTCTTTGTATTTTTCTACGTCCTCAGGTGATGGCATTTTCGCAAACCACTGACGTGGAGATGCTCCAAAAAATTGGATGCATGTTGCACCGAGCTCCTCTGCACTTTCGATTGCTTTATAAAAACCGCCAGCTGCGGAGACATGGCAGCCAAGAAGTGTACTCGTTTTAATATTCGAAGATATATTTTGTGATTTCATGAGGTCTTTTCTTCATCCTTTTCCTCCATCAACCGCGCGAGATAGTAACTAACTATAACAATCAAAAGAGTCATAAGGATAGCATAGAGAAACTTCGCCTGAACCGTGTTTTGACTGAGGGGAAATATATATTCAATGAGGCCTTTTATGGCTTCATTCCACGCCAAACCTGCAACGAGGCCGAGGGAAGCAACCATGTAGGTGAGAAGCTGCTTCTTGACCTGTCTCTTCACTTCCTTACTCTCGTGTCGAATTTTTTCCTTGATAGACATGACACTAGTATAGAGGAGACTATTTTAGGAAGCCAGGCGTAAGCAAATGATATGCGATAATTCCGTATGCCACTGAGACGTTGAGGGATTCTTTCGTACCTTGCATCGGAATTTGCGCTATATTGTCAGCTCTTTTGAGGATGGCCGGCGAGAGACCTTTGACCTCTCCACCCATAATAATGGCTGTTTTTGCGGCCTGTTTTTTTGATAGTTTTATCGTATAGTAGGGAACTGCCATGGGAGCGAGCTCTACTGCTATGATGGCATAGCCCTGCTTCTTGAGACGATCGATGAGATGGGTGGTTGATTTGACACTTTCCCAGCCTACGGAGTTTTCTGCGCCGAGTGAGACTTTGAGCATTTTGGAGTTTGGTCTGCCATATTTGTCGATTGGGGCCGGGGTAATTCCGCAGAGGTAGAGCTTTTCTACGCCTGCTGCATCGGAGGTGCGAAAGATCGATCCGACATTGTGCTGACTTCGTACGTTATGGAGGATGGTTATCATGGCGGGAGTATACTATACTGTTGTCATGAAAAAAATTTCCTTTTTGTTGGTTGCGGTGGTTAGTGTTTTTTTGTTAGGGGGCGTAGTGAATGTAAGCGCAGAGGTGAATTCTCTAAAAGAGTTCATACCTTCGGATCAGTTCCAGGCGCTTCCTGCTGAGCTTCAGCAGCCACAGAGCTTCTCTACCGGGAAAATTTTGGAAATAATCAAAGAAGGTGAGGAGGACATTTTTGGCATGAAGCAAAAATTTCAGAATGTGAAATTGCAACTTACAAGTGGTAAAGAAAGCGGAAAAGAAATTTCGCTTAAGCACGGTGGAACGGTGGCTCTGGATGCGAATCAACTAGTGCATGTTGGCCAGACTGTCGTGATTGCGAAGACCGGGGAGGGTTCTTATTTCATCGCCGATCGATATCGACTGCCCTCTATGATGTTGGCGTTATTACTTTTTGTGCTGGTTGTATTGTATTTTGCGCGTCTTAAAGGAGTAATGTCTCTTGTTGCATTAGTACTAAGCTTTACTGTATTAATTGGCTTCATAGTGCCATTTATCGTGAAGGGATATTCACCGTTAATCGTCACGCTTATTGGTTCATTTTTGATTGCGGTAATTGGAATGCTCATATCGCATGGATTTACCCGGAGAACAATGGTGGCCGTCATCAGTACGCTCGCTACGCTCGCGATTGCGATTGGATTGTCGGTATTGTTCGTAGAGTTAGTGCAGTTATTTGGGGCCGGCTCAGAAGAGACGGCCTATCTGAAACTTGATCCGACGCTGCATATTAATTTGAAAGGTCTCCTCTTGAGCGGCATTATTATCGGTACGCTCGGCGTATTGGATGATGTCACTATGACGCAAGTCGCCTCTGTGGATGAGCTGGTAAAAGCCAATAATACCCTCAGCCGATCTGAGCTCTATCGTCGAGGACTCTCTATTGGCAAAGAGCATATCGCCTCTGTTGTGAATACTTTGGTACTGGCCTATGCCGGAGCAAGTATGCCTCTCTTCCTTCTTTTCACTCGAGAATCTACGCAGCCACTCTGGGCTACCCTTAACAGTGAGTTTATTGCGCAAGAGTTTGTTATGACATTTATCGGCAGCGTTGCGCTCGTATTGGGCGTTCCTATTTCTACGTATTTAGCGGCAAAATATTTATCAAAAAAATAACATGTCTGAATCCCCATCAACAAATAATCGCCTAGACGTACTGGATTATGTACGTGGGCTAGCCATTATTCATATATTTCTCTATCACTATTATATTGAGTGGTTTCAGGGGAGCTTCCTGATTGTTCCTGATGGAGTCGCTGCGAATATTCCGCGATTATCAATTTTTCATGGTGGGGGAGTATTGGATATTTTTAAAAATCTTTTTAGTTTTTTGTGGGTATATGGGTTTACTTCCGTGAATCTTTTCTTGTTACTGAGTGGTTTCGTACTAACCTATAGTGCCCTCAAATCGAAGAGTGAAGGGAAAGAACAACCGGATACACGCTCGTCTTTGCTCGCGTATTACATAAAAAAATTAAAACGCCTTCTGGTTCCATTTTATATTACCCTTCTCCTCGGTGTTGCTATCCTCTTCCTGAGAAACCTCTTATACCCATCGTTTTCCGCCATGCCCATTTATACGGTTTGGGATTTGATGAAGACACTTTTTGTACCGTTTCTTGTATACGATCTTCCATTTTTGCAAAAATTTAATGGGGATTTGTGGTTCATCACCTTGCTTCTGCAGCTCTATATTATCTTCCCCGTATTATATTATGCGTTGAAAAAATATGGTGTCTGGAAATTTATCGCTGCGTGTTTTGTGCTGACGGTTTTCTACCGATATATCGCTACGTATTATCTGGATACGGCGCCAATGGGAGTTATATTTCCTGCTACCAATAGTTACAAATTATTTAGTTTTTTCCTCCCTCGTTTGTTTGAATTTGGACTTGGAATGTCGCTCGGATATTGGCAGTTCAAGGACTCAAAAACACTCGAAACATTACGTGGTGGATGGCAGTTTCTCGCCGCTGTTGCGATTATGTTGTTTGGATTTTCTTTGAATATGTACAGGGGCGGATGGCCTCTTTCTGATGCGGTAATATCGATTGGACTCTTCGCCACATTATTGAATATTGGAGCGTATTTTGCACGAATACGCATCCTCAAAACGCTTATGCTGAAATTAAGTGAGAGTTCCTATGAGATATATTTACTTCATCACTATCTGTTAAATTACCTCTTGATGCCATTTCTCGTTCTCTTTGGTTTCAAAAATGAACTCGGATTCTGGATAGGAATTCCTGTGTTTTTCGTTTTATCTACCGTTGTTGGAATGGGGGGACAACGTTTGAGTGCGTTGGCATATTCCTTGGGCAGTAAAAAAACTACCGTCGCTCCTCGTTAGGCTGCGGCCTGTACACTGCCTTTTCTCGCCATTGCATATTGCATTTTTCTTTTAACTTCCTCGCGTACTTTTGGGGAGAGATCTTCGTGCGTCTCAACAATACCCTTTATGAAAAGCCAGATTGGATATACTTCCGGGGCACCTAGGAGTTTAAATGCTCCTTTGGCCACCATGTTTGGAACTCCACGGTACAACGCTGCTCCGGCGATTCCTCGTGATTTTTCCATCAAAGCATCGTCAACATCCAATAAACCAACACTCGCGGCCATCACTACAACATTCTTCAACATATTTTCCGGAACTTTTGCCATATTACCAGGATTGCCTAATGACTCCATGAAGCGACCAATAGTTGAAATATCATTAGCGCGAAGAAGTCCCTCTTTCGTAGTTGCATCAAGCTTATTAAACCACCTCTGCATTGTCTGCATGCCGGGCAATTTTTTGGCCCTCAAGACATTATCTACCAAATCTGCAACCTGGAGTTCAGGATTTTCGTCTTCGTCGTGGCTTTGATCGAGAGGTGCCATAGATTTGTATTTATATTTTACTGATGTTATTTTAACATATTTTGTGTGTTTTGGCAATCTACGCCGTTGACACCTTGCATACATTATGTATAATATGTACCTCTTTAGCTTTATTCTCATGAATACTACTCAACCGGAACCAAAGAGCTTCAATTACCGTATAACGGAATTTTTCTTGTCCCATACGAGACTCACTATTATGGGTTTAATTCTGTTGCTGATTTTTGGAACGGTATCGGTTTTCACCCTCAAGACGACGGGCTTTCCTAATCCCAGCATGGATTTCATCATCGTACGGACGATGTATATAGGAGCCTCTTCCGAGACGGTGGCGCGCGATGTCACTACTCCACTGGAGGGCGCTATCAAAAGCGTAGATGGAGTTGATACGTATTCTTCTACAAGTAGTAATAATATCTCCATCATTTCCATTTCCTTGAAAGACAAGGTGGGTGTTGAGAAGGTAAAAAGCGAGCTGGAATCTGCCGTACATGCTGTTGCCCTTCCATCAGGCTCCGAGAAGCCGAAGTTTGTCACTCCGACCATTGGCAGTTTTGACTTTCTCTTTTCTATATCGGGGAGGACACTTGCAGAAACATATGCGTTGAAACAGCGTGTTATCAATGACCTCAGTCAGTTGCCACAGACTGAGAGCGTGAAGCCAATGGTTGACCTCAAGCAGCGAGTTTTGGTATCTCTCGATCTCGATTTGATGAAAAAGAAAGGAGTAAGCGTGGGTGATGTTCAAGCTCAGCTCGGGAGTATTGGCGAGCAGATGCCTGTTGTTTCCGATGTCAGCATTGATAATAAGAGTCGAACTATTGTTACGTCTCTCACTGGATCAACGTTGGACAGCATTCGTGAATTAAAAATTGGTGCCCGTAAAATTGTTCTGCGGGATATCGCGAGTGTGAATGTTGATTATGCTTTTGAAAATAATGAGAAACCGAAAATCGGTCTCTCTAATGAGGGAAAATCAAAAGTGCTCGGTGCTATTTCTCTACAGGTTCATACGGTAAATGGAAGTGATCTCGTGAAATATACCAATGACCTCGAGAAGGTACTTAGCTCCTATGATGATGCCCTCTATATTAATACTTATATACTTCCTGATACAAAAGATAAGGCTTGGATTATCAAAGATTTCGCCGCGAATGATCGTAATCAGGTTCAGGTGAAAGAAGTGGTAAGCGGACTTGTGGGTTCTAAGCTTGATATTGATGGGTCATGGGGCAACGTAGGATGGCTCTTGGGAGGCATTCAGCTCGTTTTCTTGGTAATGTTGGCATTCGTATCATGGCGCGCGGCCGTGGTGGCAGCACTTGCGATTCCTTTGAGTTTGGTTTTCTCCACTATTTACCTGATGATTATTGGCGAGAGTTTGAATACGCTCGTTCTCTTCTCGTTAGTTTTGGTGATTGGTTTGGTGGTCGATCCTGCATTAGTTATTTTGGAAAGTATTCAGCGAAAAATTGATATTGGCTTGAAGGGGCATGCTGCAGCGCTTGCGGCTATTCGCGATACCGGTACGGGATTGTTTCTTGCAACATTAACAAGTGCGATTGTGTTCATCCCTTTTGCGGTCGTCTCCGGATTGATGGGCCAGATTTTTGCCTATATTCCTCTCACGATTATCCCCGCTACCATCGGATCATATATAGTACCTCTCATCTTTCTCGCGTGGATTGGTGGCTTATTTTTACGTCCGGAAAAAAACAAAACCGGTGATGAGTGGGAGAATTTGTGGGGCTCCGCTCGTTGGATCTCACGGGTCAATTACCGCATCCTGACGGGCTCAAAGACCGTTCGAATACTCATCATTATTATTGCACTTGTCGTGCCGATTGGCGTAACCGGTGCGATGTTTATGTCCGGGAAAATCAAACCAGCACAGTTCGCTACGGCAAAAAATGGTGAATACGGAATGGTATCCGCCACGTTCCTTCCACAGGTCACCAAAGAGCAGCGAGATATTCTCACATTGAAGGTTTTGCAAATTGTTTCCGAAAATCCTGCGGTGAAAATTGTATTTCCTCAGACCACCGGATTTACCTATTTCATTGAGTTTAAGGGAATAAAAGATAGAGAGACCTATACCTCCGAAATGGCGATTGATGACATGAATAAGCGCTTCGCCAAAGAAGTAGGCGATGGCTTTTATGATATCAAGGCGGGTGTAGTGAGTAACGGCCCACCAGGAGGTGCTTACCAAATCTCTATTGCCGTGAAGACTAATGATCTTGGTCAGCTTGAGTCTAGTGCAAAAAATGTTGGAAAAACGCTTGCTCATGTATGTCTCATGGAAGACAAGAGCGTCGTCATTGATGAAAAATGTTCTACGAATAATACATTGGTCGTGAAAGTTGATGATGGTTTTACGAATCGAGAGAATGCTGTTTACAAGGTAGTTGTGGATCGCGAAAAACTTGCGGCGAAGCATTTAACGGTTCCTGGAGCGCCGCTTACGCTTCTTGTGAATAAAGGATTAAAGGATCTCTTTAGCGTACTTGATGGGAAAAAAGTTGGCGCTGTCGATGTGGGAGGTGAGCAGATTGAAATTGTTTTGGATAAGGTCGTGGCAGATCCTGTCACGCGTGATGAGATAGAAAATGCCGTTATCGCGTCATTTGGTCCGATAAAGATTAAGACAAAGGATGTCGCGACAATTATCGAAGAGCGTCCAAAGTCGGATATCCAACATGTACGTGGAGAAACGGTTGTCGTCGTGAAGGCTCGATTGCGTGATGGCGATACCGATCAGGGAACAGCCGCGAAAGTGACGAGTGCTGTTGTGGATTATTACAAAGATAATGTGTCCAAGGGCGTAACCATTGAGTCTTATAGCGAAGGCGGTACGGCAAGTTTCACGAAATCATTCACGGAATTACTCGTAGCGCTCTTGCTCGCGATCGTTCTGACCTATGTCGTGTTGGCCATATTCTTTGATTCGATGACGCAACCATTGGTAATTCTGTTTAGTATTCCACTTTCCTTCATCGGAATATTCCCGGCGCTTGCTGTGTTTTCTACCGGTGAGTTTGGATTTTTGGAAATTATCGGCATGATTATTCTCGTCGGTATTATTGAAAACGTCGCCATCTTCTTGATCGATGCGGCGCGTCAGTATATTGATTTGTATAACTGGGATGAGAAAAAATCGATCAGTTTTGCATCCGGCATTCGTTTCCGTGCGGTCATCCTTACGAAATTAACAGCCATCGCTTCATTGGCTCCTCTGGCTTTCTTGAGCCAACAGTACCGATCAATGGCCATCGTTATTATCTTCGGACTTTTGACATCAGGAATATCGTCGCTGTTTACGACGCCGATTTTATTCATCTTCTTTCGATGGCTCTCGAGGTCATTCCGCGGAATGCGATGGTGGAATAAAGTATTATTCTTCCCATTATTTCCGCTGTATATTCTCGTGCTCGCAGTGAAGAGTGAATAAGAGGGGATGATTATATCACCTCCACGATCGCCGTTTTGAGATATCTGCCTTCATCAAATCCGAGAAGCTCGGCATGATCTGCCGGCTGCGTTACCCATTTGAGAATCTTGACTGTTTTATGTGCACGACCTGCTGCAATCCGCAGCGTGTCGCGGAAATCTTCCTGTGTTATTCTGCCGGAACATGAACTGGTAACGAGAATTCCTCCAGGGGAAAGTTTCGATAAACAGAACTGATTTAATTCTCCATATGCCCGTTGGGCGTTCTTGATATCATCTTCTTTTTTTGCCAATGCCGGCGGATCACAAATAATGATGTCGTATGGCGTATGAGGCAGTGTGTTTCTTTTTATCATCTCGAAAATATCCATATTCTCGAAGGCAAAATGTTCTGTATCTTCAGGATCAATATTATTCGCGCTGAAATTTTTCTTCGCCATTGTGAGTGCGTCTGCGGAGGAATCAATGCTTGTCACAAACGATGCTCCGTTCTCAGCAGCATAGAGGCTAAAACCACCTGTGTAGCAAAATAAATTTAATACTCTTTTTCCTTTTGCTAATTTTCCTAATTCAAATCTCGCATCGCGTTGATCGAGGAAAAATCCTGTTTTTTGTCCCTTCAATACATCCGAGAAAAATGTTATTCCATTTTCCATGAAGGAAACTGGTTCCGTGGCAGATCCAAGATGTACGGTTATCGGTGCGGTTTTGAGACCCTCGCGCTTACGTACGACGAGATCCGATCGCTCGACTATTACTTTTGGAGAAAAAACCTGCGTGAGTGCGGCAATAATTTCTGCGCGAAGTAGCTCCATTCCTGCAGTATGAATTTGAAAGACAAAAGTCGTATCATATCGATCAACAATCAATCCTGGCAATCCGTCTGTTTCCGCATGTACCAGCCTGTATCCGTTTGTGTTTTCCGGAAGGTGTGATTTTTTCCACGCATCAAGTTTTGTGAACTGTTTTACAAAAAAAGCCTCGTTAATTTCTTCCCAAGCATCACGCGTCATCATTCTTACTCGAATATTTGTATGTGGATTATATGTCCCTATTCCCAACTCCTTTTTATCAAAAGAAAGAACTCTCACTAATGAGCCGGCCTCGAGCTTTTTATCTTCCGTTCCAATAGCATTCGAAAAAACCCAAGGATGCCCTCCAAAAATCGGAGCTTCTTTGCCTGGTTTGAGAATAATTGATGGGATTGTTGACATGGGGGCTTATCCTAGGGCTTTGTCAGGAAAATAGCAACTATTTGTAATGCGTCAGTCAGGGATTTGTTAGGACCGAGTGGTAGTATATCCACTACGCTACTTGATATTATTCCCAAATACCTATACAATAGTACTATTAATAATATTATCTATAATACTATGAACAATACTTTAACCGCCCAGGAATTGAAGGTAAAAGGGGCTCAGATTCTCAAAGAAAGAATGAAAAAAACCGATGAGTTAATCATAACTATTAGAGGGGAAAACAGCTTTGTGGTCTTATCGATGAAACAGTATGAATATTTTCGCAAGTGTGAGCTAGAAGCCGCGGTTACTGAATCGCAAGCTGATCTTCGAGAAGGAAAATTCTCCATCAAAAGTGTGAAACAGCATATAAAAGATCTCAAGCATGTATAAACTTGTTATTACTGAGAGCTATCAAAAACGGGCCGAAAAGTTTTTCCATAAACATACCGGCTTGATTGGGCAGTACGAAAAAGTTTTGCAATTGATGTGTCTCAACCCCCACCATCCTTCACTCAGACTGCACAAACTATCGGGGAATATGACAGGACTCTCCAGTATTTCCATAAATCTATCCTATCGGCTCATAATTCACTTCATTATCAAAGATGACCTCATTGTGCCAATCGATATTGGGTCACATGAGGATGTCTATTGATTAATGGTCGGGGCGCTGGGACTTGAACCCAGGACCTCCTGGTCCCAAACCAGGCGCGCTAGCCAACTGCGCCACGCCCCGACGTATTGCGTGCGGCACTATAACACTACGTTCGGCGGCTCGTCAATTGTACAAAATCGGGAGCGGAATCTCACGCTCGCCGGAGCTCCCGTGTGTGATATACTTTATTCATGAAGAAGCTTTATTCGGAATTAATAGGTTCTCCTGTCATGTCACGCGACTCGGCAAAGCCGGTGGCGAGGGTCTTTGACGTCATTCTAGACCCTACTAGCGGCAATTTTGTGGCCTTATCGGTCCATCCTGCCCTCCGCAGGGTCGTAGGGGCCAGGGACATCATTAGCTGGTCTCCGGCGATCACCGTTCGAGATAGTGAAAGTCTGATTGAGCCTAGCGAGGTTGTTCGTATTCAAAAGGTCTTGGATTTGCATACCACTTTTATGAAAAATCGAGTTGAGACCGAGTCGGGGAAGTATCTTGGCCGGGTGTATGACTTTTTACTCGATGTGAATCTCGGAGCATTATTGAAAATCATGGTAGCTCCTAACTTCCTCGGCATTGTTCGTTGGAACGAGCGGGTAATTCCCGCCGGCGAGATTATTCGCACCGAGCCCGAACGTATTATTGTGAAAGATGATTTATTGATGGAACGCATCCCGCGCCCGGAGCAGGTGATGGCAGGGGCCTAACAAAAAAACCGCCCCAATATTTCTTTGGAGCGACTTTATTTTTCGTGTTGAACTTCTTATTGTCCTACTGCAGTGACTCCTCCGAGTACCGTGTTGACGATGGCGTATGATGCCGCAATGATAGCGATACCGATTACGCAATAAAGAATGATCGTTCGTCCTTTCTTTGCCTTGTCTTCTTCACCAGCTGCAGTGATATAAAGAAAGCCTCCGTAGATAATCATAATAACACAAACGAGACCGAGGAATGAGAGTGCCCATCTCAGAATGTTTGTAACAAACGTACGAGCGTCGCCCTGTCCTGTTCCAACGATATCATCGCCAGTACTGGTAAAAGCGGATCCACCACCTGTTGGTGCTAGAGCGTTCGATTGAGCGAATGCTGTGATAGAAGTGCTGAAAAATGTCAGCGCTAATACGGTAATAATCGTTACCGCTGCGAACTGTCTCCACGTTTTGGATGTCATAAAAAAGTAAGGGTTAAATTGCTTTGATCAAATTGTACTATGGTTTGTTTGTGTTGTGAATGAGAAATTTTCTTACTGTTATTTTGCAGCTCTTTCTCTTTATCACTTTTATGAATAATTGTCACGCCGGAATATGGTATTTATGTTTATCTTCTGCGGTTAATTTGGTATAATGTGTGTACAAATCGGTTAAGGAATTAGTCCTGCACAATGGAGGTTCTCTAAGGGAGAAGTTCCAGGGATAATTTCCGGCCGGTTGTTTTTATTTATTCATCTCATAAATCTATGACCGATACAGAACTTTTATCTCGTTTTGAATATTTTGGCAAAAAAGCTCTTGAATACCGCAACAAGGTTATTGGATTGTTGCCGGAGGTGAATCGACGTAAATTGTATCTGCAGCGCGGATGTACGAGTGTTTATGAATATGCGAAAAAAGTGGCAGGGCTGAGTGAAGAGCAGGCGTCTCGAGCTCTTCATGTTTTTGAAAAATTTACCGATAAGCCGACATTGAAAAGATTGTTGGAGGAAGGCACAGTTAGCGTGAATAAACTCTCGAGAGTTGTATCAATCGCTACGGTGGAGAATCAAGAGATGTTGGCGGAAAAAGTACAAATCATGTCACAATCAGCGATTGAAACATTCGTACGCGATATTCGTCAAGGCGCGAGTGAAGCTGGAATTGTGCGCACGCACAAGCCAGAAAGTAATTTATTGTTTACGCAAGAACCTCATCTCGACGAAGATGTGAGGGAAAAATTGGTCAAACTTGAGAGGAAAGGGATAGATATCAATCAATTGTTGAGGGAGGCGCTGGATCGAAGGGAAAAGGAGATTACGCAGGCCAAAGACCGGGTCGCGGTGTCGCTTCCGGAACATTCTTCCCGATATATTCCTACGAGAGTCAGAAGTATTCTCAAACAGGAGTATGGAGCCAAGTGTGCGAAAAATGGCTGCCATAAGCCGTCACAAAATATACATCATATGCGGAGATGGGCGTTGGATGGATCACATGATCCTAATTTCATGGCGCCGCTGTGTCGGGAGCATCACCAAATCGCCCATGCGATAGATGTGAGGGTGCAGGAGATGAGGCGGAATTAATATTCTACTACCTGGACCTCTTCGTGAAGTCGTATTTTTCGCATATTGTAGACGTTTTTTTTGATTAATGTAATCATAGAGAGAACGTCTTTTTGTGTGGCAGCCCCGATATTTTGCAGGAAGTTAGCGTGAATGGTGGAGATTTCGATACCGCCAATGCGTGTACCCTTCAGTCCACATTCATCGATAAGCTTTCCGGCAGAGATACAAAGTTGGGCTGAATCGGGGTCAACACTCGTCTTCCCCCAAGGGACGCGCCTGTTGGCGTGCACTCGCGTAGGATTCGTAAACATGCAACCGGCATTTTTTCCTTTTGGTTGGGAGGAGAGGCGTTTTGTGAGTATTTCTTTCATTATTTCTTGCTGCTTTTTTGTCTCAAGTTTTTTTTGAAATGTAAATGTCGCGCTTAACAAAAGCAGTTCCGGTTTATTTTTTATAAAACTGTGGCGATAAGAAAATTTAAGATTTTTTTGTGAGTATTCTTCGATGCGATTTTTCTTCAGATCAAATATGGTGGCAGAGGTGAGGAGATCTTTTGTCTCGACTCCATTTGCCCCGGCGTTGCCTCGAACAGCGCCGCCAACGGTCCCAGGAAGACCAATCCATCCCTCTAAACCGGAAAGGCTGTGTTTCGCAGCAGCCTGCACTACTTGGGCTATGGGCGCACCGCTTTCAGCTATAATTGAGTTTTCTGTGACGCAAACTTTCTTCAATTGAGGTCGGATTACCAGCCCGCGGAACCCTTTATCGTGAAAAAGCGTGTTGGTGCCACCTCCCAAAATGAATACCTTAATGCGCTGATGGCGGGCTTCTTCCATCAAACTTATGCACTCCTCCTGCGTTTTTGGCTCGGCAAAAAATCTCGCCGGACCACCAATATTAAAGCTGGTATAGGGTGCGAGTACGACGTTTTCTCGAACTGGTGTGGAAAATTTGGCTTGTTTCATCGTTTTGTATTGTATCTTAGTCTTGCCTCTGCGTGCAAAGGTTGGCATTATAGGCGGGCCTATAGCGATAATTTAATATTCCGATTATGTTTAACGAAGCAGGAAAAAATCTAGCCCAGATGTTGAAGGGGGGAGTGATTATGGACGTTACGAATGCCGAGCAGGCGGCGATCGCGGAAAAAGCAGGTGCGTGTGCAGTAATGGCGTTGGAGCGCGTGCCGTCGGATATTCGTGCGCAGGGAGGCGTGGCGAGAATGAGTGCGCCGGAGATGATCAAATCTATTCAGGCCGTTGCTACGATTCCCGTGATGGCGAAGGTGCGCATCGGACACACCATGGAGGCGAAAATTCTCGAGGCGTTGAATGTTGATTTTATTGATGAGAGTGAAGTTTTGACACCGGCGGATCCGTTCGCGCATGTTGATAAAAAATCTTTTACGATTCCATTTGTGTGCGGTGCGACGAATTTGGGTGAGGCTCTCAGGAGAATTTCCGAGGGCGCATCGATGATTCGTACAAAAGGAGAGGCGGGAACGGGAAATGTGATCGAGGCGGTGAGACATATCAAAACGATGAAGAGGGAAATTGAGGAGCTGAAATCAATGAGCGATGAGCAGCTCGCAAATGCGGCAAAAGAAATGAGAGTCGATGTTGAGTTAGTGAAACAAGTTCGAGATCTCGGTCGACTCCCCGTCGTAAACTTCGCAGCAGGCGGAGTTGCCACTCCGGCCGATGCAGCGCTCTGCATGGAGCTCGGATGCGATGGCGTGTTTGTAGGAAGTGGTATTTTCAAATCAAGCGATCCCGCAAAAGTTGCACATGCTGTGGTCCAGGCCGTCATTCACTACAAAGACGCCAAAAAACTTGCAGAGATTTCTGAAGGTTTAGGTGAGGCGATGCCGGGATTAGAGATAAGCACTCTCGACGTTCGGATGCAACAGAGAGGCCTGTAGTTGCCCTATCGCCTCCAAAACATCACGTTGAATTTCTCCATGAATATCTTGCTGCTCCACTGGCGTGCAGGTCTGTAATTTTTTGATAAGTCGGTGCATCATGAGTCGCCCTCTTTCTCCTCTAATACCATTATCATATCTGAATATAAATCCTCTCGCCGTATAGAGATCATATTTTTTCTCTTTATTCTGAATAGATATACTGATTATTCTGTCTTCGATGCACTCAACGGTGAATTTAAAATCTTCATTCCCAAGTACCATCATTGTTGTTTTTTCCAGTCTCGCTACGGTAATCAAATTATCCAATTCATCACGATACACACCTTCAGCCATCTTGAATAAGATTTGCGCAGCATCATCAATTACGTCGAATACGTTTTCTTGGCTTCTTATTTTTTCACTCATGGTTTATATTTGTAACCTATTATACTCATTTTGTCTATTGTTGAATGGTCAAAAAGGCGATAGGCTAGTGCCATGATTGGAGTTTTAGCCTTACAGGGTGGGTTCAAAGAACATATTGATATTCTCACAAAGCTGGAATTAGAGGCGTGTGAGATTCGTACGCGCGAGGAGCTGATGCGGGAAGAGGTGACTGGGCTTATTATTCCGGGAGGGGAGAGTACGGTGATGGGGAAGTTTATTGACGAATTTAATTTAAGATCTCCTATTTGTGCGCGCGCACAGAATCCTAAATTTAAAATTTACGGTACGTGTGCTGGATTAATTCTACTTGCAAAAGAAGTTCCGAATTTGAAAGGGGAGCCACTTGCGCTGCTCGATGTGACGGTCGAACGCAACGCCTATGGAAGCCAATTAGATAGTTTTATTACTGATTTCGGTTCATTCATACGTGCTCCGAAAATTACTCGCGTAGGTGAGGGTGTGGAGGTAGTGATGACGCATGAGGATCTGCCGGTACTGGTTCGTGAAAAAAATATCTGGGGCGGGACGTTTCATCCGGAGCTGGTGGGGAATGTTGAAATTCATCGAATGATTTTTGACAGAGAATAATAGTCCTGTATCATTCCGACATATGCCATCCGAACGAAAAACATGTAGTACGTGTCAAAAAGATTTCTTGGTTCTCGAGGCTGAGCAGGAATTTTTGCGTAAAAAAGAAATTCCTCTTCCGGTAGATTGTCCGAAGTGCCGTCAGGATAAGCGCTTGGCTATGCGTAATGAACGGAATTTATATAAACGAAAATGTGATAAGTGTGGCGATGCGATGATCTCTACGTATTCAGAGGAGTCGCCCTATGTGGTGTATTGCCAGAAGTGTTATTGGGAATATTTAGGGTAAGCGAGGCGAAGGCGAGCTTTTGTTTTCTGTTTAAAAAAAATATGTCTATCGACTTCCTCACCGAATATAAAAAACTTCAGCTCGTCACTCCGCGATTGAGTTATTTTCAATTAAATTCGGTGAATAGTGATTACTGTTACAACTGTGATAATGTGAAGAATGGCTATCTTTTGGCCAATGCCTGCAACGATGAAGACTGCATGTATGGCCGTGATTTCTACGGATGCAAAGACTGCAACGACTGCGATCATATCCGTAACTGCACATTGTGTTTCCAATGTTTGAATAGTGGTGACTGTTATAACTGCGACTATTTGCAAGATTCTTCCAACTGTAGCGACTCTCGATATGGATATTTTTTGAAGGGCTGCCGTGATTGTGTGGGATGTGTCGGTATTAGCCAGAAGCAGTTTTATATTTTTAATGAGTCCTACAGCAAAACTGATTACCTCGCAAAAATCGCTTCTTTAAGCGAAAAAGAAATTCAGGAACAGTTTGAGGCTTTGAAAAAATCTATTCCGCGTGTGGGTATGTTACAAATCAATTGCGAAAACTGCACCGGTAATAATCTTTTTCATTGTCAAAATGTTGTCGAGTCGTTTGATGCTGTAGAATCGCAAGATTGCGGTTATCTCCTCGAGGCGAAAAATATGAAGGACTCCTGGGACATCACGGTATTGGAGCAGTCAGAGTTGTGCTATCAGATCAGTTGCGCGCACGTTCTCAATAACTGCAATTTTTGTTATTTCTGTACGGATAGCAGTAATCTGGAATACTGCGAAAATGTTATTGCGAGTAACGATTGCTTCGGATGCATTTCACTTCATCGCAAACAGTATTACATTCTGAATCAGCCTTATACGAAAGAGGAGTACTTCAAAAAAGTGGCTGAGATCAAAGATCAGTTGCGTGCAGATGGTTTGTATGGCCAAATGCTCATTCCTCCAACATTCCCAAGGCAGGATACGGTTGTGATGTGGCCGACGATGTAGGCGAACGGCTTTGTCCTTGACTTTAGGGGTACATTTTTCTAATCTATGCAAGCTTTGTAAGGGCAAATTCATGCCGCCCTAGCTCAACGGTAGAGCAACTGTTTTGTAAACAGTAGGTTGTCGGTTCAAATCCGATGGGCGGCTCCAGATAGATAAAATAAGGCTAAGTGGCTAGGATTGGAGACTTTGATTATTAATTATATCCAAAAATTTGTTGATATTATGGGCTTCGTGCGGTATAATGGGTCTGTAGAAAGATCTTCGGCCTGTAGTTTATATACTACGCCTAGCGGAAGGTCTTTTTCATTTGTGAGTATTTTATTCTGGGAATATTGAAATTAAATATTTTTGGTTTTTCTTTCTGTATTCTTTTATTTGCACAAAAAATACTTCACCATCTCGATCTTTTCCCGAGAATCGATGAAATATCTCTCCTGACTTATTTGGATTTTCTTTCGAAGTTGGCTCAAGCGTCGTGTTTTTCATGAGCTCAAGGGCGGCGATAAAATATTTAATTCGGCGGAGACGATCTCTCCAATTGTCCTGATTCAGCAGATGCTCCCAATATAAATTGAGAAATATCTTCTCCTTCTTGAAGTATGTTGATCGAATATATGGCCTCCTCTTTGTCTTTTTCTTTATTTCGAGATACACATCGAAAGCCTTTTTATGAACTTCCTTGAAGTTCGTTCCTAATATTTTTCCTGCTCTGGTTCGATAATACTGCATTCTTGGATGCTAGCACTTTTCAAGGCATCGGTCAATTATTATGGCTTATATTAGCCATTTCTGTGTCATAAATTATTCATAATTTTGTAATATTTTTGTTATTATTTTTTTAATTCCCTCTCCGTGGCAATGCATAAGTATCCCAAGATATGATTGGAAACTTTGGTCGAGACTTTCGGTAGAAATGAGCTTATTTTGAGCAAGATTGGCTCTTATTTTCATCTTTCGATACATCCTCTTTTTGGTCTTCGTACGTACGAGCGTATGGTGTGGAAAACTGATATAGCCCAGAAAATCAACTCCTTGATTCCATTTTTGGAAAGTGACTTTTTTTGGATGCAGTTCCATGTCGAGCATGACCGCGAGGAATCGCCTGATAGATACCAGCGTGGTTTCTAGCTTTGCTTTATCACGACTCAGCAGTACAAAATCGTCGGCATAGCGGACTTAATATTTTATGCGCAGGCGACGCTTGATAAACTGGTCGAGTTCGTTGAGGTAGATGTTAGAAAATAGTTGACTGGTCACGTTTCCAAGAGGAATGCCTTTGCCTGAGCTGACAGAAAAACTGTCAATGATGGTATCGAGAAGCTGGAGCGTTTTTGGACATTTTACTCGACGGCGAATGAGTCGCGTCAGAATAGCGTGATTTACGGAATCAAAGAACCGACAGATATCACACTTCAAAATCCAGACTGTCTTCGTATCATTGCGGGATAATTTCCAAGCGAACTTACGGAAGCGTTCGACGGCTCGATGGGTTCCCTTGTTGATGCGACTGGAATAAGAATCATGAATAAATCCCGGCTCAAACTTATCCTCAATCGCACGCATAACGACGTGATGCACGATGCGATCACGCACGGAAGCCTTGTGAATGTGGCGTAGTTTAGGATCATGGAGATAAAATCCGGCGTAAGAGCCGTGACAATATCTTTCTTGCACTAAATCGTCATGAAGGGCGAAGAGTTCATTTTCCAAGTTCAAAGAAAAATGTTGCACATCTATTTTTCCGCCTTTTCCTGATTTGAACTCATTCCAACCATCAAGTAAACTCGGCAGTGAACATAACCAATCATACAAATTATGCCTGATAAAGACCCCCCCCCTCAACTATCTTGACCGTTCGATTATTCATAAAACGTACCAATTGTACGTGGTTTTGTACGCCTGTATAGCTCGTTTTCCGAAGAAAGATCGACATAGTCTT
>CALRDN010000012.1 GCA_943354965.1 Candidatus Peribacteria bacterium | reverse complement strand
TGATCTCTCTGAGATCGTGTAAGATGGGTCATAGGGTAGGGATGAAGAAGGTAGAATGTCGTCCTCTCTACCCTACTTGAAGCTAGCTATGAGTACACCTGTCTACAAATTATGCATTTGTGGGTTGAATTTGCGCTGGAGAGACTAGACAATAAGTGTTAAATATCATATCTCTTACATGAGCGATATGATAAATGAGTCATCCTTATGAGCTAATCTGCATTTCGCTCAGGTAAGCGAAGTCCAAAAGTTCTTTATGGTGAGCCAGATCTAGCATGTTCTATTTTGGGGCATATTTATGCTACGACCATATTGTCGGTGCCGACAAAATGGTTTTCGTTGACGGTGAGCGAAAGTTCACCTATACTTCCTGTGCATTTCAATTTCGCACATATGAAAGAGAATAACTTTGCATTCATCGACAGTCAGAATCTCAATCTCGGCATAAAGATGCTTGGATGGGGACTTGATTTTAAGAAATTTAGGATATACCTCTCTGAAAAATATCATATTTCCGTTGCTTATCTCTTTATGGGATATATGCAACAGAATCAGGATTTATATACCTCTCTGCAGAAGGCGGGATATGTGGTTGTCTTTAAACCTGTCGTAATTGACAAGAATGGAAATGTGAAAGGCAATGTTGATGCCGATCTTGTATTGCAAGCCATGATTGAGTATGCGAATTTCGACAAAGCCCTTATTGTTTCGAGTGATGGGGATTTTTATTCTCTCGTGAAATATCTCTACGAACATGGTAAGTTACAGCTCGTGATGAGTCCTCATGTAAAAACATGCTCTATCCTTCTGAAGCAGTCGGCAAAAGAAAAAATTATTTTTATGAATAATCTTCGTCAAAAACTTGAGTATAAAGCGAAAAAGCACCGCTGAAAGACGAAACATTCAGAGGTACTTCTTCATGTGGATTCTGTACATATTATATCAAATTCCTGGATAAAATCAACCCCATATTTAGCTTTTAAAGCCCTGAACTATGACCCCTCTTCTCACCGTCATCACTCTCCTCGCCCTCGCAGGATTTGGTTTTCTAGTCTACAAACAGATCATCGGGCAGCGTAGTCAAAATTCCCAGCAGTCGGATGAGAAGATGAATGAGTTGACGAGGCAGGTGTCGGACTTGTTGAAGATGTCGATGGCGCAGCAGAATGAGTCGATGAAGATGCAGCAGGAGATGCGGAAGCAGATGGATGATCGATTGAAGGACGTGACGCAGTCATTAGAACGACAGCACAAGACGGTTGGGGAACGGCTGGATAATGCGGCAAAGGCGGTTGGGGATGTACAGAAATCTCTGGGTGAGATGTCGGTATCGACGAAACAGATGATTGATATCGGGAAAGATATTTCGAGTTTGCAAGAGATCCTCAGGGCGCCGAAGTTGCGTGGAAATTTGGGTGAGTTATTTTTGGATAATTTGTTGAGTCAGATTCTTCCGGGAAAAGATTTGTATGAGTTACAGCACCGTTTCAAAAGTGGCGAGGTGGTGGATGCGGTGATACGGCTCGTTGATAACATGCTCGTCTGCGTGGACTCGAAGTTTCCGCTGGAGAACTTCCAGAAGATGATTGATGCGCAGAATGATAAAGATGAAAAGCGAGTTGGTCAGTATAGGAAATTGTTTTTTGGTGATGTGAAGAAGCATGTGGATGCGATTTCTTCGAAGTATATTTTGCCCGAGGAGGGCACGTTGAACTTTGCGCTCATGTATATTCCTGCGGAAAATGTCTACTACGAAACTATCACGAAGGACTTGGCCGACGAGGGTAACATCTCGCAGTACGCCTTGAGTAAGCGGATTATCCCGGTCTCGCCGAATACCTTTTATTTATACCTTCAAACGCTTTTGATTGGATTCAAGGGTATGCAGGTGCAGAAGAATGCGCAGCAGATCTTGACACAGTTGTCGCAGTTGAAGGGAGATTTCGGGAAGTTTTCCGAGTCATATGAGCTCGTGGGGAACCATTTAGCTCATGCTCAGGCCAGTTTTGAGAAGTCGGAGAAGAAGCTGGAGAGCTTTGGCGGGAAGCTGGAACGGGTAGAGCAGTCGTCGGGAGAGATTGCCCTGTTAGAATAATCTTGGAAGTCAGACTTGGATGTTGTGTTGCGGCTTTACTTTTGGCTTTTTTTGCCTTACAGTAGGTTTCGCTATGGCAACAAAAATTACAGAATTGGCAGAAAAGCTTGGTTTGACCTCGAAAGATCTTCGGAAGAAGCTTGATGAGCTCGGCTTTGGCGTGAAGTCGACGGCTAGAGTCATTGAGGATGATATTGCTGCATTGGTAACAAAAAAGCTCAGCACCACTCCGGTCGCGAAGATTGAGGAGGTAGCCGAGGTGGCGGAAGTTGCCAAGGAGGAAGATGAGGCTCTCGCAGCACCTACCGGAACGGTAGAGATCTATGAGAGTGCTATTGAGCGAGAAATTGATCGTGAAATTTTGAAGTCACAGCGTAAGAAGATGGCGGGAAAGGATTCCGGTCACAAGGAGTCTACGACTAGTCGTCCGGGACCTGTTCAGGGTGTTATCGAGATTCCTGATTCTATCTCCGTCAAAGAGTTTGCCGAGAAGACGGGACTTGGAGCAGCGAGAATTATCGGTGTTCTCATGAAAAACGGCGTACTTGCCAATATTAATCAACAAATTGATTTCGATACCGCGGCGATTATTGCGGCGGATTTGGGAATTGAGCTCAAGCGTAAGCGAACTGGAGCAGCATTGAGCGACCTGTATGAGGGAAATGTATCCGCTATTTTGAAGGAAGACGATGAGAGCGTGTTGAAGCCTCGACCACCGGTGGTTGTCATTATGGGACACGTGGATCATGGAAAAACGAAGTTGCTCGATTATATCCGCAACTCACACGTCATGGACAGCGAGTCCGGTGGTATTACGCAGCATATTGGAGCCTACCAGGTTACGAAAAATGATAGAAAAATTACCTTTTTGGATACTCCGGGACACGAGGCGTTTACCGCTATGCGTGCACGTGGAGCGAAGTTAACGGATATTGCGATTTTGGTTGTGGCCGCCGACGAAGGCGTCAAGCCGCAGACGATTGAGGCGCTGAATCATGCGAAGGAGGCGGGCGTGCCGATTATCGTTGCACTTAATAAAATGGACAAGCCGGGCGCACAGCCGGATCGTGTAAAAGGCGAGCTTGCAGAATACGGCTTACAGCCTGAGGAGTGGGGAGGAACAACCGTTATGGTTCCGATCTCCGCACTTACGGGACTTGGCATTGATCAGCTCCTCGAGATGATTCTGCTCACGGCAGATATGTTGAATTTGAAGGCGAATCCGGATCGTGAAGGTGTTGCGACCGTTGTAGAAGCCCATTTGGACAAGAGTCTCGGACCGGTTGCGACGGTTGTCGTTAACGCAGGAACATTACATTTGATGGATAACGTTGTTATTGGAACGACTCATGGAAGACTCAAGACGATGAAGGATCACCTCGGACGCAATATGCGTGAAGCTCCCCCATCGACTCCGGTTTTCTTGGCTGGATTATCCTCTACTCCACAGAGTGGAGATATCTTGCACGTTGTTGCCGATGAAAAGATTGCTCGTATCAGAGCGCTTCAGATTGGTGCGATGAAAACAGAGGCCGCAAAAGAGCAGGCTCTAGGCCTTGATCAGATTTTGATTAAAATTAATGAGGGTAAGTTGAAACTTTTGAAATTTGTATTGAAGGCAGATACACAAGGATCACTTGAGGCGATTAAATACGCACTTTCTCAGGTGAAGGATGATAATGTTTCGTTCAAAATTATTCACGCCGGTGTTGGAAATATTACCGAGGGTGATGTGATTATGGCTGCAGCGAGCGGTGGATTAGTGATCGGCTTCCATGTAACCATCCAGTCACAAGTTCAGAGAACCGCCGAAAAAGAGGGTGTAAAAGTTGCACTCTATGACATCATCTATAAACTGCTTGAGGATTTAAAGAATATTCTTTCAGGATTACTTGAGCCGGAAATTATTGAGATTATTTTGGGACGCACTGAGGTGAGACAGATCTTCCTTACGAAGAAAAAGGAGCAGATTATTGGTTGCCGTGTATTATCCGGAAAGGTTGAGAACAAGTCAAAAATTCGCATTATGCGTAACGATGTGAAGGTCGGAGATGGCGAGGTTGCGACGCTTCGATTTATCGACAAGGTCGTCTCTGAAATTGCTGAAGGCAACGAGTGCGGAATCTTGTATAGAGGTGACGTGGTTGTCCAGCCTGGAGATATCCTCGAGTGCTACAAGATTGAGAAGAAGAAGAGAACACTCGCCTAATTGCCATGATTCTTGAAAAACTTACATTACCAACCCATGCCGATCCGCGAGGTAACCTCACGGCTCTTGAGCTAAAGGATTATATCGATTGGCCGGTGGCTCGCGTTTATTACGTTACGGATACGCTATTGCCGCGTGGCGGACATGCTGTTCGGGGCGAGAAAAAGATTTATGTGGTGATGCAGGGCTCGTGTACGGGTCGGTTCCATGATGGTATCGAGTGGAAGGAGTTTGAGCTAAAAGGGCCATCTGATGCGGTAAAAATGGAGGGGTTATATTATCGTGAGTTTACGAATTTCGCGCCGGGAACCGTTTTGATGGCGATTTCTTCGGTGAATTATGATAAGAGTTTGTATATTTATGATTTTGAGGAATATCTGAAAGAGGCGAAGGTTGCTTAGCGAGTGGCGTTTGGCGCGTCGACTTATTTTGCTCGCTATTTTGCGTGTTTCGACGTTTTATATGAGTTTAGGTACGTTTTTCGTACCTTTTCGTATATAAAATGTAGTTTCGGGGAAAATTGCAGCAATTGCCATCATACTTTTTTGCTTTTTATTCTATTTGTGGCGAAATGATACTTATCTTCAATAGCTGCCATTTTTGAAGCTGAATTTTCCCACAAGAGGTTCTATCGCTATTCCCGGGAAAGCCTGTGAAGCACGTAACCATCTTTCAATATGTCGATTTTGTTCAATATGGTATCTTTCTACTGCTTTTTTGGCATATTTTTGTTATATTTTCCCAGTCATGTCTAAAAAAATTCTCATTACCGGCGCAGCGGGATTCATCGGCTCGAACTATGCTCATTATTATTGCGAGCAGCATCCGGAAGACCAGGTGGTCGTGCTCGACGCGCTGACGTATGCGGGAAATCGGGAGAATATTGCTTCACTGGAGAGTCGCCCGAACTTCAAGTTCGTACAGGGAGATATCGCGGACCAGCCATTTATTGAGACGTTATTTGAGGTGGAAAAGTTTGATGTAGTAGTGAATTTTGCGGCGGAGACGCACGTGGATCGATCGATTCATAATCCGGGAATTTTTGTGAAGACGAACATTAACGGAACACATACGCTGCTCGAGGCGTGCCGAACGATGGGAAATATTCGCTATCATCAGGTTTCGACGGATGAGGTGTATGGAGATTTGGGAAGTGGGACCACGGATTTTTTCGTGGAGACAACGCCATTAGCGCCAAACTGCCCGTACGCCGCCAGTAAGGCGGCGGCGGATCTCCTTGTGAGGTCCTATTTCGAGACCTACAAGATGCCGATTACCATATCCAGATGTTCCAATAACTACGGACCGTACCAGTTTCCCGAGAAGCTGATCCCCTACTTCTTCTACTTGATGACGAACGATAAGCCTGTGCCGGTGTATGGCGATGGGCTCAATGTACGCGACTGGCTGTATGTATTAGATCACTGCCGTGCGATTGATTTGATTGTTTCGAATGGACGACTTGGCGATGTCTATAATATTGGCGGACATGAAGAGCGAACGAATTTGGATATCACGAAGACGCTGTTGAAATTTTTTGATAAAAATGATGATTTGATTTTCTATGTAGATGACCGCGTGGCGCACGACCGACGATATGCCATGGATCCGACCAAGATCGAAAAAGAACTCGGCTGGAGCCCATCGGTGACGTTCGAGGAGGGTATCGCGAAGACCTTTGCCTGGTACGAGTCCAATAGAGCATGGAGCGAGGCTCTGCGCGCGCAGATGATGGAGCGCAAGCACAAGATCTTGAGCAAAGAACCGCAGAAGATTAGCCGATAATCAGTACTTCATATCCTTCATATCTGTCTTCCACCACTCGGTGGCCATGGCGTCTTTGTAGCCGTCGGCACGGTCTTTTTCGCCGATGCGACGGAGGTATTCGGTCTGATAATTGAGACACTGCTCCTCGGCATCGTGATTTGAGTAAGTATTTTCCGGCACGTTTTCTCCAGGATGATTCACGAGATAATTAGTATACTGATATGAATGACAGGCCTCGTGAACGAGATCGGATGCGAACTGAATCGGATCATCCCGGGTAGGTCGACCGGCGGTATGACGGCGCGGAGTCTCCCATACCCACATCACCGATCCTGTTTCCACACACTCGACGAGATCAACATAATCCACTACGAGATTGTAATACCACGGCTTTCCCTTCAGCTGGTTGAGGGCGCCATCTACATTACTCTTGCACTCAGAATCTCCTTTTACTTTCATCGTTTTTGTCGTCAGGGCTATATTTTTCCCTTTAGCATCGGGAACATATTGGATTGAATCGACACTAAAAGACCCGGCTGTTGTAACCATTGGATGGACAAACTCAGGCCAGTTATTTATATGATATGTTGAGAGCTGAAGCTTGAGGGGCGTTGTAGGAACCGCCTCAGTCTGCTGCGCAATCTTCTTCCCGTTCACGTACCAGCGAATCACTCCCGGCAACCATTCGATCTTGTAGGTGTTCATTTTTTTGTTTGATGCTGTTTTGATCATTTCATTGCGATGGTATTCGTTTTGCAATTGCGCATTGTCACCATTGTCGCCATGGGAATTTGAGATTGATACCATTTGGCTATTAAGTGTGCTCATTTCGAGGTCAATATTTTCATACTCACCGTTCGCTTCATTGTATAATGACATAGCGCTCACCATTCCTGGAGCCTGATTCGCCCTTGCCTTCATAGTGAACGTTCCATAGAGATAGTATTTTTTTGTTTCAACCGACCCCGCCGACACCATCCCATCATTACCTGGTAATGCATTTACGATTTCCAGCTTTCCGCCCTTCATCATAATATTTGAGGATTGATATTTGGTCTGATAGTGCTCCTCAAACGATGCAATCTGAAATATTTTTTCCGTCGTTTTTGCTTTACTAAATCGATCCGTAAATGAGCTACCCATCGGCTGAGTTGGATATCCAGGCAGTGGATCCATGCTTACCGCATAAAATCCTCCGGTGCTTTCCGTAGGGATAACCGTGTATCCTTCGGCAATAAATGCGCCTGAGTTGACGAACAATGCGGCAGCGAGAATGAGTGAGATGATTTTTCGCATGATAAAATGTGGTGAGGGTTTGGAGATATTCTAACCGCTTACCACGCATTATCAAACCTATATTCTCCTGAAGGCTGTAGATGCGGCACTATTACTGCACCTTCCACGTGATCTTCTTCCATGTATCATTCTTGCTGTACTCTTCCATAACATTCGTCACGAATGGCTTCGCGGCATCAAGTACCATTTGGGCGAGCGCTACACTGTTTTCCGGTGGGATAACTTTGCTTTTTCGCATGTTCACTTCGAGCGGATTACAATCATATGAAATTCTCTCTGATAACCATGGATTCACGGCTGATGTTGGGCAATCTATCACCTGGCTCTTTACGTTACATGCGAATGTTCCTTGTTCCGGGAAGACGTCGCTATACGTAGCCCAGTCGTAGTCTTTTGAGATGGTGTGGCCATATGCCGGTCCCTGCTCAGAGAGCATGAGCGTTAACACACTATATGGGTTTGATGCAGGCTTGCATACATCCTGCTCCTCTGCCAGTCGCAACTGTTTTAGCCACATTTTCTCCGTGCCGTCCGTGTCCTTGTATCTGCCGAAGAACATTTGCAGGTCTGTGTTGCCAATATTCACTACGAAATCATCGTCACTCTCGTATATATCGATCATATATTTCGTATCTAATTTTCCGTTTTCGTCAGCGAGGAGGAGCGCGCCCTCGGTAGCTGCCGAGCTGTATCTCTTCATGGTGACACCATTCCCACTTAATGCTTTTTGGAAATTTTGAATAATTTTCGTCGCACGAGCAACGAGCTCTGCGTCTAGTCCTTCAATTTCTGCGTCGTTAATTGGGCACTGGGCGTCGATCTGCGAGAATATGACATTAAGTTTTTTCTGAACGGCCTCACATGAAACTATGACGGGAGTTTTTTTTGGAATTGTCGTGTCTTTGCCTTGTTGTGTTTCACTTGAATCTGATCCTGTACTCGAGGAGTCCGATCCCGTGACGTGTCCGTCAATACCTCTCTGATATGCGTCAGCAGATTGTGACCCTTGGATCGTCATCTCACTGCTACAAGATGCTACCATGAGACCCATTGCGAGTCCTGCTATTTTTGAGGCGTATGATGATGTAGATGAAGGCTTATTCATTGAGGTAATTGTTATGAGATGTCTATTTTATACTTATTCGTATTTATGTCAAGACTATGGCTTGCTTCAGCTTTATTTACTTCTGCTTCGTACAAAGCTGCACAGTTTTAACTTTCTTTGCGTGGTTTTTTCTAGTATAAGTTAACTTATAAATGACCTATTAAACCCATTTTTGCATGAGATATTCTCGAATGTTTGGAAAGACGAGCTTTGAGGCTCCACACGATGCTGATTCTGTAAATGCCAAGATGCTCGCGCAGGGTGGATTTATTGATAAGGTTGCGGCGGGAATTTATACTCATTTGCCTTTGGGACTACGGGTATTGCAGAAAATTAATGCGATTATTCGGGAGGAGATGAACAAGGTGAGTGGCCAGGAGATTCTGATGCCGGCACTACAACCAATGGAGTTGTGGAAGCAGACGGGACGAGACGCAACGATGATTGATATTTTGTATAAGACCAAGGCATCCGGTGATCGTGATTTTGTCTTTGGACCAAGCCATGAAGAAGTGGTGACTCCCCTTGCGGCGAAATATGTGAGATCGTATAAAGATCTGCCTTTTGCGCTATATCAGTTGCAAACGAAGTTCCGTGATGAACCACGTGCGAAGTCGGGACTGTTGCGTGGTCGTGAGTTTGGTATGAAGGATATGTACTCCTTCCATACGACGGTTGAGGATTTAGACAAATATTACGAGGAGGTGAAAGCGGCGTATTTGCGCGTGTATGAGCGATGTGGCTTGCGTGCGTATGTTGTGAAGGCTGGTGGTGGTGCATTTACCGATCAATTCACGCATGAGTTTTCTGTAATTACTCCTGCTGGTGAAGATACGATTCTCGTGTGTGATGCCTGTAAGACGGCGGAGAATGTAGAGATTGTTGCCGATGCGTCGAAGTGTTCAACTTGTAGTGGGCCGGTGAAGAGTGAGAAGGCGGTTGAGGCGGGAAATATTTTTAAATTAGGAACGCGATATAGCGAACCATGCAATTTGTATTTCACTGGTAGTGATGGGGTGCGGAAGCATGTGATTATGGGGTGTTATGGTATTGGGAATACTCGTATGGTCGGAACAATCGTCGAGGCGAGTCATGATGAAAATGGCATTATCTGGCCATTATCTGTGGCTCCATTTCGAGTGCATTTAATTTCGTTGGGGAAGGATGAGGCGGTCAATGCCGCAGCGGAAAAAATGTATAATGAGATGCTTGCGGCAGGAATTGAAGTTTTGTTTGATGACCGTGATGAGAGTGCCGGTAAGAAGTTCAAAGATAGCGACTTGATTGGTATTCCGGTTCGAGTGGTTTTGAGCGGAAGAACGTTGGAGAAAAATTCCGTTGAGTGGAAACTAAGGAGCGGTGGAGAGGCGGAGAGTGTAGAAATCAAAGATGTAATCATGAAGGTTACGAATTTATAAGGGCTATTGCCGTTGTTTCTTTTAATTTTTTCTACGAAAAAATCTATGAAAGTTTTGATTCTGGGAAGTAAAGGTATGTTGGGAGCAGACTTGATGAGTGTTTTTAGTGAGTATGAACCGACGGGAGTAGACAAGGAGGAGGTGGATATTACTGATGAGAGCGCGGTAAAAGCAGTGATTGAGCGCGTGGAGCCAACGGTGGTAATTAACGCTACGGGATACACGAATGTCGATGGATCGGAGACGAAAGAAGGATTCGAGATGGCGACGAAAATTAATGGTTTGGCCGTGGGAATGCTGGCGGACTTGTGCGAGAAGAAAGGTGTTACGCTCGTACACTTCAGTACGGATTATGTTTTTGATGGGAGGAAGAAGGGAGAGTACAAAGAGGCGGATGAGCCGGCGCCGATCAATCGCTATGGCGAGTCGAAGTTTATCGGCGAACAGTTACTGCAGCAGAAATCGACAAAGTATTATCTGATCCGTACATCATGGCTCTTTGGAAAACATGGCGGTAACTTTGTGAGCAAGATGCTTGAGCTAGCAGGTAAAGGCGAGACGTTGAAGGTGGTGAACGATCAGGTTGGTAAACCTACCTGGACGATGGATTTGGCTGAAAGTGTGCTGAATTTGCTCATCGAGGCCAGACCTTTTGGAATCTATCACCTCGTGAATGAGGATGCGGTGAGCTGGTATGACTTCGCTCATGAAATTTTTGAGATGACCGGGGTCAAAGCTGAAGTTGCTCCTATAGGGAGCGAGGAGGCTAGGAGAGCGGCCAGAAGGCCGCGAAACTCGGTCTTAGCTTCGGCGAAGTTCCCTCTCTTGAGATCCCACAAGGAGGCCTTGCAAAATTACATTTCAACCCTGTAAACTTGGCTCACTATGGCTATGAAAGGCATTATTCTCGCAGGTGGTAACGGACGACGACTGGGATATCTTACCGAGGTTACGAACAAGCATTTGCTCGCCGTGTATGACAAGCCAATGATCTTCTTCCCCCTTCAGACGCTTCTAGACTGCGGTATCCGGGATATCTTGATCGTATCAGGACGTGACCACGTGGAGGGCTTCTTGAGGTTACTAGGTTCGGGCGTGAAGTTCGGAGCTCGATTCACCTACAAGGTGCAGGATGAGGCCGGTGGTATCGCCCAGGCCTTGAGCTTGGCCGAGGATTTCGTCGGTAGTGATTCATGCGCCGTTATCCTTGGAGATAATATTTTTGAAAATAATTTAGGGGAGTATGTTCGTGCGTTTGGAGAAAAAAGAGGGTCACATATTTTCTTGAAGGAGGTTGCTGATGCTAATCGATTCGGCGTTGCTGAACTTGACGGAGACAAAGTTATTTCTATTGAAGAAAAACCCTCTGTACCGAAATCAAATTATGCCGTAAGCGGTTTTTACCTGTATGACAGTGAGGTATTCACGATTATAAAAACACTTAAACCTTCCGGAAGACAGGAGCTGGAAATTACCGATGTGAATAATGCGTATATTGCCCGCGGAATCATGACTGCTACTCAGCTCGTAGGCGACTGGACCGATGCTGGAACATTTGAAAGTTTACATCATGCCAACGTGCTCGCTCGAAAAATCGAGCTCGCCCGCCAATCGACTACAAGTGTGCCCCAAGGGGACAGTCTTGAAAGTGTGCCCCAGACGGACAGTCTTGCTAGACCGCGCGCGCACACTTCGCTCACAAAAAAAGACGCCTCGCTCCCAAATGAGTCCGGCGTCTCTCGTTTATCATAGTTGCTCTTCCTTACTTCTGTATCAACGGTGTCCATCCTGCAAGAGGCTGTACTGTTACGTATGAGACCAAACATCCGACCGGGCAGACCTGACCGTCAACTATTCCAGGTTTTCCAGGAGTTACCATCTGAACTTCGCAGATAGGTGCGTAAGCTTTTCCTGCTGCGGCGAATACTTTATTAATATTTGCCTGAAGGTAAGCGGCGTATGTATCACGCATCTCTTCGAGATTGTGATTGAACTCCATCTTTCCTGTCATCGTCA
The DNA here is from genome assembly GCA_943354965.1 of Candidatus Peribacteria bacterium. GTDB lineage: Bacteria > Patescibacteriota > Gracilibacteria > UBA1369 > UBA12463 > CALREA01. The sequence goes on along the minus strand of CALRDN010000012.1, from coordinate 25,134 downwards.
TAGCCTGAGTAAGAAGCGTAGCATCTTCAGGATTGTATTCTCCGTCATCACATAAGACTGGAAGAATAGCTCCCTGATCATACAATGGGGTTACTCCATCCTGGGCTTTTTCTCCTGTAAGCGTTGTGACATATGTACCAATCTTTGCGCCTGCCGGATTATTTGTTGTTACTACACGAAAATTCTTTGTTCCGGCAGCACCCTGAGGAAGATCTGCCATTTTCATTGTGTATACATCTGCTCCATTTACTGAAGCGGCAAAATCATTTCCCAATGGTTTGATCTGGTCTTTGTGACCAAAACCTACAACGGCTGAATATGGCTTATTTGAAACGATAACATGCTGAATCGGCAATTCCATTCCTGGCTTATACTCTGACATCCATTCGTCTGCTGGTGCAGGCTTCGTAACCTTCACTGGCGTAGGAGCAATGTCCGGAGTTGATGGTACTGTCGTGTCGACTGGAGTGGTGTCCTGAGAAGTTGATGTATCGGCAGTTTCAGCGGTGCCGGCTGTTTCGGAAGTATCTGTTGTCGTTGAACTGTCGGAAGCATCTGTTCCTGAAACAGTAGAGTCAACCCCAGCGTCGACCGTTGAGCCAGCATCAGCACCAGATGTATCTGTACCTGTGATACCACTATCGCTTGAGATACCGGCGTCAGCCTGATTTCCAGGTGTGTATCTTCCGTTATCGTCGCTGCATGCAGCGATAATAGTTAGGGCACTTAGAGCGGCGACTTTTGAGAGTCGAGCGAGAAGTGGTGAGTTACCAATTGATCGTCTTGTTGGAGCCTCTATTCTAGATGTGGTGTCGATCGTGTTTTTCATAATGTATTGAGGAATGAAATATATAATATATAAGAGTATGTTCTGTGTATCTAATTATTTTGTAGATATACCGATGTTCACTGTTCCGCCTACTGCTGTTTCTTTTGCATCAGAACCCATTTCAACCGGTCGTCCTGCGAGGAATGTCACAACACCTCCAACCTTCAAGCGAACTGCCTCTGAAAGTTGTGCGTACCAGCTAGCCCCCAAATCCACTCGTCCGTATGTCTTACTTACTCCTTCTAATCTTGCTCCGTCTGATCCTGTAACTACACCATTCATGGACTCTCTCTGCATACCAGCTGCACCCTCAAAGACGAATCCACTTCCTTGAACCGTTCCGAGCTGAACTGCACCCTGAGCTGTGACGGCTGTGCTTGATCCAGGAACGCTCTGTCCTCCAACATTATTTGAACGGCTTGATGCCTCGAGATTGCTCTTTACTCCAAGTGCTACGTGCTCTCCAACTCTTGCGAAAGCTCCTACGCTAGCACCACCATGAACGTCTGACTGTCTTCCGGAGAAGACTCCAAAAGTTCCCGCTGCCTCTCCATAGAATGAAGGAGTGCTACCATCTCTCACTACTACAGACTGTTGTCGTGATGATCCATAAGCGTCGAGAAGAGTCTTGACCTTGGCTGCTTCTGCCTCTGCTGCTGATAATTTTCCGTTTGCTTCGTTGGACTGACGCTGAGCCTCTGCTAAGTTATCCTGAGTGGCTGATGCCTCGTCTGCCAACCCAACAGCATTCTTGTTTGCTGCTTCTGCCTCCGCTTGCGCTTGTGCTAATTTCGCTGCCTGTTCTGCGGCCTTTGCGCGTGCCAGTTCTGCTGCAGCTCGTGCTTTTTCTAACTGGGCCTGCAGAACTACTACTCTCGCCGCCTTTGCATTAGCCTCCGCTCTTGCTGCATCGGCTTGTGCTCTTGCTACCTGAGCTCTTGTCTCAATAACTGCTCGTGCATTTGCAATTTCATCTGCTGTTGGCGCTCTAGGAGGTTGGACTTCTGCATCAGCATCTTTTTTTCCTTTTTTATCTACTTTTCCGTCGTCCTTGTCATCACTTTCATCTGACGTTGGAGTTCTATCTGTTGCCAATCCTGCTACTTTCCCTTCTAGATCTGCTAATTTTTTCTCAACAATCGCGAGTCTTGCCTGTGCGTCCTTTGCTGCTACATCTGCTGATGTAGCCTTCATAGTTGCTTGAGCCAAAGCGCTTTCTGCGGCCGCTAGTCTTGCTTGCGCATCTCTTGCCGCCTCTGATGCTGCCGTTGCTGTTGCTCGGGCCGTAGCATCTCTGCCACTACCTCCTCCTTTCTTAATCACATTTCCGATTCCAATTTGAACATTATTATCGGCTTGTGCTGAAGAAGCCGCTGTCATAGACATCACACCTGCAGCAACTGCGGCGACGAGTGGAGATAAACGTGTTGGGCGGCTAGATGATGGTGTAACCTCAGATGTGCTATTTGAAAGTGTGTTCTTCATAGAGTCAGTGTTTTAAAAATTGATAAAAATAATATGTCAGGTTCTCTACTTTAGAGGATTAATTATTTTTGTCAAGTAATATTTACATATCTCTTGTGACTGAGTCTCATGGATAGCTTCATATAGTACATTTTTTGGACCTCTTGAAGCTGAGTCGAGAAGCTCATCAGCTTTGAGTTCATACTTATCAGCTTTAGGATTTATCAGAAGATTCTCCAAGCCGAGGTCGGCGAGGAGGTTACCAACCTTATCATCATAATCGAGAAACAGTGTTGGTTTGCCCAAAATGAGACCCAGGATTCCACCGTGAAGACGCATGGACACTATGAGTGAGGCCTTATCGTATATATGAACCATATCATCTATAGTGGACCATTTCTGCGGGAGGGCATCACAGTATGGCTCTATTTTCCTATAAAGCTCATTCGAGATTCTCTCATCGCCCGATGCGCCCTCTTGAAGTATGAGAATTCTTGAGGGGAGCTGATACTTCTCGAGGCAGTGCTTAGCAAGGATAGCTATTTGCTCCTCAATTACATCCTTGTCTACCATAGCCCATTCACGAATGATGAGGAGAATATATGTCTTGTTCGTACGAACTAGGTCCTGCACTGAATGCAGCAAGTCCCTCCCCTGAAGCCATAGAGCCGGATCAAGAAGAACTTCAATATCGGGAGTAGTGAATGAAGAAAGCATTTTCTTCGAAAACTCGTCACGTACAAATATTTTTTTTGCATATCTGATAACTTCTTTTATTTTTCTGATCGTATTTCTATCGGAAAATTTTCCAAAACTCTGACCTAAAATTATTACTTTTTTTCTGAATATTCGGAACCACTGAAATTGGCTATACCATATATTGATGGATGCAGGTTCTTTTTCGTTAAAGAGACAGCCTCCACCGAAGAGAACGATGTCGGACGTATACAAATAATAGAGCGAGCGGAAAATCCTCAGCGTAAGAAATGATTTGAGTAGAGAGAGTATGGTGCTCGGGAAAAAATGAATGGCCCTAATACCATGAGTAGCAGCCGTTTTTTCTGGATTGCCACTTGTAACTATTATCGCTTTTGGATGCAGCTCTCTGACCGTCTTCACTATGCCCTTAAGAATTAGCTCATCACCAAAATTTCCCGCTCCGTAGTTTCCACAGATGAGAATCGTTGGCTGCTCCATATGTAAGAAGGAATTTATTCTGCTGCAACTTCTGCTGCAATCTCCTCAACGATATCCTCATCGACTGGAGTTACCTCCTCTGTCTTTGCGGAAATCTTTTCAGGTTTCGCGGCAACTTCTTCCTTTACCATTGTCTCCTTGAGACGAGCGGCTTTTCCGATCGCTGTACGGAGGTAGTAAAGTTTTGCGCGTCGTACCTTTGCTGTTTTTTTGATAACAATTTTCTCGATGGTTGATCCGTATAATGGATATACCTTCTCGACTCCAATTCCGTCTACAACTTTTCGAACGGTGAATGTTTTACCAATACCTGTTCCGCTTCCAACGGCTAATACAATTCCCTCGAACATCTGTGTTCGCTCTTTGTCGCCTTCCTTGATACGCTGATACACCTTAACCGTCATACCTGGACGAACGTCTGGTACTTTCTTGGTCATGAGCTCCTGGTGGATGATGTCTATAGCGTTCATTTCGTGGATTCGTTATTGTAATTAATGCTGCGTGATTATAGTGATAGTTTCTGTGGATTGCAAGCGTATTTGCCCATGATGGCATTGCTACGGCAAGTATAAACTTATGCCTCCGTCAAAGCTGGAATAGTCAGCTTGTTGATGGCTATGATGTTTTCCGTGTCCTTGAGAATGTCGGTCAAGAAGCGATCTTTACACTCCAGACGGTATATAAAGTCATCCTTTGTGAGGATACTGTAGCGAACCGGACGTTTGGTGGCCACCTCGGAGTTGAGGGTGGACTCGAGCTTATCTCTATTAATGTTATTCCCGACAATCAGGAGGTCGACGGTAGAGTTCTTGTTGACGAAAATGCCGCTGAGAACCATGTAGTCGATATCTCCACATTTGGAGAGCTTCTTGGCGATCGCTTCGTGGTCTGCGAGAGTTTTGAGAATGATACTTCGAAGTTCCTGGAAGATGACGAAATTTTTGTCGACGATATAGAACTTCTTTCGGTTCTTGAATTTGCTTTTCAAAATACCGATTTTCTTCATATTATCGAGCTCACGACGTACAGAATTAATCTGTTCGCCCAGTTTTCTCGTTAATTCACGAATGAAATACTCCTCATCCGGATGGAGGAGAAAGAGCGTCATTAACTTGATTCTCGTACTTGATGTGAACAATCTTTTTAACATGTATACATAAATTATACAGGACCTGTTGGCACTGTATAATTTTTTGTATCAGAAATCAATGTTTTCTTTATGTGAAAACAAATGCTTACCCAAGCATCTTATCAAAAAGCTTCTTCAACATGACACGATTTTTGATTCTCATCATCATATTGTGGTTGCCTCGGTACTCAGATTTGGCTTTCTCCTGGTCTGAAGGCGGGTAGCTCTGTGCTAGCGTTGTGAGCTCTGCCTCTACCTCGTCATCGGTAACTTCGATCTTCTCCTCGGTGAAGAGGAACTGGAGAGCGAGTCGGATTTTGATGCGCTTTTCCGCTTCTTTCTTGTGATCTTTTATCAAATCTGCCTCTGATTTTTTGGAAACTTTGAGGTACTGCTCGTAGGTAAGACCTTTTTCTGCGAGGTCGGCCTTGATATCCTCCAAGATATACTCAACCTCCTCATCAATGAGTATGTCTGAAATTTCTACCTCTGTTCGCTCGAGAACGGCCTCGAGCATCTTGTCCTCCTGTCGCATACGCTCTTCGTTTTTCTTTTGCTCCTCAAGATTCTTTCTAATTTCTGCCTTCAGCTCGGCGAGTGTTTTCTTCTCCCCTGTTACTTTTTCAATAAACTCATCGTTCAGCTCCGGAGCGTCTGCCTGTTCGGCCTTCACGATAGTTGTCTCGAAATTCACCACCTTTCCGCGGAAGTTTTCTGCGTGGTAGTCCATTGGGAAGGTGAGTGCAAAGGTCTTTGTCTCCCCTATCTTCATTCCCTCGAGGTTTTTCTCGAAATCCGGAAGAAGTGTATTTTCCCCGAGAATTACCGGGTGGTTCTTGCTGGCCGTTCCCTCTACCGGTACACCTGACTCGTCCGTTCCACTGAAATCAATCTCGAGCTTGTCGCCCTTCTTGGCTGGGCGGTCAATTGGAGTATAGGTAGCGTAATACTTCTGGAGATTGTCGATTACGGCATCAACATCCTTGTCTTCGACAGTCAGGAGCTCTTTTGCTACCTTGATATCCTTGTGATCCTTCACCTTTACGTCCGGAAGAAGAGCTACGATAGCTTCATATACAAATGGATCCTCGGTGATAATGTCTACCTGTGGACGGGATACAACCGGGATTTTTTCCTGTAAAATAGCTTTGGAATAGGTCTCCGGAAGGGCAAGGTCGATCATCTGACGTACAATCGCCGGTTCGCCAACATTCAGCTTTACGACGTCGTATGGAGCTGTTCCCGGTCGGAAACCTGGGATTTTCACCTGTTCACTAAGTCTCTTGGCTGCTTTTTGCTTGTAACCCTCAATTTCCTCTGGAGAAAGCTCAATTCTCAGCTTTATTTGGGACTTTTTGAGGTCTTCTTTGGTGACTTTCATAGGGATTATGGTAAAAAGAGTAGGCTTGCGTAGCCTACAAGGTATCAAAGCTCTAGGCAAGCCAAAGTTTCTGTGGTATAATTGGATGAAGAACAAAAAATTATTCCCGAATTAACGTCTTCATATTATGAGCTCAGCACCAGCAGCACATCCACCGGAAGCGTCAGGCGCAGAAGAAGAAGCTCCTGAAGTTGCAGCCTTGCCGGCGATCAAAGAGGCGAGAACCGGATTTTTCCGATGGGTGGGACTTACCTTGAAAAATTCTGCAGTCGGATTGAAAAATGCTGTCTCCGCAGTCACATGGAAGCCAACGAAATATGTATTTCGTAAAGCCTATAATACGGTTACGTGGCCGATTAATTATATGGATAGTCAGTGGGAGATATTGAAAAACAGCCGACTCGTAAAGGGAGCGGGATTTGCGCTTGATAGTAAAAATTATAAAATTTTTGGAGGTGGACATGGTCACGGTGGTGGAGAAGAAGGAGAGGCAGGACATCACTAATAGACATTAGTTAAAACATTCTAGCAAAAACAAATAGTATCTATGAAACAAACTTTACTCACATTACCGGAACTCCTCAAAAGCTATGTCGATAGCGTGATGGCTTCGACGGTATTTGAGGGAGTGGGCGCCGAGCAGCGCGAGGCGTTCAAGAAAAACGTTGAGGATCGCGTGAGTGAAGAAGTTATGAAAATTGTTATCGAACATCTTTCCGAGGAGGATTTCCAAAAGCTTATTTCCGCTATTGAAGGTGGAGATCTCTCATCAGAAGATGAGGCGCGTACTATTGATGAGGCTGTTGAAAAAGTTCCTGAATTTTCTGAAAAGCTCGTATCGGCCCTCATGGCCATTCGTCCTGAATTCGTTTTATCACCAACTTCACTATGAAACTACACTCCGCTTCTCACTCCCAGAGTCTACTCTTCCCTGCACGACAGGTATTCATGGCGGGCCCCTCGGGTTCTCCCGCTCCTGCTCCATCAGGCGCTCCGGAGCGTGCCGATGTGCAGGATTTCCGAAAGGAACTTACGAAGCTCAAAAATGATTTAAATGTTAAGGGCTCCGGAGGAAGTCTCCTCAAGTTCGCCGAGGATCATGGTGATGACACGAGTGACTGGCAGAAAAATCCACAGAAGTCATTGAAATTTTTTGAGGATTACCGAGCTACCCTCACTGCTGCACCAGCAGGTACCGGGGCTGCAAAAGACGAAGAGCTCAAGATAAATCATCTCACAAACATAAATAATCTCATTGCCGTCCTCAGAGATCCACCTCCGACTCCTACTGCCCCTGCCGGTACCGGGGATGCTCAGAAATTTGAGGTAGCCAGAGAGATCGTCCTCTCTATTGCGGAAAGTATTAATGAGAGAAAAATTGAGATATCAAAAGCGAGGGATGCACTCGGAAATCTCAATGAGAATACGGTAAACGGGAAGGTGAAAAACGTTGTTGAAAATATCTATCATACGTACGAACGCATGAGCACTCCGGAAAAAATTGCCGCTGTAGGCGCTATTTTCCTTTTCTTCAAGATGGCGCTCAAGGACGACAAGGGTAATATGCTCTTTGGTCCTCTTATTAAGTGGGGAGCAGGGCTTCTCGGTGCTAATATACTCACACAGGCTGTTACAGGAAAGTCAGGTGTAGATTGGATAGCAGAGAAAACAGGATTGGAGCGTTTCCTCCCTGTTACGGCTGATCAACTCCCGGAGTTTATGAGGGCGCTAGCCCTGAAGACGAGTAGAGATCGAGGCGTGAGTATTGATATGCCTAGCGAGCTTGTGGCCATGGGGAAACTTGGATCAAAAAAAATGTCGGAAATCATGGCGGCATATGATCCTACTCGCGAGAGCATCGACCCTGTGATTTTTGGACTACGACCTGCTAAAGAAGGTGATCCAGCTAGCGGGGAGATTACTCCAAAGCACCTGTTCATGATTATCGACACCATGGTTCGAAAGCATAAGACTCAGGGCGTAGGACGCAGCGCGCGTGGCGACAAGAATGCTTTTATGCTCGAATACTGCGCAACGGGTAGACACGACTTCACATTTGTAGAGGCCGTATCTGATCTCTTCCAGGCCGAGTCCATGCGACTCGTTGCTGATAGTATGAGCCCTGAAGAGTGGGAGAAGTATGAAAAAGTTATCAAGAATGACACGAAGACTATGTGGGATCCTATGAATGTAATGCCTGTTCCGAAGCCTGAGGTGCGTCGATATGGAGTGAAGTTCTTTGGACTCACCTTCCTTACCAAACAAAATAAATCTTCGGACGGCAATAGATATACGTATCAGATTGGTGACGATATGAGTGTTACGGCTGGCGTGAATGATAGTATCAATTCCCGTAAACAGAGTGCCGATCTCCTGAGGACATATGCTGAGAAATACCTGAAGGAACAAATTTCACAATTTGCCGGAGGAACAGCATTAGATGCTGGGATACCTTTTACCTTCTTGGGAGATAGAGCTGGTAGCTGGGAGCTCCAGAATGTCCCCAAAAACGCACCACCCGGAGTCAGACCTGGTATGGTCACTCTCAAACTCGTAGAGTACGGCGAGGGAGGAAATTTCAAGATTGTCAGAACGGACAATGGTAAAGAAACTAACCTTGATTCAACGTTTGCAACGGTAGGCAAAGCCATTTTAGATTAATTTTGCTTTGACTATAATTTATCTTGTGTTCCAGAATATTAGTGCTATTATTGGCTAGCTTTATTTTTTTAAAGCTGCTGAAGCTGAACACTTGACTTTTTAAGAAAAAAGTTATAAAGTAAGCCTCTGCCCGTAGTTGGGATTTGATCTTTGACATTTACCGGGGTACGTCATGACTCGCAGCGAGTCCTCTGCCATTATGCCTATGTCGCTACCTCGTCGGTTTAATAGACTGACCACCGTAACTGATGTTGGCTAACGAACCCATAGGGGCACCATGGATTACCCACAAGGTAACCCCTCTGATTCCCTCATTTAGGTTCAATGGTAGGGTCTCTCGCTTCGCGGGATGGACCACCATTGTCTTCAGCAATCTCTGATTTTTTGCAACTACTACCTTGTGTATAGTTGCTCCGAGTATTTATACTTCACTTTGCTTTTTGGCGTTTTCTTCTTTGACCCTTGTGGTCTATGAGGAGCCGTCTCCGGAGTAGCGCTTAGAGCTACATCGGAAAAAAGCTTTTGCGAGCTGTTTCAGTAAAGGGTTTACCCTTTGCCTGAGGCAACTCACCAACAAGATTCGTCTTGTGTGTTTCTTTCTTTTCGGCCTGGCCGAATAAGAAAAGGTTTCGAGGATGCACCTTAAGCATTCTCAAAAGCGCACTTTGGTCTAACATCTTCTAGGTGTTCGACCAGAAACTCATTAGAGAGTCTTCTCCGATGAAAGCTTTATCCACCGACAATGATTCATATCTTGTCCGGCGGAGTTTTCTTCCCTTTCTCTTTTTACCAAAAATGAGATCGCGGAAATGTGTCGGCATTCCATCCGACAACACACTCGCACTTCTATGTTCTGTACAATACTCGTCCCTGCTGTTGACATAGTGTTTCTCCTTCGAGTGAAAAACCTATGTGTTTTTACCTTGGAGCTCACAAGCTCTCACGGTGAACCATGACTTGCAGGGATGGGGCATTAAGATCGCATGTGTATTTTACACTACGACTTGAGCCCCATTCCAACCCCCTTTTCTTAAACTACTCGAAAGGCCCACTAACCATGGGTCTTTTTTTGTGTCTGTTTTTTTATACCGACCCCAATCGCTTATAGCGTCGATATGAGCCCTGAACATAACCGGTTGCCCCAATATTGCTAGAGCCTGTCTTCACGAATGATCCTTTGGCCTTTACGGTTGGAATTATTTTTGTCATTTCATACCCCTTGCTCCTGCAGATGCCGGTAATCTCCCTGTAGGTTCGCGTATTTACAAAATTTTGTGTTTTTTCCTTCAGTAAATCTGAGCGTATTTGCTCATCGGTAATATCAATTTCGTGATCATCTAGGATGTCTTGAATGGCATCCTCCGTACTTGATTCTTCGCTGAGAACCTTGCCGGATTTATCATATCTTAGTAAATCCCCATCAACATCAAGCTTCGCGCCCAGCTTGTTAAGATTTGCCTGGATTCCTGCATTTCTAGCCGTAAATGCGCCCATGTTGTAATCCAAAAAGGCAAACTTTATATTTTTTTCATCAAGCGGGCCCTGCTGCTCATGAGAGGCAAGCACCTCTCTCATGTAATACAGTCCATACTTCAATCCTCCTTCGCGGGTATTGAGTATATCTCTCATCATACGTTCAGAAATTTGCTTATGCTCATATTTTGCAGCGAGTTCAACGGCTTTACTCACACTCACCTGCATCGCTCCTAATGTGCTCGGTCGACTCTTCTCAATATCCTCTTTTGAAACTAACTTCTGCTCACTCCATGAAAGCTCATTTTCATATTCCTTCAATACATAGTCGATTGCTAGATCTATGTCTCTCTCGGTAAAATATCCTATCTTCTTGCCGGCACTGGTGACTCTATATTGACCATGCTCCACATTATCTTTTCTGCGTGCATTCATAAATGCAAGAGCCTTTTGCCGAATTTCACCTATTCTTCCCTCGAGTGCCCTATACACGAGCGGATGTTGCTTTTTCTCCTCAGCAATTTTTCGATCCAGAATAGCCTCAGGATTATTTACCACTGGAATCTCTTTGAAGCATGACTCACGATCAATCGTTACCGCAATCATAAGAATATGTTGTCTTGTGAACGATATACCCGTTGCCTCCATTTGTGCGACAATCTCCTTCGCCCACGCCTCTCTTTTTCCTTTATTGTAATTTTTAGAGTTTAGATTTCCCTTTGTGAGTATCTTGAACGCCTCAGTAACTGCTTGTTCCTTACTGAGTAACAAGCCTTCATTGACTATGGGCGTATTTTCCTCAGCTACTTCACCACCCTCCTCAACGTACGAGTTGTCATCTGTTTCCACGTCCACTGTAGCGTCGGCGGCATCATTTGGGTTTGTCGGTACTGCCGGGAGTACGGCGACTGGGGCTGGCTGTTGAACCGGTGCCATTTGTGCTATTTCTTGCTTCTTGATTGCCTCAACACGTTCCGTATCTACGGTAGTCTTTCTTGCCAATGTTATTTTTTGCATCTCACCCAACAGTCTCGTGAGTCCCTCTATGGTACGAGGGCCCATTTTTCCGTCGGGTACTAGTTTGAGATGCGCCTGAAGTCTGCGAATGTCCCTGGTGGTTATATTCAAACTTTCCAACTTTTTGTTAATTTCACGCCAGTCACCGCTCCCCTTGCCATATGTTTTGAGGGCGATAATTTTTTTAACCTCATTCATATGCGCCGAGAATGGTCGTACTATCTCCACCTTCGTCATAAATTCTTTCGCTGAAGACGAGACGGTTTCCTTGATTTTTGACCATAAGCTTCCAAGCTTCGCCTGAACGCTCTTTTTCGAGGCTTCTATAGCCTTGAGACCTTCCGAGATTGGCCGTATTTCTCCTGAGTTTTTGTGTGAATCTATGCCCATATATATTTTTGTTTTATTGATTCTTTCTATTATATCATGAATTCAGCTTTGATGGAAGAGTAACTTTTGCAGTTTTCCCTGTAAGATCCGTGATCTTATTTGACATATTTAATATTTGCTGTAGAATTACAACCTTTGTACCTAGCCCCTTCTATTTTGAGATCATATTCACGAGCTATTATCGGAACTTTTCTCATCCTCGCTTCTCTCCTCGGAGGAGCCACGGTGGTATCGGCTGCACAGCTTGCAAGTGATATTACTCCCGGTAAGTCCCCTTTTACCTTTGAACCGTTAAGTGATTTCGCCGACCTGGGTGTCGCGACAAGCTACAAGGTCGTAGGAGTCTATCCAAGTGAGGATGTCCTCTATCGTCTGAAATACTGCGAATCGAGAGTTTTCGATGCCTACCAAACTATTCCGAAGGCGCAACGCGAACAGCTCCGTGCTATTAAATTTCTCTGGTACTCGGACTCCGCGAGAGGATTGGGTGGTAATGGCTCTATCTATCTCAAGTGTAATGATATGACCGATGATGTTCTGACGTCCGTGTTCGTCCATGAAATGGGTCACATCGTGGATACAGGATTATACGAAGGGAAGGCGGCGGCCGGATTGAGCGTCTACAATGACTCTCGTGCAACCGTTTTCAAAAACGATCCAAGTATTAACTTCTATTCTATTAGCTGGAAGGATACCTCTCATACTGTCTCAGGTAGTACGGCATTCGATTTCGTGACGCAGTATGCGAGATCAAATCCATTCGAAGACTTTGCGGAGAGTTATAATTTTTACTTGTTACATGGAAGTCAGTTTACATTCATGGCGAAGACAAATGCTCGTCTGGCGCGTAAATACACTTACTTACGTGATAATGTTTTTAATGGTAAGGAGTACATCAACAACAATATCAAGCTGAATGCGAAAAAAAGAAGTTACGATGCGACTGTGTTACCATTTTCTCTTGAAAAATTTCTGAATAACGTTTAAACTCTGTTAGCTGATTGTGAATTTTAGGAATTCAAGGCTTTGTAGCTTTTCTAGGGCAAAAAGGCGTCGATCCTCCTAAAACACACAAGACCCCCGCCCAAGTGGTGGGGGTTTTTTGTAATACCATTTTCCACTCTACTGCGTCATCTACGTCGTCAGATCAGTCGCAGTACTTCCCTGTACAGCTCCCCCCAAGGGGAAACCTTGCTTAGGCCTCCATCGCTTCCTCCTTGCTTTCTTGTATACTGAAAAATGTAGTGTTAGCCCCATTTCTGCCCTTGCCATGAGCAGGGTTTGGCTCTAGAATATGCGGGCTTTATAGTTTGCATGTGGTGGTCGTAGCTCAATGGTGGAGCACTAGGTTGTGGTCCTAGGGGTTGTGGGTTCGAGCCCCATCGACCACCCCAGATATATTTGTTTGATATGGAAAGCAGCACTCCTGACATTACTGACAGGTCGTTAATCACTCCGAGTCATTTGACGTATGTGAGCAGAACGGCAATGGCTATTTCCGAAGGGACTGATCAAAAACAGTGGATAGTTTTCGCTGATGGCCGCTCCAGCGTGAGTGATTATGGTACGATAATTATTGGTTCATCTTCTGCTGTTGAAATTGTGGGCGAGGGACAAGATCATGAATCCGCCATAAAAAGCATTGAACGTGTTTTTGCTTCGCACGCATATTTTTATGTTGTTAGACAACGTACGGACGATCTTTTTCCTGCACCTCAATGGGAAAAGAGGGTTCTTTCCCGGGATCAAATTGAACAAGAACTCAAGCGTATCGCTGGTGAAATCCGCCGATCTTCCCTGACGGTTATTGCGTTTCGGGTTGATGGAAATATCCCGTATTAAGGCACCAAAAAAAATTGACATAACTTTCCTTCCTAGGAAGTCCAAAAATGCTGAGTTTAATCAATGATTTGCATCATCTTATACGATCCCTTGAGGATGTTTTTTCCGAAATAATATTCGTGGTATTCTCCATGTGATGGTGACCTGATCACGATGAAATCACCTACTCTCTTCCCGAATTCGACGGTTCCATCTTTGATGTTGATTCTTATATCGCTAGGATCAAAGGTATATGCGCCCTGAGTGACGGGATCTTCGAGTTTTCCGGTACTTGCGGTAAACTTGTGTACTTTCATTTTCGATTGAAATGTGCCATTGGGCAGATCGGCTGATTCCGGGACTTCGATGATAACTGATTCTGTCATAAAAATAACCACATTTGCGTCTGGAGAAAAGCACATATCTACCGTTTTTGAGAGATCGACTCCTGAGGCTGTTGCTACATTTTGCAGACTCTTCCACCAGCTTGATGATTCGTATTTTTCGTTTTTTCCACATCCATCGAATGTATAGGCGACACTGAGTTTCTTCGGCATCAGCATGCCGCGTTCATCATTGTAGAGAACTTTTTCTTTATCATATTGAGAAGCGTCTTGCGCGATGACTCCGTTATCCTTGAATGACTTAAGACTGAAAAGTAAATATGCCACCTCTCCACGGGACATACCTCCATCGGGGTAATAGGCATAGTCACTTCCGCTATCGCCGGGAGGGCCCTCGCGCACCAATTTTGTATGAGCCAGACCGAGTGCTCCCGCAGCATGAGCATAATTCAGCATTGGTGAGTACCAGGCGTCATGGGCTACATCGACGAGATGATTGCCTATGGTGTCCCAATAGGGAGACTTCCCGTCATTAAACTCCAACACGGCCATTTTCACCGCCTCCACTCGATTCACGCACTGGTCGGGACGAAATGTTTTGTCCGGATATCCTTGAACGGACCCCCTCCTCAATGCATACAGCACATAATCCATATACCAGGCATTAGTATTCACATCAGAAAAATACGTTTTTCCATCAAGATACACTGCTGGTAACGGTACCGTGTTAGATTCTAGCGTTTTATACATCATTTTGAGGAACTCAGCTCTTATTACGCACTGATCCGGATAAAATTTTCCATCTCCATATCCTCGTACCACTCCGTTGTCGGCCAGCCAATTTATCTCAAATGAATACGGAGTTTGCTCTTTTATGTCACTAAATGCAGACGCTGAAAAAGGCATTATTATCGAGATAAGTAGACTTAGTAAGAAAAATATTTTTTTCATAGTTGGAGTGTAGCGTATGTTTAACCTTCGGCGCAACTCAGCATTCGTCCCCGTTTGTTGAACATTTTCGGTTTGGCGGTTTGGTGCTTGCGGAGGAGCTTTTGATCATGTTCAGGGAGACGGTAGATAACCTGGCATTTTTCAGAGCAACAGGTGGACATTTTTTCGGTGCAAGTTGCACACTGAATGAAGAGCAAGTTGCACATCTCATTCGCACAATTCACGTGGGTATCGGCAGGAGCGGCGCACTGGTGACACTTGCTGATAATATCTTCTGTGATCCGTTCGGCGCGGCGTTCATCGAAGACAAAATTCTTTCCCTTGAACTTGGAAGGGAGGTTTTTTGCGCGCACTTCATGAGCATAATTAATGATGCCGCCGTAGAGCTGGTAGACGTTTTCAAAACCTTCATTTTTCAAGTAAGCGCTCGCTTTTTCACAACGAATGCCGCCGGTACAGTAGAGAAGAAGCTTCTTTTCCTTCTGCAATTTTAGTGCGTCTTTTACAGCGGGGAGCGCATCGTTAAACGTGTCGACATCTGGGCAGAAGGCACCCTCGAAGCGGCCAATTTCACTTTCATAGGCGTTGCGCATGTCCACAACTAGCGCGTCTGTATCGTTCGCGAGGGCGTTAAACTCCTCGGCGTTGAGGTGTGTTCCTACATTTTCAATATTATATGCATCTATGGAAAGACCGTCGGCAACAATCTGACGTTTCACCTTGATCGTAAGTTTCCAAAAAGATTCGGCCTGTTCAATGGCGATTTTGAGTGGCATATTGCTGAGCTCTTGGTGGGACTCGAGTTTGGCTATAAACGCATCCCACTGCGGCTCCGGGACGTTCATTTGAGCATTGATTCCCTCCTGTGAGACATAAATACGACCAAGAATGTTCAAATTGGAGAACTCGCTGTAAAGTTCATCGCGAAATGCTTTTGGCTCTGTTATTCTGACATATCTATAAAAAGAAAGCGTTCGACGAGAGAAGGTCTCTGTTGATATTTTTTTCAGAGCCTCTTCCTTGGATACATTATTTGCAAGTTTATACATGTTTTTTATGTTTTCGTAGATATTCTATAAGTGGTGGAATGAGCGACCCGATGATAATAATCATCACTATAAGGGTAAGGTTTTTTTGAACAAAAGGAATGTTGCCAAAGAAATAACCGGCGAGAATAAACGAGGCGGCCCAGAGGATGGCGCCTGTAATATTCCAAAATAAGAATGTTGTGTATTTCATTTTTCCTATGCCCGCCACAAATGGCGCAAATGTGCGCATAATTGGCATAAATCTTGCGATGACTATCGCTTTTGATCCGTACGTTTCATAAAATTCCTGCGTTTGTATGAGGTGTTTTTTATGAAGAAGTCTGCTTGTGTCGGAATGGAATATTTTTGGACCAATTATTTTGCCGATGTGATAGTTCGTTGTGTCGCCGATTATGCCGGCGATGATCACTATCGCCATCACGAGCGGAAGATCAAGAATACCTACCGCGGAGAATGCGCCTAAGACAAAAAGAAGAGAGTCACCCGGAAGAAATGGCATAATTACTAACCCCGTCTCACAAAATATTATGATAAAAATAATCATGTAGGTCCAAAGACCATACTGCTGAACGATTAGTGCCAGTGAGGTATCGAGATGGAGAAATAGTTGAATGAGTGTTTGCATGTTATTCTTGTGTCGGTGCATCTCCTAGAAATTCCGCTTCCCGTAGCGCCTGAAGTCGGTCCACATTCGCCTGAATTTTCTCAAATATTTTTCGCATAATAATTTCCGAAAGTGTTCGAAGATTGTCGGCAGGTAAGAGTAAGCCTCTATCCTCGAGGAAGTAACGCTGCGTGAGCATCATGAGCTCGATAATGACTGGTTGCGTCTTTTCATCATCCTCTACTTTGGCATTCTGAATCATGCGCATAGGATCGTTTTTTGCCTGTACGTACATCATTTGTGACCATGGTATCAACTCGTTGTGGAGGTTGATTGTCTGAACCTCGTCGTCTGTCATCATGTAGCTCAAATCGTTTCCGGAGAGTGTGATGAGATCGCTGAGGTCGGGCTGATTCTCGGTGGCTAGACCCTTGTCGTCCTCTACTATCGTCATGGAAAGTTCCTTCTGGGACTCTTGATCGCCGAGCAAGATGGCTGACAGAACAAATGCCGGAGGTACGTTCAACGCCAAAACTTCCGCCGCGGCCATGGCTAGGTCAGAGCGTCTGGATTTTTTTTGAAGGAGTTCGGTGATAATTTTTGCTAGTTTGTCTTCTTTCTTTTTTTTCTTCTGTTCTCCTTTTTGAAGAGCTTTGAGCTGCTGACTGGCTGCGCGCTGCTGTTCGCGAAAAGCTTCGCGGGCGGCCTCACTCATGCCTTCCCCGCCCTGATCCGAGCCACCACCAAATTGCTCTAAATCACCAAACATACAATGAGAGTAAGGGTAGAATTTGTCGTGTTTACTTTACCGCAATCGGTGCCACATTCACAAATGTTTGTGTCTGTGATCGACCGTCGAACTTAACCGTCCTCTTCTGTGCGAAGGCGACGTTTCCATCTGTAAGTGCGAAGATCGTGTGATCCTTGCCCATTCCGACGTTCAAGCCAGGCATGAAGTGCGTACCACGTTGTCTGATAATGATGGCGCCAGCCGTGAGAAGTCCCCCACCGAATACTTTTACTCCTAGTCTCTTGGACTGGGAATCGCGACCGTTTTTAGAGGAACCACCCGCTTTTTTATGTGCCATATAGGTAAAATGTGTGAATTAAAGCAGGGGCATTGTATAGGGGAGACGGCCTTTGTGCAAGGGATTTTGAGCTTGTTTTCTCTTCCCCGTTTCAGCTTTGCAAATGGGGCCTTTTTGTGCTATAATGGTGGGAAATATGAAATTAGCACACATTCTCAGTTCGGCGGCTTTGACTACGATGATTCTCGGGATGGTACCGGTGAGCCTGGTTCAGGTTGCCCAGGCTGAACCTATTACCGATCTGACTCGTGTCGCGGATGTCCAGGAGGTGGATAAAGTTCCCCTCAGGAAGGATGAGGCTGTGCCGGCTTTGGTTCCGTCTACTTCTTCCGCGCTAGATACCAAAAGTTTGAATAATGCTCTCTTCCTCCTGCAAATTCAGCAAGAACTGAAGAGTGCCTATAATGACTATCATAAGTTGAATACCGTCATCGATGGTTCGCAGGAGCGTATTAATGGACTGAGGGATAAGCTCGGCAACCTCCGTGATGAGATTTTGAACTTTCAGAAAGAAATTGATATTAGTGAGGCTCGTATCAAAAATGTCGCCACTCAGATTGGATTACAGTCTCAGGAGATCGGGTTGCTCGAAGAAGAGATATTGACTCGTGGTATTGCTTTGGAGGAGCAGAAGTCCCTCTTGGCGGATTATATGAGAATGATTTATGTAAATGAAAATCGCTTCCGCGAGGGTGGTGGTGATCTAAGCCTGAGTCCCGCGAAGCTCCTATTATCCGATGAGACTTTGGGAGAAACGATTGCGCAGATGACTACGCTGGATATGCTGCAGCATAGCGGTCAGAATATGTTGGGAAAGTTGCGTGGTTCGCAAGAAGCCATCGCGTTGATTCAAAAAAGCGTAGGAGAGAAGAAAAAAATTCTCGATGCTTCGAGAGATAAGCTCTTGCTGCAGCGCGCACATTTGGAGGAGGAAAAATTAGCGAAGGAAAAATTACTACAAATCACCCACGGCGAGGACCAGACCTATAAAAAACTTATCGCTCAATCGGTACAGCAACAGGATGAGTCATTATTGGAAATTAATGCGCTTCAGAGCAACTTTAATTATGTTAAGGATAACTTGAGCAAGCTCGGAAATTCCGTAGGGGTTACCGATATTCAGAAACTTCTCGACGATCGTACTCGACAGATTTATGAGTTCCAGCAGCAGACCGATCAGGACTCCGTATTGCAGTGGCCGGTGAATCCAACACGCGGTATTAGTGCTTTCTTCCATGATAGTGCCTACAAGAGCCGATTTGGAGTGGGTCATCAGGCGATTGATATTCCTGCTTTGCAGGGTACGGCAATTCATGCGCCGAAGGATGGCATCGTCTACAAAGTAAAGGACAATGGCATGGGCTACAGTTATATTATCTTGAGCCACAAGGGTCAGATCATGACGGTGTATGGACACGTTTCTTCTATTTTGGTGAGGGAGGGACAGGCGGTGAGTGCCGGTACGGTGATTGGGCTTACGGGTGGTCAGTTGGGCACAAAGGGCGCGGGATATATGACTACGGGGGCGCATTTACATTTTGAAGTCTTGAGTAAAGGTGTGCATGTGGATCCATTGGATTATTTATCACTGAGTAAATTATCTCTGGATGATCTGCCTGCGAAGTATGCCAAGCGCGTTGAGAGTGAGGGTATTAGGAGGGCTGCTAGTAGTAATGCTAGTGATGCTGAGGCGGGTTCGACGGATTCGGGTTCATCGAGTGCGGCTGGTTCGAATACAATGACTGATCCTCGAATTGAGCTAGATGTTCAGAAGTCGGTTGAGGAGCGAGGACAGGCCGAAATTGATGCGTATAAGAAAATATTTGGGGAGTAAGTTCCGGTTGATGTGTGCCGCCGAATCAAGTAATTTTTGTTTAGTTTTGCAAGTCCGTAATTTTGTATTTGCGGCTTATTTGTGCTATATTTTGTGTGTCTGAATCGGACATATTTTTATACTTCATAAGGAAGATACTGAGAATTTTTATTCTTTTATTTTTCTTTTATGGAGAACATTTCGGATAGTGAGTTATGGAGTCGTATTGTTATGTTCGGTGAGGCGGCACGGAAGTGGAGACAGAAGTTTTTGGGATTGTTGCCGGAGGTGGCTCGAAGGGAGCTGTGGCGTGTGCACGGATTTGAGTCGGTGTTTGTATTTGCGTTTAAAGTAGGAGGGGTGAGCGAGAAACAGGTGAGAATGGTTTTGGGCCTGGAGCAGCGGTTTATTGAGACTCCACGATTGCATAATTTGCTGGTTAAGGGAGTAGTGAGTGTGAACAAACTTGCGAGGGTGGCTAGCGTGGCGACGGTAGAAAATCAAGAAATGTTGGCTAATCAGGTACAATTACTTTCCCAAAGTGCTGTTGAGACCTTTGTGAGAGATGTACGATCTGAATCGACAGTTCTGCGCGCGCAGAAAGTTGCATTAGAAAATAATTCCCATATAGTCCAAGAATTTGAGCTCGCACCTGAGCTTGTTGAGCGGTTGAATAATCTTAAAAGAAAGGGAGTCGACGTGAGCGAACTACTGACTGAATTTTTGGACAAGCGTGAGGATGAGATTGCGCAGGTAAAAACAGACTTGGTTGAAACTTCCGCGCCATCGGGTCGTTATATTCCTGCTAGAATTAAGAGAATTATCGCAAGAGAATACGGAACGAAGTGTGCTATTCCTCATTGCAGTAAGCCATCCAATGAAATCCATCATACAGCAAGATATTCTATGATACGGAATCATAATCCAAATTTCCTCGCGCCGCTGTGTAGGCAGCATCATGAGATTGCGCATAGTGTTGATGTGAAATATCAAGAGTGTAGAAAATGAATATAGGTGTGCTACTATTGAATCATGTTGCGGCAAAAAAATATTCTCAAGAAACTTGACCTTCTCTATCCCCACGTTGCGTGTGCTTTGGACTTTGATGGGGTTTTTCAGTTGCTGGTGGCGACGATTTTGTCGGCGCAGTGTACGGATAAGCGAGTAAATATGGTGACGCCTATGCTCTTTGCAAAGTTTGGAACGGTGGAGAAGATGGCGGGTGCGCGCGTGAGTGAGATTGAAAACATTATTCGTTCAACGGGGTTTTATCATAACAAGGCGAAGAATATTTTGGGTGCGGCGAGGATGATAGTGAAGAAATTTGACGGAGAGGTTCCGGGGACAATGGAAGAAATTTTGACGTTGCCGGGGGTGGCGAGGAAGACGGCAAATGTTGTTTTGAGTGTGGGATTTGGGATACAGGAGGGTATTGCGGTGGATACGCATGTCATGAGGTTGGCGCAGAGGCTGGGATTATCACGAGAAAAAACTCCTGAAAAAATCGAAAAGGATCTGATAAAAATAGTTACGCGGAAAAAATGGGGCGAGTTTTCGTTGCAACTTATTCAACATGGTAGGCTCGTGTGCGCAGCGAGGAGTCCGCAATGCGAAACGTGTAAATTGAAATTATTATGCCCTTCGGCCGGGCTGTTTAAAAAGAAAGTTTCGCAAAAGCGTAAGACCGTCCGGAGTTCCAATACTCTCGGGGTGAAACTGCACGCCAAAAAGAGGTAGAGTGGTGTGCTCGATTGCCATAATGAGATGCTGAGAATCGTCTGTTCGCGCCGTGACGGTGAGTTCCTGAGGGAGAGAGGGCTCATCAATAATGAGCGAGTGATATCGCATCGCCGTGAAGGTGGATGGAATTTTTTTGAAAAGATCTGACTTTGAGGTGTGTTTTATTTCGGACGTTTTTCCGTGGAGTGGTTCGGGTGCGTGAACGATACGTGCGCCGAGGTGGTGCGCAATCCCCTGGTGACCCAGACAGACGCCCAGGAGTGGAATTTGATACAATGGTGAGGCGGGATTCATTACGGCATCAATGATGTCCGTAGATATGCCCAGGTCGCTTGCATTATCCGGAGTCCCGGGACCGGGAGAAATAATAATATGCGATGGGCGTAGCTCGATGATTTCCTCGAGCGAGATGGCATCGTTGTAGTGAACTATTGGCTCTCCTCCTAGCTCCGATACCCCATGAAAAAGGTTATACGTGAACGAGTCGTAGTTGTCGATGATGAGTGTTTTGGCCATGATATTATTACGTATCTGTGCACGGGCTGAGCACGAAAAAACCCTGCGTTAGGGTTTGTACTATAACGCAGGGTTTGGGAATTTGGAAGGCAGTGATTTTATGTAGAAAATTAATAATTATTTCCGCTACTTCACCATCCCCCATCCTGGGCGTTTACCCATACTTCTGTTTTTCTATCAAATGTACGTTCAAAATTCATAGGCTTACCGGCAATATTTCGCCAAACAGTTGCCGAAATGATATCACCATTTATTGCAGTTACACCTGTCGAATCAATCAGTGTATATTCGCAGCTGCTATTTTTATCGAATTTGTAACATACAATAATTCTTTGGCCTATAGACACTCTTTCGGGATGTTGAGCAAACAGTGCTATCTGAGTTTTGTCTAAATTATATATATCCTTATCGTTATCACTAAAATATGTATCTGGTGAATTTCCATTGCTTTTGATGTGCGCAATATGCCAATCACCATCAGTCGGATTTGTATTTTGTACAAGCACCTCGCTACCCACCTCAAGCTTCAAAACCTTCTTAACTTCAAAACCTTTAGTGGCTATAACGCTTTTACCGGTAGGATTTTTTACAACTATATCAATTTTTCCTGTAGATGCTGTTTTCCCAATAGACAGCGTAAATGTTATACGACTACCATTGGACACTACAATATCTGATCCAGCAATGAGCTCTTCGACACTCCTCTCTCCACTTAATAATGTCACTGTCGCACCCTCTTCAAAATTTGTTCCTGTAATTGTCATCTTCACCTTCTCTCCCGTGAATCCAAGTAATGGTGAAATTCTTGTTATCTTTGGTTCTAATGCAAGTTCATTTATAGTCGGCACTACTGCTGTATCCGCTGGCGCTGCTGCGCGTCGTGTGTCTGTAGTTGGCCTTGCTTCAGCGGCAGGCGCCGCAGGCGGATTAATATAGTATTTCTTTTGAGCTACCTCTCTGGAGTCTGCATCCTTTACGGTAGCGGTAAAAATGAATGGGCAGGTTGTAGTGCCGGATACTTCCGCTTGGTTGTCTAGGTAACTCTTGATTACAGCGCCACTTGGTAGGTCAGTTGAGCTCCATGTGATTGAAAGTGGATCGGGTGATGTTTCGTCGCTATATTTTACACTCAAGATGTATTTTCCATTTGCGTCTGGCTCCAAAAGCTTTGCACTTGCAATATCTTTATCTGCAATTACTGGACAGTTAGCTCCTCCTGCGACGAAACTTCCTTTAAGCGTCGAGCCTCCTTGCGAGAGGAAAAATGCGCCACCTCCGAGGACGAGCACGAGAGCGCCAATGATAATAAACTTTTTTCCATTGCCTGCTGAGGGTGTATTGAGTGGGGCCGGCGTGATTGGTGTTGGTGTTGGTGTTGTGGTTTCCATTTTTTTGAGTATTAAAAGGTTAGGATTGTTATATATACAACTACGGAAGAATGACTAATTTTGGCTTCACTGTTGGTGCCACGGGTGCAGTGGCCTCAGGACGTGGTGTCGTAGTTGTAGTCGTCGGAGTAACTCCTGCTGCCTTTTGTGCTGCGAGTCTAATTGCTGCTAATTCTTCCGCTGTTGGTGTTGTTGAGGTAACCGGAGTTGCTGTTGTCGTTGTTGGACGGTCGACGACTGTTGTTGTTGCAGCTGTTGCAGCTGCCGGTGCATCATTTACGGTAAATTTACACCTATCAGATCCTCTAGGATTAGTAACCACTAAATCCTGAACTCCAAGTGGAGTGCCTAATCTAATAATGAACTCATAGTGCGCGGATGTAGCGTCTTGTTCCGTAGGGGCGTTTACGTGTACCAAACCTCCCAAAGTAAGCGCTGTGGCAGTATCAAGATTTGTACCCTGAATATCAAGTCTTACAGGTTGCCCTCTTGTGCCTGATCTTGGATTACAACTACTAATGGTAGGTAGGAGGCTGCCTTCGGTGGTAACGGTTGCTGCCGCTTCGGTTCTTCTTGCCAATAATTCCGCCTCTTCTTCGGTCGTGAGTGTTGTCGCAACGGTTTCTGATGTAGGAACTCGATCTAACTCTTCCGCTGCTATGTCCGCTACTCTTTCAGCGCTCTCTCGTTCTCGTGTGTCCGCTCGTTCAGGCGTTGTTGACTCTGTTGCCACTACGGTTGACTCAGCAGATGGATTGCAGAGCGGATCATTCGCAAATTCCATAACTTTTTTTGTCGTCTCGTCGTCTAATCTTCTATCCATGCTTCCCGAGATAAGCTCCTGATACAGTCGGCAAGAGATGTCGATATCTTCTACCGTAGGAAGAAGTGTGAGTTCCGGAATTCTGTTACATATAATGCCACCTGTCTCACTTTTTTCTCTTGAGAGGTATGTCCCCTCCGGGCATGTTTCCGGCTCAGGCTCTCCAAACTTAAATACGATCTTATCACTTGGGGGTGTCGATGTATCCTTCTGTGCTTCCACAGGTGGTACTGTTGTCGTTGCAGGCAAAGGTGTCGTCACAGGAGTTGTCGTGGTTGTCACGAGAGTCTGCGCAGGGGTACTTTGTACTGGCGCGGCTGGAGTAGTCTTCACAGGTTCGAGGGCTGGAGTGCTTCCTCCGCTCACTCCTGCGCTTCCTGCTTTTCCAGGTAAGATCCAGGCGAGGTATTTATCGGATGATTTCAGTGTTGAGAGGTCAGTTACTCTTGCAAATGGAAGACCGTTTTTTTCTGTAGCGGTTGGATCGTAGATCCAGATGATTGAGTTTTGCTTGGCTGCAACGTTGGCACGAATTCTGTCTGCTGTATCCGTAGCGAGGGACCATGAGCGGACAGCCGTATCAAGTCCTGCGCTCGCGACGGTTGTCTTTGCATCGCCTACGTTAAATACCGTTCCGGACTTATTAGCGAAGATGATAACTCCTGTGTTTGCCTTGATGAGAGTAGTTTTTTCCAATGAATCTACGCCCGGGCCAAACTGCTGCATGTTTGGATACACGGCAAATTTTTTCTTGGAAGTATCGTACAATGCAAGAACATAACAAGAAACCTTTGGATCAATTTTTAGGTCTTCTACTTTTACATCCTTCGTTACCACTCCATAATTCGTACCTGCTGTGAGCTCCATGCTCGGTGTCTTGGCTGCTGTCTCCGCTGCCAACATTGCCGGCCCTGCTGCCATATCCGCGGCATCGAATCTCTGACACGTTGTCGCTGCATCAGCGAACGAACCCTTCAGTCCTGAACTTACCTGCTTCAGTGATGGCGGAGTTTCACTCATCTCGTCACCGGTGGCGGCAATATTTGCCGTATCATTTGATGAAGTAGAAAACCATGTGGCGAGGCCTGCGCCTACGAGCACCACCGCAATTGAAGCGACGATGACGGTGGCTTTCATACCACCAACAGCGGCCACTGGTGCAACTGAAACTAGGGGCGTCGGTGTCGGCACGCTTGCTTGCGCATTAACGTCGGGAACAGAAGGGAGGTTATCCATAGTGGTTTGTTGTTTATATTTGTATTTGTTTTATTATACCATATTTATTTTTATATGGCAATAGTTGGCTGCGCAAATTCAACCCACAAATGCATAATTTGTAGACAGGTGTACTCATAGCTAGCTTCAAGTAGGGTAGAGAGGACGACATTCTACCTTCTTCATCCCTACCCTATGACCCATCTTACACGATCTCAGAGAGATCAGTTATATGCACTTC
>CALRDN010000011.1 GCA_943354965.1 Candidatus Peribacteria bacterium | reverse complement strand
ATGAAGTTGCTGCCTGACTGTGGCATGAAGTTGCTGCCTGACTGTGGCATGAAGTTGCTGCCTGACTGTGGCATGAAGTTGCTGCCTGACTGTGGCATGAAGTTGCTGCCTGACTGTGGCATGAAGCCCTGATTATTCATGTCGTTTGTCTTAGTCTGAGGATTAGTAATTCCTGTTCGTGGCATAAAACCCTGTTTGTCGTTACGTGGCATTGTCTGCGTATTGGTTGTACCAAACTTGCTGAAATCGCCAGTAGTTGGCATGGTCTGTGGATTTGTGATCGTATTCTTGTTGAACTCTTGGTTCATCTTTGAATTTGATTCACGTTCCTGTTTGAACTGCTCTTTCATTGTTTCTTCCTCAGCTGCAGAATCATTTCGTTCTTGAACGAATGCAGAGAGACCGTCAGCCGTAGCCTGGAGACTAGCTCCAAGATTGGCACAATCGCCATCTGAATCATTCATATCGCCACCCATTGGACCCTGGGGGCCATTAAATCCTCCCATAGGCTGAGGACGTGTCAAAGATGAGCAGGCCTGAAAGTCTGCCATTGCTTCCATAGCACCGTCGATATCACTCAAAGGAAGTGAACGTAATGCCTTGAGAACCTTATCTGCTTTCTTGACCTCCTTCTTACATTTAGAAGCTGCTTTTGTCTTGTCTTTCTTGGCTGCGCTTAATTCTTTTTTGAGTGCTGCCATTTTAGATGTTAGCTCCTTAACTTCTGTAGCATCATCTTGTGGATCAAGGAATTCAAAAGAATCCTTAAGTTCGGAAAGTTCACTAGATACTTCGTCGTAGAGAGCGGATGACTCTTTTACGGCAGTACACTTCGTTGAGTCATATGTGAGTTTCGAGAGGAGGTCTAAAGCTTTTTCGGCCTTAGTAATTTCACCCTTGAAATTTTGACCACCCATAGGGCCGCCAAATGAAGGACCTTGCTGTTGCATTCCACCTCCGCTACCGCCACCAAAATCCTGACCAATAACACTGGCCTGGAAAAGATATGCTGCGCTGACCGGTGAGAGTACGAGCGCTAAAAGTGCGGCTCCCGCCGCGAGACTAGATGCTAGGGACTTTTTGTGCCCCTTGTGTGATTTCCTCATTTTTATTTTTGTTAAAGGATAAAAGAGGATAAACAAAGTTTTTTGTTTACGTGACATATTATAACATGAAAAACATAAAATAGCAAGCATCTTACATGCGCAAACTCTTTACGGCAGCGAAAGCTAAAATCTTCGTTGAACCGCAGGAAAAATCTGCTATACTCTTGCAGCACAGATTGAAAAAAGTACCATATGCCGAAGTAGCTCAGTGGTAGAGCGCTGCCCTGAAGAGGCAGGCGTTGTCAGTTCGATTCTGACCTTCGGCACCAGGTTGACATTATGTAGTAATATGATAATGTTCTTATTACATGAATACTAATTTTTCCCAGCAACAAGTAAATCATCACAACGCCTCATAATCTGAGGTGCTGTTATATGTAATAAAATATAAACGCCTCGGATGTATTTCCAGGCGTTTTTTAAATGTATCATTATGAATTATTGTAGTTATCAAAATCTCATTATAGGTATCAATCGCTTCCATCGCCACGTATGGTGCGGCGGTGCTTGCGTGAAACTTTTTTCTTTATTCCATTGAAAGAAAAGTAAGTTTTCCTTATAGCTCCGCATCATTTGAGCGCGGAGTTTTTTATATACTATTAATTATTTTTTATGAAAGAACGATTATATCAATCAATTGCAGATCTATTTGACCCAAAGAAATACGATCCGGATTGGGGCGTGAGACAGCCACAGCTAGCTGCCGGTAAATCTCGAGGAAGGAAGGGGGCGGAGCTTGTTGGGTTTTATAATGAGATACGATTCGATGGCCAGGAGCCTTTTAATTTAGATACGATGAAGTTAGAAGATCGCCTGAAGACATTTGAGGCCTTTCTTAAGCCAAATCAGCCGTATCAAGCATTTGTTCCAAGCTTATGCGTTAAACAGTTTTTTGCAGAAGTAATGCGAGGAGGCGCTCCGCGTAATGCCTATAAGGGAGTGAGCTATAATCCTAATCTCGTGAGGGATGGTGAAAAATTGGATAACATTGATTTTTTTGCATGGGCGAAAGGGGTGCAAGAAAAAGTTCCAGATTTCGAGCTTACGATTCTTGATGCGAGTCCGTATCAGGTGATAAATCAAATGAAGGATATGGACGTTCCCAGGGATTTACCTGATAGCGAATTCGCCGATTGGTTTTATGGACTGATCGAAAAAGGAGTTGAGGACGATCCGGAAATGAAGGAAAATTGCAGACTTCGGGGTTTGTATTTGAGAGCTCTACTTGGAGCGACCGGTATCAATGGAAAGGTCGTATCCGCGCTTGATTTGATCAAGGCGAGAGATCCGGTACTTCTGCGTGCCTTTGAGGAGGCATGTGAGTGGTGCGGTGTGAGGAGGTCCAGGAGTAACTCACTCCTGAGGGTGGACAGATTTGTGGAATATCGGAGATACGGAAAGGAGTTTTCGAAAACCTACACTCCGGCAGTAGTAGCGGAAGCGCTGTATTTCATGGAGCAAAATGGCATCCAGGCAAAGCTCGGACCTACCTCCGAGGTGGCTTTTGACAA
This sequence comes from Candidatus Peribacteria bacterium, assembly GCA_943354965.1. GTDB lineage: Bacteria > Patescibacteriota > Gracilibacteria > UBA1369 > UBA12463 > CALREA01. The sequence goes on along the minus strand of CALRDN010000011.1, from coordinate 39,453 downwards.
TATTATTGCCGATGTCATGAGAGATAAATCTTCCTATAATTTTTTCTGGTATAGTAGGCCTTTTGAAAAATATCCCATTGGGAGAAGAAATATTTACGTGCAGGATCAGCCGGATAAGGTGGCAAAAATACTAGAAGGTGATGGTAAGTACGCGAAATGGATGAATGGAATTCTCGATCCATTCAGCAAGGAGGAGGGTGTCATGAATAAAGTTTTGGACGTGAATGAGCGCATAAGAAAAATACTGACATCGCTCTAGGTGGTGAAAAGTATGAGTTGAAGGGTGTGGGGCTGTACGAAAAGTGCAGCCCTTTACTCACTCAAAAATCCACCTGTCTGCAGGTCGACCATTTCTCGGTACTCGCCGCAAGAGTGAAGAAGTTGTGCATGTGAACCCTTGGCGAGAATTTTTCCGCCATTGATAATGATAATAATATCTGCGTTGCGAACCGTTGAGAGTCGATGGGCGATAGTAAGCGTCGTACGGCCCTCTACAAGCGCTGTAAGTGCTTTCTGAACCTTTGACTCCGTAATGCTATCGAGCGCGCTCGTAGGCTCATCCAGGACGACTACCTTCGGGCGTTTGAGCATTGCGCGAGCGATAGCGAGTCGCTGCTTCTCCCCTCCGGATAATCGAACCCCGCGCTCACCAATCAATGTGTCGTAATCCTTCGGAAGCTTCTCGATAAAGTCATGCGCTTGCGCCGCTCTGGCGGCGCTCACAATATCCTCCCTCGAAGCATCGAATTTTCCATAGGCAATATTCTGCGCAATCGTCTCATTGTACAGTGAGTGCTCCTGCAAAACCGTTCCGAAAAATGATCGATACTCTTCCTGTGCAAACTCACGAATATCTTTCCCGTCCAACAAAATCTGCCCATCAGTCGGATCCACCAATCGCGTAATCAACGACACAATAGTTGATTTCCCCGCACCGGAATGCCCAACAAGTGCCACGTGCTGTCCCGGCTCAACCGTGAACGAAACGTGCTCCAGTCCGAATCCTTTTTTGACAACGACGGTATCATTTTCAACACTCTCCACCTCACGATAGGAAAATGACACATCCCGAAACTCAATTCGCCCCTTAATATTTTCGAGCTTAATATGGACAGGTTTCTCCGGCTCTTTCACCTCGCTCTTCTCATTCTGTAAATCCAGAAATCGATCAATATGTCGCGCACGACGACTATACTGCGGAAGAATATCTCCAAGTAAATGAAGTGGCGCGAGAATTTCATTCAGCAAACCCATAAACATAAAAAGCGAACCGATAGTAATTTTCCCATCCTTCACCATAAAAACTCCAAGTCCCATAACGAGAAATCTCGCAAGTACATCAGGATTAAGCATGCTCGCCATTCTCCATTTTTTATTCAGGGCACGCTGCGCATCAGAGGCACTATAGCTATAACCTCTCTGAACATCCAAAAATCTCTCCTCATCTTGATTCAACTTATAGGTAATAATATTCGTAACCTGATCGCTCAGATGTTCATGCTTCAAATTCCATAATTTATTAATACGATGCTGCTCCTCTTCATTCCGTTTAATGATCGTAATAATTAAAATCAGTCCTGGTGGAATCACAGCGAGGGAGAGCAGTGTCATCTGAATATTTACCGTAATTGCAATCGCAATCATGCCGACAAAACCAAGTGCTGCAGGCAAGAAACGATTCAGCCACCAGTTAATCATCTCCCACGATGCGGTATCCGCCTCATCCACAATCTTCGCAAACTGACTTGAGTGTTTTTGGGTATGCTTATAATAATCGAGCTGCAAGAGTTTATGATATCCATCGAGATGTACGACCTGTGAGGCCACATTGCCAATCTCCCAGCCAAGATACTGCGTCTCTGCATTCAGGAGATTATTTATGACAGAGAGACAGAACCAGGCCGCCACTACCTCCACTAATACGCGTGCCGTTTCTGAATCAAAAACCCTTGCCATCAATCCATTTGCCAAATTATCTACCAATATTTTATACAAATAGGGCTGCCCCAACCGAGCCAACGTCTCGAAAACCACCAAGCCTAGCAAAAGGAGAAACATCTTCTTTTGCTCCCAAATCAGCTTAAAAATGTAACGAAGATATGGCTTCATGCTGTGGGATTAGAAACTTGAGACACTATTAATACTAGTTTTTAACGTATTTGTCAACGGCCCAGAGGGTCGGAGCAGCAGTGATTTTATTGCGGAAGCTTCTTCCCTGCGTTCCCTAAATCATACAAATCTTTGAGATACGGACCATAGAGATGGCTTCCACCTTTTTTTCCTTGATTATAACGCTTTTTAATAAGCCACTTTGCGAAAAGATTACATAGGTCATCGTCTCCTACATAAAATCCAACACCTTTTTGCGTAACAAAGGATTTTAAAAATACCTTTATTAAAGGACTGAGGCCTATACCAAATTGTGAATAGCATTTTTCCTGAGCCATTTCGTACAATTCAGCATCCATACGTACAGTAAGTTGTTTTATTTTCTTCATGTATAGGTTAAATATGGGATAGAGAGTATGTCCAAATATACAGCAAAAAGATAGCAAAAGCGATACAGGATAAATTAATATGCCCTCAGCATGACTAAAAAACTGGGCCACTAAATAAAAGGGCAGCAGTTGCGCGATATGGTGATGTTACCTTCTTCTTACCTGAGTCACTCTTAATTCAATCTGTCGTAAATTTTGGGAATGTTTTTCGAGGGCGGTCATAACCTCTGTAGGGGCGCCGAGAGAGGTAGGGATATTGTCCTCTGAGGTAGTTGTGATTTGCATAGTCGCCTCGGTAGGACGAGGAGAAGGGTCTTGTATCTCAGTGCGAACGGTTGTCTCTTCTGGTATTCTTTTTTCTTCAATTGAAGTTGTAGATAGGGTAGCAGGCGCAATAACGGATGCAGTATTCACGGTAGGAGCTTCAACAGCCGGCTCAGCCGGGTACGGAACTCCGGCGGTAGCATAGATTCTCTTCTCTTCATCTTTGAGCATCGTAGTAACGCGATCGAGGAGTTGATCTCTATAGTCACTCTTTTCAACAGCCGCAATGGCCTGAATGCCGTTATCTACTACAGTAGAAACTTCATTCGACGTCGACTCATCGACAATTCCGTTCAGCGTTAAGTTTCTCGATTCGGCGAGTCTTCGTCCCAACATTTTTACTTGGAATTCCGCATGCGATTCAGGGGAACCGGAAAACGTTTCTTCAATTTTTTCCAGACCACGCTTCACGGGATAGAGAGGATTGCCATTCGTAACAGTATCATTTGTATAAGCAAAAGTAGAGACACCACCGGTGAAGAGAACAAAAACAAAAGCTGTCGCGGCCGCATAACTGCGTGTTCCCAGGAAGAACCAGAAACCTCGAGCATTCTCGTGCTTTGCCTCTCGCAGGAGTACATCATGGCGCGCCAGACGCTTGGACATGCGTACCTTGAACTCGGGCGTAGGGGAGAGCTCCTTCTGGAAGGAGGTAAGGGTTTTTTCAAATTGTTCAAACTCGTCGTCAATATCGTGCATGGGTGGGAGGGTTAGTCGGCAACGTGGGAAGGGAGTAATTTTCGTAAGGTAGTAACGGCGCGGTGAGTGGCAACTTTGATAGTATTTTCCTCTTTATTGAACATTTCGCCCATCTCACTATAGGAATACCCGGAAAGGTAGTGCAAGGTTACAAGTTCTTTTTCATTATCGCTTAGCTTCGCCATAGCAGCTTTGAGCTCGCCCTCTTTAAGGGCTCGCTCCGTATCCGCAACCGGGCTGCTTGAATCAGGCACCAGATTTTCAATCTCATCCAGCGACGTGTGCTTCTGCTTCGCAAACTTCTTGTAGTGGTCAATCAAGTGGTTACGGGCAATACCATAAAACCATCCCCCAAACGAGTACTGCTCGTCATAGGACTCGAAGTGTTCGAACGCCTTCAGCGAGATCTCCGAGACTAAATCTTCGGTCAACTCACGGTCGCTGACCTTGCTATATACATAGCGAAAGATCTTCGGCATGAACTCTTCATAATATTTCTGAAATGATGCGAGGTCTTTCACGGGAAACAGGATAATTGAGTTTGATGAAAAAGACAAAAAAGAATACGATAATATCTACAAATCAGTCACTTTACATTCCTTTAACCCCATTTTCTATGAAAATACAATATTCCATGAAGAGTATGGATGTTTGGGAGGAGAAGCGCATGAAGGAGTACATGGAGAGCAAGATCCCTAGGTTAGAGAAGCTTTTGTCGCACTTTGAAAATGATACCGTGAGTCTCACGGTTCGTGCAGAAAGATTTGAGAAAAATAATGCTTACCGAGTTGAACTTGTTTTAGAAATTCCAGGGAAATTACTCGTCGGGAACGAAGACAGTCATACCATCGAAAAAGCAGTCGATCTCTCCAAGGATCGTCTCTTGAATCAGATCAAGAAACACGAGGATCAATTGAGAAATAAAGGAAAATCAAACTCATCTCTGAAACGAGGAATAAAGGAGCTGGGTGATGATAGGGTACATCGAGCCATATTCGACGATGATCAGGCTTTTGAGAGCATCGCCTCGAGCGAGACAGACTCAAAACCTATGAGCACTCTCTGATCAGGGGTACCCTTGTCGAGGACGATGACAGGTACGGCAGATACGCCCCGCGTGAGGCTGCGCATCTCCGTGAGTCTTTCCGGCTCATCAATGATGTTATATTCCGTAAAAGGATGGGTATTCGACGCGAGTAAATCGCGTAGCTGCCGACAAAAGAGGCAGGTAGGGGATGTATAGATGGTGATATGTGGCATAAGGCAAGTATACACGGTTTTTCGATTGAAAAAAGTCCGCAAGTAGGCTAAAGTTCCGCCACTATGAGTCTAAGCATTGGCATCGTCGGTCTTCCAAACGTAGGTAAGTCTACGCTCTTCAACGCCCTGATAATGAATAGGGCCGCGCTCGCGGCAAACTATCCTTTCGCCACGGTCGATCCGAACGTGGGCATCGTCGAGGTTCCAGACGAGCGCGTAAAGAAACTGAAAGAAATTGAAAATTCTGAAAAAGTACTTCCGGCAGTTGTAGAGTTCCATGATATTGCCGGCCTCGTAAAGGGTGCATCTACTGGCGAAGGTCTAGGGAACAAGTTTCTTTCCCATATTCGTGAGTGTGATGCCATCGCGCACGTTGTGCGCGCCTTCACCGATGATAACGTTATCCACGTCCATGGAGGAATCGATCCAAAAAACGACATCGAGGTTATCCACGCAGAGCTCTTGATCGCTGACTCTCAGACTATGGAGAAGCGCTTAGGAAAAGCGAATAACGATGTAAAATCAGGAAAACCGGGGGCGGTCAAACAGCTCGATGTACTGCAAAGGGTATCTGACGCCATCGGAAAGGGAACGCTCGTGAAAGATGTTCCGCTCACGGCCGAGGAGCTCTTGGTTATTCAGGATCTATTTCTTTTAACCGCGAAGCCAATACTTTTCGTTGCCAATGTTCACGAAAAAGATCTCAAAACATTCGACATGCAAAAGGCAAAAGCAGATTGGGGTCTTACGCCTGACGCCATCATTATTCCTATTTGTGCCAAAATTGAAGAAGAACTCATTGATCTTTCGCCGGAAGATACACAGGTATTTCTCGACGATCTCGGCATTCAAGATTCTGGAATAAATATGATGATCAAAAAGGCCTATGAAATCCTCAACTTAATTACGTATTTTACCGCAGGCCCAAAGGAAATTCACGCCTGGACAATCAAGCGCAACACGATGGCACCGCAGGCTGCAGGCGTTATTCATACGGATTTTGAAAAAGGATTTATTCGCGCTGAAGTCATCGCATACAATGACTACATTCAGTGTGGCGGCGAGGCCGGAGCCAAAGAAAAAGGCAAAATGCGCCTCGAAGGAAAAGACTACGTCGTCCAAGATGGAGATGTTATGCACTTCCGATTTGCGAACTAGTACTCACGTGTGAACTAGTACAGCTTTTTCTTTTTGTAGTTCCAATATTCAACTCCTAAATAAAAAACCGCCAAGAAAATAAGGGTCACTACGCCCCAGCTGGCAGTAATATGATACGTGGTTATTTCCCATACGAGAGTGGCGAGAACAAAAAGAGTGATAAAGCCGGTAGCAATGAGCATCGATCGTCTTTCTTGAAATTTAGCGACATATCGCGGAGTAAAATGGCGCATTGAAAAGGCAAGAACCAAGAGGAGGAATAGGCCGATATAAACAACGGCATCATTAGATGATCGAGTGAAATATTCAATATAAATTGGATGTAACAACCAGAAACATACAGTAATGAAAGCGAATACATTGAAGCCAATTTGTTGCGCCCTAAAAACACGGGAAACGCTGTACACTCCATCGATCTGCTCAAGTTGAGTGAATATAGATTGCAGCGTGTCAAACTGTTCTAGGTTAAGAACTATTATCACCTCTCCATGTTTGGCAAATAAGTTTTTTGCATGAGCGTTGAGGTCAATAATATTCACGCGAAAACGTGAGAGAACCTGAAGAATATCTGCAACCATTCCCTCTCGATCTAGTACGGCAATTTTAAGTTCAATATGCTCGCTACCACGCGATATAGAGCTCAATTGCTGCCTAGGATAGAGGCTATGGATAACATCGGATGCATCAAGCGTTCCATCTCCAATCGCCGAAAGAAGAGCTTTGAGATTTGGATAATTGGAGTGATGAGATGTAATGAGTGCATTTTGAATTTTTCGATAAGGAATCTCGTCTATAAGTCCGATACCTAAACGGTTGAATGCCTTTTGAAGGAGCTGTTTACCAATGCGTACTTTTGTCTCGGCATTTTCCTTGTTCAGGAAGTAACGAATTTTATTCTTGGAAATATTAGTACGAGCGAAGTCGAGCCAGTCTCGTTGTGGTCCTGCGCTCTGAGGAGAAGTTATTATACAGACGGTATCTCCGCTTTTTAGTGCGGAGAAAAGTGATTTTTTCTGCCCATTAATTTCCGCACTTACGGCCTGGTTGCCCACATCGCTGTGAATAGCATAGGCAAAATCAATAGCTGATGCATCTTTTGGAAGATGAATGGCGTCCCCTTTTGGAGTAAAGGCAAAAATTTTATCCTCAAAGAGGTCAGACTTCACCTTCTCAACAAAACTTCTACTCGTGAGTTCCTGTTGTTCGAGATCAAGTATATCCGTCATCCACTGTGTCCGCCACTCAGGATCGACAGACTTTTTGCTATTCTTTCCATTCCTTTTTGAACCCAAGAAATAATGCGTCGTAATGCCGTATTCCGCCTCGTTATCCATCTCGTAGGTACGAATCTGAAACTCAGTCAATGTTCCATCAATACCGAACACAGTAGTGTGAAGACTGCGATATCCATTAATTTTTGGAACGGCGATATAATCCTTGAATGAGCCACTTTTTGGCTTAAACATGACATGAATAATGCCAAGGGCACGGTAAGCATCCTCAATGGTAGGTACCAGAACGCGAAGGGTAATTAGGTCATGAACATCATCAAACGTCTTCCGTTCGGCACTCATCTTGGTAAAAATACTGTAAATAGTTTTGTTGCGAATAAATACCTGAGTGTCGATATGGTGACCCTTGAGTACATCGGAAACGCGCTTCATGGTCTCCTCGGTTTTTGGCATGAGGCGTGATTCAGACTCCGAAATCTTACGAAAAAAATGCTCATTCTCGGCAGGATGGAGATATTTGAAACACAAATCTTGCAGCTCGGATTTAATACCTTGAATACCGAGCAGACTCGCCATAGGTACATATACCTCCAGCGTCTCACGGGAAATACGAATCTGTTTTTCAGGCTTTGTTACAAAGTTAAGGGTTCGCATATTATGAAGTCTATCGGCCAACTTAATCAGAATCACGCGAGGATCTTTCGCCGTATGAATGAGGAGTTTTTTGAGCGACTCAATTTGCCGCCCCTCCATATCGTTTTGATAGTGAACCTTGGAGAGTTTGGTAATCCCTTCGACCAAGAAGGCGATTCGTTCACCAAAAAGCCCCCCAATCTCCTCGACAGTTCGTGAAGTGTCCTCAGGGACATCATGAAGGAGCGCTGCAATCAGGGTATCTTCATCAACCTTGAGAGTAGAAAGTACTCGCGCGGTAGCGATAGGATGAATAATATAGGGGCTTCCATCCTTACGAAGCTGACCCTCATGTGCCTGTTTAGCGAACTCATATACTGAGATAAATTTCTTCACATCAAAGCCGGGAAGCTGTTGCTTTACCTGCTTAGCAATGTCATGAACTTCAGCAAGGAGGGCATCCATGGCCATAGGTATGACGTGACAAGTGATATAAAAGTATGATAATAATGCCACTTAAAGCTGAATTCGTCAAATGCATTTTTGATAATTACGAAGCGCTACAGCCCACCAGGCTTGTTATAAAGCTGAAAATATGATAAAATGCATCGAAGTACTAAAACAAATTATACCAATGTCTCAGATAGATCCTACATATTCTAGCCTCAGGCCACTCGACGATTCCTCTTCTGCGCAAAGGGAACATGTAGCCGTGATGAAGCTCATGCAGGTGTATCCTGATGTGATGCCCAAGAAAATGCACAGTCCCATCCGAGGGAAGGTAGGTGAGTACATTCGACAGGCAATAGTAACGGTACTTATTTTTGCCGCATTTTTTGTCATCATGAACTGGGGTGCGATCATGCAGAATGTCTCATGGGAAATTTCAAAATTTACAGGCAAAACCGATCAAGCAAATGCACTTTATACATTAGTGGAGGAGAAAAAGCCGGTTGCCCAAGAGCCACTTCCGCTCGTAAAGACAGCCACGCAGTCAAATGCCCAGATACCAAATTTAGGTATGGCTGTGGCTCCACCGGATACGCGACTGATTATTCCAAGAATTAATCGCAATGTGCCGGTGATAAATGTTACAACGGAAAGTCTGATCACAAAGGATTGGACAAAGTTAGAGGCGGAAATGCAGGAGGCACTTCGCTTTGGGGTCATCCACTATCCTGGAACGGCTCGCCCAGGTCAGCAAGGTAATGTTGTTATTACGGGTCACAGTTCTTATCTTCCATGGGATCCGGGTCGTTTCAAAGACGTATTTGCCGTGCTTCATGACGTGCGGGAGAGTGACAAGATTCTCCTCTATTACAATCAGCAGCAGTATATTTATGAGGTAACGAGTATTAGAAAAGTCTGGCCATCAGAATTAGAGGTACTCAAGCCATCAACGGAAAATAAATTAACACTTATTACCTGTACTCCAATTGGAACAAATCTAAAAAGACTCATCGTTGAGGCGAAGCTTATCAAAATTCAATCATAATTACGGAGCTTCTTGGGGTGGCGGCTCTGGTTGATCACCAACCTGACCAAGTTTTTGAAGGAGGGCCTCCTCGGCTCCAGCCTCCTCTACCTCTGATCTTTTTTCTGTATCTTGGAGAATTTTCTTTTTTTCCTGTGCCTCAAAAGCATTCCACTCGCTTTTGTGTTCTTGATTAATTTTTCCAATCTCTTGATTGTATTCAGAATCAATTTTTTTCAACTGGTCACGCTCATTCACGAGAATAGTGCGAAGCTTCACGATCTGATCATCATTCATAATCGGTAATACCTGGAACCAATAATCACGCTCCTCCGTATTCATCGACTCTGTTTTGATCAAGAGTGGGACGAGGTCGGGGAAGTGTTCCCTCACGGAAGCCGGAACCGCATGTTTTGCCTCTGCCTCAGTGATTTGCGCAGTAGTAAGACCAAAATCCTGAAGAATCTTCGGATCGATTGGTGGCTGTGGCTGTCCTCCGGTAGGAATAGTCTGATCGTCGCTCATGTCGACATGTTACATGATAAAAATATCATATCCAATACTTTCGACGTGAATAAATGACACCGTTATTTCGTGTATAATTTCTTCTTTTTGTAAATATTCTTCGTGCATATTGTTTTTATGTGTATTTTTCGTATAATCATACCAGAAAAACGAATTTCTTTCAAGATAAAACGCACTCACGCATGGAAAAACCCGAGGCTCAACTCAGAATAGAAAAATTACGTGAGAAAATCAAAGGCCTGAATTACAAATACTTTGTTTTGGACAAGTCCGAGGTGGATGAAGCGGTAAGGGACTCCCTGAAGAAGGAATTAAGGGCACTTGAGGCGGAGTATCCAGAATATATTACGCCCGACTCTCCTACGCAGCGAGTAGGTAGCGTATTGAGCGGTAGATTCGCGAAGATAAGCCATATATCGAAGAAGTGGAGTTTGCAGGATGTGTTCAACGAGGCAGAGTTGAGCGACTGGATTGAGCGCACGGAGCGATTTATCCCAAATGAGAAGTTCGACTTTATCGGTGAGCTCAAGATTGATGGCCTCAATATCACATTACATTACAAAAATGGGCATCTGGTGAGGGGAATCACTCGCGGAGATGGTGCAATGGGGGAGGATGTGACGCATACTATTCGAACCATTGATTCTATTCCACTGGAGCTGAATGAGCCTATTGATCTCGAGGTATCTGGAGAGGTTTTTTTGACAAAAAAGGCATTTGAAAAGATAAATAAAAAGCTTACAGATGAAGGAGAGGAGCCATTTGCCAACCCTCGCAACGCCGCAGCCGGCTCAGTTCGACAGCTCGATCCTGCCGTCGCAGCTGAACGCGAGCTCCAAGCGTATATGTATGAATACGGAGCGAGCACGCTCCAGGATCCCGTTTCCCAAACCGAAACATTGCGAAAATTCGCCGAGCTCGGTTTGCCCATCAATCCCGGGCACAGGCGACTAAAGGATGTCCAAGACATTATGAAGTTCCGCAAACAGGTAGGAGAAGATAGGGATAAGCTCGCTTATGAAATTGATGGTATCGTCGTAAAGGTAGATAACAAAGCGCTCTGGGCCCGACTTGGATTCACCGCAAAGGCTCCACGATATGCCATAGCCTTCAAGTTCGCTGCTGTACAGTCAACCTCCCAAATTCTCGATATCCAAGTTCAAGTCGGTCGCACCGGCACGCTCACGCCCGTCGCGCACCTCAAGCCCACCGAGGTCGCCGGCGTCACGGTGACCCGCGCTACCCTTCACAATGAAGACGAGATTGCGCGCAAAGACGTCCGCATCGGCGACACCGTGATTATCCAGCGCGCCGGCGACGTCATCCCCGAGGTCGTATCTGTCCTCACTGACCTTCGCACTGGCCACGAAAAACACTTCCACTTTCCGAAGGACTGTCCTATTTGTGGCTCTCCCGTGATCCGACAGCCCGAAGAAGTTGCCTATCGCTGTACGAACCACGACTGCTTCGCCCAGAAGTCCGAGCGCCTCTTCCACTTCGTCAGTCGCGACGCCATGAACATCGATGGTCTCGGCGAGAAGGTGATTATCCAACTCCTCGAAAACGGCATCATCGCTGATCCTTCCGACCTATACACTCTCACGCAGGAGGATCTGATCGACCTCCCGTTATTCAAAGAAAAGAAAACCGAAAACATCCTCGCCGCCATCCAAAAAAGTAAAAACGTCACACTCGACCGTTTCATCTACGCCCTCGGCATTCGTTATCTCGGCGAACAAGGCTCATCCGAACTCGCCCAATTTATTCTCGCAAAAGAAGGTCATCCAAAACACTACTCCATCGAAAAATTCCTTCACTTCATCAAAAACCTTACGAAAGACGAACTAAATAACCTCGAAGGCATCGGCGAAAAGGTCGCCACCTCTCTCTACGAATATTTCCAGAACAAAACCCATCTCTCCCTCATCGAAAAGCTCTCTAATCACGGAATCACCATAGAAATCGAACCTCCAAAAAAACAAACTGCCATCACCGGAAAATCATTTGTCCTCACCGGCACTCTAGCGGGTATGTCCCGCAACGAAGCCAAGGACAAGATCAAATCCCTCGGCGGCAAAGTTCTCTCCGCCATTACCCACGACACCGACTACCTCATCGTCGGAGAAGACGCTGGCAGCAAGCTCAAAAAAGCGCAAGAATTAAATATAAAAATAGTAGAGGAGAAGGAATTTTTAAAAATGCTCGAAGGGTAAATTGAGAATTATCAGGTAAAAGTGATATCCCCTGATATCCATTCATGAACCTTCTGCCCCCTCCTTTCCTGTACTTTTGAAAAGCTATCCTACGATATACAAACCCATAGCAAGTTGATACTAAAATGCTATCAAATTGATATCATATCAAAAGTGGCCAAAGAGAACACCCCTCAGCTGCCCGAAAGGATATCACCTGATATACATGCCAAAAACACAACGACACTAATCCACCACCTCACCACCAAACATCGCCGCAACATCATCGGCGAAATCAGTAGTGTCACTGCTGACAGCCTGACTGCGACTTACGGTTTCTTCATGGCGCTCGATAGAGGAGTGAAGTTCAATTCGCTCGATACGTGATTCGACTCGAACCGACGTGCCAAAAACCTCTTCGATCAATTTCTCTAACTCGCTGCGAATGGCACTATCCATCACGGTATCCTGATGAAATTTTGCAGAAAATGATAAGGTAATAACATACCCTTCCACGTTGAAATGTTTTACATCCTTCAGCGAAATTCGTAATTTAGGCGTCTTGATTCTCTCAATAACCCGTGGCCAATTTTTTGTAAGTTCATCTTGGGTAATTGTTTTTCCTGACATCGCCTTTTCAGGAGCGGCTTCGGCAGAAACAGGGGTAGCCACTGGCATTTTAAATGAACTAATTTTTTGTTCAGGAGCGGGAGTGGAAATAGTAGGCATAGCGTACTGAGGAGCGGCCACTGCTTGAATCACAGGGGCAACAGCCATCACGACCGGCGCCAAAACAGTCTCACCATGCAGAAATCTCACGACTGCCATTTCGAGTGGTAACTGCACAATCAATGAATTTCTAAGTTGATCAAAAGCCTTCTGGAAGCACTCAATCATGCGTACGCACTCCTTCGCCTCCTCAACTTTTTTCGCATCAATTGCTCTCAACATTTCCAATCTCATTTTTTCTAATAGCTCCTTCGTGAACTGTCCGAAGTCGACGCCCTCACCATACAGCTCCTGGATAAACCGCAGCGTTTCAACAGAATCCTTGCCCATCAACAGTGCATAAAATTTCTCAACAGCGCTACTTCCTGCTACTCCAAGAATCGCTCGTACATGCGCAGCTACTAATTTTCCGTCAACAATCAGTTGCTCAAATAAACCAATCGCATCGCGTAGGCCTCCATCTACATGCTGTGCAATCATCGCCAATGCCTCTTCCTCAACAGTAATATTTTCACTCTGCGCGATATAAGCCAGTCGTGCCATCACCGTTTTCGCATCGATACGTTTGAAATCAAATCGCTGACATCGGGAAATAATGGTCTCCGGAACTTTGTGTGCCTCCGTCGTCGCCAAAATGAAATAAACATTCGTCGGTGGCTCCTCGAGAGTCTTCAGGAATGCATTAAAAGCACCCTTAGAGAGCATATGTACTTCATCTACGATGTAGACCTTATTCTTCGCGCGAGTCGGCGCAAAGTGTAATTTATCAATCAATTCTCGTACATCATCCACGCCCGTATGGGAAGCGGCATCAATTTCAATAACATCAATCAATCTCCCCGAGGTAATATCGACACAAATATCGCACTTCTCACATGGCTCACCGGTTTCGCCCCGATCTTCACAATTTATCGCCTTTGCAAACAATCTCGCCGTCGAAGTCTTTCCCGTCCCACGTGGCCCGGTAAACAGATACGCATGCGACAACTTATCCGTACGCACGGCATTCATCAGCGTCACGCGAACATGATCCTGACCGACCAAATGGCCAAAGGTCTGTGGACGGTACTTGCGGTAAAGGGAAATTTCACTCATAGGTGAGCCGATGCTAGCACATTTTTACAAACTCGCGAATCCTTTTTTCAAATACCTGCCTTGCAAATCTCTCTGCATGTTCTCGTATTCTCTTTGGTCGATATACGGTCATATTCAGCAATAATCTTGCCAATCCAGCCTCAAGCCCATCAACAGTCGCCTCACGAAACAAATCCCCGGTGACACCAGGCACGACCGTTTCAATCGCTCCACCACTTCCATAGGCCAATACTGGTTTTCCGCAGGCCATCGCCTCTACGGGCACAATTCCGAAATCATCTTCTCCCGGGAAAATCACCGCTCGGCAGTATTTCATGTACGTAGCCACCTCGGCATCACTCTTCGACCCAAGAATCTCTACCGTTGGTCCTGCTATACCGCGCAAATAGGCCTCCTGCGGACCAGACCCAATAATCATTAACCGTTTTCCCAACTTATTAAATAACTGTACCGCCAAATCCACGCGCTTATACGGACTCAACTGTGAAACAATGAGAAAATAATCTTCACTCTCATGGCTCACCTCGAATCGATCGACGTCCACCGGCGGATAAATCACATCACTTTCTTTTCCGTAATATTTCTGAATACGTTTTTGTACATTCACGGAATTCGCCAAGTAGTAATCGGGTCTATCGCTCGCCAAAAAATCCCACTCGCGCACATACTGCATTTTCTTCGCAATAAATAATCCTTTCAGTCCTCGGTACGCATTATCCTCCATATACTGATGGGTATAATCCCACAAATATCGAGTAGGTGAGTGGCAGTAGGAGATATGTTTCGTGGTGACAGGAGTCAGAACACCATGCGCATACGACTGACTCGAACTCAGAACAATATCAAATCCGGAAAAATCAAACTCCTCAATCGCTCTGGGCATCCCCGCAAAGAAAAACCGATACAGCCTTCCCGGCCACCGCGCCCACTTTTGCATCGATGAAGTGATAATTCTCTCAGGGGGAAAATGGCTCGCCATGCTCGCCTGATCATACATAAGTGTATAAATCGGCGCCTCCGGATACATCTCACTAAAAACCTTCAGCACCCGTTCGGCACCCCCATATCGAAGCAAAAAGTCATGAACCAAAGCTATTTTCATGAGGAGAGTATAGAAAGTTTCATACATGACCACAAGTCACTGGAAACTTGACAATATAAAATTAGAGGTAGAAATGCTCTTCTGGACGTCCGAGAATACATATTAAAAAATAAAATATAAGTATAGCAAACATATGCAGCTTTGTACTCTGCCACAAGGAGGAAAGTTGCCCATAATGATGTTTCGTAAGATACGTGGACTAAAGCTGAAGTCTGTGCTATAATGAAAAGAAATAATAAAAAAATAAATGGCACCACTAGACAAAAATCAGTCACGACCGGAAGACGCTCCTCTGATGACATTGGCTGTTTCGCCTGAGGTCACAGGAAAAACACTGATTCAACAGGGTGCAAAATCAGAAAGAAGCGAACTCGCTGCAGATCAAACCGAAGCCTCCGCTGCCGCCAGTCGAGAAGAGCTCAGGGACGAGGTCTATGTTTTTAATGACGAAGAAAAATTAAAATACAAGAAAGCTTTCGACAAAGATTTGGAGCCAAGAGCTCTCGCTTCCATGACATTAGATGAGCTAAGCGCTGCCGAAACAAAGGAGCCTGGCATCACAAAAATACTTTTCAAAAAGATTCAAGAGGACAAAAAAGAAAAATTTTCAGCGCATAATAATCATGATGTTGAGTGGCAAAAAGGTCTCAAGGATCTTGTAGACGAAAATGTCGCGGAGATTACACTGTACATCCACCCAAAAAATCTTACCAAGGCCGCGAATAAGAACTTCCTCGAAAATAATCAAAAGGCAAAGGACGCATATGCGGCCTATCAGGAAAATCCATCAAGGATTATCTTTTTCGAACGAAAAAGCACGAAACGCGAGGGTGGTAGTTTTTATAACGATGATGGATACTTGCGAATTTTTGATGGAGATACATGGACGATCGACAAAACGCTCTCAGGCGCAGAACTTGCAGAGGCAAAAAAAGCAGAACTAGCCAGGGCGGAGCAGCCAGCCGCAGCACCAGCCATACGTTATGCAGAGCCTACCACGGGCAGCGAGGCTCCAATCAATGTGAACAAGCCAAAGACAATAGATAGTGCACTCGAGACATATGGCGACGTATATATGAGCGAGTGCGAGAAGCAGGGCGTTCCATTGAAATTAATAAAATTCATGTACGCACTTTCCCACGAGGAATCAAAATGGAGTATGCACGCCGACAATCCAACCTCCAGCGCATATGGAGTAGGACAGTTGCTCGATTCGACGACAAGGGCCATGTACAGAGGACTGATTAAATCAGGAAGAAAGGATATTCCTCAGGATAAAGGGGAATTTATGAGAATGGTAAAAACAGACGCGCGACTTCAAATAGCTACATTCGTACGTCTTGTGAAGAGCGAAGCGAGAAGTATCGCACGCAAAGTGCCAGGTCATGATCCTTTGAGCAATCCGGACGAGATCAGTATGGCATTTATGGCAATAGCTCATCACGATGGACAAGGCGGTGTGAATGGATATATTCGCTGGTGGAAGAGTCAGGGGTCGCCAGATGTGATTCCGAAATTTCCAAATAAGGAGACAGCATTGCAATACCTAAAAGCCGGATTTCAGAGAAGGAGAGGTATGAATAATAGTGAGGGAACAAACGGACTTATCGGATGGGCGTATAATATCGCAAGAAACGCAGATTCATATGAATCAAAGGTCGCAAACTTCATCCAACAAAGGAACGAATTAGCCAGAAATCGTGCCACAAGCTCAGACTCAAATCCTACGTAATATTCCAATACTTCAACAGTTCTTTCAATGTCATCGTATTGATGACATCCTCTTTTGTAAGCCACGCGCGCCGCGCAATCGTGATGCCATATTGAAGAAAACCCATTTGCGAAGAGTGATGACTGTCGGAGTTGATAGCGAATTTGCAGCCAAGCTCTTTTGCCATACGGACATGGGTATCTTTGAGATCCATGCGATCAGGAGATGAATTTATTTCCAGGGCGACACGGTGATCGGCACATGCCTTGAATACTGCTTCCACATCAAAAGAAATAGGTTTGCGCTGATTGATAAGTCTTCCTGTAGGGTGAGATAAAATTTTCACATAGCCGGACTCAATCGCACGCAATAATCGTTTCGTTTGAGTTTTTTCATCGAGCTGATGATGCAAATGCGCAGAGGCATTTATAACCTCCAATTTTTTCAAAACCGCATCGCTAAAATCCAGAGACCCGTCTTTCAAAATATCAACCTCGCTGCCCTTCAATATGCGAAATTTTCCACCAAAACTTTTAGTAACTTTATCGATTTCTTTCCACTGCTTCATCACTTTACTCTCATCCATTCCTCCTGCTACTCCAACCGCTTTTGAGTGATCTGTAAGCGCCATATACTCAAACCCTGCCTTCTGATACTGCGCCGCCAAAACATCAATCTCTTCTGACCCATCGCTCCATTTTGAGTGCGTATGCAAGTCGGCCTTTAAATCATCAAACTCAATCGCAATCGGCATTTTCTTATGTTTCAAGCCATACTCAATCTCTCCCTGATCCTCGCGCATTTCCGGAATGATATAGGGGAGTCCGAGTTTGGCAAAAAGTTCCTCCTCGGTTTTTCCCGCTACCAGAGTTTCTTTTTTGCCACTCACCTTGAAAACGCCATACTCACTTACCTTGAGTCCCATCTTTTTTGCCCGTTCACGAATATGAATATTATGCGCTTTTGATCCGGTGAAGTAGTGTAGGGCTGCTCCAAAAATAGTATCATCTACTACTCGCAAATCCACCTGCAGACCGGATTTCAAGAGTACCGATGATTTCGTATCTCCTCGATTTATGACCTGGCCAATCTCGGGATATTTTGCATAATACTCCATAATCTCTCCGATAAGTTTCACATTTTTTTCAGCATTTTTCACGGAAGACAAAATATCAATATCGCCAATCGTCTCTACGCCACGCCGTAAACTACCGGCGTATTGTATGCGCACTATCCCCGGTGCCTTACGCAAATAATTGATAATTTTTTGCGCCTCCAGTAGCCCCTCGTGGAGTAATTTTCTCTCGTGAGGCATCGCCTCATAATCCTGAATAGCCCTGAGAATATCAGCCTCGCTCTTCTTGCCCATCTTTGGTAATTTCTGCAGGAGACCGTCCTCGGCCGCTTTTTTGAGCTGCGCCAAGGTGTGAATTTGCAACTCCCCAAAAAATAATTTCACCTTCTTCGGACCAATACCTCGCACTCGAAGCATATCCAATAACCCCTTCGGGAAGCCTTTTATCAACTCATCATGAAAAGTGCACCTACCCGTCTTAATCATCTCAATAATTTTCTCTTCTAGTGCTTTTCCGACTCCAGGGATCTTTCCGATTCTTTTTTGTTTCGCATACGCATCCGCAATATCATACGGAGTATTGCTAATAACTCGTGCCGCATGCCTATACGCATTCACACGGAAAAAATCCTCGCCCTTGATATCCATCATGTCGGCGATCTCCTCAAAAATTTCGGCGATGCGCTGATTATCCATGGCTCTATTATATCACGCTCTCTAAAACGCGTAATGTTTCTTTGCCCGCCTTTTCCCAGGAATATTTTTTCACCAATTTTTCGAGTGTACCTTTCAAATCTCCTTCATCCATACTGACAATTTTAACCAATCCTTCAAAAATCTTTTCCTCATCGAAAGGATCGCAGTACGTAAGAGTATCTTCACCTACTTCCCGTAGTGCCGCAATGTCGCTGGCCAGCACGCGCTTCCCGAAACTCGCCGCCTCCAACACCGGGAAACCAAATCCCTCCGCAAGGGATACAAAAGCCACAAACCGACAGTGCCGATAAAGCACACTTCGCTCCTCGTCCGTCACATATCCTGGCATCATCACGCTATCCCAGAGATTATTTTTCTCAACTTCTTGAAAAAGCTTCTCAAATCCAAAGCCTCTATTTCCCGCCAAAACGAGTCTCCACTCCGGAAAATTTTCTCTAAATTTCATAAAAGCCTTCACGAGTCTCACGAGATTTTTCTTCTCCTCCAATCTCCCTACATAAAAAATATATTTTGAATTCATGTCTAACCCAAACTCTCCCAATAGTTCCACATCCTTTTTACTCTCTACGTGAGGGCTACTCTCAAATCCGTGCAGTACGACTGAAATTTTCTCCTCAGGACATGTAAAGGTCTTCATGAGGTCCTGCTTGGTCGCCTCACTCGGTACGATAATTTTTTTCGCCTCTCGTACCGTCAACCACGTCGTAAATGTTAAATATTTCCTCTGAAAAAATGAATACGATTTTGGAAAATGTACAAACGCCGTATCATGGATAGTCACCACACTCTTATCGGCATGTATAAGCGGCAAGACATGAGATGGAACAAACAAAACATCAGGCTCTTCATGTACCATCTCGGCCGAAAGTCGCACCTGGGTCCATAGTCGCGGAAAGGGGATAACTCTCTGGAGGACAAACGAATATCTTCCACCAAGTATTTCTGGTGACAGATGATGTGGTGTATACAAAACCACCTGATCAAATTTCGGATGGGTACTCACGGATAACTCTTTCAGGATCGCTCGCACGACAGCCGTAGAATAAGCCTCAACTCCTGTGCCATTACTCGCTCCACACCGCGATGCATCTATGCCAAGTACCATACCAAAAAAGTGAAAAATCGATAAAAACTATAACCCATGCGCCAGCATAATACCATACACCCTCTCTACGCCCGCCTCCTTCAATACCTTGGCGCACTCCCTAAACGTCGATCCCGTCGTAATGACATCATCAAGCACGAAAACTGTAGTAGGTGCCTTGGTAGAGGCGTCCCTTGGGGGCATTTCTCCATGAAAATCCTCCCTCATTCGAAATGCTCCCTTCACATTCACCATTCTCTCGCTCCGCGACAACCTCGCCTGCGGCTCGGTTTCCCTACTTCTCTCCAACAAATTCATCACCCTCCCTCTAATATCCCTCACAACCAACTTCGCCAAAACTTCACTTTGATTAAATCCGCGGTCTCTTTCCCTCCGCACGTGCAAAGGAATGGGCACGATAATAATTTCACCACTATCAAAATCAAGCCCAATAGATCGTAACCTTCTAGCCAATAATCCGCTCAACGCCTCGGCCAAACACACATCTGAGATATATTTAAATCGATGCAAAACTTTTTTCAAAATATTTCCATGACTGGATGCAACAAACACACAAAATTCATCAACCATTACCTCTCCACATATAAATAACGCATCCAATTCGCACTTACATTTCCCGCACAAAGATCCAACCACCATTCCACATCCCGCACACTTCTGCGGAAAAATGAGATTAATTCCCAAAAGCCACATCTTCCTAATTATCCTCGACAACGCGTATAAAAAATCCATCATAACGGCAACACTATCACGCCGCCCTAACAAAAACCTGACACGTGCATGAAATAATTACAAAAAAAGTAAATTTTCAAAGCTGTTTAGCTTTGTCCTAGTACGAAGCTGAATATGTTAAAAGGCGCCGGTTTTCACTTCTCGACAAAATTGGAATTTATCTTTATAATACCCTCTTATTTCAATTTCGAAATAGTATGACTAAAAGTATGAGTGATCTCATAAAATACGACGAACTATCACAAATTGTTAAAAAAGAAGACTCAGATTATTTGCTTCGCACGGCCGAAAGATTAGATATGTCGGCATTAATTCAACCCCATAATCCATCCGAATTAGTCGCTGCGCAAATACTATCTTTTCAACAAAAAATAAGCACGGCAGTAAATGGCGCAGCTCGGGAGCCGGATACTATTCCGATTATAGACGAAGAAATTTTAGGAATATTGTGGATGGCATATTACGCAGGAGCATTGTTGAACCCGGGAAATATTCATATTCAGGATTTGTGCGCAGGGGATGGGCGCGCTTCTTTGTTGCCTCTATCTATAAGAGAACGAGATAATAGCGCTACAGCTACTTGTTTTGATACGAATAATAATAAAGTTCCATTTGAATGGCTGTTAACATGTTTACAAATACATCCAAAATCTGCCGAGTATTTATGCCGCGATATTAGGACCACTGATCTTCAGAAACATGATGGAAGTGATGAATATTGGATGGCAAGAAGGCCAAAAGATATGACAGCAACCATTATAAAAAGATTAATGGAAACGCCACCACAGGAAATACCACAGAGTGTAACGATACTTCCTTCTGAATGGTACGGATACGGCAAAAACGAAAACCAGATAGAGGAAACAGCCGATTCGGAAACATGGAAACGATTGGCGATGATACGTGCGGATTTTCACCTAACTATTTTCGAAGCCTTAGCGGGAAAACGGCTTTCGGATGAGCAAGAGCTAGTCGTGGGTGTCACGGAAAGAATTATGGATTGTCTGAGAATGGCGGGTGTGAACGCCAGATCTTCTTCGGTAAAGGGGCGACTCCAGATATTTCCCGACACTTATAAAAAGGATCTATTAGTTTTTAATAAAAACAGGTAACTTTGCAATACACTAATTTGAAATGCCGTTGACCTCATTTGATTATTAGTGTAATATTAGTGCATAATCATTATTACTACCTCATATGACTTCATTAACAATCAACATAGAAGAACCGCTAAAATTTACTGCTCAGAAAAAAGCACAAAAGGATGGGGTTACCTTGACTTTTGTAGTGGTACAGGCCCTAAAGGCTTATAACGATAACAAATTAAAATTTGGATTGGTGTCGGACGACGATGATGTCACGGCCTCTTTTGACGTTTCCACGAAAGGGGGAAAAAAGGCTTGTATCAAGAACTTCGAATCTCTCATTAAATGAAGAAAATTATCCAGCGTACCGGAAGATTTGAAAAATCATTTGGAAAATTAAACGTAAAAACGCAGAAACAATTCATCAAAAAGCTTGGAATCTTTATCGATGATGAATATTCCACTTCTTTAAAAACTCATAAGTTAAAAGGAAAGCGTCAAAATGAATATGCTTTTTCGATCACCGATGACATTCGGGCAATTTACGAAAAACACTCAACATACGAAAAAGAAATTCTAATTTTTAAATTTGTTGATATCGGCGGACACAACAAGGTTTACTAAAACCGAGCAGAGGAACACTTTGGTGGACGATAGTGGGTTCGAACCACTGACCTTCTCGACGTCAACGAGACGCTCTACCAACTGAGCTAATCGTCCAGATATTCCGTTTTTTTGCCATGAAAAATTAGCATGAACCCCACGGTTGGTCAACAATATTAACCTATTCCCGCTTTGGAATTGCCCAAAAATACGCTAAAATCAAACCCGAACAAATAGTGTCTTATCAATTAATCTCCACTAAATCATGGAAAATTCACAGAAAATCTGGTATCTAGTAGTCACGATTATTATAGGTGCCGCAGCAGGAGCTATTATTTATAAAAATTATACACCTTCTAACCCAACTGATATGAAGAAGACTGTGACGACCGATGAGGCACAGAAAGTAGCAAAAGCCCCGGTAACCTATACCTTCCCAGGAGTACTTCCTGCGGAAAGAATTGCCAACAAAAAAGTAACGATCAAGACGAAGAAAGGAGACATCACCTTTGAGATGTTTGAGCAGGAGACTCCAAAGACTGTTAGCAATTTCGTCTATCTCGCTGATCAGCAGTATTACGACAACCTAACATTTCACCGAGTAGTAGCGAACTTCGTCATACAGGGAGGAGATCCAACGGGAAACGGCACGGGCGGTCCGGGCTACAAATTTGCGGATGAAAAAGTCGTCAGAAATTACGATCAGGGTATCGTTGCTATGGCTAACTCAGGTCCAAATACGAATGGCTCACAGTTCTTCATTATGTTAGACAACGTACCACTTCCTAAACTCTATACGATCTTTGGAAAAGTCACCTCAGGCATGGACGTAGTAAAGAAAATTCAGATAGGGGATGTAATGGAGACAGTCACGGTAGAAAACAAGAAATAAATTGCACGTAGAGGTAAATAATGGTACTACTATAATAAATACATGGAACAACTGGCACAGCTTCATCAGTTCGGCGATATAGCACTTTTCATCCTCAGGGTAGGAGTGGCTGCTGTATTCATGGTTCACGGAATGTGGAAGATAGAGAATGGAAAACAGATGGCGGAGAGTATGGAAATGCCCGGAAGTGGATGGTTTTTTAGCGCACTTGGTGTAGCGGAATTTTTTGGTTCTCTCGCACTTCTCTCGGGTTTCCTCACGCAAATAGCCGCAGCGGGGCTGGCAATTATCATGCTTGGGGCAATCTATCTCAAGGCATTCAAATGGAATGTGAAGTTCACGGCGCACGACAAGACAGGATGGGAGTTTGACCTCGTAACGCTTGCATCTTGCGTGGCTATTTTCATTCTCGGTGCCGGCAAGATAGCCCTCGACAATACTATTTTCGGCCTTTTTTAGGCCGCCCTCATTATTTCCTCACTCACCTCTCTCATGTACAGAATGTTTTTCAAGCCTTTCGAGGCTGTTGATATGATAAAGAAGGGCTCCGAACGTGCCTTCGTCTTGATGATGCTCGCAGCGTCAGCTCTCTCGTCGCTCGCCGTAATGTTGGCATTTTACTGCGCCTCATCACTATGGGCAAAAGATGCGATGAAAGGATTCCAATGGTCATCATGGAGCTATGCGCGATATTTTATCGTCCTCCTCGTAGGAATTTATATCATCAACACAGTGAGGGCAGCACTTATCCACCTTGTCATGAGGATTTTCTCAGAAAAGGGAACACTCCTGGACGCGTTCAAGGTCTCAACCGTCAACTGCTTCCTGATGTCAGTCTATCTCCTTCTCGCCATTATCGTTGCGACTATTCCAATGGTAGGCTTCGGACTTGCCGCAATGATACTTATGTTAGGTATGCTTATCACCGTATCAGTTTCACTCAAAGCCCTCGCCACGCTTTATAAGACAGATATCATTACATCATTGATCGCGATTGGCATCATAATGGTCTCTGTAGTTTGTGCTGTTCACTTTGCTTTTTTCGCATCCATGTCTTCGAGAGGTTTTGATGGTAAATTTAAATATTCATTTGGAGGTCCTCGCATGATGCAACAGTGGGGAGCACAGGGGCAAAATCAGTATTCTTATCCTGCAATGATGGCACCTTTCAACAAGCAGACTGCTCCTTCGGCCGTCACAGCACCTCCTGCTCCGGCAGTCGTCGCACCTCAGCCAACCGCAAAGAAGAAGTAAGTAGAAAAACCAAAGCTGTGAATCAGCTTGCAACGCGAGCGCTAGACCCGTAAAATACCCACGATGTCAGACAACCAAGATCCACAAAATCAGGGAACAGCAGGCCAACAAGGCGGCTTCCAGCCAACACCTCCACCTCAGGATAATACCTCAGGCGCTTCTGCTGGTGCAGGACAGCCACTTCCTCCGCCACCTCCATTGCCAGTACAGCAACCTCAGCAGGATGCTACTTTTCAACTACCACCACAGCCGTATTACCAGATGCCCCCTCAGCAGCAGCCGATGGCTCAGCCACCGATGCCCCCTCAGGGAATGTATCAGCAACCTCCTCAACCACCACAGGGTTACTACGGTGATCCACAGCAGCAATTAGGCGGATATCCACAACCGGGATATGCTCCATACCCTCAGCAACCAATGCCTCCTCAATATCAGGGCGGGTACCCACAGCCAGGCATGGGTATGCCACAGGGCGGAATGCCAATGGATCCGTACGGCGGACAACAGGGGCAACAAGGCATGCAAGGTGGATATGGTGGAACACCTATGCCGCCACCTCCTCCATTGCCACCACAAGAAGACGAAACTCCCGCAAACTTCAAGGTAGGCGACAAACTTCCTGCCGTACTACGAGTGAAAATTCCACCACACGAGCTCTCGTTTGATGAGCAGTACTTCCTCCACATGCTTGCCGGATCAATCTCTCTCACGAAAGATGAAAAGAAAAAGATCGTCGAGTCCGTTCCAAAACTTAAACAGTCTCAAATAGATGAATTAATTCGTATTTTCGAAGAGGAGCGAGAGAAGTTCGCTCAACTATCCAAGAAGCACGTCGAGCAGCTCGAAAAGCTCGCTCAAAAACACTACGAAGAATGGATGGATCTAGAGGGTGAGTTTGAGCAGCAGGGCAAGGCAGATGAAGATGCCAAAAAAGCCGAGGAAATTAGAAAACAGCTCGGTCTCTAAAAAAAAACTACAACTACAACTCGGCAAACCTCATAAAACCCCACCTCACATTATGAAAAAAACCTCTCTCACTGCGCTTACCCTTGCCCTATTACTTTTGGCCGGTTGTTCATCAAATAAGTCAGTATCGTTATTGACTGATGATATTACAAAGAGGGCAGTTGCATCCAAGGATGGGACAATCTGTGAAAGTCTCCAGGATGCTGATTCTCGAACATTTTGTACGAACATGGTAAAGGATTCGGTGGCTCTAGCATCTGGTGATTCGGGGGCATGTGCGACAATTCTCAACGAAGAGTATAGAAAGGCATGCGAGCTCGCTACGACATCTAAGGAGCGTGAAATGCAGAGAGAAAAGGAGGAAAATGATAAGCTTCAGAAAGCTCAAAATGGGACATCGCTTGCAGCATGTGATGTGCTGGAGAGCGATCAGGCGAAAGACCAGTGTAAGATCGCGATTTTATCTAAAATGGCATACGACAAAGGGGATGAGAAGATATGTCTACAGATTAACAGGGAGGGTGCACGAAAAATGTGTCAAATATCACTCGGTGTAGATGTGCAATAGTCTCAGAATTTATTTATTTGGATCAAAGCATACGGCCTGTGCGCTATAGATCGCATTTACTGCTCCGCTGTTTTTAGCAACAACGCTACAACTCCAGTCCTGGCCCCAGCCTGACTTCGAGCTAATGATTGTTGATGCCGTTAGGGTATTTTGATATGAGAATACTGAACAGCTTAGCATCTGTTCATATTTTGCCGCGCAGTTGACTGTTGATACGGCCCCGACTTTTCCGGGAGCAACAAGAACTGAATTGCCACCGTTATTACCAAGAGTGTTCATCTGATTAAACGCTCCGACGGATCCGGTTTTTAGATGTCCAGATATTGATAGATCTTTGCCAGAGATTGTACCAGTAGCTGTACTGATGTTGCCTTGCGAGACTATACTTGCGCCGGTAACTTTGCCGACAGCATTTATATCCTGAGAAAAACTGGCATTGGTGCCCGAGACGGTACTTGTTGCCTTTAAATTCCAGCCTTTAATCTCTCCCCCGCCAGTTGCACTAATGCTGCCCCCATCGGCGACAACATCCTTGCCGGTAATAGTACCGAGAGCCTTAATATTTTGAGAAATATCAGCATTGGTAGCCATAAGAGTGCTAACTGCCTTGAGGTTCCAGCCGGTAACCCATCCACCGCCCTCAGCAGTAATGCCGCCACCACTTGATACGATATTTCCCTTTGCTTCAATATCCTTCGTAAAGTTCACTTTATCGGCGGCCAGCGCAAAACTTTTTCCAATATTAGGCACGATGGAGTCTCCAACACGGAGATTCTTTCCGACGATAACGTCGGTGGCAGTGGTAAGATTGGTAAATGTAGGGGAGATATTTCCACCGGGTGGATTGGCGATCGGTGCACCTGCACTAGCGCCAAAACTCGTCATGGCAAGAATTGATGCGAGGACGAACGTTGATGCAACGGTCCACTTGAATCCTGAGTCCTGGTAGAATTTCATATGTTTGTTTGGTTATTTTTTTATTATTATACCATGATTTAGACACATTTGTCCAGATGGTAAAATAAGGGATGAATAACCTCAGAATATGGCACTACGGAGAGGAAACGAGCTCAACGCTGATGTTGTCCGGGATGCCCGGGATGGTAGGAGCCCAGATAGGCCAGTTCTTGATCTCGACAGTGGCAATCTCGGGGAGGCTGAGGATGTACTCCTTGGCGTCCTGCGTCTTGCGGCCGACGATATGGTCCTTAATCTTCTGGATGAGTCTCTCGCCGTTTTCTCTCGTAGGATTGATGTCATACTCCTCCAGGCCCTTGAGCGTGGCGGTTACCTTGATCTTCTTCGTGCCAGGGTCAACATCGAAGATACGATAGGTGATAGTTGACTCATCGATTTTCACGATTCGTTTATCCGGACTCTTTCGGATTTTCAACTCCGCCTTCATAATAGAGAGAACTTCTTGGAGATTGAAATACACGCCAGTCACATCCATCTCGCCGACCGCCTCAAACTGATCCAATTCTTTACCGGCTACATCAGAAGCGATAGAGATTCGTGGCTCTGAGATTGTATATGCGAGCTTTCCCTTGAGGAGGGCAAAGTTAGATCTATCGGCCAGGTTATTATTTTTTTCCTGGATAGCTCGATCAAGTTCAGCCTCTACGGAGTCCTCGAGATCCTTTTTAAGTTTGTTCGTAGCGGCAATGATATCTTCAGGTGAAACTTTTTTCTTCACGGCTGTCGAGCCACCTACAAAAGCGATTTTCGACTCAGCAAAAATCTTTTTTTGATTGTCAGCATTGAGTCCAGGGAGGAAGAGTTTGGATGGCTGGATATTGCCACGATCGCCAGCAGGCTGATTGTAGGCATCAAGTCCATCGGCAGTCACATCCACATCGATTGATCCGTTTACTCCACCACGATTAGGTGGAACAGTGACGAACTGCTGAATACGGAAGACAACTCCTTCGGTAGTCTGGAAGCGGGTATTCGGAATCAGGGGCCACGGTTTTGGCTGCGTGTTATAGACGGTGAGGCGACCACGTGCGTTCTGTCCCTGAAATATCTTCCCGGTAGATCCCTGGAGGATAGTTCGACGAACGGTCGTCGTAATCTTGTGGGAGCCGAGAACTTTTGGAGGATGATTATCGAGCTCCGCTTTATTCGATTCGTAATCCGCAAAAACTAAATTCACCGAGTGGTCGATCACATTCGATTTAGGTGTGAGATAGAGAGTAGATCCAGGAAGGGCAATGTAGAAAATAATAAGAACGAGAAGAACACTAATAGTTACAAGGGCGATAAGCGCCTGTCTATTAGGAGAAACAACGACGAACTTCATATCTCGCTCCTTCTTCTCTTTGGATTTGATAAAATGAAGAGCGCTGCTCACAAATGGAATCTTGCGCTTACGACCACGGCCGAGGAGCTCGGATATAGAGAGCTTCTTCTCGGAAAGTCTGGTCGGCGTATCGTCTTCCAGTGCATTCACGGTTGCTTTCAGCGGAGTAATTCTCATCTTCTCATCCTCTGGTTTTGGAACATATCCACCCTGCGTCTCTAATCGCTCATAGACGGGGATTCCCGCCTGATGCGTGAGGTGTACGCCATTCACATCATCGGTAATAATATGAAGTTTTTTTCCTGCCTCTTCCACTTTTCTCTTCAGAATTTTTAAATTTACCAGGCTCTGAAACATCGTAGCCTGCCGTGGAATAACTAAATATACATCTTTCAATTTGGTTCCTTTCACGCGATCAAAAATCATCGTAACCTCATCGTCAATATCGCAATAAAAAATCTTGCGTGACGAAACGGTTTTCGTAGGATCCAGAATTTTTTCCTTATTAGTATCTTTTTTTTCAGCCATGAGGGAGAAGAATTATATTTGCATAAGGCGAACAACTTTTTTGAGAAGGGTAGAGAGAATGTGCTCCTCCCCGGCGAAATCCAGAGCCATATTGGCGAGTGCCATTGGGGTGACATCTTGAATATCTTTGAGCATCTTCGTCTCATCGAACATATTAGCTACCATCTTGGGATTCAAGAAACTCACCTGCGGTTTTTTGGCAAAGGGAAGGGTTTTAATCCACTCTCGCGAATCTAAAACCTCAAAAATTTCCGGCAATCGAGAACCGCCTCCGCACAAATAAATCTTCGTCGGAAGACTCTCGGTTGCATATTCACTTAGTGTCAAAATAATGCCGCTGAGCCATACGTCACAATCACTCTTCATCGCCTCGCGAACAATCTTCTGAGAATGTTTTTCTAATTTATCATCGCTGTAGGTCAGTTTAATCGTCTCCGCTTCTTCATAGGAAATATTCAAACTATGACTCAATCGTTTGGTAAATGTTCTTCCGCCTAGGGTAAACATTTTTGTTCCCTCCACTCGACCGTTTTGCACCAGGGCAACATCCGTCGTTCCACCACCAACATCAATAAAAATCGCATTCACGTTTCCACCACCATCTTCTTCTCTCAAGCATCGACTCACGGCATAAGGCTCGGCAATGACTGATAGAAGCTCAATATCCAACTCCGCTGCAATCGTCTGAAGTGCTCCGTAATGCACGAGTGGCGCAAAAGCGTTGAATATCGACATCACCACCTCGCGTCCCTGAAAACCGATTGGATTGCTCACCTTGTAGCCATCAATGCGCACATCAACAATTGCTGCATTTACGAGCTTCACATCAATTTCATTATAGCCGGTCTCCTCGGAGAGCTGAGAGCGCACCTGTTCAAAAGCTTTCCACTGCACTTTGTGAACGATATTTTTTAACTCGGATAAATCAATTTTGGTATCAGGATCTCGTCGGGTGTAACTCGTCGTAATGGTTGCACCTTTTACAAGCTCACCAGCGATACCGATCACCATCTGCTCGGGATGAACTCCTGCAATTTTCTCGGCATCACGAATAGCATCCTGGCAGTTACGAATCACGCTCGCGATATCAGTAACAACACCGCTATGCATATCGCCAACACGCTGGGACTTGCGGCCAACGCCTATGACCTTGCCTTTTGCGCCCTCTGCAGAGCAAATAAGAGCTTTTACAACATCAGTTCCAATGTCGAGAGCGAGATAAAAATTGCCTCTTCGTCGAATGCGGCGGGAAAAAAAGCCCACAAGAAAGAAAAAAATGAAGTAAAAATGGTCACAAATAGTAAAGCACACCTTGCTTTGAAACTCAAGGAAGCGGAGCCACTCTTTTTCATCTCTTTTTTAAGTTATACTATACGAATATGTAAAAATATGATACAATACATTATTGAAATAAGCATAAATCTGCAGATTTCAAAACAAAAATACATACATCTTAATCCATATCGATCATGGCCAAGAAACGCACCCCTGCACCCAAGAAGCGCGCAACAAAAGCACGCAAGGTCAGCCAGTGGCACTTGCCGCACCTCATGGTAGCAGCAGGAATTTTAGTCGCCCTCATGGCATCTGTACCGGTTGGCGCTTACATCAGAGCCTCAGTACTCGATGCACAGGAATACGCCCAGCAGCAGTTGTCCAAGGTAAGCATCGACCCATGTCCTATTTTTAGAACACCATCAGGAGAGAGTATTACTACGGCACCATGCGAGTTGAGTAAGTAACAGTAGTGGAACATATTCACACGTACAAAAACCTCTCCCCAAAAAGGAGGGGTTTTAAAAAATCTAAACTTCAATTCTCGGAATGTCTTCGCGTATTCTCGTCACGACTTCGTAATGAATCGTTCCGATTTCCCCCGCCATCTCGCCGGCAGTAATCTCCTCATCACCATCACGACCGATCAGTGTGACCTCGTCTTCGATATGAACATCGCCGATATCAGTTACATCAACCATAATCATATTCATGCACACGCGACCGCATAATTTCGCTCGTCGCCCGTGAATAAGCACCTCTCCGCCACTCGAAAGTCCGCGATCGAATCCGTCATAATATCCCACAGGAATGATGGCGATAACCATATTTCTTTCTGCCCTGAATGAGCAGCCATATCCTATGAGTGAATCTTTCAAGATAGGTCGCACCTGCGCGACGCGCGCTCGCCAGCTCAGGACGGGGGATAGGGATATCTTTTGTTCTCTCGATATACTCACCTCCTGTTTTACCTCATCTGACGGCCACAAACCATAGAGCGCAATTCCGGTTCGTACCATGGTTCCATGAGTTTTTGAAAATAAAATAGTAGCCGCACTATTCGCGGAGTGGAGAAAAGGAATAGGCATTCCCGCCTGTTTGAATTGGGAAATATATCCATCGAAACGTTGTGTCTGCTGCTGTGCATAGGAGTGATCATGGGTATCCTCAATATTGGCGAAATGCGTGGATAGCCCCTCGAGTACGACATGTTTGCACGCGGCAAAAAGTGCAATCCAAGAAGGGATGTCTTGTTCATATACGCCCTGACGATGATTACCAGTTTCTACTTTTAAATGTACTCGTGCGGTTTTTTCTAATCTCTTGCCAATTTCTTCTAATTGCATAACGGTCTCTTGATTATAAACAACGATACGAACGTCATGAGTGAAAACGCTCTCAAGTTCCGAGAGGGGAATGTATCCCATGATGTACAGGGGAAGGGTAATGCCGTTAGCTCGAAGTTTTTCCGCTTCCCAGAGTGAGTTCACGGCTATCCAGTCAGTGGCGCGTTCTCGCTGCAGGATATTCGCACACAAGGTGAGTCCATGTCCGTAGGCATTTGCCTTGAGTGCACTGCAAAAAATAACATCAGGACCGGTCTGCGCCCGCAAGGTTCGAGCATTGGCGGCAAGCGCCTTGCCATCAATTTCTACCCACGAAAGGAGGCTCTTTGTAAGCTGATTCATGGGGGTATTATACAGAAAACAGCGCATCATAGGAAAAGCTGGAGAAAACTGGAAATTTCTTGCCAACTCTGCTAGAATGTCGGCCTGTAGAACTACCATACTTACCCAAACAATATATGGAAATCACACGCGTAGAATCAGGATCCACACAAATTTCAACGACATTTTTCGGTCGGGTAATGATGCTCTTCGGATTAGCGCTCGGAGTGTCAGCGCTTGGCACCTATATTGGCTTCAATCAGGGGCTCGATTTGATGATCGCGCATCCGGGATACATGTGGGCCATATTTGCCGCGGAACTCATACTAATCTTTACCTCTCGTACATGGCAGAAGATTAAGCCGCTTAACTACATACTTTTTTCAGTATTTGCATTTCTGAGTGGCGTAACGCTTGCGCCGATAATATATATGTATATGACGCAGAGTGGTGGCGGCGAGATTATTTTCCGCGCGCTTACCGCGACCATGCTCACCTTCGCCGCCGCCGGCCTCGTCGCCTGGAAGACCAATATCGACATGTTCCGCTTCCAGGGCCTCCTATTCTTCGGTGTAATCGGTCTCATCGTTGTAGGGCTCCTCGGGGTATTTTTCCCGTTTAGCTCAGCTATGGAGGGTGTCTATAGCTTCTTCGGCATCATGATATTTACCGGCTTTGTTATGTTTGACATGCAGCGCGTGAAATATGCCATGGCGCAGAACGAAATGGACCTCGCGCTGCAGCTCTACCTGGACATTTTCAATCTCTTCCTTTATATTCTCCGCTTCATCTCCCGCGATCGCTAAGTCGCCACGTCAATACCATCACAAATTATTACTACTATTGTTATGAAGGAATTATCCAAAAAGACGAAAAACAAGACAACCAAGAAGCTCCTGGAAACAGCTCCAAAAAAACTTCACCGAGAGCCAACAAAGAGAAAAATTGCAAAACACGTGCCAAGTAAATTGGCCGAGCCAAGCGACGCAAACGAGGTCGACAAAAATCTTACCTTCGATGTATCGGATCTTATCCGAGCCGATGCAGGTCAGAGTCGCGAGTTTCATCTCGAGGTATCCGAGGATTTTGATCCTAACGATTTCGTGCTCGGTTCCGACATCGCGACGGATGTTATTTTCATGAAAACAGAGAATGGAATATCAGTTTTGTTAGAAAATTTCACCTACACTATTCGTGAAACTTGCTGCCGGTGTCTCAAGACCTATATGAAGAAAATGGTCATCGATCAGGCGCAGCGAGAGTTCCTCTTTCTCCGGCCAAAGGACATTGCGGACGTCGAGGACGTCTATACGACCGATTTGAAGCGGATGGAGGTGGACCTACGGAACATGTTTCGTCAAGAAATTCTCTTGCATTTTGATGCTTTTCCAGTATGCTCTCCTTCGTGTAGAGGGATCTGTCCCGTCTGCGGCAAAGATCAGAACAAAGCTAAGTGTGGTCACGAACTCGTCGAACAGGTCGACAATCCACACGATCAGGAGGAGTCGGTAAAGCCGTTCCAAGGCCTGAAAGACATGATTCATCGCAAAAAATAATCTCTCAAATACCCCAAACAACCCCATAATACCATGGCAAAACATCCTACCACCAAGCAAAAACTATCACGTTCACGTGTTAGATCTCGCTATACTACATTCGCTACAAACGCACGAAGAAAGCTAACAGACTCAGCTCCAATCGTTACTTGTACCCAGTGCAAGCAGCCAAAGGTTAATCACCGTATCTGCCCAACTTGTGGTTACTACCGAGGAAAGAAGGTTATAAACAAAGCTAGCCCTCTCGATAAAGTAACAAAGATTAAGGCTTAGTTGGCTTCTCCCCCTTGGAGAAACTGAATCCTTTTACATAAACTTTAAGCTTTTCCCGATGCCAAGCCCACGTCGCGCAGCTCGAATAGCGGTTATGCAGACGCTCTTTGCCTATGAGACCCACGGTGGCGTGCCGCAGGATATTTTGCAGTACGTGATCAATGAGTATCCGGCAGGACCTGACGTCATCACCTTCGCCTCGGCAACGCTAGAGGGAGTTTTGAAGTATCGTGAAGAGATTCTGCCATTAATCAAAGAATTCGCCGTTGAGTGGCCATTAGAAAAAATCGCCCCGGTCGATCGTGGCATTCTCGAGATCGGAACATATGAGATTATGTTCTCCGCAGAAGTTCCGCCTATCGTAGCCATTAACGAGGCTATCGAAGTCGCAAAAGATTACGCCGACGTCAACGCCCCGAAATTTATTAATGGCGTTTTGAGTAAAATTTTGGAAAAATACTGCGTACATCGCGATCACAAGACGGGCAATCCGATAGTAAAATAAGTATCAAATAAGGTATAGTATTTCTATGCACGACTACACAAAACTTCTCGAAGAAATAGGTGTTCAGATCAAAAACCAGGATCTTCTCAAGTTGGCCTTTATTCACAAATCGTATGTGAATGAACAAAAGGGTCTCAAGGAGCACAACGAACGTCTCGAATTTCTCGGCGATGCCGTTCTCGAACTGGTAACAACGGAATATTTATTTAAGTACTATCCACTCAAGCAAGAAGGAGAGCTCACGAACTGGCGCTCCGCCCTCGTAAAAGGAAATCACCTAGCGGAAGTATCACGCGAACTCAACCTCGGAAAATATCTGAATCTCAGCCGTGGCGAAGAGCACTCGGGCGGCCGCGAAAAACCACACATCCTCGCCAACGTTCTCGAAGCGCTTATCGGAGCCATATTTATCGACCGTGGTTATCGGGTTGCCAGAAAATTCATTGACGACTATATCTTGACGAAGCTCGATGTAATTATCGAAAAAGGCCTCCACATCGATGGAAAATCACTCTTCCAGGAAATGGCTCAGGGGAAAGTAAACACAACTCCGCACTATATTCTCCTCAGTGAGACCGGACCAGACCACAACAAGGTATTTACCATGGGCGCATACATCGGCGAAGAGCTGATAGCCAAAGGCCACGGTGCCAGTAAGCAAAAGGCCGAAGAAAACGCTGCCACAGAAGCCGTAAAGGCTCAGGGCTGGGACAAGGCGTAAGTACTACGAGCGAACCAGTGGCGCTCGCTCCGGATACGACAAAATATAATCAGTATTCAACACCACTCGAACCGCATCATGAATTTGTCGGAGCGATTCAACGATAATGTATGGTTGCACCTTCCCGATGTTTGAGTTTCTAAACTCTCTCGCTTTTGCAGACATAGGAAACCACAACTTTGTCTGACCTGATGTATCTCCTCTGCCTACGTAAACAGTTTCCTGTAACTCCCTTTTTCCAAGTGACACAGGCTCGAACCCATACTTATGCAAAATGAGACCCATAAGTGGCTTTCTCTGTGGCCAAGCATGATTCATTTCTCGTCCTGAAGCATGTGCTACACGAAAAAGTGACTCCATGAGCGTTGCGGAAATACCACGTTTTCGAAGTGTTGGCTCAATAAACATACCTTCAAAAATAATTTCCGATCCATATACATCCGATGTGAAAAAGGTAAATCGTCCTACTGGCTCACCTCCAGCCGACACGATAACGCTATATTTTCCATTGAGATAATTATTTTTCCAGTCCAACTTTGCCCCACGAAACTCAAACCCAGCATGTTCGTAGCTGAATTCTTTTTCCTCCGGCAGTGCTAACTCTGGCTTTGACGTAAGCATAGAAGTGTATATTAAGTGGATACTCATTTAAACATAATTAAAAGAATAAGTCAAATTCAAGAAACTTGCAAAATTATCGAATATAGTTTATAATAACAATATAAAAATTAGCTCAATATAACCAAATATTCTATGTTAAACCCATCTCAATCCGGCCTCAACGATGGTCATCAAGATAGCGGTGAAAGCCGCATGGAAGTCCATCAAACACCTGCCCAGATAGAGCTTGAGGCATCCGTGCTTCGTGCAACAGCTATCGTCGCTCCACGCATGAGAGCATTGTGCGCAGTTGATGAAACCGTGATGGGGGATGGCGTGAAGATAAAATTGAGAACTATAACGGGTCCACGCGGTGACCAGGAAGCGAGGAAGAATCTGGAGAGAATTGAAATTATGGTTAGCCGTGCTACAGGACAGGGAGATAAATTAACGCAGCTCTCGTTTCATACACTTTCCCCATTGGGCAAAGTATCTTTAAATGGGACGTTCTTAACGGATAAGAGTGCCGATATGCCCTTAGTGATAGCGCTTCTTGATAAAATTGATGATCTGAAGAGAAAATCCGCAACT
Source organism: Candidatus Peribacteria bacterium (assembly GCA_943354965.1). GTDB lineage: Bacteria > Patescibacteriota > Gracilibacteria > UBA1369 > UBA12463 > CALREA01. The sequence goes on along the minus strand of CALRDN010000011.1, from coordinate 3,806 downwards.
CCTGTAATGAAAGTAGCAAATAGCACGGGAGATGAACTGAGGGAGGTATTAGGAAGGCTGTAGAGCCTAATTGAGGCGCTAAGTAATACAGCAGTAGTGGTCAAAATCCAGAACGGAATTGGAATCCGACACCTTCAGTGTCTGTGGTGCGGATGCGCGCCATAGTTACTATTTATTCCACTTCGGAGTTCAGTTCAAGAAGAACTGGTATGTAAGCCCGAAAGACAGGAAGTTCAAGACGGCGGGGCGGGTGTATATTGAGGAATTCTCTTGAAGGAAGGTAGTTTTTGAAGCTACCTACTTCCCCAGGAGCATGCATGAACCATGCATAGCAAAAACCTCAGAATTATGATATAATTCAAAGAAGCAAAAACTAACAAAACTTCTATGACCCCCAAGCATACCGGAGCATCCCTTGTGGAAAAAATCACCTTCCTTGATCGTCTCTTCAAGCTCGCCAAACAAGAATATGCCTCCAACAAGGAATCCAAAGAAAAGGATTTTCAAGTAGATGCTGCTCTCTCTAAACTCAATGCACTCTAAATTAGGCTCTAACCAGCCCTCATATGCCTCTCGAACAGCCAAAAAATATCGACCAACCAAAAAAATCAAAAGAGTCTGCTCATAAGACCCCCGAGGAATCAACCGAGAAAGAAAATATTCTTGTCTTGAAGCAAAAAGCAGCCATGATCTTCAAATGGCTGACAAACTCAGAAAATAAAGAAGACCGCAAATCCCGCGAAGATGCTCTCCGCACTGCTACAGAAAAATTAAAAAAACTCATACCTGAACTCAAAATCCAAGACCCTCCCAAACTCATCGAATGGATACAGAAGGAACTAAAAGAGCTCGACGAGAAAGCCGATACGATGGATCCCATGTCCGATTATATATGCGAACAATACCCGGGAAAATTTCTCAAATTTATTGCCGAACATCCGGAGAGCGGACGAAATGAAAAGTATTTAAAATTTCTGGAAAAAGCTGCCAGAAGTGCTGCAGACATAAATCCTGAATTAGCTCTTAGTTACTCCGACCTCTACAAATCCCAGCCATATGCCAAAGAGGTTCTGGAAAAAGCATCAGACAAAGAACCTGGATACGCTCTTGGATGTATCTACCTCTACAAATCCCAGCCCTATGCCAAAAAGATTCTAGAAAAAGTAGTAAGAAATGTCGCAGACAAAAATCCTGCATCAGTTTTTGATCACTTCGACCTCTACAAATCCCAGCCATATGCCAAAGAGATTCTGGAAAAAGCAGTAAGAAGTGATCCTGAATTAGCTCTTACTAACAATTACTTCGACCTCTACAAATCCCAGCCATATGCCAAAGAGGTTCTGGAAAAAGTAGCAGATAAAAATCCTGGACTAGTTTTTGATATCTTCGACCTCTACAAATCCCAGCCATATGCCAAAGAGGTTCTGGAAAAGATCGGGCTATCTTTCTCGACTGCCACTCTTACGGAAAAATCAGCATTAAGGATTGTTAGAATCATTAATAGTCTCCATGAGCTAAAAGATGATTTCCGTTTTGCAATTACAAGCAAGATACCTGCCTCGACTATTTATAACATAATAGTCGAAGGAGATCGAGAAATATTAACTTCATCATTCAATGGATTGTTCAATCGATTTCTCGCAAAAATGCATGCAGAAGGAAAAAAAGGTGATCAGGTGATGCAGTCAGGAGATGGTACAAAAACATTCCTGCGGCTCTGTGCTAGCTACAATCGCCTCAGCGAATTTCTCGCAACGATGGACCCCACCAAAGCGCAACAAATCCTGAGGGGTTCCGTAATAGACCTCGGCAAGCCAGAAGATCGTCTCAAAAACGCCGTCACGCTTGCGGATACCTTCTCTGTCCTCAAGGATCCTGCGCTTATGTCTTCCATGAGTGGGTTCGTCAAAGAAGCCTACGTCAAGGCAGAAAAGGCGGGAGACCAAAAAACAATGAAGCTCTATGGCCTACTCGCCAGTGTTGCTGCCAGTAAAATTGCAGATCCATGGTTTTCCCAGATGGCAGTCAAATATCCGCTAGAAAATGTCTCTACTCTTGCCTCCAAAGAATTATTCAATCCCGATGGAAAAAATATCCAGCAGTACTTCTTCTACAACGATAATGACGGAAAAGACTCTTTTGCTAATTTTCTCCGCTATTATCGTGCTCAATCTGACTGGAAAATAGAAGATCGTGGCTCTTACGTTCAAATCTCCAAAAAAGAAAAAGACAAGACGGTAGAGATGTATGCCAACAAACCGGAAAATGAAGATGATGGACCCGAAGACATCCAAAAAATATTTGCAACAAAGAACATCAAAACCATCGTCGTTGTTCATCGTGGGCACAGCTTTCACGCAGCAAAAACTATCGCTCGCATCACGGATATCGCCCGTATAGTCTGGATGGGGTCATGTGGAGGGTACAATGAAGTTACTGCAGTGCTCGGCAAATCACCAAAGGCTCATATTATTTCCACCAAAGGTACCGGTACGATGCTGGTCAACGATCCACTTCTCAAGGCTCTCAACGAGACGATCTTATCTGGCAAAGATATCACCTGGTCTACTTTCTGGACGGAAGCGGAGAAAAAACTCGGAAAGAATGAAAATTTTTCTAATTATGTGTCTCCCGACAAAAATCTCGGGGTAAATTTTCTGAAGTCGTATCAGAGGGAATAAAAAAATAGAATCGGGATCCGACCGCTGTTGCGGTCTGTGGTGCGGATACACGCCATAGTTACTATTTATTCCACTTCCAAGTTCAGTTCAAGAAGAACTGGTATTTGATGCGCTCCGAGAAGAAGTTCAAGACGGCAGGCAGGGTGTTTCTCGAAGAATACCCTGGAGGTGATTCTGAAGCCAAGAATCACTTGATAAGGTCAGCATGAGCTATGGTAAAACCCTCAAAAATGAGGTATAATGAATAGACACAAAAACAAACAAACCCCATGACTACTCAACAAAAAATCACCTTCCTCGACCGCCTCTTCGCCCTCGCGAAGCAGGAGTATTCTTCCAAAAAAGAATCCACAGAAAAAGATGCACAAACAGATGCGATCCTCTCAAAACTCAACGCTCTCTAAATTCATCCTATGCCCCCGGAACAGCCACAATCAATAGATCAGCCAAAAGATTCCAAGGAATCCAAGAAAAATATTCCAAAAGAATCAATAGAGCAACAGGAATATATTGCACTGAAACAAAAAATTGAATCTATGCAAAAGTGGCTTGATGACGTAGATATTATTGAAGATCAAAAAGATCGCGAAGATGCACTTCGCGTTGCCATAGGAAAAGTAAAAAAACTCTTCCCCGAGCTCAAAATTTCAACCCCTGAGGAGCTAAGAGAGTGGATGCAAAGCGAACTAGTGAAGATATTTGCTGCTGCAAGAAAAATGGATCCCATGTCAGATTACATATGTGAACAATATCCAAGAATATTTTTTAAAAGTATTGAGCGCCCAGAAGCAAAACTAAACCCGCGATATCTCCATTTCCTAGAAAAAGCCGTCAGATCTGTCGTAGACGAAGAACCCGGATTAGCCCTTTATAGCTACGATAGCTACAAAGACCAACCCTATGCCAAAGAAATTCTAGAAAAAGCCGTCAGATCTGCTATAAACAAAGCACCCGGATTAGCCCTTTATAGCTACGATAGCTACAAAGACCAACCCTATGCCAAAGAAATTCTAGAAAAAGCCGTCAGATCTGCTGTAGACAAAGATCCCAGAGTAGTCATTGAATGCTTTCCCTATTACAAAGACCAACCCTATGCCAAAGAAATTCTAGAAAAAGCCGTCAGAT
>CALRDN010000010.1 GCA_943354965.1 Candidatus Peribacteria bacterium | reverse complement strand
TTTTCCGTTCCTTTGACCGTCCTTTTTTGTCTCCAAAGATTTACATACGGGACATTTTTTTTATCATAACATTATAAAAAATGGGATATTTTGCTCTTACTATAGAGCAAAAGTAGCTGTTTTAGCCACAGAGATTCCGCTATTAACTCTACTTTTCCTAGGAGCTCCGCCAAGACATCTTCCCATGTGGTCCATTTCTTTCGTTCCTTTTCCATCTTTTTACGGAATAGGCGCAGCTGTGCGCCGAGCCATTGATTGATATTGCATGAGAAATTTTCTCGCCTTGATGAAAGCTCTTGTTGTTTGGTTAGAGTTTGTTGAGGTTGATTTTTTTCCGGACCAATTTTCCCTGACTGAAGTTGATTTATATCATTTTCATTTCCTGATTCAAAAGTTTTCCCGGGAAAACTTTCAGCTTCAAAAATGGCACCTTTTGGAGATAATGGTGATTGCGTACTATATTCTTCAGAAGCGCAACTTGCGTGCGACACTACTTCAATCATATCTGAAAATAAATTATTTTCTTCGTAATTCTGTTTACGAATATCCCGAAGGTATACTTCAAGTGCTGGCTTTGAAAGTGCATAAAGTAAGTCCAACCAACGCTGTTGATCATCTTCTTTTACTGAAGAAATCACGAGTCTAATCTTTGCCCATCCTATTTCGCCCCGATATAATTCGCGACGTAAGAGTGGTAAATACTTGAGCTGCGCATCTAGTCTTAGAACTTCATCCACAAGATGATATCCCACTCCCCCTATCACTAAAGCAAAATGATGAATTGATGAGAATTTTCGAATATCATACGCCTTCCTACGTGCGACAAGTGGAAGAAGTCCAATAAACATTCGTCTGGATTTGATTGATATCGTACCTAATTTACGGCAGCGCTCCATAAGTTCAGCATTACCGAGTAACTCTGGATCTGATTGCGCATCGATAATTCCTCTACTCATACCTATAGCATATTGATTGCCATATTATCTCATGCCTATGAGCTTCACCCTAATAACATTATTCTGAAATTATTGTAACATTTTCCTGACATGGAACCAGCAGCCCACCCTGTTCCAGCTCAATCGTAGCCTGTAGTGCTGCGAGGGCGACCTCGAGTTGGGTGTCGTCGGGTTCTTGGGTCGTGATGCGTTGGAGGAGAAGGCCTGGAGCGACGAGGATGCGCACAAGGGCGTTGTCGATGTGTCGGGCACTCCATTTGAGCACTTCATAGGCTACGCCGCCAATGAGGGGCAACATGGCGATTCTGAGAAGGAAGTTCATGATAAAAGTATCTTGTTTCGGAAGGAACATGTAGACGAAGATACTAATGATAAATACGATAATAATAAAACTTGTACCGCAGCGAGGATGAAGACGGGTTTGCTTTTTTGCGTTTTCTACCGTGAGGTCGAGATTTTTCTCATAGGTCCATACGGCCTTGTGTTCAGCACCATGATACTCAAATACGCGCTTCATCTCCTTCGAAAGAAGCATAAGTGAGAGATACCCAACAAAGATTCCAAGTTTCGTAACACCATCGATGAGATTAAAAATGAGATAGTTGTTTTTTATTACTGGGAAAACATTCTGGAGCTGCGTTGTGATAAAAAGTGGGACGAATTTAAAGAGAAATATACTCGTTGCAAAGGCGAAGATGAGTGAGACGGCGAAGAGGACGGAGTCGGCTGCTGTCGCTTCTTTTTTGGGAGCGTTTTCCGGAAGTTCTTCTTCCTGCATGAATACTTCTGAAGAAAAGTTGAGTGCTTTGAACCCAATAATCATCATCTCACAGATTCCGATCATGCCACGCACGAGCGGAAGTGCGAGAATTCTGAAATACTTTCCCCATGGCTTGTAGGCTCTCTTTTCGAAGACGATTTTTCCCTGAGGATTTCTGACGGCGACGGCTATATAGTTTGGGCTGCGCATGAGAACGCCCTCTAGGACGGCTTGGCCGCCGGGTGCGAAGTCGATTGGAAGGTCTTTTCTAGACGTTTGGGTGGACATACTCTTTGGTGGGTTATTGGTGATCTCAGTATTGCTGTGACATTATACTGTTATTTATTTGATGTGACAATTGCCTATCAGTTGCATTTTTGAAAGCTGGTTGATAGTGTGGCGGCATGCAGGTAAAGATTAAACGTATCGATTCAAAGCTTCCGTTGCCGATGTATGAAACGGCTGGTGCGGTTGGTTTTGATTTTGTGGCGAGGGAGGAGGTCGTGATTGAGACTAAGAATCTGGGGTTGATTCCGGGGAATGTGGTGATCGAGGTGCCGGAAGGATTTATGTTGGTTGTGGCGGCGCGCAGCAGCGCGCCAAAGAAAAAGGGACTCCTGACCCCCCATGGGATCGGCATTATTGACCATGACTATTGCGGACCAACCGATGAGATCAAGGTTCAGGTGTACAATTTTTGTGATCAGCCAGTAACGATTGCCCGTGGCGAGAAAATCGCCCAAGGCGTGTTCGTAAAAATCGAGAAGTTTCAGTTCGAAGAAGTTGAAGAAATGACGAAGGAGAGCCGAGGTGGATTTGGAAGTACGGGAGGATACGCGCAAGTATAATTATTGTTTTTTCATTTTATCTACTATGAAATCTGGAAAACTTATCACCTTCTACGGCATTAATAATATAGGAAAGACGACACATGCTCACTTACTTACGAAGCATTTGTGTGACGATGGATTTGATGCGGTATATATCAAATTTCCCGTGTATGATCTCGAACCAACGGGGAGATATTTGAATTCTTTTTTGAGAAATAGTACGAATCAAAAGCAATCCATCACGGAGGAAGAGCTGCAGATGTGGTTTACGTTGAATCGTTTCCAGTTTCAGCCTACACTCAATACATGGCTTTCTGAAGGGAAGATCGTGATTGCGGAAGATTATATCGGAACGGGTATCGCCTGGGGAATGACCAAGGGGGCGGATGAGGCGTGGCTGGAGATGCTCAATAGAGACCTGCGACATGAGGATTTTGCGTTGCTACTCGAGGGAGAGAGAGCTATGAAGGCGAGGGAGGAGTCCCACATCCATGAGTCTGACAATGAACTTGTCGAGCGTGCACGTGCGAACTTCTCACATCTAGGAACAAGACACGGATGGAAGCGCGTGCAAATTGGCGCGTCGAAGGAAGAGTCCGCTGAAAATATTTATAGAGAAGTGAAGAATTTTCTCAGTGCAGAGTAGAGAGGCTTTTCTTCTCCGTGAAAACTGTGATCCGCATTCGGGATAATCACTGTTTTGGATTTTTTATTTGTAAATGTGGCTGCAATTTTCTCTAACATAACTTTTGGACGCAAAATGGTATACTGCTCTTTTTCGCCAAATACAGCCAAAATCGGCTGCTTAATTTTTCCCGTCATTATTATTGGTTTCGTGTAATTGAATATATCCCCCTCAAGAGAATTATCTTTGAAGAGATGATAAAAACGCTTTGCGGAAAACATGGTCGTCTTGAATCTTGGAGGAAGAATTGTATCTCCTTTGCGATTTTTTGTTAATTCTTCAGCCTCTTTGAGATATGCATTAAAATCTTTACCTAATAAATCTTTCTGAATCGCTAGATCGTCCGCAGGAGCGAGAAGTATGATTGATTCAATCTTGAACTTCTTGGTTGTAGCGGCGTAGTACGTAACCTTCTGGCACCCAGTTGAGTGACCTACGAGAATATATTTTTCGTAGCCAAGCTTCTGAAGACTCGTAAGCGCGGCGGAAATATCATATTTACAGCCCTCAAAATCCTCTAATGACGTTCCTAAAAAACGCTTGTTTATGAGTGAAACCGATCCCATTCCCCTGTTATTGAATGCAAAAAAATCATGGCCCGCGGAGTTTGCTGCCTTCGCCACCGCCTGTATGAGCTTCCCTTCGAAAAAGAAAGCCGTCATGCCGTGAACATGAACTACCGCTGTCTTTGCATCTTTTTTGTTCCTTTTTTGTGACTTCTTAGCCTCTATCAGTCCTCCGTAGAGATCCAAGCCATCGGACGTTTTGAATGAAAATATGTTCCACAACATAGAATAATCTGTTATGCTGAATTTGCTCTTATTGTAAACATTTACACAACCCTATGCAACTTCTTGACGGACGAATGGTGGCTGAAACGGTACTCGCGCGCGTGCGTGAGGGGGTAGAGGAACTCGGCGCTCAGGGCATGAAACTTAAACTTGTTGTGATTCAGTGTGGAGAAGATCCGGCAAGTAGTGTGTATATTCGACAGAAGCTCAAGCGATGCAAAGAGAGCGATATTATTTCCGAGCATATGAAGTTCGAAGATAGTGTGACGACTGATTTTCTCATTGAAAAAATTCATGCGTTAAATGCAGACAAAAATGTTCATGGAGTGCTCGTACAACTCCCCCTTCCGAAACATATCGATATGCCTCTCGTGATGAAAGCGATTGATCCGAAAAAAGACGTAGATGGTTTTACGGCTTATAATATAGGAAAAATGGTTTTGGGTAGTCAGTTTGAGCAGTTAGCTCCATGTACACCCACGGGAGTTATTGAGCTTTTGAATGCCTATGATATCGACGTATCTGGTAAGGAGGTCGTGATGGTTGGGGCGAGTAATATCGTCGGAAAACCTCTGGCTATTATGTTGCTGAATCGTGGGGCCACCGTGACGGTCTGCCATATTCTTACGAAAGATTTGGCTTCCCACACTCGACGAGCGGATATTCTGTGCGTTGCCGTGGGTAAGGAAAGGCTTATTATGGCTGATATGGTGAAAGAAGGAGCTGTTGTGGTGGATATAGGAATCAACCGTAGAGCCGACGGGACGCTCTGTGGAGATGTCGATTTCGAGGAGGTTTCGAAAGTAGCCAGCTTTATCACACCCGTTCCAGGTGGAGTCGGACAGATGACTGTGGCCTGCCTGATGTCGAATATCGTCAAGGCTGCCAAGCGCCTGAAGCAGGAGGACCTCTAAAGCGCATTTGTACCTTGCATGAAGCTGAAATTCCCGTATACTTGTTGTACATAAAAGTCTCTCTGATTTTTATTTTTTCTTTTTTACACCCCAACGTCTATGTGCGGCATTCTCGGAATCATGGGTAACGGTGATGTATCGCAAGAGATTTACGACGGACTGACGACGCTCCAGCATAGGGGACAAGATTCTGCAGGTATTATGACATTCGACGGGCACTTCAACCTCAAGAAGGGAAATGGCCTAGTTCGAGATGTATTCCACACCAAAAACATGTTACGCCTGAAGGGCACGATGGGTATTGGTCATGTACGATATCCAACAGCAGGAAGTTTTGATGCAGCTGAGGCTCAGCCATTCTTCGTCAACTCCCCTTTTGGGATCGCCCTTATTCACAATGGCAATTTAACGAACTACGAGCAGCTAAAAGAGGAGATCATTCGTGATAATATTCGATATCTGAATACCTCATCTGACTCGGAGGTGCTTTTGAATGTGGTCGCTAATGAAATCTTGAAAATTAATAAATTAAAGTTGGAGCCTGAGGACATTTTTAATGCCATGAAGGTTGTATTTAAGCGATTAAAGGGTAGTTACTCATGTATCATGATGATTGCCGACCACGGTATGGTCGCCTTCCGAGATCCGAACGGACTTCGTCCTCTCGTTATTGGTGAGCGAAAGAATGAATCTCTACGATCCGAATACGTATTTGCTTCTGAGAGTGTCGCCCTGGCGGGACTTGGATTTGATATCATTGCCGATGTACAGCCAGGTGAGGTCGTCTATGTTGATATGAACCACGATCTCCACCGTAGTCAGTGTGTCGAGAAAGATTGGGCTCCATGTATTTTTGAGTTCGTCTATCTAGCCCGTCCTGATTCTGTAATCGACAAGATTAGCGTCTACAAGACTCGTTTGCGTATGGGTACTGCTCTTGCAAAACAGATTCGAGAGGCAATCGATCGAGATAAGCTCGAGATTGATGTTGTTATGCCGGTTCCTGATACGGCTCGCTCTAGCGCGCTCGCCGTAGCTGAAGAGCTTGGACTCAAATACCGAGAGGGTCTCATTAAGAATCGCTATATCGGCAGGACGTTCATTATGCCCGGTCAGGCTATTCGTAAAAAAAGCATCAAATATAAGCTGATGCCTATCGTACTCGAGATTCGCGGAAAAAATATCCTGCTCGTTGATGATTCGATTGTTCGTGGCAATACCTGTAAAAAAATTATCCAGATCGTTCGCGAAGCTGGTGCGAAGAGTGTTTATTTTGCCTCTTCCGCTCCCCCACTTCGAAGTCCATGTGTTTACGGTGTAGATATGCCAAGCAAGAAGGACTTCATTGCCAACAAATTAGATACATCTGAAATTTGCAAAACGATTGGCGCCGACGGGCTCTTTTATCAGAGAATCGAAGATCTTATCTGGTCCGCCCATGAGGGCAACAAAAACATCACCAAGTTCTGTGCCGCCTGTATGGATGGTAAATATCCCACAAAGGATATTACCGAACAGCGAATTGATGAAATGGATATCGCCCGTTCTTCGGCAGATAGGTCTGAGAATGGCGAAGACGACAAATCTTCCGACGATCAGTTAACGCTTATTTAATTTTCTTAACCCTTGTTGGATTATGAAAAAAATACTTCTTGTTGGAAGCGGTGCACGTGAGCATGTTTTGGCTGAGACGATTTTGCGAAGTCCGCAGGGAGCGGAACTTTACGTTTTTGCGAAAACGAAAAACCCAGGCATTATGCATATGGCTCAGGGCTATCATCTTGGAGATTTGATGAATAATGAAGAAATTGTAGCTTATGCTCTTGAAATTCGTCCTGATTTTGCGATTATCGGCCCCGAGGATCCTATTGGTAATGGAGTGGCTGATGCACTTTTTGCGATTGGAGTTGAGACGGTTGCGCCATTGCAAAAGGTTGCTCAACTGGAGGCATCGAAGTCATTCACAAGGGATCTGCTGGCGAAATACAAGATTCCCGGCAATCCACGATATGGAGTTTTCAGTGATATCGACGAGGCGGAAAACTTTGCTCGGGAACTTGAAAAAGACGGACTTGGATTTGTAATTAAGGCCGATGGCCTTACAGGAGGAAAGGGCGTGCAAGTTCAGGGTGATCATTTTGAGACGATACAAGATGGAATGGATTTTGCGCGTGAGTGTATTGCGAAATCCGGACGCGTTGTATTTGAGGAAAAATTAGTTGGTCAAGAGTTCAGCCTGATGAGTTTCGCTGATGGAGTCCATACGGTGGACATGCCAATCGTTCAGGATCACAAACGGGCATTTGCCGGAGACAAGGGACCTAACACTGGAGGAATGGGAACCTATAGCGATAGCGACCACCTCTTGCCATTCCTGAGCGTTGAAGACGCCGATGAGGCTCGCGTTATCACTCAGATGGTTCAGGAGGCGCTCCACAAAGAGACTGGCGAGTTCTATCGTGGCATCATGTACGGAGGATTTATCGCCGTGAAGGATGGCGTACGATTGATTGAATACAATATGCGCTTTGGAGATCCGGAGGTGATGAATACCCTACCGCTACTGCAAACTGACTTCTTGGAGTTATGCAGCGCGATGATCGATCGATCACTTGATCAGATTCGCGTTTCTTTTGAGCCAAAGGCGACCGTCTGCAAATATATTGTTCCGAATGGGTATCCCGATAACGCCCTAAAAGGCGAGATTGTAACGTTGCCTCCCGCTGTGCCCGCAGGCGTACGTTTGTATTATGGATCGGTGGATGAGCGCGAATCGGGCGAGCTCGAACTTTGTGGATCACGCGCTATTGCCGTAGTGGGAGTTGGAGATACTATTGCGCAGGCCGAGCAGTTAGCGGAAAGTGCGGTATCGCAAATCAGTGGACCCGTGTTCTACCGAGAGGATATTGGGACGAAAAAACTTATCGATACCAAGATCGACATGATGAATAGTTTGAGAAAGTAGATCTCTTACTTCTTCTTCAGTACATCTATCTCTTTCTTGATCATTTTCTCTGCCTTTGTTGAATTCTTTTTGAGAAAACCCCAGAATCCGGTTCCGACAGCACTTGCTGATTTTCCAAGTTCGCTTAAGCCTGTACCTCCAGCTGCTCGTTCTTTTTGAATGCCCGTACGAAGATCTTTTCCTGCCTTTGGCGCGAAGAACATACCTACGGCTGTACCGGCGAGTAAGCCTGTAAAGAGACCTTTGAATTTCATATGAGTTGAGGTTATGAGTGATCTCATGTTAGCATACTTTTTTTTCCTGTCATTTATTTGCCCTATACAAAAATCCACCCGTGTGTGGTCCGGGTGGAAATTTTTATACTATTCTTTGAGTGAAAAAAGGGGGACAGGACACTCCGCGCGCCGCGCGCTCTCCGTGTCTAGTGTTTAATACTTAGGAAGGAATGAAGGAGGTGGGAAAACTGTTATCTTGTTTACGGTGCTCTGGATCTGACTTGGGTTGAACGTTCCGGCTCCGTAGTTTGTGAGCTGTGGGAGAGCTACTTCCTTCTTTGGTGGAAGGTTGTTCAAGAGTCCAAGGATCTGAGCCCGGTAGATCATGATTGCTACGTCACCACGAGTCATCAATTTTGAAGCCATGAATTGACCGTTGACGGCGTCGACGAGTGAATACTGCTTAGCGATACATGCGTATCCCGTGAACCATTTTCCTGCAGTGTTGTCTTTGTATGGCTTGTCGCATTTGACGTAGGCCTTACCAATGTTTGCACCTTCGAGGAAGATCTTCAACATCTCTGCACGATTTACCGTGTTAGCTGGCTTGAATGTATTGTCCGGATATCCATTAATAACTCCGTAGATTCTAGCAGCTGCAAGATATGGTGTATACCATGCGCTTGAACTAATATCCTTGAATCCTGCGCTGTCGAACCACCATCCTGATGTAGGAACGTTGTACTTGAGAGCAGCCATGATAACCTTCACTGTTTCTGCACGGTTGATTGGAGTCTCTGGTCTGAATGTACCATCGCTGTATCCAGCGAACACTCCGAGACCCTTCATCGCTTCGATTGCATTGCAGTATGGTGATGTCACTGAGACATCCTTGAATCCTGCACATGCTCCCTGAGCGGCTATTATTACCGTGAATGAAACATCTGTTGTCTGTGCACTACCGAAGTTGTTGTATGCAGCTATTCTGATGATATATGCACCTGGAGTAGCGAATACGCCGGCTGTAAATTTGCTATCGGAGAACTTACCATCCCATACAGCTGAGTTAGATCCGCTGTTCTCAAGTTGGTTTACCTTGAGTGTCTTGACGATGTTGTTGTCCTTCAAGATGGTTGCGGTTGAATATGCCTGAGCAGAAAGTGTGTAGTTCAATCTCAATGGTCCCTGCTCCGGGTTGTATGGATTTGGCGTAACGAACTGACCGGAGATAACTGGTGCGTTTACCGGTGGCTGAGGTGGCTGAACTTGGCCCGTGATAGTGAAACTACCTTGCTTAGCCTCGAGCGTGCTATTTGCCTTGAAGACAAGAAGTTTATACGTATATGTAGCATTTGCGAGTATGTTTCCGCTGCTATCACGACCGTCATACAAGAAGCTATTGTAACCGCTTGAGAAGAATGTTGATTTCTCATATCGTGTATTTCCATTGAGATCTTCTGTTCGGAAGACAACGAATACTGGGTCTACAAGTGTGAATGAAACTGTTGCTGATGAGTATCGTGGGTCAAATGAAGACGGCGCGAAGTTGTATGAAGAGATCACGTCGTATGAAGGTGGAGGTGTTACTCCGTTATTGACCGCTGTGAAATATCCTGACTTCATATCTGTACCTGTTCCTACTGCTGCCGTAGAGCTGATAACATACTTATATGTTCCTGCAGGAAGTAGTGAACCGCTGTTGTTAACTCCTGTGTAGGTAAGTGTCTGTGTCATATTTGGAAGGTACGTGATGTTTCCAAGGTTAGACATGTTGTAGACTGTGTTTCCGTTCAAGTCTTCAACTCTGAAAGCGATATATCCACTATTCTGAAGAGAGAATGAAACACTTGCGTTCGTACTTCGGACATCAAAAGTTGATGGTGCGAAATTTACTGATTGGAAGAATGGAGTTGTATTCGTAGGAGGAACAACGATTGGGTCGTTCACAACCTGGAATGAACCATTTGATGTATCAACCTGCTCACCTGTCGTAGCGTAGCTTACCAATTGATAGCTGTAGCTACCGGTAGGAAGAAGTGTATTGCTGTTGTTGAAACCCTGGTAGACAATACTGTTTGCACCTGCACTCATATTTGTCTGTGTACCGGAGTACACCTGTGCACCGCCGCTCGTGAATACGTTCAAACGTGTCGATCCACTTGTGGAAAGACTGAAGCTTACGATAGCGTTCTGAGTCTTTACGTAGAATGGACTTGGAGTGAATGAAACTAATGAGAAGTATGGCTTTGGTGTTACCGGAGGAGTTACATCATTGATAACCTGGAATGAACCAACTGGTGACTGTGTCGTGAATGCACCTGATGCGTCGTAAAGACGAACATCGTAGGTGTATGCTCCAGACGGAAGCAATGATCCGCTCTGATTGTAGCCTGTGTAGATAGTTGAGTTTGAACCTGCGTTCTTGCTTACCTTGCCTGATGTATATACAAGTCCACCATTTTTGAAGACATTAAATTCTGTAATTGCATTTGCGCTGAGATTGTAGCTAACCGTTGCATTCTGGTTTTTTACGTAGAATGTGTAAGGTGTGAATGTGGTGTTTGAGATTGTGGTTGATGGAACGACGATTGGGTTGTTAACAACCTGGAATGAACCATTCGGTGACTGTGCTATGAATACACCTGATGCGTCGTAGAGACGAACATCGTATGTGTAGGCTCCAGATGGAAGAAGTGATCCGCTCTGATTGTAGCCTGAGTACACGGTTGAGTTCGAACCGGCATTCTTGTTTACCTTGCCTGTTGTGTAGACGAGTGATCCATTGCTGAAGACGTTGAATTCTGTAGAAGCATTAGCAGATAATGTGTAGCTTACTGTTGCATTCTGAGTCTGAACGTAGAATGGGCTTGGAGTGAATGTAGTGTTAGAAATTGTAGCTGTAACAGTCTGAATAACCGTCTGTGTTGGGTTGTTGATGACTGTGAAGCTCCTAGAGTCTGTTGATGTACCAGCAGTATTCTGAGCTGTAACAGATACCGTATAAGATCCGTTCTTAGCATATGGAGCTGTCTGACCCTGGTCAGCAACTGTTGTTACAGAACCATTGTAGCTATATTGGTTGAATCCAATTTGAGTTGTACTGGCTGCTTTCGTTTCCGTGTAGACGGTAGCGCCATATTGATTTTTGACTGTGACGGTAATTGTAGCCTGAGCGTCAAGATTATACTTAACCGTGAGAGTTGCGTTTACAGAGTCGAATGCAAGTGGTGAGACCTCAAAGATTGAGACACCTGGTCCAACGGCGATTGGAGTATATCCCTGACCGTTAAATCGAACTGTCTTTTCTGGAGAGAATACACCAGCCTTATCATTAAGAGCTGCAACAAGTACTACATAGTCAGCTGCAGATACATATGAACCATTCTTGCCTGTACCATCCCATGTGACTGATCGTGAACCTGCTGAGGACATCAAAACATCCTCAGAAAAGACCGGCTCTGTTGTGGCCGTGTATCCAACCGGCATAACATTAACAGTAACAAGTGATGCAACGTCTGTTGTGAATGCAACGGTTGTGAACTGTCCCATTGAGAATACTGATGGAGAAACAGTCACATTCGTAAGTGTTGTTGCTTTTGAGGCGCTAGGTACAACGTAAACTTTCGTTGAACTTACTGCTGTGACACCAAGTGCGTTTGTCGCCTTGACCTCAACCTTGTACGTTCCAGCAGCTGTACCAGATGTAACGCTCCAGTTTGCAGTATATGTTCCTGCATTTTGGTAAGCGTTATAAAGAGTTGCTGAAGGGTATGTCGTGTTGTTTGCATATACATTTACCTGAAGATTTGATGCATAGGCATCAAGCGTATAGGTAATAACAGTTGTATCTGGTGCTGTTACTTTCCACTTAGATGCAGAAACGTTCGAGACGCCTGGATACTGAGGTGCTGCAGCAGCTGTACCAATAGTAGAAGATGATCCATTGATCATATCCAACCATGAATCAGAGACAGCAGTTGCACCGGCAACCATTGGCTGAAGAACGAGAGTAAGAGCTACGAGCGATGAAAGAATCTTCGTCGCCAATCTGCGTGTGTTTACATTTTGCATGTGCATAAAAGTAATGAAATAATGATGCAAGGTGATGATTCTATACTAACATTCCTATTCTTGTCAACATTTTTGTAATTGTTTTTTTCTGCGAGCTTTATATCTCTATTATTTAGACTCATATGTAACTTCCTATACACGTTGTACACTACAAAAGTTACAAAACCATGACATTTTCCTTAATAATTGTTGAATTTTTCATGAATTGAGGTGCTTTATGCAAATATATTTGACATCAGGCTCTACCATCACTATATTTGGTCTGCTTTATTTTTGAAAAACGATCCCTCTATGCCTAATCTTTCAGCTTCCAAGAAGTCCATGCGTCAGTCTCTCAAGGCTAAAGTACGCAACTACAAGACACGTGCAGACCTCAAGAAGGCCGTCAAGGACGTACTGAAAGTCGCAAAGGATTCCGGCAAGGCTGCTGCTATTACGATGCTTCCTAAGGCCTTTTCTGTCATCGACACGGCCATGAAGAAGAATATCATTCACAAGAACAACGCCGCTAGAAAGAAGTCACTTTTGGCTCGAGCTACAGCGTAAGTTTCATTTACGATTTTGAGTGGAATCCTGCTTTGAATAAGAGTATATTTTGCTCATGAAACTATTCCTCGATACCGCCAATATCCAAGAGATCGCCGACGCGGCTTCCCTTGGCCTTTTGGATGGAGTCACTACCAATCCTACACTTGTTGCGCTAGAAGGTGTTGATTTTGAATCTCGTATCAAAGCTATCGCAAAGCTGGTTGAAGGTCCCGTTAGCGCCGAGGTCATATCCTTAGATTATGAAGGAATGATCAAGGAAGGCTTAGCCTACAGCAAGTGGGCGAAAAACATCTGCGTGAAGCTACCGATGACCCCAAATGGACTCAAAGCTTGCCGCTATTTACGTTCAAAAGGGATAAAAGTTAATATTACTCTCGTCTTTTCGGCTAATCAGGCGCTATTGGCTGCAAAGGCTGGTGCTACCTTTGTAAGTCCTTTTATAGGAAGACTGGATGATGCCGGCCAGGATGGCATGACGCTTATTGAAGAAATTACCGATATATATAGAGAGTATGAGTTCAAGACGGAAATAATCGTCGCTAGTGTGCGACATCCTCGTCATGTTACCGAGGCGGCTATTCTGGGTGCTCATATTTGCACCGTCCCGTATGCTATTTTTGTGAAACTTTTCCAGCACCCACTCACCGATGTGGGAATCAAAAAATTTCTTGCCGATTGGGATATAGCCTCAAAAGCTAAGGGGCCAGCAGTGAAAAAAACTTCTAAAAAATGATCCTTTATTATGGTTGGTCTTTCCCTAAAACATCTCCACACCCTTAAGACACATGGCTTGAAGCAGAAAGAGATTCTTTCTTCCGGTCAACTTTTGCGCGGATATCTTCAAGATATTCAGCGTCGAAGGCAGGGATTTTTGGACATAGCACACCCCTCTGATGCTACGAAAGATATTTTGAAGTATGCAAAGAAAGTTCGCGGATCATTTGAGCATGTCGTTGTGCTGGGCATCGGAGGATCTGCCCTCGGAGTTACGGCGCTTATGCAAGCCCTCAAACCTTTGTCTTGGAATCAGATTTCCGGAAAAAAAAGAGGAGGACCTCAACTCCATATACTTGATAATGTTGATCCTGAACTTATCGCAAATCTAGACTCCATTCTTGACTACCCGAAGACATTATTTGTCGTTATCAGTAAGTCGGGAACGACTCCGGAGACCGTGGCACAGTATCTTTATTATAAGAGAAAAATGAAGAAGGCCGTCAAAGGAGCCTCCTATGCGCGACATTTTGTTATGGTGACGGATTTAGAGAAGGGATTCCTCAGGGAAGAAGCTCGGCGTGAGGGTTTTGTGAACTTCCCTATTCCTGATAATGTGGGGGGTCGATTTTCTGTTTTGACGGCGGTTGGACTACTTCCCGCAGCACTTATTGGGATTGATATTCTGAAGCTACTAAAGGGTGCGAGTAAGGGTGCTGATGCGTTTTTATCAGCAAAGACAGAAGATAATTCAGCATACCAGTTGGCTCGGGCTCAATATCTCCTCCAGCTGCGATACGGCGTCACTACTACGGTCATGATGGCTTATTCTTCAGCACTTTACTCTGTTGCTGACTGGTATCGACAGCTCCTGGCCGAGAGCATCGGGAAGGCCGTTAATCGAGAGGGCAAGACCGTCCATACCGGATTAACGCCCATCAAGGCACTTGGAGTCACCGACCAGCACTCTCAAGTTCAGCTTTATAATGAGGGTCCTTACGATAAACTCATTCTTTTTCTTGAGACCAAAACATTTCGATCCGCTGTTTCTATTCCGAAGGTTGGTATACATGAACAGGCATTTTCTTTCTTGGGTGGAGTTTCGTTTGCAGACTTAATGCATACCGAACAAAAGGCCACGCAGGAGGCACTTACACAATACGATAGGCCAACAGCCAATATTTCACTGGATCGTATATCCGAAGAAAGCCTAGGCGAACTTTTTGTCATGCTGGAGGGTAGTATCGCTTTTTTGGGTGAGATGTATGGTATCGATGCCTATAACCAGCCGGGTGTTGAGCTGGGGAAAGTTTTAACGAAAAAGATGTTGCTTGATTCCCATTAGAATCTATATAGTCTGCCCATGAATATTCCAAACTTAGGCGAACCACTTAGTGAAGAACATATTTCCTTTCTTCAAACCCTCTCTACGGCCTGCCGTCGCTCAATTATTGAGATGACTTCGAACGCTCAGTCAGGTCATCCGGGTGGATCGCTCTCGGTGATGGATTATCTCTCACTTTTGTATGCTTTTGTTATTAGTGGCTCAAACGAACCGGTAGTTGTATCCAATGGGCACGTCTCCCCTGCCGTTTATGCTATTTTGGGTGAGCTAGGCGTTGTGGACAAGGAACGGGCCATTCGGCTTTTCCGTAAGCCTTCGGATGTATTCGAGGGACATGTAAATAGAAAAGTTCGTGGTGTTCATTACTCCACGGGACCTCTTGGGGTTGGCGCGAGCGTAGCGAGCGCTTTTGCCCTTGGGAATCATTTAAAAAAATCTACTGAGTCTGTTTATTTACTCATGGGTGATGGAGAGCAGCAAGAGGGACAGGCTTATGAGATGATGAATTTTGCCAGTAAGTATGCGCTTTCTAATCTAGTGCTGTTCATTGATTATAATAAACTTCAACTCAGCGCATCATTGGATTCCGTGATGCCGACC
The DNA here is from genome assembly GCA_943354965.1 of Candidatus Peribacteria bacterium. Lineage (GTDB taxonomy): Bacteria > Patescibacteriota > Gracilibacteria > UBA1369 > UBA12463 > CALREA01. The sequence continues at coordinate 28,135 of CALRDN010000010.1, read as the reverse complement.
AATATATCCGGGCACTATCGCGCGGCAGGATGGGAGGTTATCGAGGTAGATGGACATGATTATCAGGCGATGTGGAATGCCTTATCGAAGGCAAAGGCGATGCAAATGATGTCCGGCGTTGATGGCGCGAGTGGCGAGAGGGGCAAGCCCGTCTGCTTGATTGCTCATACGATTATGGGCAAGGGTGTGAGCTTCATGGAGTCAGAGGCCGATGCGGGAAAATCGAGCTGGCATGGAAATACTACCAATAAAGAACTTACCGAGAAGGCATTGGGCGAGCTTGTTGTTGATGAAAGTGGGGTAGGGGCTATTTCGGATTTCTTGGCTGGTTTTGGAGGAAGTTTGAAGGATAAAATCTTTAGTTACGATTTTGTTAAAAATGGCTCAGTAGTTGAGGGATTTAACGTAGGTACGCCGAAAGAGTATCCGGTCGGAAAAGAAATGTTTGATTGCCGTGGTGCCTATGGAAATGCGTTAACTGATTTGGCCGGATTGAATATGAATGTCGTTGCCATGACTGCCGATCTCGCAGGATCGGTAAAAACCGATGGCGTGAAGAAGGCCTTCCCTGAGCGGCATATCGAGTGCGGAATTGCCGAACAACACATGGTGAGTGCGGCTGGAGGTTTAAGTTTGCGAGGATTTATCCCCTTCTGCTCAACGTTTGGTGCGTTTATGACGAGTAGGGCAAAAGATCAGGCGCGTGTGAATGATATCAATGAGACGAATGCCAAGATGGTGTCTACGCACTGCGGTTTGTCCGTAGGTGAAGATGGACCAACACATCAGGCTATTGACGATATCAGTTCTTTCCTAGGATTTTTCCATACATCTATTTTTGAGCCTGCTGATGCCAATCAGTGCGATAGAATTATTCGTCGAGTGGCGAGTGTCTATGGAAATGTGTATGTCCGCATGGGTCGTTCCAAATTGCCTATTCTCACTGCAGAAGATGGTAGTGCTTTTTTCGGAGGAGAGTACGAATTTAAAATTGGGAAAGCGGATATTTTGAGAAGCGGTAAGGATGTCACGATTGTGGCTTCGGGACCGATGGTCGAGAGAGCATTGCGAGTGCGAGAGTTACTTTCCGGCACGGTCGATGTGGAAATCGTTGTAGTGAGCTCGCTCAAGCCATTTGATACTGAGACCGTTGCGAAGAGTGCCAAGAAAACAGGAGCGGTTCTAACTATCGAAGATCATGAGCCGCAGATTGGCTTGGGTATGCTTACAAATGCAGCTCTCAAGGACGAAGAGGTCAATGTGCCGTTTGCGACTATGGGAGTGAGAGCATATCAGCTGAGTGGGACCGCCGACGAGTTGTACGAGGAGGCGGGCCTCGGTATCGCACATATTACCAAAGAAGTGGAGAAGTTGATGAAGGCGAAAATATAAGCTTCACTCTCGCTACACATTCATCGCAAATACCGTTGTCGGAACTTTTGAGACGAATTCCATGATTGGAAGGCTGTTTTGACCTTCGATCGCTCCGGTGTTGCTCATTATTGCGTGGAGGACGCGGGCTTTTTCGTGGCCGGAGACGAGAAGCGTGGCCGAGGTGCAGGACGTAAGAGCCTCCATCGTAACCGTCATGCGCTCACTCACGTCAAAAGCTAATGTGTGTGTTTTCATCGTGAGAAAGCCCTTCTGGACAGTATTTTGGTCTGGTGAATCTGGAAAAATCGATGCGATATGGCCATCAGGACCAACGCCGAGAATGAGATGGTCGAATATTGGCGTTCGCCCCTGCTTCAGATGAATAAGTTTCTGCTCGGCTGAGAGAACAGCGGAATCATACCCAAGCGATGTGTCGAAAAAAATAATCTGCTCTTGGGGAATCTTGATTGCCCCAAAAAGCTCATCACGAATCATGCCATAATTACTATACGCATCGTTGAGCGGTACATTTCGCTCATCAAGAACGATCAGAATCATCTTTTCCCAAGGAATATGCAGCTCAGAAAGCCTATGATAGAGCCTCTTTGTCGTAGATCCACCCGAGAGACCTAATCTGCAAAAATCCTGTTTCGCGAGAGTCTCGTGAATCTTTTCAAGAAGATGTATGGATGTTTTCTCCAAAAATTCATGTTCATCTTTCGTTTGATATACATGCTCAATCATAGATATTTTTTTGAAAAAATATGAAATTCTTTATACGATATCGTGCCACTTATGCCCATACTGCTCGAGCATTTCATAGGACTCCTTTGGGCCAAATGTTCCTGGCTTGTAGTGAGTGAGCGGAATTTCGTTTTCCTCAAAAGCGTCAATAATCTTATCCACAAATCCCCATGAAGCATAGATTTCCGGGAAGTCGAGAAAGAGCATCTTGTCGCCCTTAATCGCCTCGATCAAGAGCCGACCATGTTCATCAAGACAGTCTCCGCTGCAGTAAATCGGTCTACCTGTGTTCAGCGGCGTGAAGTTCACCTCCGATCCTCCCATCTTCGTCAGGAGACTAAATTCAATCTTCTCATTTGGCTGAAGTTGGATAATCAATTTATTTGGCTCCAAGTCCTTATGAAGTTTCTGCAACGCCTGTGGCTTGAACTCAATCACTACACTCGTGAGTTGGTTTTTCATTTTCTTTCCTGTACGCAAATATACCGGAACGTTATGCCAACGCATCTCATCTATGAATATCCTGAGAGCTGCGAACGTTTCCGTATCCGACTTCGGATCCACGTCCTTTTCTTTTCTATATCCATCGTACTGTCCACGGACAACTGATGCCTTCTTATCCTTTAACACTAGCGATTCTATGAGGTTTCTCTTTCCTCGATGAATAGTTTCAGAATTTATTTTTTCGGGGAGATCCATCGTGAGAAATGCGAGAATTTGGAAGAGATGTGACTGAACCATATCCCGAAGCGATCCTACGTGTTCGAAGTAATTTGCGCGACCTTCCGTGCCAAGATTTTCCAATCCATTAATCTGAATATTACGCACGTATGCGCCCTGAATCAGTGTCGTAAGAATTGGGTTAGCGTAGCGAAGAGAGAGCAGGTTGAATACTGCCTCTTTTCCTAAATAATGATCGAGAAGAAATAACTGCGACTCATCGAAATTCGAGAGCAGTACTTTTTCCAGATTTTTTGCTGATTTGAGATCGTAACCAAATGGTTTTTCAATAATGAGACGAAGCTTGGAAGCTTGCGAGTCGAAGTTCACTCTTCCGAGCTGCGTAATAACCGCCTCGAATACCGATGGTGGCGTAGAGAAGTAGGCTAGACGCATAAACTTCCCTTTTTCCTCTATAGTGGCTATGTGTTCCTTCAGACGCGTAAAATCAGCCTCAGAATCGTACTGGCCGGAAACATACGAAACATTTTTCAAAACCTTCGCGAGAATTTTCTCATCGGTCATTTCTTTGAATTTTTCTCGTACTGATTTCGAAAACTCTTCGTGAAATTCCTTTTCTGACATCTCGGTTCGCGCGTATCCAACGATACGGAAGTCCACCGGCAAGCGCTTTTCGAGCTGTAACTGGTAGAGTGACGGGAAAATCTTCAATTTCGCAAGCGAGCCCGATGCTCCGAAAATTATCAGCGTGAAGTCATGCTGTGCGATTTGGAACGGAGTTGTCATAGCCAATTAGTGTGAAATGTGCCTTTTTTATCAATTCGTTGGTATGTATGCGCTCCGAAAAGATCTCGTAAACCTTGAATCATATTTGAGGGGAGATGTGTGGATGTCATACTATAAAAACTATTGAGGGCTGCGGAATACGCCGCTACGGGTTTCTCGGTAAGCACTCCGGTAATGGCAATATTCTTGAGAGAATCCATACTGGATACAACGTCTTTGAGATATTTTTTATCCATAAGGAGTATGCCCGAGTTCCTCGGCAGCGCCTTGGTAATGTCTTTCAACATCTTTGCCCTGATAATACAACCTCCTTGCCAAATCCTCGCAATTTCACGGAAATCGAGGTCAAATTTGTAGGCAGTATTAGCTCTGTCCAACATCATAAATCCTTCGGCATATGCGAGAAGAAAGGCTCCATAGAGCGCACTCTCTAGCATTTCGAGAAATACCGTTAATGGCGGGAGGTCTTCCGGCTTTTTGCGTTCCACCTTCTTTCCTAGTGCGATGCGGAGATTTTTTTCTGAAGAAATATAGCGAGCAAAAAGCGACTCGGTAATTATTGGCAGTGCTATACCCAAATCTAGCGCCTCCTGTGTGGTCCACTTCCCCGTCCCCTTATTACCAGAGACATCAAGAATAAGATCTAATAAACCTTTTGTGCCCTCCTTCTTCTGACATACCGTGATGGAAATCTCCATTAGGTACGATCCGAGACGAGTATCATTAAATGACTCGAATACCGTAGCCATGTTGTCGTTTGATATTCCGTAGAGTCCTTTTAGCAAGTCGTAACTCTCTGCCATGAGCTGCATGAGCGCATACTCTATGCCGTTGTGAACCATTTTTACGTAGTGACCGGCGCCTGGCGCGCCAACATTCACCACGCATGGTTTTTTGGAAAAATCTTTTGCGGCGATTTTTTCGAGTAGAGGTCTGAGCGATTTCCAGACTGTCTTTGAGGTTCCCGGCATGATGCATGGACCCTCTAGTGCGCCTTTTTCTCCACCCGATATTCCCATCCCTACGAAGTGTATACTTTTTTTGTTCAATTCTTCTGTTCTCCTCAATGTATCGCGGAAAAATGAATTTCCTCCATCTATAATTATATCGCCTTTCGAGAGAAGCGGTGTGAGTTTTTTGATCGTTTCATCCACGGGATCACCTGCCGGAACCATGAGAATAATTTTCCTCGGAGCCTCGAGGGATGTGACAAATTTTTTGAGAATATCATGACCGATGAGATGCGGTGATTTCGCTTTTTTCACAAGCGCATCAACTTTATCCTTGTGGTGATTGTAGGCACTCACCTGGATTTTTTTATTCGCAAAATTTTGCGCGAGACTCGCACCCATCACTCCCAGACCGATAATACCAATAGCGCTTTTCATGTGCCTCAAGTATAGAGACATGACGACTTAAAGGCCAGTATATTTATTGAGTTTCAATACTTCGATTACCTGAAAAACTGATTCCATTTGTGCGAGGAAAGTGTGAATATCCTCTGTATCGAGACAGGATTTTTCGATAGGTCCCGCCTCAAATAAATCACGAGTTGTGGCAATCGTTATAAAAAGATGATCGTTACTGAACTCGCACTGAATTGTCCCATCCTTGTCGAAGGTATCACGAAGCGTGAGTAACCGCTCCATAAAGGCCGTCGTCAGTAGGTAACGCGCCTCGACTTGGTCACTTCCGCACACCTCGAACTCCTTTTCGAATTTTGGATCTTCCAGCTTAACTTTTTCGAGCTTACTGAACATTCCACCAAATGCATTTCCCAAAAATCCACTGTCCTTTCTTACAAGCGTCTTCCCTTTAAATGTTTTTTTTAATTTAATGTTAAACATCTCGCCACGAAATATTGTAAATTCTCTGTCTTTATTACCCTTCTGCTTTAGTTCCACCTCGCACATCTCCATAGGAACTCCGTCATAATTTCCGCTCAAATAATCGCTTCCATTATAGGTGGTATACGATGGAATAATCCCACTATCTTCCAATATCTTTTCACTTATTTTCTTCGATTCGGCAAACGTAAGTTCACCGAAAAATTTCACTAATTCAGCGATAATTCCTTCTTTTACGTTTGAGCGATATTTATGGACAGGCCCCTGAATCCACCCATATAGGAGCGCCCCTAGGCCAATTCCGGCGAATAAACCAAATTGAGGATCTGCGTAGAGCACTATTACGCCCGCCAAAAGAATGATTGGAATATATAGGGGATATCCTATCGTCTTGCGATGTTTATACTCCTCCAAAAGAATGATACGCCCCTCCTCAGCTTTCTGCAGATGACCCTTAAGTTCCTTCTCGAAAAAGTCAGCAAAGCCTTTTTCATATGGCGCCCGCTCCACAAAAGTAGCAGATGCCATTATTGGCCTATTTGTTTGAACATCGGGTATATCCATTTTCTATTATTTGAGTATATCAGCGGCATTTACTTCTTTTCTATCTGCCTCAGTTGCCTCGAAATAAGGCATTTCTTTTATTGCGAGCATGCCAGCAACGATACTTCCCGGAAAGACTTTTACCGCATTGTTCAGTTCTGTTACGGCAGAGTTGTAGAATCTTCGTGCTGCGGAAATATGTTCCTCAACTTCGTTATATGTCTGCTGAGCCTGAACCATAACCGTGTCGGATTTGAGTGTTGGGTAGTTTTCGACAGCTACAAAGAGTGACTTCATCTTACTATCAAGCTGCGCCTCTGCTGCGAACTTCTGCTTGAGACTATCGTCATTTGTCGGATCTATCGGGCTCTCTGCCTTTGTTCTGAGGGCGGTAATCTCTGTAAGGAGTGATTTCTCATGATCCATGAACTTTTGCGCGATCGTGAGCACATTCGGAATGAGATCATGTCGCTTCTTGAGCTGAACGTCGATACCGGAAAAAGACTCCTTGGCGGCGTTTTGCTTGTGAATAAGCCCAACATAAAGAGCGTAAAAAATAGCAGCTACGATAATAAGAAGTATGAGAATTTCCATAAAAAGGATTTAAGAATAATACTATGGGGATTATCCCCTATTATCGCGCCGTACTCAAGTGCTATGTTAACTCGGTCATTACTCCCGAGCCGATACAAATATCATCACGGTAGAAAACGGCGAACTGACCGGGGGCGATGCCTTGATCGGAGCCATCAATGTGGATTTGCGCGTGGGTGTGATCTATTGATTCGATTGTAGCGCGATATATTCTCTCTCCATGGCGCATCTTTATGCCAAGACCATCATCAAAGTTTTTTGCGATTGGAGTGAGGCCATCGAACCAGTTGAAGTCGGTAATTGTGAACGAATCACGGGCCTTTTCCGGCTCATAGTACGTTTTTGAGATATAGACCGTGTTCGTATTCATATTCTTCTTTACCACGAACCATGGGCCACCAGAGAGCATTATTCCGCTGCGTTGGCCAATCGTGAAGTACCAAAAGCCGTTGTGTTCGCCGAGTTTATTATTTGTCTCAAACTCGATGAGGTCTCCTTTTTTCTCGCCAAGGTAGTGATTCAGAAATTCATTATATTTAAACTTTCCGAGGAAGCAGATTCCCTGGCTGTCTTTGCGATCTTTATTTGGAAGGTCGTATTTTTGCGCTAATTCACGTACTTCTGATTTGTGGAGATGTCCGATGGGAAAGATTATTTTGCTGAGCTGTTTTTGCGAGAGGCGTGCGAGGAAGTAGGTTTGGTCTTTTATGGGATCTGGGGAGCGCTTGAGATAGTATGTACTATTTTTTTGTACAACTTGTGCATAGTGGCCAGAAGCGACTTTTTCAAAATGGGTTGGGCCAAATTGACTCTGAACTTTATCAAGGAATAGACCGAACTTTACCTGATTATTACACATAATATCAGGGTTTGGTGTGCGACCATGTTTTACTTCGTCGATGGTATACGAGACGACTTTTTCAAAATACTCCTTTTGCATGGAGAGAATCTCCAGTGGAATGTTCGCCTGTTCGCAGACGGCGCGAGCGTAACGAAGATCCTCTTCCCACGGGCACTCACCTAGGAAAGCGAGCTCGTCCTCAAGCCATATTTTGAGATAGAAAGCCGTGACGGTGTGACCCTGCTCCTGAAGCAGGCGCAACGCAACGGAGCTATCTACTCCACCGGAAAGAAGAAGGGCGATGTTCATATAGGCGCTTATCCTACCTCTTCTTTTGGCTTTTTTCAATCCCTCGCTTTCGAATCGGCCTTGATATACACTTTGCATATATGCAAATCCCCCTCTCTCACTTCGAAAAGCTCGTTCATGATACGCTCGCGGCCGTCCCTGAAGAGTTCCGTGCGTCGATTGCGAACGTATCGTTTGTCATTGAAGAAATGCCGAGACAGGGCGGCATCGGTGAGGTAGAAATCAAACGCGGAGAGGTGCTCCTGGGCCTCTATCAGGGAGTTCCGAAAACGGCCTGGGGAGTCAGCGATATGGAGACCCCGCCAGATAAAATCTCTGTCTTCAAGCAATCAATAGAAGGACTAGCTCACGATATGGAGACTCTCAAAGATCTGGTCCGCGATGTTGTATGGCATGAGATTGGACACTGTCTAGGATATGGCGAAGATGAGTTGAGGCTTATGGAAGAAGCGCATCATAGGAAGAATCATTCATGAAAGACCTTTCATTGTATATTCACATCCCCTTCTGTAAGACTATTTGCTTGTACTGCAATTTTTTGACGTTTGCGAATAAGCAGAAGAAGATTCCGGAGTATGTAGATGCATTGATGCGGGAAATTTCTCTGCGTGCGCAGAAATACGATGGTGCATCCGGTTATGCTATTCAAACTATCTATTTCGGCGGAGGGACTCCTAGTCTGATTGATCCACTGTTGATCAAAAAAATAGTACAAGAAATAAAGAAAGCGTTTCTGGTGAAACGTGGCTGCGAGATAACGATTGAGTGCAATCCGGAGAGTGTTGATAGCGAGCGAGTACGCATTTGGAGAAGCACAGGGATAACTCGCTTTTCTCTTGGAGTGCAGAGTCTCAACAAAAAAACATTGTGGAGAATCGCACGACCACATGATGCGAAGATGATCTTCCGTGCGCTTCGAGTTTTTAAAAAAGCTCGCGTGAAACATTTTGGCGTGGACTTCATTATGGGCTTGCCCGGGCAGACTTTGGACTCATTCAAAGAAGAAGTGGAAACAATTTTGAAATATACACCGACGCATGCATCGTTTTATTTCTTGTCATACGATACGAAAAAAATTGATTTATTTGCAAAGGAGTGCCCTGGGGAGGAGGAGCAGATAGTGATGTACGAGTGGCTCTGCGGGCGGCTAAAGAAGGCTGGCTTTTCTCATTATGAGGTTTCGAACTGGGCACTCAAAGGCGAGGAGTGCGAGCATAATAGGAGATACTGGGAGCAAAAGGATTATCTAGGATTGGGACTTGGTGCGCATTCTATTGTTGGTGGAACAATGTGGGAAAATGGGAGTGATTTTGATGCCTATCTGAAGAATCCTCTGCTCGTCACCAATGAGATGCGTATCGATAAGGATTTGAAACGAATGGAATATATTATGCTTCGGTTGCGAACGAATAAAGGAATTAACCTGAGGGAGTATGAAAAAATGGGAGACGTGAAAGAACTTTCTGCGCGCGCAGAAGAATTTATTACATCGGAACATATACGAAAAACCGGTAACTCACTGAAGGCTACCGAGAAGGGATTTTTGATATTGGAGATGATAACGAAGAAATTAATTTAAGTTACCTATACCCTAGACGTGTTCATGAATTTACTATAGCTTTCCTATAATTTATATTTTCATTTTAATCCAACCCCGCTATGTCTACCCTCGAAAATCTCAATTGGAGATACGCTACGAAACACTACGATACTACAAAAAAGCTTTCTCCTGAGCAGCTAGAACTTATGCAGGAAGCATTACGTCTCTCTCCTTCTTCCTTTGGCCTTCAGGCATGGAAGTTCGTTCACGTCACCAATCCTGAGCTCAGACAGCAGCTACGCGATGCTGCATGGAGCCAGCCACAGCTTACTGAGGCTTCCGATCTCTTCATTCTCGCAACCAATGCATCTATTGATGAGGCTTTTGTTGATCGATATATCAAATCCATTGCCGATACTCGAGGTATCCCTGCCGATGCGCTCAAGGGATTCCGAGATATGATGGTCGGATCCATCTCGGGCAGAACACCTGAACAGCTTGAGACTTGGCTCTCTCGACAGGTATACATCGCACTTGGTGTTGCCGTGGCCGCTGCTGCCGAAAATCATATCGACTCCTCTCCTATGGAGGGCTTTGACACCGCTAAGTTCGATGAGCTTCTCGGGCTCGATGCTCTCGGACTCAAGTCACGCGCTATTCTCGCCGTCGGCTTCCGTTCCCCTGAAGACAGCGACCAGAACTACAAGAAAGTTCGATTTCCGAAGGAGGAGATGTTTATTGAGCTCTAAGCTAAACACCTAAGCCTCGCACTATTAGGCCTTCGTATTGAGGGGTCTTTTTTTATTCTATTTTCAAATCATATTGATTCCATGGCTTATATTCGCTATATTTGCCTCTTATACTTCATCATATATCTATGAATTCATCCGTTATTGAGATCAATTATCCACATGATTCCCAGAATCCACAGTGTCTCATCACCTTGCCCCATGCAAGCAATGGAGGTGATTTTTTTACAAATTTTCCTCAAATCTTTCAGGCTTTTTCCGGCCGCACGGAGCTGCTGAAAAAATTTTTGCGCCTTGAATGCGATGTGGGTAGTCAAAACCTTGCCCATACGGTTGGTCAGTATCTTGAGCGAGACCATCAGATTTCCACGCGGGTACTTTTTTATCATCATATGCATCGTGGTGTTGTTGACCCCAATCGTCTCCCTGGACATGCCATACGTCCCATTATTGATTATGATCTGTATCCAGGTCTACGCTTGGCACTCGAGGCTGAACACCTGGAAATGATTGGACAAGTCCGCGAGTGTCTGGCTCGCATCCCCAACCTTTCCCAAGTTATCGCCCTCGATATGCACACGATGGCTCCATATACACCAGCCGTTAATGCCAGCTCCACTACCGAAGCGGTCATTCTCAATCCGGATAATATGGATGCCTATATTCGAGCATTCACCGATCTACGCTTTCGCGGTGCTATACGACCTATCGATATTTTAACTTCGATTCCGGGATCACCACCTATTGGTGACCCGACTCTCATCCACAATCTACAAAAGTCTTTTTCTGATGGCGGCTTTGCTTCTGATGTTAACAATCCTTACCCACTTGCGCCAGTCCTCATGTCCACCGAGATCGTCAACCAAACGCGTGGCGTTGCTTTGGATGTTCCAAAAATACTTGTTACGCAAACCGACGCGCATGGCGAAACAGACCTCTTGAATCCTGAGATTGATCCTAAAAAAGTTGGCGTACTCGGGCAAATCATTGCCGAGGCAATTGCCGAAACGATTCGCGAGAAATAACCGTTTTCCCTCACCGGATAGCGATATTCTATACTCCAATCTTCCATACTGCCCTTTCTCGAAAGGCCGGTATGGTTTGACGTCGGGCGGCATTAAGAGTCGCTTGGAGTGAGATCTTGCTTTTCTGGGCATATTCCGCGAGCGTCACAATCTTTTGCCCCTTGAGGTAGGCTATACGCTTATGAAATGATTCTATCAGGGCCAGCGTAATAACCTTCCCCATCTCTTTTGTGCTTTTTGTCCTATCATAGACCTGAAATGCTTGGTAGTAATATTTCTTCTCCTTGTTTCTTATTGTAATAAGCGGAAAACCAGCCTGACACAATTGCCAATTCATGAGCACTCTTCCCATTCGCCCATTCCCATCGTTAAACGGGTGTGTCGTTTCAAAATCGAGATGAAATCTGGCTATGCGATCAATTAAAAACAAAATCATATTACCGTTATACACGCCCAATGCCTCCGCAATTTGTGATTCTATATGTTCCGGGGCCGGGGCGATGTGAGTTCCTACACGTACATACTCACCCTTTGCCCTAAACCTCCCTGCAATATCATCATCAATTCCACCGATAAGCATTTGATGTAAAAGCTTCATGAGATCAATGGTCAGAAGCGAAGATGTGCATTTTTTCTCCATGTATTCCATGACGCGTGCCAGATTTTTTGCCTCATATACTTCACGCAAAGGAAGATTTTTCGAAACTTCCATTTCCAGCAGAATTTTTTCTGTGTCCTGAAGCGTTAATGTTGAATTTTCAATCGCATTTGAATTATAAATACTCTCCGGCATCTCCACCTCATCGATCATACGAATAAGCGACTCTTTGCCTTTCTTGAGCTTATTGTATTCCTTTTTGAGTTCCTGAATTTTGCGCTGGGTCAGTAATGATGTAGCCATATTTTTCGTTATTATATGCCTATATTGTATCAAATTAACGGTATATTGTCAATAATACGTTAATATAGTACTGATTTAGTGTATATTCACGGTTTTAAACCTAATTAAGCTTTATAATCCCTTCATGCCCTGCTTTTAGCCTTCTCTGTACTTTCTTCATATCTTCTCCGCCTGGAAGTGTCTCGGGAATAATATTACGATCGGTAAGAATTTTGCGAACATCCCTATTATTCTTAATATGCTCACGGGATATCCGATTCTCGGCATTTAAATTCTGCTGCTGAATTTGCGCGTTTGTTACTTCCGTAGCGAAGTCTTTTGCTTTTATACTTATCGTTGGAAGAAAATCAGCAAGAGGTCGATTTGACGGAACGGCTAATCTGTCTTTCATGCCTTGCGTCGTCACTCCTCCGAAAAATGCCTCATCTCCATTACTTCGTATTCGTCCAAAACCACGCTCATCAATACCACGTTCATATATCAAATGCGAAAGTTCTTTTTCTGATGCGGTCAACTTCTCCCGTGCCTGCAATCGCTCCCACTGACTAATTCGCTCCTCAATAAGCTCCTGCCTCCTCGTCTGCATCGCAAAATAATTCATGGCGAATGCGATTTCCTCTTTTCTCGGATCGCCGTTTTGGGCTATAAGGTAGCATGCGTAGCGGGTGAGCTTGATATCAAGAATATCTCGATGTGCATTCTTAGCCACTTCGATCATGTTGCTGACGTCGGAAAAATGATCCGTTGGCTTCTGTCCAGCATTTTCACAAGTTAACACTGCTTTTTCCACTACCATCTCAAAATTCTTCCACTGCGTATATCCCAAAAGCCCCTGTAGCTCCCTCGCCAACCAATACTCCATCCCATTCTCCATGTGAACGAAGTCTTCAAACCGTTTATGTAAGCGAATAATAATTTCCTTTTTCATAGATTTAAGGGTTAAGGATTATTTTAGCTTCAATATAGGTGAGTATTTACTCACCGTCAAGATAAATTCAAAAAAACCCTCCGCGCAGGAGAGTTTCTAAATGGTGGGCCCGCCTGGACTTGAACCAGGGACCAATCCGTTATGAGCGGACTGCTCTAACCACTGAGCTACGGGCCCTTGTGATGTGCGATTTTGTCGGAAGTATATTAGCATTTAATGAGGAATGGGCAACATGAAGGTTTGGATTGAAATTGACGCATATTTATGGTATAATTCCTTTATGAGAGAAAATCCAGACGATAGCCCGCTACAACAGCCTAAGCCTTCCACGGGTAGTTTTGGAGGTTATTTTTCTGGTAAAATTCGCGCTCTCCTGTCAGGAAAAAATAGTAAGCAAAAAATAGATCCCAACAGGATTCAAAATTTAAAAGCGGCAATCGAAAATAATCACCAGATGTGTGAACAAAAGAAGGCCCTTCTCATTACAAATCTTAACGACCAATTACTCATCAGTGGCAACGAGTATTTAATTGAACAATTAGCTGGAAATTGCAACTTTGACTACACTCAGACACAGCGATGGAACCCTCGTGTCCGTTCACAATACCAGCGAGGTTTTTTTTCGTCAGATGACGCAACGGGCGACACCGCTATTGTTGACTTCGCGAATGACTCATTTGGCGGAGGTGCTGTCGGCCCACGTGGTTTTGCACAGGAGGAAAAATTGCTGATAGAAACTAATTTACTGTCTGAAGCTGGTGAATATTCAGGACTCAATATAGACCCCCTATACATGACTGGACTGCAAACTCATAGATTTGTCGGTCAAGGAAAACAAATCTACGGCCATGGACAGTTTGGGAGTCCTGGATTAACTATCGATACCTCTCCTGTTTCCAGGAGCAATGTGGATCAATTTCTACAAAAAGTACAGCCGCCAAAAAAAGTCCAAATTATGGCAATGGCAGCTATAGATATGAAGAGGAATCGATGGGGACATTATAAAATTCAAAATTACAAACAGATGTTTGAAACGGCATATAAATCCTTTAGAGCTCATGTCGATAAAGGTGGAAAAATGGTTCGAACAGGCGCCTGGGGCGCCGGAGTTTTTGGTAATAGCGAAAATGTGACGTGCGTCATACAAATTCTCGCCGCTCAGGCCGCCGGAGTTCAACTCGTATATCATGGAAAACAAGAAGCTTACGACTCGGCCATTCGTTTTCTCAAAGGTCCGAACGTCATGCAAAAAAGCTATGATGCCGTATTTCATTCCTTGTGCAATTATATGCAAACCAGACACAGTAATAAGCAATTTTGGACCCCACAGGTTTAGCACATCTCTCCTTGCATAGGTAGGCGCGTGACTGCTACCATGCGAGCGCATGGAAAAGAATACTAATGAGAAGTTTTCGGGAAAGAATGTTGCTGTGGTTAGCCCTGTGGCGAAGATTGAGTTGTTGGCGTACACCGGCCACCCCTTCGATATCGCTATGGCAACGGCGAGGACGTGCTACTCGTCTGATTTAGTTTACGTAAAAGATATCACTCCAGGACAGAGAGATCGTATCGGAAAGAGTATCTATGAGGCGGGACATCACACGCCTTTTCAGCATCCGACCTTCGTTTTTGGTCTTCAAAATATTTCTCGTCATGTGGTGTGGAGTTTCTTCCATGCTCATCCTTTTTATAATTCCGAGCAGCAGTCACAGCGGTACGTAGTAATGGATGATGCGGCGGTATATGTGCCACCTCTCGAGGGCGAGGCTTTGAAAATATATGAGGGCGCGGTGGTGAAAAGTTGGGAGGCGTACAATAAGATTTCACAATTATTGATTGGAGATAATTATGGACTGATGGAAAAGATCGGCAAGCTGAAGGGTCAGAGCGAGAAGCAGATCATGACCGATAGTGAGAAGAAGGCGATTGAAAATGCTCGATATGTGTTGCCATTGGGCGCGCATACGACGATGTATCATACGATTTCCGGCATTGTGCTGAAGCGATATGTGCGCATGGCTGCGACGAGCGACTGCCCCACTGAGGCTAAATTGATTGTAGATATGATGGTTGAGGAGGTACGGAACATTGATCCGGATTTCATTGAACGCATTGGTGATGAGGCTTTTCTTGAGAATGATTTAGTTGAGCAAAAATTGTATACAGAATTGGTTGGACGTGGCTTAACGCAGGAGAAGATGTATGAGGCGAATGAACAATTCCGTGAGAGTTTTGATGCAGAATTGGGAGACAGATGGTCGAAATTAGTGATGTTTGATCCGAGAGCTGAGCATATTGTTGCGGATAGCGTGCGTGAGGTAATGGGTGTGGGTGCAAGCGTAATTGGAGATGATGAGGCGATTGATTGGGTGGTGAATCCGGCGAAAAATACGTATATGAACGATGCGTTGAATTCGTGGAACATGTCCCCTCTTATGAGGACATTGAACCATGCGCAGTACACTTTTAAAAAAAGAATGACCCATACGGGAGATAGTCAGGAGCAGAGACATCGCATGACTCCGGGGTCGAAGCCATTATTGAGATTAACGCATACGCTGAAACCAGATTACATGACGCCGCCTGTATTTGAAAAAAATGAAGAGGCTCTGAAGGTGTATACGGATGTGATGAATGAGATGTGGAGCGCGAAAAATAAACTTATAGAAATGGGTGTGCCGTCGGAGTTTGCCTGCTACATCCTCCCGAATGCCGTGATGCTTCGATACACACAAAGTGGCTCCTTACTGTATTTCATGCATAAGTGGAGACTACGAAGTTGCTTCTTGGCCCAGTTGGAAATTTATAACTGCTCGGTTGATGAGTTAATGCAGGTCAAAGAGGTGCATCCTCTATTGGGTAAGTATCTTGGGCCGCCATGTTTCACGCGATATCAGGGTGGAGTTGGACATGTGAGTAGCGATAGAATGAAGTCGATCATGGGAGATAGCGCGAATACACATAAAAGTTTGGATCTCGCTACCACGGAAGGTCCATGCCCAGAGGGACCAAGATGGTGCGGAATTAATGTGTGGATGAACTTTCCGAAGACCAAGAGGCCTTTTTAATATCATTCCATGAATAAAGAATTACAAAAACGAATGAATCGAGCGCTAGAGCGACAATATGTGGCGTGCATGTTTGATTACGATGGCACGCTCGTCGAAAGAGGCTACCACATGCCATTGCCGCAGTACATTCCGTCGGTGCTGCAGGATACTTCGAGGAAGGCGTATATGGCGATTTGTACGGCGCGGCCTTTTGAAGGGGCGTTTCGTGATGCGCATCATATGCTGGGAGAACATTTTGATGACCTGAGATCGAAGTGGGTGTGGATCTGCGAAAATGGCGGTGCGGGATATCTGTATGATGAGGAGTCCGATACGTACAAGGAATTCTATCGCGTCGCGTGGCCGACCAATGTTATGAGTAAGGAAAAGTTTATTGAACTTGTGCATGTGACATTTGATCATCTTGTTGATCAGGTCGATGTACAGGAGAGTGTGATTATTCTGCGGCCACAACAGGTTAATGTACCGGCCGAAGACATTGCGGCCGCATGTGAGCAAATCCAGAATATTGGCCTAAAGATGCTCAAAGAAAACGGTCTTGATGATGAAATTCGTTTGGGAAATTCGAGCCTGGGAGTCATTCTTTACGGAGTAGATAGCGATAAGAATCGGGGCGTTGCGGAGTTTGGGAAGTTGTTAGTGTCGAGAGGAGTTCCGTTAAGTGATGATTTACGTGAGATTATTTTATTCGGGGATCGACCTGTTCGTTATGGTAATGATGCGTATTTTTTGAATGGAAAACTCGGAAGACCGGTGACGGTGGGAGAAGATATTCCGGAACGTGGGGATTTGATTTCCGTTATTGATGAAAATGGTGAGAGATTGATGGGGCCCAGAGCGACGTCGTATCTGTTGAGACAACTTTCCTTTAAAATATTGTAATATTTTTTTAGATTTGCATATTGTGCACACGTGGCATGTTGTTTTATAATGGATGAAGTATGCAATCCTCACTTCCTATCACGCTGTCGCAAAAGTTTTTTTCACTTGAAAGAGCGAAGAGTTCTTTAGTTTTGGTGCGACCTATCGTGAAGGAGCTTCTAGAGCGGCATAAGCAGCTCTTGATTCTTCAGAATGATATCGCGAGAATGGAGGGTAAAATTGAAAATGACGATTCTCTTGAAGTAGTCATTGATTCCAATTATGAAGCGATGAATATCGTTCTCGACCGTATCGCACATAATATCGAAGAGCTCCATACGATTGGCTGCATTTTCAAAGATTTTCAAGTCGGAATTGTCGACTTCCCTACTCATTTCGAGGCAAGAGATGTATATTTGTGCTGGCAGTTTGGTGAGAACACGATTGGTCACTGGCATGAGATGGAGGGAGGATTTAAGGGAAGAAACCTGATCAATGACTCCTTTCAGATGAACTCAAGCGGTGCCGGAACTATCCTCGCATAATTGCCGTCTATTCTTTCATCTCAATCAAATGGAAACGAGTGATATGCTCATAATTGGAGGCGGTTGCGCTGGTCTTTCTGCTGGCATGTACAGCGCTAGATTGGGCCTGAAGACGACACTTTTTGCCGAGTTACCAGGAGGACTTATTACGACGACTCATGTGGTAGAGAACTGGCCGGGAATTATTTCTATTTCAGGACCTGATTTAGGAATGAACCTGTGGGAACATGCAAAAGTCAGTGGAGTGAACATCAAGAGTGAGGTCATTCAGAGTGTAGAGAAGCAGGGAGATATGTTCGTCGCGAAGAGTAGGAGGAATGAGTACAGCGCGAAAACGGTAGTTTTCGCGACAGGTAGCAAGCACAAACACCTTGGTGCCCCGGGCGAAGAAGAGTTTGCTAACCGCGGCGTATCGTACTGCGCGCTTTGTGATGGCGCTTTTTATAGAGAAAAAATCGTAAGTATCGTGGGCGGAGGAGATTCTGCGGCGAAGGAGGCGTTATTTCTTGCCCAACACGCATCGAAGGTATATTTAATTGTCAGAAAAGATGTGCTGCGAGCTGAACCTGCTAATTTGAAACTTATTGAGAAAGAGCCAAAAATCGAGATTCTTTTCAAGGAAGAGGTCGCAGAAATTATGGGTAGTCAAAATGTTGAGAAGATTCGATTGAAGTCGGGAAAAGAATTAGAAATGCATGGCGTATTCGTGGCTATCGGACAGATTCCGCTGACCGATTTGGCTGTACCACTCGGAGTAGCATTAAATAACAAGGGTGAGATTATCATTAACCGCCACAGCGAGACGAACGTCGGAGGTGTGTATGCATGCGGAGATTGTACGGATACTGAATTCAAACAAGCCATCACAGGTTCAGCCGAGGGAGTGACGGCGGCATACTTTGGGTTCTCATTCGTAAAAGGAGGAGGCGGTTTTTAATCGCACCCCTCCTTTTTTTACATTTTATACATCTCTGCGCTCTACTTCTTTTTCGGCGTAGCTTCTGGTGTCACCGGCTTTGGAGCTTCTCCGGACATTACTACTCCCTCTTGCTGATATAATTGAGGAATGAGGCTTGGGTTGTATTTTTCCACCTTCAATGTATCGGCCAACATAGCGTTGAATAAAACCATAATTACATCCTTGCGAGTGAGAAGTGCACTTGGATCAACATTTGCATCTTTGTAGTAATACAGGAGAGATTTTGAGAATGCGACCTTCAGGTATGGGATGTACCATGCCCCTGCGTCGATTTTCTTGCTCTTCGGTAATGTCATATCTTTCGTGTTGGTTATGTCCCACTCCTCGGCTGTAACGATAATTTTGAGTGCTTCGGCGAGACTGATCTGTTTTCCTGGAAGTATTGTTCCATCAGGGAATCCTCCAACCCAACCGGCATCCTTGGCGTAACAAATATACTGCGCAAACCATTCTGTTCCGACAACGTCTTTGAAGCATGCTTTTGCAGAACCGCTTACATCAGCCTTTAATGCCACTGTAAGCATTTTGATAAATTCTGCACGATTTACGGAGTTACCTGGTTTCAAGGTGTTATCGCTATAGCCTGATATAACTTTCTTGCCTACGAGAAATTTGAGGGCGGCCATGAAGTCACCATTTGATTTGTCCTCTACGCTCATGTCACTGAAGTCTACGGAAGGCGTCGCGTCCATTGTCGATGTGAGCATTTCTTTTCCTGAAGGTGCAACGTTGTACTGATACATCAAAACTCCGACAGTCAATATAACAACAAATGCAAAAAGCAAAAAACTGATCCTCATGGATCTACCTGCCACGGCCATATTTTCATGGAGGGAGGGCTTCGATGGTTTTGCAGCTACTGCTTTCTTCTCAAGACGTTTTGCCGTTGTTTTTTTAACGGTCTTTGCTGGTTTAGCTTTTGCCATAGATTTGTGAGTAAGGGAAATTGTAATTATTGTACGATGAGAGAGAAGGAATAGCAACAAACGAATTCATTAGGTATACTCGTGGCAGTATTATTTTATAAGCATTCTATGGCGAAGATTCGTGGACTGATATTTGATCTCGATGGAACTATTATGCTGACGCAGCAGTTTCACTATCAGGCTTTTTCGCAGGTGTTTGCGAAGTATGGCATTACCTATACCGAAGAAGATGACCTCAACAAATATGCTGGCATGGGATCTGGTATTATTTTCCCTACAGTTTTTGCCGACCATGGACTTACGCTTACTCCTGAGCAGATCAAGCAATATTCCGATGAGAAAAAAGAAATTTATGATCGAATTATTCGCTCTGAAACCATCGTACCGGTTGCGGGAGTTGAGGATTTTCTCAAACGAATGCAGGGTCGTGGATATAGAATGTGCGTTGCCTCGGGAAACAAACTGGAATCAATTGAATACCTCCTCGATGCCATTCATGTTCGTACATTCTTCGAGTTCATCGTAACAAATAAAGACGCCGAAAAGCCAAAACCTGCTCCTGATATTTTTCTCGCGGCCGCGAAGAAGTTTGGATATGAGCAAGGAGAGTGCGTGGTTTTCGAAGATGCTGTAAATGGAATTACCGCAGCAGAGTCGGCAGGAATAACGAGTATTGCTATTGCATCCCGTATCCCTGAAATGGATTTGCGAAATGCCGGTGCGGATATCGTCGTAAAAGATTACACCGAGTTAAGCGATGTAATGATTGATGAAACTCTTGCAGGTAGTATATAGTGTCTCCGTAAACATTCTCAAACACCCTCACTTATGTTTGAACGAAGCAAGGCCCTGAAATGGCTTGAT
Organism: Candidatus Peribacteria bacterium; assembly: GCA_943354965.1. GTDB lineage: Bacteria > Patescibacteriota > Gracilibacteria > UBA1369 > UBA12463 > CALREA01. The sequence continues at coordinate 8,027 of CALRDN010000010.1, read as the reverse complement.
CTCTATCTGCGCTATGTGAATTATCTCGGTGCGGCTCAGCTGTACCTGAAAGATAATTGTCTCCTGCGAAGTGAGCTCAAACAAAATGATATTAAAGATCGCATCCTGGGACACTGGGGAACCGTTCCCGGTTTGAATTTTATCTATGCGCATTTGAACTACCTCGTTCAAAAGTATGACTTGAACATGATGTTTATTGCGGGGCCCGGCCACGGAGCACCTGCGGTAATTGCGAATTTGTTTGCAGAGGCGAGTTTGCGTGAGTACTATCCTGATTTGAAACTTGATGAGAAAGGAACATCTGCGTTGGTCAAAATGTTCAGCTGGCCGGGAGGATTTCCGAGCCATACCAATCCTGGAACTCCGGGTGCGATTTTGGAGGGAGGAGAGCTCGGATATTGTCTTTCTACAGCCTTCGGAGCGGTGTTGGATAATCCAGATTTAATCGTGGCGTGCGTGGTGGGAGATGGCGAGGCCGAGAGCGGTCCACTCGCTGCCTCATGGCACAGCAACAAGTTCTTGAATCCGGCCGAGTCAGGTGCCGTGCTTCCTATTCTGCATATCAATGGCTACAAAATTACCGGACCGACGATTTATGGGACGATGAGTGATGAGGAGCTGAATCAGTATTTTTCCGGACTTGGATACTTCCCTATCCTCGTGGATGTTACCGACTTGAGCAGGAAAAATTATCATGAGAAAATGATGAATGCCCTCGAGAAGGCCTACGGCATGATACGAAAAATCCAGAAGAAGGCACGAAGCAGCAAGGAACCATATTTGAAACCTAAGTGGCCGATGATTTTATTCCGTTCCTTAAAAGGCTGGAGTGGTATCAAGGAGCTCCATGACAAAAAAGTTGAGGGAACGTATCGCGCTCACGGGATTCCAGCCGGCCATCCAAAAACCGACCCCGAGGAGTTCAAGAAGGTACAAGACTGGCTCTCGAGCTATAAATTTACCGAACTCGTTGATGAAAAGGGTCGTCCGAAGAGTGAGGTTATGCGCTACGTCCCACAGGGGAAAAATCGCATGGGCATGAACAAACACGCACTTGGTGGCAATATGAGAAAACCGCTCAAGCTCCCTGCACTTTCTAAATACGAAGTGAAGTGCTCAAAGGAATACTGCGAAATTGATGTGAGCAATACTTCGATTGGCGCAAAATACATGAGGGATATTTTTAAACTCAATGCCAAACAAAAAAACTTCCGGTTCATGTGTCCTGATGAGACGGAATCAAATAAATTAACAGCGTTATTCGAGGCGACGAAGAGGGCCTATGTGTGGCCCGTGAAGTCTTACGATGAAAATCTCTCCCCTAGTGGTCGTGTTATGGAAATCCTCAATGAACACTCGTTACAGGGCTGGCTGGAGGGATATTTACTTACAGGTAGACATGGTATGTTCGCCACCTACGAGGCGTTCGCTACCATTGTGGCCAGTATGGTTGATCAGTATGCGAAGTTCCTCAAGCAGTCGTCTCACGTGAAATGGAGGAAGCCGATTTCTTCGTTGAATTATTTGCTCACGAGTGTCGGATGGAGACAGGAACATAATGGCTACTCTCACCAAAATCCTTCTTTTATTAGCAATCTCGTAGAAAAACACGGAGGATTTTGCAGCGTCTACTTCCCTGTCGATGCGAATAGCATGCTCGTTATTTTGGAAGATTGTTTCAATCGAACAGACTCTATCAATGTTATCGTTTCCGGAAAACAGCCCATGCCACAATGGCTCACGCTGAAAGAGGCGCGTGAGGAGCTAAAAATGGGTATTGGACGATGGGACTGGATCAATCCATCTCATGCCGCAAATCCTGATATTGTCATGGCTGCTGCGGGTGACGTACCGGTCCAAGAGTCGATGGCTGCTATTTGGTGGCTCAGAAAATTATGCCCTGAATTAAAAATTCGATTTGTAAATGTATCTGAAATTTCTGCATTGGGTATCGGCGATGAGCGCCATCCCCTTGCTCTCGAGGATAAACATTTTCATCACTATTTTACTGCCGACAAACATGTGATTTTCAACTTCCATGGATATCCAAGCGTCATCCAGAAACTCATGTTCGGACACGGTGCATTGGATCGATTCTGTATTCGTGGCTATATCGAGGAGGGTACGACCACGACACCATTTGATATGGTAGTACGAAATAGGACGAGCCGATTCCACCTTGCTATACAGGCCTTGAAACATGCTTCCGAGGTAAATCCTGCTGTTGCCAAGAAGGCACCTAAGTTGATCAAATTTTTTGAACAACAATTGAAAGATCATTCGAAATATATCCTGATTCATGGCACGGATATGCCGGAAATCGAGAAGTGGAAGTGGGAGAATGTATAGATTAATTTATGCTATTGCTCGAGTTGAATGAGAACGAATCCAATACTTTTTCGAAGTCACACGGAGCGTGCCAGTCGAGGGAGAAGATGTGGAAGAACGTATTTCCTCTTTTGATAATTCGACCGTGGGATGTGAGTGCTCGGTCGTCGTTGAGGAGCTGTGAGCCATACTTCACTGAACGCTCTGAAGCGTCGTAATAGTCATAGTGGCGTTTGCGGAGCTCGGTGTTTTCGTCGTTCATCTCGAGGGCGTTTGCGAAGTCCTGGAGCGAAAGATTTTCATCGCGAACTGTGTATACCATTGCGGTGAAGCTAGGGGTAACGAGTGCGCCACTTTGGCTTTTGATCTGAAATTTTACCTCTCGACGCGAGGTAATATGTACCGGCGTATTGTAGTTCCACTCGAATTTTTCACCGTGAGAAATTTCATACGTTGCGAACGGCGCACGTATAGAGAAGCCGAGATTTGTGTCGTTGTAGGTTTGCCAAACGTAGTCTTCAGGCTCGTAGCAGGCGGCGTAGTTTTCCTTCATAGATAAGACGCGGTAGAGAATCTCTGCGACGTTTTCCCGCGTGAGCGTGGTCCATGGGTACATAATCTGATTTACACGATCCATAAAGGTCACACCGATATCGTTGAGTTCCGGAGTAGCAAAAATCTTCTTCTCAATCGCCGTGAAGAGGAACTGATTATACCAGTTCGGATATTTTTGAATAAGATATCTCGTCGTATCAGTATCCGGCTGAACGTCATTGAATTTGAGTATCATCTTGAGCGCTTCGGCCATATTCACATTCTGATTCGGCTTGAATGTCTTGTCCGGGTAGCCCTGAATCCACTGGTGGTCATATGCATAGACAATATATTTCGCGTACCACTGGCTCGTCGGGACGTCCTTGAACTGCGCGTATTTGTAATTTTTTGAGATGTAATTTTCGTAGAGATTTGCGTTGAGCTCATCGATAGAAACCCCTGGCTGAGAGGCCACGAGCATTTTGATAATTTCCGCACGTGAAATCAGTTTCGTCGGCTTGAATGTTCCGTCACCATACCCACTAATAACACTCGCATTCACGAGATATTTTATCGCCTTGTCGCGCGGACTTCCATCGGTTACATCGCGGAATGATGCAGCTGATGTGAGATTTGAGCTTGAGAGTGCAAAAGCTAGCGCGAGCGTAAATGTCATGATGAATTTGAGCGGCTTGATATTCATTTCTGTAAATATATGGGTTGGTTGACTATTTTAGTTCTTTTTTATTTTTTGTCAATGTATCCATTTGTACAACAAAGCTAAATAAAGCTAAAATTTAGTATCTGAAGAGAGTCTCATTTTTATAGGATATATATTCCTTATATATTTATATATATCTTATCGGAATTCATATTAAAACAGGGCTATGCGCACTGCTATGTCTTTGAGATAAACTTCATCGAGAGAGAGTTCACGCAGTGGCGGGTGTCCTTGGCGGTGAGGTGCTCACCGGTGAAGACGTGGCCGAGATGGGCAGAGCAGGTGTTGCAAACGATCTCTGTACGCTGGCCGTCGGCATCAGGGATGCGGTGAACGGCTCCGGGGATTTCGGAATCGAAACTTGGCCAGCCGCAACCGGCGTCGAACTTATCCTCGGATTTGTAGAGAGGCGTGTTGCAACGACGGCAAACGTAAATACCATTGGCGAAGTAGTTATCGTACTCGCCCGTGAATGGCGCCTCTGTCCCCTTGTTTGCGATTATCCGCTCCTCTTCAGGAGTGAGTTCGTTGTAGTCCATTGTCGTTCGTTATATGGGCAATTACGCCTGCTGCTCTAGCGCCTCGAGATATGCGGAGACGAGACGGACACCAAAACCTGTTCCGAGAATGGATTCGTATTTCTTTGGGTCGTGCGTGTAGGCGGTTCCGGCGATGTCGAGGTGGATCCATGGCGTTTTGCCGACGAAGAATTTGAGGAAGGCGGCGGCCTTTGAGGCGCCGGCGTAGTAGCCGTCTTCGGTATTCTTGATATCGGCGATCTTGCTCTTCATCTTCTCCTCGAAGTCCGGATGAATTGGAAGTGGCCAGACGAGATCATCGGTGGAGCGTCCCATTTTTCGCATGAGTGACATACCTTTCTTGTCCGTTCCCATCATGCCGGCGTAGCGATCGCCGAGGGCGACACAGCAGGCGCCCGTAAGTGTGGCGAGGTCAATAATCTGTTTCACCTTGTACTGCTTGATCGCATAACTAATCGCATCACAGAGCACCACGCGACCTTCGGCATCGGTATTCGTAATCTCAATCGTCTTTCCGGAATACGACGTAATAATTTCTGAAGATTTATAGGCTTTTGGTCCGACGAGGTTGGCGGTAATTGCCGCAACACCGATGACGTTTCGCTTAATACCAAGCTTTTTCAATAAACTCATAACCCCCATTACCACTGCTGCGCCCGTCATATCGGTCTGCATGTCGCCCATGTGCTTCGAGGGCTTGAGATCGTATCCACCGGTATCAAAAATAATTCCCTTTCCGATGAGCGCGATTGGCTTCTCGTTTTTATTTGGAAGGTGCTCAATTACAACAAGTCGTGCGTCATCTTCCTCGGCGTCACTGGCGCGATTTACCGCTAGGAGAGCTCCCATTTTCATTTTCACCAACTCTTTTTTTTCAATGACAATACATTTAAGGCCGGCATCTTTTGAAATGGTGCGAGCGTGTTCGGCAAGTGCGCGAGCCGACAAAATATTTGGCGGATCGTTAATTAAGCTTCGTGTAATGTTTACGACTGTTCCAACTGCCATACCTTTTCTCAATTCTGTTTCAATCGCAGCCTTGCTTGATGTTACGAGCGTCATGCCAGCCATAATTTTCTTCTTTTCTATCTCTAAACTCTTTCCCGTTTTGTATCTTGCTACCAAATAATTCGCCATCAAAAGCACTTCTCCAATTACACGAGCATACGGATTTAATTCTTCAGAATAATAGAGTGCGACCTCTTTCTTCGACTTGGCTCGGGCCATTTTAATTCCTATCGCAATCGCATTTCTCACGGTAGATTTCTTCAATTTATTCACATCCCCCAAACTTACGAGAATGATACCCTTGGGTAGTCGCGGGGCATATAGCTGCATATCGAAGCTACTCTCTGCCTTTTGCAAAAGTTGTTTATTTTTCAGGGCGGACTTGATGAGCTCCTGAAGCGCCTTTGGATACTTCGAAATCTCAGGATGTTTTTTATCAAAAAGAACGGGACAGATGAGAACCTCTAATCCTGTCGGAAGCGAAGGTGAAAATGAAATTTGCATACCGTTTCGTGTGTAATGAAGTAGATTTTTACCTCAACACGATAGCCTACTTATCCTCTTTTCGCAAAAAGTTTTCGGCCTTCTTGAGAAGTTTCTGTGCGTTATCGAATGTCAGCTCTTTCATCGCCTCCTCATAGGGAAGCCATGTAGAACCCTGATGTTCGTGGGAAATTTTTACCTTTTCCTCAGACGTTTTCCCAATAAAGAAAATCACGTCTTTGTGATACAGCTTTCGCTCACGACGATAATAGTAATCAATTTTGTGACGAAAATCTTTCAGCAATGTAATTTTTGAAATTCCTGTCTCCTCTTTCATCTCGCGGAGTGCGGTCTCGATTTCGTTTTCGTTTAATTCTACATGACCCTTCCCGAAGTCCCAGTGACCGCCTGGATAGTGCAATAATAGATAATACCTTTCCCCTTTTTCAATGCGGAAAAGCACCACGCCGCATGATTTTTCATAGATAGCATGTTTAGGTGGCGTCTTCAAATGTGCTACCGGAGTAGTAATATAGGGCTTTTCCTTAACTGAGGTTTGTATTTTGTTCATCTGGCTGTAATATTACCGCCGCAGGTTCAATTTAGCCAGCATTAAAAAATAGACATGCGGGTGTGGCGAAATGGCAGACGCGCTACGTTCAGGTCGTAGTGGGGGCAACCCCATGGAGGTTCAAGTCCTCTCATCCGCACCACGAATTTCTGCTTCGCAGAAATTTTGTTCCCGATTTCGGTTTCTTCTTATCACTGCTTCTGATACGCCTTCATGAAGTTCACTCCAAGATTCTTGTCTGGCGCAACGTAGTTAGGAAAATTTTCATTTTTACCGAGTTTTTTTTCGGCTTCTGCCCAGAAGGCTGACCAGACGATATCCTTCCCGGATAAGATTGTTTCGTTGAGAGCTTTGAGGAGAGGATCGTTGATGAGCATCGTTCCGGTGCCTTTAGTGGAGATGATATGAGCCTTGGGAGATTTTTCCAATACACCTGCGACCTCTCGATATCCTCCACACGATCCCATCCAGACGATACGGGCGATGTCAGTGATGCGCTTGATGGTTTTTGCAGCATGGAAGCTGTGACCACGATGGACGACGACGATCGTTTTGATGTTTCTGGTGGCAAATTCTTTTTGGATGTCGTCAGGGCCATCTTCTTCATTTTCCGGTTTGTTGGCATACATTTCCACGGTCCTGTCTTTTATTTTTTTGGAGATATAGATGTAGGAACCGCGATCTTGCATCTTCCAATCTGGCTGGGATTTATAATATCTGAGAAAGTTTGCAAATGAGTCTTTGCCATCTTTATCTTTGTAAAAAAAGTATTGTTGTATGTTTTTATTATCCGGATTGAAGAGCTCTTTGGAGGGGAGACTTGAAACATTTTCTAGTGGATATTTGACTGCCATCTGGGAAAACCATGGATCGTTGATCTTGGTTGCGATGATGCTCGCGAGGAGGCCGTAGAGTTTCTTGAATTTTATATCACCTGACTTTTCTGCCTTTGCGTAGGCTTCTTTGACGAACCCACTCATGGAAGACATAAGCGTAGGATCCTTGAGGACAGAGAAGGTATCCGCAAGCGTGACGGCGTTTTTGAGACGATCTTCTGGCTTGCCGAGGTCTATTACGGAATCCCTCAGGATTTGTCGCGCTTTGGTGGGGTCCATCGTTGCGAGAAATTCGCTGAGGCGATTGTAACTCGCACAGAGCCGTAGGAATGTTTTTGTACCATCTCCTGATTGCATCACCTGATCACTTTTTTTTTCTTCTGCATGCATTTTTGCGAGAAATCGATTGAACAATCCATTGAATGATGAAGTAAATATTTCTCGATCTCCTTCGACCATCAGGGCATAGAGAGCCGAAGCCGGCATTTTCTCTACAATAAGAAAACGGAGCTCATCTTTGACATCATGTAGGTCGTTAATCAACCGTACGATTCTTAAAGCCGTTTCTGAAGTGAGATTATTTGATAGATATAATCCCATTTTTTCTAGAATTTCTTTGGCGTAGGGTTGGTCTTTGTAGGAGTCGAAGTAATCAATGGCTGCTCCTAAATCCTTGTCTGCAGCATATCTGACGGCTTTTTCTAGAACCTCTTTGGCGTAGGGTTGGTCTTTGTAGCTATTGTAGTAATAAAGGGCCGATCTGGGATCTTTGTCTATGGCAGATCTGACGGCTTTTTCTAGAACCTCTTTGGCGTAGGGTTGGTCTTCGTAGTAGAAAAAGTATTGAAGGGCTAATCCGGGTGCTTTGTTTATAGCAGATCTGACGGCTTTTTCTAGAATTTCTTTGGCATAGGGTTGGTCTTTGTAGCTATCGTAGCTATAAAGGGCTAATCCGGGTTCTTCGTCTACGACAGATCTGACGGCTTTTTCTAGAATTTCTTTGGCAT
>CALRDN010000009.1 GCA_943354965.1 Candidatus Peribacteria bacterium | reverse complement strand
GATTTTTCTACGGTAACGCAGCAGCAAGTTGACTTGGCGGTTGATTGGCTCAATAATTGCCCACGTCGAACTCTCAATTACCGCACTCCAAAGGAGGTATACGAGGAGCACCGGTCACAAATTATGCATTCCACGGTTTAACGTGCGCAAAAGACAAGAAAGAATTAATTCCTCTATGGATAAAAGTACCAAATGAAGCTGAAATTTTACACTCTTCCTGTCACGAGCGCCAACAACGCCATTCTCACCGGAACAGCATTCGCCGCCTGGCGGAAGTACGCTGCACCCGGCAAATCATCAACGTCCATGGAAACTTCTCCCACGCGCGGCAATGGATGCATAATAGTAATTTCAGGATTGAACTTCTCAATAAACGCCCTATTGACCGCAAAAGCCAATTTCAATCGTTCGTATTCCTCTAAATCATCAAATCGTTCGCGTTGCACTCGAGTCGTATACAAAACATCGGCACCTACGATAGCCTCACCAAAATTTTCAGTGACCTCAAAGGGTATATTCTTCTCCTTCAGAAAATTCTCATATTCGGCCGGCATCTTCAGCGCAGCAGGCGAGGCAAAAACCAACTTCACATCAAAATGTCTAAGCAGCAAAAGAAGCGAATGAACCGTTCTTCCATATTTTAAATCCCCCGCCATCACAATTTTCAAACCATCAATTCGTCCTTTTTCTTTCAAAATCGTATACATATCCAATAGCGCCTGCGTTGGATGTTGGCCATGACCATCTCCGGCATTAATGACCGGAACACTCGCCCCCAGAGCCATCTCGGCAACCGATCCCACTATCTTGTGTCGCATCACAATCACATCGGCATACGCCTCCATCATCTTTCCAGTATCATATAATGTCTCACCTTTCGAAAGCGAAGAATCCGCCTCTCCAATCACAGTTACCGTTCTACCACCAAGTCTCGCCATTGCAGTCTCAAAACTCGACCGCGTCCTCGTAGAAGGTTCATAAAAAAGAGAGGCCATCACGCAGCCCTTCATAATATCGCTCGTCTCCTTTTTCTGCGCCACCGGCTCGAACGACTTCGCTATCTCGCAAACATGCAGAATATCATCCCGGCTGAACTGCTCCGTTGAAAGAATATCCTGTCCTTTGAAGCTGATTTGAGTCATATCGGCAGAAGTATATCAACATAATACTCGTTTGACAAATTCACATGAAATCTCCTTCCCTCTTTGTGATTCCTCGTCTACAATACGCCCAATGAAAGGAAAAATTTCAGACCAATCGGCAAAAATTCCAGCCAAGCTCGTGCTGGAGGATGGCACGATTTTCACCGGTACTTCTTTTGGCGCACCTGTTTCAGTGCTAGGAGAAGCCGTTTTCAATACAGGCATGATGGGCTACCCGGAAACACTTACCGATCCATCATACGAAGGACAACTTTTGACCTTCACCTCTCCGCTCGTTGGTAACTATGGTATTCCAGAAAATACCATTACGAACGGTCTCGAAGATCGTTTCGAGAGTCCAAAAATTCACACTTCGGCTATTATCGTCAGCGAATACTCAGAAAACTACTCCCACTGGCAGGCAAAAATGTCGCTTGGAGACTGGTTAAAGCAGCATAATGTCCCGGGCATCACCGGAATAGATACTCGTGCGCTTACACAACATCTCCGCACATTTGGAGCCATGCTTGGCAAGGTCGTCGTTGACGGCAAAGACCCAGGCAAATTTCATGACCCGAACAAAGATAACCTCGTCGCGGCCGTAGGCGTCAAAGAGCCTGTAACCTACAAGACGACAAAAGCTAAGGGAAAGGCAAAAACGATCGTCCTTCTCGACTGTGGTATCAAAAACAACTCCATCAGAAACTTTCTCGATCGCGGAGCCAATATTATCCGTGTTCCCTGGAATTATGACTTCCTTGCAAAAGGTATCAAGTGCGACGGCCTCTTTCTCTCAAATGGCCCGGGCGATCCCATGCTCATCAAAGAAACCCATGCCATCGTCAAAAAAGCGCTCGATGCCAAACTTCCAACCTTCGGAATCTGTTTGGGAAATCAGCTCATGTCCATCGCTGCCGGCGCCAAGACCTACAAGCTGAAATTTGGTCACCGCTCACAAAATCAGCCTTGCATGGACCTCGACACCAAACGTTGCTATATCACGACCCAGAACCATGGCTTTGCGGTCGACCCTAAGACCCTTCCCAAGAAAAACTGGTCCGTATGGTTCGAAAACGTCAATGATGGCACCGTAGAGGGCGTCCGCCACAACACACTCCCCTTCTTCGCCGTTCAATTCCACCCGGAATCCACTCCCGGCCCATTAGATACCGAATTTCTATTTGATAAGTTCATGAAGGTTCTCTAAGGTCAGGGCAATCATGAAATTATCGCCAACAGCACAGGAGCAATTTTCCGATAGTATTCAGCTTATTTTCGGGGTTGATATTTCGAATCAGCTTTCGGAAATTGACAGACAGGGCCATTTAGAAACAATTGAAGCTGCCCGTATAAAAATCATGCAGATACTCTTTGAAGCTGGAATTAGAACAACACCCGATGAACGAGTACGATTAACGAACATTTTTGAAAGTCATGGCATTACCTCAAAACACTCACGCAGAGCTCGATAGTCTTCAAAAGGGCTAAAAATCTGCTATACTACCGCTCGATGTATATAGCTCTCGATCTCGAAACCACCGGCTTTGACCCGGTCTCCGACTATCCCATAGAGGTAGCGGCGATCAAATTTGATGAGAATGGAATTTATGAACGATACCAAACACTCGTCAATCCTGGCGTGCCTATTCCGCAAATCGTTTCACATATCACAGGGATACACGATGAAGACATTGCTAACGCCCCGAAACTCGAAGATGTGAAGCAACAAATTATCGACTTCATCGGAGACCTCCCCATCGTTGGTCATAATATTACCTTTGATACCAGCTTCCTCCGTAACAAAGGATTCGGCCTCGTTAATAATGTTGAGTTCGACACACTTCCACTCACGGCGACGTTGTATCCAAAAATGCCATCCTATAGCCTTGAAACACTCTCTGCCGTTTTCGGCATTGCTGATAAACAGAATCACCGGGCGATGAGTGATACGATCGCGTGCGCCACGCTCTTCCAGAAACTTTTGAAAAAAATTCAAACGCTGGATCCGAAGATACTACAGACTATTCGCGATATTTTTGGAGAGACAACTCCGCACTACTCGCTACTGTTTCAAGGCGGAAAAAAGGGTGGAACATACATCGAAGAAAACCTTATCAGTAAGCCAAAAAAAGAATTTCAATCCAGCAGTAAACAGGAGGAAATTCAAAAGGCCATCGGCGAGGCACTAGAAAAAAACGAAACGCTCCTCCTAGAAATCGGCATAGGAAACGGAAAATATACCGCCATGGTGAACGCACTCATGGAGTATCACGAAAAAAATAACGAGAAAACACTCATCACACTCGCAACGCCTGGACTACAGGAAAACCTCTTCCACAGCACGTTTTCAGACAACAAGGACATCGTTCTCATCAAAGAAACAGGACGATATCTCTCTCCTTCGCGTCTCAAATCAGAGATGGAAAAAGAAAATAAATCATTTGAAGAGGCAGTATTTTTCACAAAAATATATCTCTGGAGTACCTATACGGAAAAAGGCGAACAAGACGAACTCTGCCTCAACGGTGAAGAATATCGTAAGTGGGAAAGAATAAATATCAATCCATGGCGCTGCAAAATTGTAGAAGAACCATTCATGCAAAAAGCCTACAAAGAACAAGAACAAGCGAAGATTCTCGTCTGCTACCACCGAGCTCTCGCAAAGGAAATTATCGCACCATCAAGCCATCTTCACGACATCAAAAATCTAATCGTCTGCGAGGCGGACCATTTTGAAAAACATATTTTCTCCGCCACTTCACGCACATTTTCTCTCGATGGATTAGAAGAAAAATACAAACTCACGGGAGTTCTTCAGGATAGCGGAGCATCCCTCCTTTGGGAAAAAATGCAGTTCTTTTTCGGCATGCTCGGATTAATTTATCGCAAGTACACCGAAAGAGATCTCGACGTTCTCTTCATCCAGGACGCGCATAAAAATACCAAAGAGTGGATACAAATCCAGGAACTATATCAGATCATTCTCGCCTATCTCACCGAGCACATGAGTGAGCAACCTGATATATATGGGGAACTTCTCGAGGAGTTATCTGTCGCAAAAAGTCTCTTCATAGAAGGCGCAGTAAAAAGCTCCTCTATGGCTATGCTCGGCCAAAATCACGCCGAGGAAATTCGCCTTCGCTATATGCCGATTGAGACCATGGAAACAGTATGGAATATGCCATTTTTCAAAGATCAAAAGACGAGAATATTTCTGTCTTCCACCATGCGCGTAGCAAAATCATTCGACTATATTCGTGATCGACTTTCCCTTAACGACGAAAACATCAAAGAAATAGTAATCGGCCCCCGTCCTGACCTGATTGCTAATGTAAAAATCATTATCCCCGCACACCTACCCGATCAGGAAAAAGCGGAATACAACATGCACGCCAACGCACTGATGGGAAAAATTATCAAAGAAGCTCCGGGCAAAACGATCGCTATTTTCGGATCGAAACGTACACTCCACAACGCCTATTATGCGCTTGCTACCAACCTCCGACGCAGCGACATCGACCTCCTCAGTCAGGACTTCAGTGGTGGAAAAGGAAAGATTGGAGAGAAGTATCGAGCCGATCCGGAACATACTGTTCTCTTCGGAACCTTCGCTTTTTTTGAAAAAATTGAACTCAGTAAACTCCCCTACGAAAACTTCATCTTTCAGAAAATTCCATTCGATCCACCATCGGATCCCCTCATCCAAATGCAAAATCAGCGCTATATGAACGCGTTCACGCAGTACTCACTTCCTGAGGCAACCCTCCGCTTCCTCGGATTCCTCAACCAGTTCCTCAAAAATCCGACCCCCTCAACCGCTCAAAAAAACCTCTACATCTTCGACACCCGCATCCTTCACAAATCCTGGGGCGATGCTATTCTCGACTCACTTCCTGAGGGAATAACGGTTATGAGAGAACTTCCCGAGGGAAAATAAAAAATATTCCTATCGCATTTGTGTCACCTTCCTGTCAGGAACTATTCAGGATTTTGTTATTAGCAAGCCGTAAAAAAGCATGAGATACTACGATAATCCATAGTAGTATTTTATGAATTATTTTCTCAATAAACAACTCATTCAATCAGCGACCCATGATCCTGAATCCCTGAGTGATACCGATCTACTCAAAAGATGCCAGCAACTAGGCAGCATTTCTGTAAAATCACGAAGAATGTTTACTGGATTACTGCCACTGATTGCTCGTCGAAACATATACGACGCAAAGAAATTTTCCTCCATTTTTCATTTTGCCCTCATTGTTGGAGGAGTGAGCTATGATGTTGTAAGTGAGGTATTACGGCTTGATGATCAGCTAGTCAACCTGCCACACCTTCGTCGCGCCCTCTATCGTGGCGAAATTGGATGGTCAAAGATTAGGGCTGTTCTATCGTTAGTCACTTCCGGCAACGAGGAGACATGGCTAGAATTATTAAAAAATCTCTCAAGGTCCGCCTTAATTGTTTACACTCGTGACCTTCGAAAACAGCAACAGGAACAATTACCTAACATCATTTGCAAAGAAAATGAAAAAATTGCCTTATCACCTATTGGCATTGAAAATCAAGAAATCAAAGCTGAAAATTTCGCCGGCGAAATTACTCATTTAGAAAATCAGAATACGATTAGTCAACCAAACGATTTTGCATCAACATCAGATCAATATATAAATTCAAAATGGAATAAACTCTCAACAAGCAGAGAAATAATGTCATTGCACATAAGTTCACTTCTCGCAGCACGTCTCCGACTATTCCGTCAAAAATTAGAAAAAAGACTCAAGAAACTTACTACCTGGGAAGATGTTTTAAATGAGTTACTCATCGGCACAGAAGTAGGGCTACAGTGAGCCATTAGCGGCACCATACGGAAACTTCTCGCTCATCCACTTGGAAACAAACTCTGTTGTTGAAACGAGTTCAGTTTTATCTTGCTCTGACGGAGCCTCTCGTACAGCGCGATAATGCCACTCACGAATCTCACCCATAATGCCAAAAACTCTCCTGCGCACATCGGGATAAACGTCACAAAAAATAGGACCACGAAGTACGTGGGCAGCATAGGCGCTTGGATACAATATTCTGCTCTCAGCATAACTGAAAGGATTCAGATCAAGAGCCTCCATTATCAATGGAGTGATATGCTGCTGCACCGCAGCAACCGACTCAAAATTACGCCTCTCGCGCTCCTCAAGCATAGCAAGCAAGGTACGACCAAACGTTTCCGCAGGCTCATCAGAAACACCATCACGTTGATTCGTCGCAATGAACCGCTCCCCAGAAGGCATCCACATATCATCATAAAATACCTGTTTCACACATTCCAAAAGTACTTCCGCCATTTCTCGACGAATAATCAAATCATCCAAAAGCCCACGATCGGCCAACATATCCAAAGCGCGATTAGAATTTCCCCTAACTTTATCAGGATCAAGAATTGCAACCAGATCGCCTATCTCCGTCAACAATCGACTACTCATACCATCATTTTTTTAAGCTCCTCAATCTGATCTCTCAACTCAGCCGCCTTCTCGAACTCGAGATTCTCGCTAGCCAGCTCCATTTGTGACTCAAGCATGTGAATAACCTGGGCAACCTCACTCTTTGGAATTTTCTTAGGATCAAACTTCTTCACATCTTCTTTCTTGCGACCCATCGCAATATCCTTAATCGCCTTGATAATCGTCTTCGGGGTAATGCCATGCTCCTTGTTGTATGCCTCCTGGATCGCGCGACGTCGATTCGTCTCACCAATAGCCATCGTCATGGCCGCCGTCATACGATCAGCGTAGAGAACCACTGTTCCGTTGATATTACGGGCAGCTCGTCCAATGGTCTGGATAAGCGCAGGACCCGAGCGCAAAAAACCCTCTTTATCCGCATCTAGAATAGCAATAAACGAAACCTCCGGAAGATCCAAACCTTCTCGAAGCAAGTTAATACCAACTACTACATCCAATAATCCCAATCGCAACTCACGCAGAATCTCTATACGCTCCATGGTATCAATATCCGAGTGCAAGTACTTCACCTTCACTCCGGCATCAATGAGAAACTCGGTGAGATCTTCGGACGACCGCTTCGTGAGGGTCGTAATCAATGTACGCTCTCCCATTTTAATTCTCTCCTGAATCATATTCAAAATATCGTCAATCTGATGCTTCGTAGGACGCACCTCAACAATCGGATCCACAAGCCCCGTAGGACGAATTACCAAATCCACAATTTTCTCCGGATCCATCTTGACCGCGCCCATTTCATATTTGGCCGGTGTAGCCGATACGTATACCGCTTGATTAACATGTTTCTCAAACTCCTCAAACTTCAACGGTCTATTATCATGCGCAGATGGTAGACGGAAACCATAATCAATAAGCGTCTGCTTACGGGAATAGTTACCATTAAACATACCTCCAATTTGCGGGATAGTGATGTGCGACTCATCCACAATGAGCAAGAAATCATCCGGAAAATAATCCATCAATGTTGCTGACTGCTGTCCTGGCTCTCGATCCGCCAGGTACCTCGTATAGTTCTCAATACCGCTACAGTAACCCGTTTCTTGCAATAGTTCTAAGTCATATTCCGTTCGGGTTTTCAGACGTTCCGCCTCTACAATTTTCCCCATCTTCAGAAACTCACTATGACGAATCTCCATATCCGCACGAATTTTATCGACGGCATTTTTAATTTTTTCGGGAGTGGTCACATCGTGCTTCGCCGGGAATATCGTCACCGACGGCATCTCGGTAATCACCTCGCCCGTAATGAAATCCACCTCACAAATTTTCTCAATTTCATCTCCAAAAAACTCCACACGATAAACCGTATCCTTGTGCGGTGGAAAAATTTCCACACTATCACCAAGCACATGGAACATACCCTGCTTGAACTCCATATCACTACGGCGGTACTGGATATCCGTAAGATGTCTCAATAATTTATCTCGCTTTCGCTCCTCCCCCACCTTCAGCTCGATAGCTAACTGTGAGTAGGAAGACACATCACCCAAACCATAAATACAGGAAACAGAAGCCACAATTAACGTATCCTTTCTCGTTAATAAATTTACCGTTGCTGCATGTCGAAACTTCTCAATCTCCTCATTAATCGAAGCATCTTTTTCAATATAGGTATCCGACGCAGGCATATACGCCTCCGGCTGATAATAATCATAATACGAAACGAAATAACTCACCGCATTATCCGGAAAAAGTTCCTTGAACTCCGTACAAAGCTGAGCCGTAAGTGTCTTGTTATGCGCCAAAATCAACGTCGGCTTCTGGAGTTGCTGGATCATATTCGCCATCACGAACGTCTTTCCCGTTCCCGTAGCACCAAGCAAGACCTGGTCACGCATGCCCTTATTGGCATTACGAACCAGCTTCTCAATAGCTTTGGGCTGATCTCCTTTTGGCTGATATGGCGATACAAGTTTAAAATCCATGGCAACCTATCCTACACCGAATTAGGCAACCAAGACAAGCCAAACCTCTAGGACAAGGGTATTTTTGGACGTAAACACCACATTAACTCATCGATTTTATCCCAAACTTTGTATGCAAATGATGGAAGAAATGAAGCATGGAAATAGTCATCGAAGTGTCCTGGGAAAGTCCGGGCGCATAATACGAAGAAAAATCATCATGAGACATCTCTCTAGACTCCTCGGATATACTACCAGGCAATTGAGGAAAAAGGGGCTTAC
Organism: Candidatus Peribacteria bacterium; assembly: GCA_943354965.1. Classification (GTDB taxonomy): domain Bacteria; phylum Patescibacteriota; class Gracilibacteria; order UBA1369; family UBA12463; genus CALREA01. Next base: position 37,637 of record CALRDN010000009.1, on the reverse strand, counting down.
CCGCAAGCTTCATGGCGATCTCATCATGAATAGCAATCCAAGTAGGAAGCGATTGAGAACAGGACAAAAGATCATGATATACAAACAAATCCTGATCCGTAAAACGCTGGGCAACTACAATATCCAAATATAACCCCGAAGAAATAGCCTGAATCGGGAGGTCTTTTATATCAACACGCTGATGTAACTTAGTGGGGGCACGATGCGGAGAAAGCACTCCCTCTGGAGGAATATATCCACCGGATGGACGAGATGATGGAGCAGAAAACGAAGCGGGAGACATAAAAAAATAACAAAATATATAATAGTGACGAGGAAATTGTCCGCGACTTTATATATCAAAATATGTGGGCGAGCAAGGCAAAAATAAACAAATAAAAATAGAATTTATTGCTCTAATTTCAAAAAGTTTCCTCAATCAGTCCTAATATCTTGTCCACGTTATTTCCCCCTGCTCATCCGTCAGAGGATCCACGCAGGATGAGCTCTCCTTCGTAAGTTTCACGATATTTTGACCATAATAATACTCAAAATATTGATCAGACCCACAACCTGCATCACCGCTATGACCTATCAGGGAAATATATGTACCCATTCGCTTCCCAAATTCTTCTGGTCCGGCAAACCATTGACGATCCCCATGAGTAAATGAAGCCTTGTCTAACTTCACACCATCATATTTATATATATCCGACATACTGGCATATCCTTGAGGAACCATAAAAATTAATACATTTTTCTCAGGCGAATAGCATGCATCAGAAATTTTCGCTGTATCGATTTTTGCTGCAAGTGCAGCCGATTTCCAGGCATTATACCAAGATTCTTTCGCATAAATATCCATTTTTCCGCAGCCATCAAATCCATAAGCATCAGGAAATTGTTTTGGCATTAGCAACCCGCGCTCTTCATTATAGAGAACCTCCTTTTTTCCATTAGCCCAGATGGAACCATCATGTGCGGCTACATTATTGTCTTTGAGTGCTTTTGACATATAGAGAAGATACGCCACCTCACCACGGGTCATGGCCTGATCGGGGAAGTATTTCCCATGACCATCCGCAACGCCCATCATCGTAACCTTCACATGAGCTGTGCCGAGAATAAGAGCATCATGAGCATACTCCATCATGGGTGAGTACCAAGCATCGTGAGCCACGTCACTCAACGCTGGTTGAAGCATGCCCCATGGTTTAGGAACCTTCCCATCATTAAAACCCAGCACTGCCATCTTCACCGCCTCAACACGCTTCACGCACTGGTCAGGACGGAAGGTTTTATCTGGATAGCCTTGAACGATGTCATCCTTAATCGCATAACGAAGATATGGCCAATACCAAGCCTTCAAATCAACATCGCCAAACATATACATCGCCACTGGATACGGAGCACTTACATCTGTTTCACGCATCACGTACATCATTTTCAAAAACTCCGCTCTATTCACACACTTTTCCGGCTTAAATGTTCCATCATCATATCCACGAACCACGCCATTATCTCCAAGCCAATCAATTTGATATGCATAAGGATGTGGATCCTTCACGTCAGAGAAAATTTTTCCAGAGCCTGGATCAAAAAAAGCGAAAGCTTGCTGGGAAATTACTAAAGAAAGAATGAGCGAAATAGCAAAGATTTTTTTCATAAGACATGTATAAACTGTTATTTTCCAATCACACTCCACGCCACATCATAGCCATTTCCGGCATTCCACAACACAAATCCATCGGATCCAGCGTCAAACGCACCCTTCATCTGTTGATAAATGTAATCACCGTTATACGGGATTGTCACGCGATACATAAACGCCTGCAACCACGGCCGGATCGCAACACCCGTTCCACGAGAGTAGTTCACGAAATACTGTGCGGTCTTCCAGGTGAAATAATACGGCTCATCAGCAGGATTTTTGTGTCCACCAAATCCAGGACCGAAATGTGATGGATAGCCCATAGGATAAATCACATCCAAATATGGGGCGATACACTCGATCTTCTGGCCGGTAGTCTTCGCATCATAGCCACCCTGCCATCCGACGATACCAAAAATATCCGCACCCAACTTCACACCACTAGGAATAGTTTGCTTGCGAGCCTCTCTCATGAAATCTCGAATTACCTCCCATTTCTGTTTCTTCGAAGAATCATATTTAAACCGTGCGGAAGCCAAATTTCCTTCAGTCGGGAAACGCACATAATCAAACTGGACCTCATCGACACCCATAGCCGCAGCCTCTTTTGCCAAATCAATCGCATACTGTACCGTATCGGGATTCGATGGATCCATCCAAACCGCACCCTTGTTATCTCTCCACATACCGCCTCCACTACTTTGAATAGCTAAATCCGGACGCACTCGGGTGACGATTCTATCCTTAAAAACAACAATGCGCGCAATAGTGTACATTCCCTTGGAATGCATATCTTGCACAAAACCGCTCAAATCTCGGAGTAACGGTTTCTGATCAGGTTTCCCGTAGGTCAGAGCCCCCTGACTCTCATCAATATCAAAAACAACAGCGTTTCCACGCGAAGCAATAAGTTTGGTCGTCAGTTTCTTCCCGGTCTCTCCAGCTGCCGTTGATCCAGTGAAATAAATTCCACGAACAGCATTCGGATGTGTCGTCTCGCGAACCCATCGTACGACCGATCCGGGAAATGCCACAACTCGTGCCCATGGTAGTGTACTACCAACTGGTGATGGCGCCGCCACAACTCCTGTTTTTTTATAACTAATATAGGCATCGGCCTCGGGATCGTTGCAGGCCAAATAAGGATATGGCTCAACCGCGGGCTTTGCCTCTGTTCCTGCTTTTGGAGTAGTAACGGATTTCGGAATGACATTTGTCTTCTTGATCTCCGGAGTTTTCTCCTTCACAACAGTTGGCTTCGGCTCGAGCTTAACCGTCATCTCCTGTTCAACAACTCCCTCTAAAGAAGCCCTCGCAAAACGCATCTGACCCCTACGAATAATATCCATGATGCTCGCGGATTTTACAGCAGTTTTAACAACCGGTTCCGATGTTACAGATGGCAAACTTGCCCCTACCTGCACCGCCACTCCTTTTCTCAATAAATTTTTCGAGAGTCCTTTCTCATTCAACATCGTGACTTGATCAGGATTTCCATCACTTACAAATGGTGAAAAAATCGGGCTGAGAGATGATTTTTTTGTCTCACCTACTCCCCTTCTGAACCATCTTTTCCACTCGTCATCAATGCCCTGAATTCTCGGCACGCGATAAGCATCATACTTCGCCGCATACGGGAGAAAGGTGGGTTCCGAACCAACCAACAATCCCAACTTCACATATTTTTTCTGTGCCTCAAATGCTGCGCCTTTCGGCACACCCCCAAACGGATAGGCCAAAGTATCTAAGCGCACATCCGGGAAACCTAGTCCTCTAATATACTTGTCCGCTGCTGCCAATTCTTTCGTTACTCCAGCCGCATCTGTCTTCGCTAAATTCGCATGGCCAATCGTATGATTCCCTATTTGACGGCCGGTAGATAACAAATAATCCAATGCCTTTTTCTTATCTTTCACTAAAGGAAATGGATTCGCATTCAGATAAAACATAGCACTCGCCCCAAAATCAGGATGAATTTTCAAGAAATCATCCATAATGCCAACGGCCGTAAAAGGATCTACCACTCCATCTTTGAAATTGAGCTGTGTATATCCCCCATCATCAAAGGTGAAAATTACCGGCTTCTTCCCATACTCCAGGGAGATTTTCTGATCCAAAAAGTCATAAAGCGACACCGCCCGATAATCATTAGCATAAAGCCACTGAAGATCACCCCGAAAAGCCTCAAACGATCGAGTCCAACGAGTCTCCTTCGGTCCAACCTGATGATACTCAAGGATAGGAATACGTCCAAGTTCGTTAGGCTGGATTGCGCTTGCAATAGGACTAGCAGGAGGAGTAGAAACAGGAAGAACGGCAGCACCTGCAGGCATCAACAAACCTGCAACAAGAAGAAAAGATACCGTAGCTGATACTGGTCGAGATATATACATGTACCGACATACTAACAAATGGGCAGTTTTATGTAAACGAAAGCACAAAATTAAGAGCTTATGGATTGCAAAAAAGTCAATATTTGGGTATAATAAGACAATGCAAATACACACAATGTCACCACCGGAAGATGGAGACGATCTAAGTGCGAAAATCGAGCATATTCACGCATCGGCAGATATAGGGAAAATAAAAGCTTTCATAGCGGAAAAAGTTGACGAACTACAGCGAACAAAACCGGAACGTTGGAGTAGAATTTTTTCTGTAATTTCATGTTAAACCTTCCGGGAAGAGCCGGAAAACAACAACGAAAACTATTTGAAGAAGTCGAAATTATAGATGAAAATTTAGATGGAAATACTCACGAGAGTGAATATAAAAAAACAAAAACGCTAAAACAGTTTTATGATGATATCACCCAGGCAGTAGAGCAAAATAGAATTAATATGAACAGAGCCGATGAACTTTGGGAATTAACAAAATTCTCCACAGTACACGACGAAAACGATCAAAAGGGTAGAGAATATGGATCGCCCCGCGATGAACATGAAGAAGAACTTGAAGAACTTTTTATCATTCTGCAGCCCGCCTATCTCACGCTACGAGCAATGGGATACAACCACTACGATCTGACAGGTATAATTTTATAATGGTGCGCCCGGCAGGATTCGAACCTGCGGCCACCAGCTCCGCAAGCTGATGCTCTATCCCCTGAGCTACGAGCGCACGTAGCAGCAAGGCGTATCTTAAACGCAGATCGCTCTTTAGGCAAGGGATCCTCTAAGCCAAAACCTACGAATCAAGCACCACCTCCTTATCCGGATACAGCGTCCGTCGAGCAAATCCCATAGCTTTTATAATATTTTTTCTATCTTTTCGCTCAAGATTCAACTGAACCTCAACCTTATCCCCAGGAATTAAGGTGAGATGTTTCATAACCTCAACATCCGTAAAAATATTTTGCGTACCTCCACGATTAACACGAATAGATTTAATACTATGACAAGCGAGCATTGGAAAATAATAAAATAAACCATAAAGAGGATTGGAATCTTTTGGAAGAGTAATATGAGAGTCAGCAACCATGCGAGATCCATCAAGAACAACAGAAAATTTTCCCAACTCAATACGTGAAGACATGTGAGTCATAATCTGCTCTTTGTAATCATGATAGAGCTTCATAACCTCTTCAGCATAAGGAACCATAGACACACTACTGTCCATCTTTTCTCCAAAAATATTCACATGATCCTCGGATGCCTGTTTTGCGTTTGAATCAGATACAAAATACTGTAGGGCCGAATAAATTTGCGAGTGAGTATCGCTCATTTGTTGAGCAACCGGTAACGTTGCGAGATACCGCAACTCATCCTCAATGACCTTCAAAACCCCTTCAACATGACCAACATGCATTCGCAGTATGTCCAAGAAAGTTCGTAACTTCCCAAAAGCAATCATGTCCTGATTGAGATATACCGTACTAACAAGACCCTCTAAATCTCGACGCACTTCGGGCAAACTGCGTAACGAGTAAACAACATGTCCGAAAGAAGTAGTTTTCTTGGGAATACCATCGTCGGATCGAACAGAACATAGCTCTCCTATGAGCGGATGTTGTCTTTCTGCTACCAATTTTCCTCTCTCAATAATAGGCACAAAACTTGCCATAACACTCTCTATGATAGTCTTAATACGGAGAGCAACTTCGGGACGCGAATCCAAAACTCGTATATCAATAACATGCATAAACTTGGTTGCATCGGGCAAAACACCTGAGTCGATAGCCCTCTGGACACTCGCCTTGATATCATGAATAGCACGTCGCCACATGATGATCTGAATGGAATCTTCGGGAAGAGGCTCTTGATAGGCATTTTTATAAAGCTGCGCAACAGCCTTGAAGAGATCGCGTTCAAATATTTCAGCCCTACTCATACCACCACCATCTCTGTCCTTGTCGGTAATACTTTTAATCATAGCCTTGTAGTCTTGTCGCTTGTCCCAGTGGGGAAACTTCAAGGCATCATTGATTTTGTAATGCGCGATTTGGGCGCCTAGTCGTTGCATACCTTTCAACACAATGTTGCGAACCATTCCCTCCATCTGTCGGCGTTTAAACTTTTCCCTCTCGGAATGTTCGGCATCCCCCCCGGCCTTGTGACTCATTTGAAAATAAGAATACACATTACTAAGCGTATCAAACGCTTTTGGGAAAAAATATTGCACAAACATAACCATACGAATACGAGGATCCGACTCAGAAAGAATACGATGCAACTTCGAATTCACATCACGATATCTATCCTTGGCATATCCGGGAATGGCACCCTGAATTTTGGAAAGATCACGAAGCGTATCGGAATGATGAAGTTTACGAGAGGCGTAAGCATCAAATTGATCCCCTGTGAGAAATGGCCTTCCTGAACCATCCCATAAGCGCATATCGCGAAAAGAATCGGGGAAATTAACCGGTGGCAAATGAGCATCTAGATAATCACAAAGAAATTGAAAAAAATCACCTTTTTGATCCGGAGTTAAGCCTGCCTTTACCATAAAACCTTCGGGATGATCAAAATCTTCGCCGACATCATGAATACGACATGCCTCCAAAACAGAGCTAGCAAACGGTTCGCAATACGATCGAAGAAAACCTAAAACCTCATCAATATGACCTTTCTTGTAGGGACGATTATCCTCGGCATCTCCACGCTTTTGACCATAATGAATAAATGTACTTAGCAAATCAGTAAACATATGGACTTTCCTGAACTCATTCGGATTCTCCGGATGAAGTCCTGCCGGATGATGATACACCTGTATATCTTTGGAAAGCTTGGCAATTCCACGAGTGGCATCCATATAGGAATTAGAAAATTCACCAATAAATGCGCGCAACTCCGGACCATCCTCTGAAAATATCGCCCCAAATGAAATACCAAATCTTTGCTCAGCGGCTCCTAAAAAAGAAAATAACTGTTCTATGGCCGGATCTTTCTCGAGGGGGACGGAAGAAGTGTTAAAATCATGCCGATGAGGACTATGTTCGATACAAAAACGAACATCAGATAAAAATTTTGCTTTTATAGCAGGGTCAAAAATCGCCTCAGGAGTTTTGTCCGTCGAGGAAGCTAAAGGTGATATGTATGATGATGAAGCCATAAACCCTTATATCTTAAGGGGGTAATTTTATCATCAATTGCCTTTATCGCAAACTCTCGATAGCCGCCTTGCGATCCGGAGAACTAAAAATGTAGTTTCCAGCAACGAGGATATCGGCTCCCGCCTCTTTGCACAGCCTTGCCGTCTGGTCATTCACGCCCCCATCTATCTCGATGAGCAGCTTTGGATTAAGCTCTTTGAGCTTTGCAACCTTTGGCATTACCGACTCGATGAACTTCTGCCCACCAAATCCTGGATTCACCGTCATGCAAACAATTAAATCTATGTCATTCAAAAGCCCCTCTATAGTCTCCCAAGAGGTCGCAGGGTTGAGTGCAACGCCCGCTTTCATACCCAATAGTTTAATCGCCTGAATCACACCTAGCAAATCTTTTGTTGTTTCTTGATGCACCACCAAATAACTCTGAGCATAGAGCTCCTCACCTACCGCACTCATCACTCCCTTCGCAAACTCTGCTATATATTGTTCAGGATTTTCTATCATCAAGTGAACATCAAAAGGCTTCTTCGAGCGCATCTTCCCTACCTGCCCCGGCCCGAACGTAATATTCGGAACGAAATGTCCATCCATCACATCAACATGGATGAGATCGCAATAATCATCTATAGATGCTATCTCTTCATTTATCTTTCCAAAATCAGCGGAAAGTATAGAAGGTGCGATGTAGATTTTTTGTGACATAGATTTTTTCGAAGAAAAAATTTGATTTTACTGTCCCCGCTTTTATTACTTCTTCTTCTCATCTCTCATCTTCTCTATCTCTGTAATTTTATCAACACGTCGCTGATGCCTCTCGTCGTTATCAAATGGAGTCTCGAGGAATATCTTTACCATCCTTTTTGCCGCCTCCTGATCAACAATACGAGAACCAAGAGTAATAATATTTGCATTGTTGTGTCGTCGAGCCATCTCTGCCATCGCATCAGTTGTCACGGCCGCGGCACGGATTCCATCAAGCTTGTTAGCTGCAATCACCATGCCTGTCCCTGTACCGCAAACCAAAATTCCCATAGCATCCTTATTCTCAGAAACCTTCTCGGCAACCTCTCGAGCAATATCCGGATAATCCATGGAGTCAGTCGTAAAAACACCAAGATCAACAAAGTTCATATCACCAACATTATCCTTTATGGAAGCCTTAAGAACCTCTTTCATCTCATATCCAGCATGGTCAGATCCAATATAAATCATGGGAATACATATTAAATAAATACATTCGTAACTGATTTTGATTCGTGAACATTTTCAATAATCTGCGCGAGCATAGGCGCTACGGACAAAACAGTAAGACCATTGAATCGCTTCGCCGGAGAAATCGGAATGGAATTAGAGACCACTACTTCCTTGAAACCCGCAGTCTTAAGCCGTTCTATACATGGATCAGAAAACACGGCATGCACTGCAGCCAAATACATATTTTTATTTGCACCCCGATCCCGTAACGCCTTCGCCGCATTCACTACACTTCCACCGGTATCGATCATATCGTCATAAATCAAACATGTTTTTCCATCAACGCTACCTACTACATGCAGAACTTCTGATACATTAGCCTTGGGACGAGTCTTATGGACGATAGCAAAATCAACGCCCATCATATCGGCAAACTTTTTCACATCCTTGGCGCCACCAGCATCCGTGCTCACTACGACCAAATCGCTCAGTTTCTTTTTCTTGAAATAATCCACGAAAAGTCTTCTCGGATTGAGGTTATCAACCGGGAAGTTAAAGAATCCCTGCTCCTGATCGGAATGCAGAGCCATCGTAATAATATGATCCGCTCCCGCAGCCGAAATCAAATCTGCCACCAGCTTCGCCGTAATAGGCTCCCTCGGCTGCGCAACCCTATCCTGTCTCGCATAGCCATAATTTGGCATCACGACATGTATTTTCCCCGCAAAAGATCTCTTCAATGAGTCGAGCATGATAAATAACTCCATCAACTCCTCATTTACCTTGTCAGTACACGTTTGAATGATATACACATCACATCCACGAACCGTCTCAACCGGCCTCGTATAAATCTCCCCATTCGCAAAACGAGTATTAATCGCAGCGGACACGGGAACCTTGAGATACTTCGCTATTTCTTGAGCGAGCAATGGATGGGAGCTTCCAGCAAATAATTTAATTGGGTTTTTCTGCATTGCAGGCGCAGTGTAGCATTATGGAATAGAGATGTCCATGCGTGAACCCGCCTGAATATGATGGAACTGAGCCAATCCCGCATTAATCTCCAAAACATACCGAGCAGGCGAAACCGAGGAGTACGTAGAGCAAAATGATGAGTCTTTTTCTCTACATGGCTGAACATTTTCCCTGACTGACACAACCTTGCCATCCTTATCCACAAAAATCATATCCAAAGGAATAAGGGTATTTTTCATCCAAAAGTTTCGAATAACCTCATCATCAAATACAAAAAGCATCCCCTGATCCTGCGGCATACTCTTCCGAAACATGAGCCCTCGAGCGCGCTGTGCAACCGTCCGAGCCACCTCAACCCCAAACTGCACCCCGGGAAATCGAACACTCGACTCTCTCACTACATCATTTCCATTGAACACATTCACCTGAGCATCAGGCAGTAACCCATGAGGAACAAATCCCCCAAAAAGAATTTCAAAAATAAAAACAAACATCAAAAAGATCATGATGACAGTATATCAATACTACAAAAACTTACCAATTCTCCTTACTCACCATCACTCGATGAATATCTTCACTCCTTCTCAATAGCTCCATCGCAGAAATTCTCAACACGGGATGAATCACATCTCCGGAAATCTCAACCAACGGAACAAGAACAAAATTCCGCTCATGCATGCGAGGGTGCGGCACGACAAGCTCGGAAGTATGTACAACTTCACCCCCATAGAGTAACACATCAATATCAATCGTTCTTGCGCTCCAGCGCGTATCATCTTTCAAACGAATTCTTCCTAATAGCAACTCAACATCCAGACACGTTTTCATCAAGTCACTCGGTGATAAATCCGTCTCCACCTCCACTACCGCATTCAAAAAATTCTGCTGATTTTCCTGTCCCTGAGCCAAAACCGCCTCCGTCTCATAGACCGACGATTTCGCCACGGCAACCACTCCCCTCTCCTCCAGCAAAACCAAAGCATCTCGCAATAGCCGCGAGCACTCGCCACAATTCGACCCTAAACCAAGAAAGATTCCACGCATAGATTTTTCGGAGAAAAAATTCACCCTGCCCGCAACCACACACTCGCACCCTCAGTCTCCCACAAACGAACCTCATATAATCGAACACCAAAATTTACACCTCCAACAACATCAGCAGGAGAAACGGTACCCTCACCATCTTTCAAATATTTCTTCATCTCATCAGCCAAATTTGGATCACTAACTTCTTCCCGCAATAGTTCAGGAAGTGGCTCCAGTACTTTCCAAATCCACTCACATACCCGCTCAGCCGAAGGATTTTCAAACAAATCGTTCAAGTGATTGTGATCGAGTTTATCAATCACATGTTTCACAACAACGCGCTTCAATATACCAAAATCTATCACAAGGTCATTGCTCCCAATATCCCCTTCTATCGTAACCTGAAGTTTGTATGAGTGTCCGTGCAAACGTTCACACTTTCCAAAATATTTCGTAAGGAAGTGAGAAGCGTGGAAGGTGAATTCTTTCGTAACAAACATGGGAATGAAATAAGAAAATACGGCTACAGGATACCATAATTAAGATTTATTACAACGGGGTGTAGATTGAAAAGACCCCAGTTTTACCAACATCAAAATAATGGCTTGTAGAAGGCATCATAAATACGAGGTCGTTTGACTTATTTTATCATTATTTTTTAGACGAGTAATTTCGCCGGCGAAATGCTCAGCTTCAAAAAAGTATATTTTTAGAGAATAAGATGATTTAAAACTTATATTGCAAAAGGTCTAGATGACAATTTTATAAAAACTGGGATCTTTTCATGGTGTAAATCGACCATACTGCGTCCAGGCCTTTCCTGGCAGTACCGACATCATGTACTCGCAAAATAGCCGCGCCGTGCATGTAAGCCGCACACGAGGTCGCTAACGAACCCTCCCCTCTCTCTCCTAACTTCCCGCCAAGGAAAGACTTCCTCGAAGTTCCAACGAGCACCGGTAAACCAAAAATCTGCAATTCTTTCAATCGCCTCAAGATCTCAAAACTATACTTCGGATCTCCACTCACAAAAGCGCCCATACCGGGATCCAAAATCAATCGATCCCGAGAAATGCCCTTCTTAACCGCATAATCGACCCTCTCATCCAAAAAAGAAATCACTGTTTTCATCACATCATCATATGCTAATTTCTCTCTCGTCGTCCTCGCTGTAGTATCTTTCGAATACATCATCACAACTTCACACTTCGATTTTGCCAGCACGGAAGCCATCTTAGAATCCCCTCGTAGCGCCGTCACATCATTGATCATCGCCACACCACTTTCAAGTGCCGCACTCGCAACCGTAGATCTATAAGTATCTACCGACACTTTTATTTTGGTATATATTTTATTTTTCTTCAATACATCGAGTACAGGTTTCACGCGAGCCAGCTCCTCTTTCGGAGAAACATCTACCGATCCGGGACCAGTAGACTCCCCTCCAATATCAATATAATCCGCACCTTCGTCGATCATCGTCTCCACTTTTTTCATCACCAATTTTTCATCCATTTTTCCACCAACGAACAATGCTCCACCATCAACAAAAGAATCTGGAGTAACATTGAGAATACCCATGATTTTTGGCCGCACATAAACAAATTTTCCGATTCTTCTCATAACTTCCTGCAACGTCTCTCCTACCTCCCGCAATCCAAAAGGCTGAGCCTTCAACTTCATCAATAATCTCTCAAGTTGCGCCTCATTCATCATCAACACAGCGTCGGTAAATTCTCCTTCCAGAAATGATGCCGCCTTCGGCAGAGCCAAATCTCCACCCACGGATATACACTCTTGTTTCAAAATATTCGCCGCACGTACCGACAAATCCTGAATAAAAAACGACTTCATTATCATCTTTTTCGCCATAATTCCCACTCCGGCACTATCCACACCCAAATCACGCAAAACATCCTGCGCCTCCCGAAGTGACTCAATCTGACGAAGAAATAGGTTCATACAGGGCGAAGTATAGCATTAAAAATGAAACTTTCTCATAATCTGCAACGCGCGAGGCTTGTTGGGATGATGTGCCGCAATCCAGGCCGCCTTCTCGGTCAATACTAGCTGAAAAGCCGCCTTGAACATAAAACCCGGCTTGATAGCCAACTGTCCACTCGCATGATCCGCATGAGCATCAAGATAATCATCAAACAAATTTCCGGCGGCGGCGACATGAATCATAAAAGGAGAGAATTTCTCGGGAACATCTTGGAAATCCAAAACCTTCAGCACAAGCTCACCCATGAGCTCCCCCTGCAATAGCGAAGACCGAATATAATCACGTATTTCGGTAATAGCTCGAGCCTGACGGGAAAGTCGCGTAAGTTGAGAGGTCAAATTCTACAAAATCCTGCATAGATTGTGTCTGATGCAAAACCTCCCTCAAAGCGGTAAGATGTTGCATAAGGTCAGCAGGAAGCTCAACAGGACGAATTGGTCGCAAAATACCTCCATGAGTATGTAAAAAGAGAAACACATCCTGAACAAATTTCTCAGCCATTTTTTCATCAGAAATAGCATCATAGTGTCGATCCAGACATTCCAGTGAACGCATAAGTGTAGCCAGATTGAGATTCTGAGTTACCTGCGGATCCAATCTAAAATCGCGACAAAGGTCGAGAATATGAGGAACGACCCTTTCATACTCCGATCGAACCGGAGAGGCTGATAAAGGATCCTCATTATCACAAATACCTAATATTTCAGTAAAATCTGAACCGGAAGGAGTTGAACCCATAAATACACCATTAAAGGGCGATGATTCTAACAAAAATCATCAATCAAATCAACATCGCCGCTCTAGCAAAGCTTAAATCGACTCAATAAAGCTGGAAAAGATAGTTTTCGTAATCAATCCACTGCGGCCACTTCCTATCTTTCTCTCTCCGATCCGCACAACACTCACCACCCCGCTAGGTGCATTCGTGAGAAAAACCTCATCGGCATGAAGTACAAACGACCGCTTAAAATAGCAATATATAATCTTCTTCAACTTTTTTCTCCGCACCAACCCGCGAGCAATCCGCAAAATCGCGTCTCTCGTAACCCCCTGCAGCATGCCAGCTTTCGGCGTATACAAGACGCCCCTTTTCACCACAAAAATATTACTCACCGCACCCTCACTCACATATCCTTCACGATCAACAAGTAACGTATCAAAAAAACCACCCTGAAGAGCATGCATCCTCGCCATCACCAACGGAAACATGCTCGTCGTCTTCACGGTAGGAAACGATCTCTCGACCGGATAGAATGCCGTTGAGACTTCCGGCAACACAACCCTCTTCGGATCAAAAACAGAGATGGGGTAAGAGAGGATACAAACGCTCGCCTTGTCGGCTCGCGCAGGCGCAAACTTCGCCCCTTTGCTCGCACTCAATCCGCGTGTAATCATCACTCTCACCCTCGCCTCTTTCAGCTTATTTTTCTGAATAACCGCCTTCACCTGATCAATCAATCGAGCATACGAATACGGCAGCACGATGCCAGCTAAACGCATCGACTTCTCCAAACGTTTCATATGCTGATCTACTCTCCACAAACTCCCGCAATACGTTCTCATCGTCTCATATACACCATCACCATAGAGAAATCCCTGGTCAAAAACGGAGACTTTTGCCTCCTGCTCATCCACATATTTGCCATTCAGAAAAACGATCATACACACGCATCATACAAGCCCGCATTGACTTTACAAGCTTATTCTGCGATTATTTAGCCAATACTTTTTATCCCTCTCCACACATGGAAGCAACAATAGCCTACTGCGTAAAATGCAAAGCAAAGAGCGAAATGGTAAATGGCAAAGAAGTCGCCATGAAAGGTAAAGGCACAACTCAGCGTCGTGCTATGACTGGTCAGTGCAAGACATGCAACACGACCATGTACAAGATCCTCCCAAGCAAGAAGGCGTAAGTTCTTCAAAGCTGAAAGACGAAAATAATACTCAAACGAGCGGAGAAATTCGCTCTTTTGAGGTAAGAAAAAGCGCAATAGCAGTAATAAATTAGTCCCCCACCAACGCCTCCAGCAAAGCCTGAGCCTTGTCCAGGGTCTCATTAAATTCCTCTTCTGCGTCAGAATCCATCACGATACCTCCACCCGAGTGGAAGAATACTTCACCGAATCGATATACCATCGTACGGATGAGAATATTGAGTGCCATATTCCCGGATACCGAAAAATATCCAGCTGACCCGCAATAAAAATCTCGATGAAAATCCTCTAACTTCGCAATGATTTCCATTGTTCGTTTCTTCGGACAACCTGTGACGCTCCCACCGGGGAAAACCGCAGCCACCAGGTCTACGATCGACATGCCTTTTTTCAATCGCCCCTGAATCGTCGTCACGGTATGCATCACATGAGAGAACTTCTCAATCGTTCGATGATCCAAAACTTTCACCGATTTTGGTTCACATACCATTCCTATATCATTGCGCATGAGATCCACAATCATCGTTAACTCCGCCTCATCTTTCTTCGAACTCAATAAATCTTTCTCAACCACCAAATCTTCTTCCTTTGTTTTTCCTCGAGCACGAGTGCCCTTGATTGGCTTCGTCTCGACCAAACCGTCCGTCGCAGAAATTAACTTCTCCGGCGAAGAACTGATAATCGTAAACTCCGGATGCTCAAAATAACAACTAAATGGTGAAGGATTTATTTCCGCCAAACGGCAAAAAATATCCCAAGCCTCCTCTGTCGTCTCATAGGAAAACCGATGAGAAAAATTCACCTGATAACTCTCTCCGTCTTTCAAAAACTTTTTTATTTCAGAAATTTTCTTCAAATAATCCGACTTCGAAAGATACATATTTAGCTCCTTCGATCGTTTACGCTTTCCGCCAATTTTCTTCTCCTCGTGCTCATACTGCAACCCTTTTGTCGCATCTCGAAAAACTTCTTCTGCAATCTGCTGTGCCTGTTCTTTCGTCTCACCTAAGCCAAAAAAATACAGATCATTCATAACATGATCGAAAGCAATTACCTTGTCATAGAGCGCATAAAACATATCCGGCAACTCCAAGTCATCGGTCGTAGTATGAGGAATTTTATGCAAGGTCAGACCAAAATCATAACTCATAATTCCCATCGCACCACCTACAAACGGTGGCAAATCTTTATCCGACTTCACCTTTATCTGATCCAATACAACTTTGAAAATTTCAAGCGGTTCTCCATCACACATTTGTGCATTACGAGTAACGCCATCAACATCATATTGAATCGAAGAAATTTCCTGAATACCACCTTTACTTTCGAAAAGCATGAACGGCTCATAGCCGATATACGTATATCGTCCGCACGACTCATCGCGCTTCGCACCTTTTGGCTGACCGCTATACAAAAGAGCACTATACTCCCCTCGAAGTTTTTCGAATACTACAAGCGGCATCTCCTTTTCAATCTTCTTCTTGCGATACGCGAGATGAAACATCAAGAAAGGGTGAGGAGGTAAAGATCAATTACGATCGTTCGTCTTCAACATATACATGCATGTACTCTGATTTATCATAGTTGAAGAGGTCATCTGGATTGAAGAATCTCTTCACCTCGGCCTGTGCATTTTCAACCGTATCGGAAGCATGAACCACGTTACAAGCAACACTCATAGCGAGATCGCCACGAATCGTGCCAGCATCAGCCTCTCGAGCCTTCGTAATACCACAAAGGAGACGAACAGCATTTACAACGTCCAGTCCTTCCAAGCAGATAGCAACCACAGGAGAGCTTCGCATAAAGCTGCTTACGCCTGGGAAAAATGGCTTATCAGCGATATGAGCATAATGCTCACGAAGAATAGCCTCATCAAGAGACATCATTTTGATCCCCGCTACCTTGAGACCCTTCATTTCAAAACGTCCGATAACGTTACCAATAAGACCTCTTTGGATCGCATCCGGCTTAATAAGTACAAGCGTCTGTTCTCTAATATTACCCATACAATGTTGTAAAGCTAAAAAATACTGTGGAAACTATACAACAAAGAGAGGAATCTTGCACCCTTTGAGGTTGCTTCCAAGGCTAAATTATGATATAATTACATGAATTAATAAAAAACATATGGAAAACAACAAAAACACAAAAGCCGTTAACAAGATTCTCGAGAAGCTACAGAAAGAAAACATGTTCACCGACCAGTCCAAAGCGGAGGTTTTGAAGCAGGCTTTTTCAGAACTATCAGAAGAAGAGCTCCAATCCATTACAAAAAGTCTCCTCTAAAACATATAATCTAAAACCATCCTCATGAGCACGCCGCCAAAACAAGGATCTACCGGAAACGTTCAATCCCCTGAAATAGCAGAAAATGTGGAAAACAAAAGCTTCGCCCAAGAAGTGCGTGAAGCGTATGAAGGTACTCCGGAAAAACCAAAAACTATCGCGGAAAAAGTGATGGCTTTTATAAGTATCGGAGGCAAAAGACTTATGAAAGAGTTCGAACAAGGAAGCTGGCTAAAGAAGGCTGCCATTCTTGGAGGTGTAGTTGGTGCGGGTTATCTCGCTTATCAAGGTATCAAAAAAATTGGACAACTCATAAGCGGTGGATTCAAAAAACTTTTCGGTATTGGAGAAGATCTCAAAGGAGATTTGGAAGAGACAAAAGATGGAACAATGATGAGCATCCTCAAATTAGCGCTAGGAGGAACACTTGCCATAGGCACGGTAACGGCACTGTACGAAGCAATCAATGGAAAAATTAGTCTCGTCGAAATAGCTGATGCCTGGTCGAAAGACGGAGTAAAAGGCGTGGGCATGCTTCTCCTGAAAAAACAAAAAGAAGGAGCTATCTCTATCGGGAAAGACCTATGGGGAGCCGTCGCAGGAACACTCGGACTTCCTAGTTTGGACACAGTGAAAGAAAAACTCGGAGACGTAAAAGATGAAATTGAAAAAGGTTACAAGTGGCTCGATGACAAGTGTCATTTCGGCGAGGTAAAAGTACGAATGGAAAATTTCTTCAAAGAACACAATATCGAAATGCCAAATTGGATAAAAAATCTAAGTCTCGCAGAGATGGCAAAAAATATGGGAATTGATGAAAATGACGCCAAGACATATGCCGAATATGCCGTAGCGGGAGGCGCTGCTATCCTCATCTATAAGTGGGCAACAACTCATGGCATGAAAAAAGGCATCATGATAAATGCCGCGGTATACCTAGGAATCGTAAATGAAACCACGGGAGAGTTCGGTAGAAAATTAATTAAAGCACTTGGAAACGAACTCGATCAAGCCAAGAAGAAACTCTTCGACAAATGGGGTGCTGACTCACAAATCGCCGCCTACCTCGAGGACATGTTCGGAGAATTCTCTATCGAGAAGCATCTCGAGTCATCATTAGAATGGATCAAGGAACACCCGGCCGAATCTATGCTCGCCATGAATGGCGCATGGCTACTCCGAGGAGTTGTCGTCAAAGGTTTAAAACTAGGAGCAAAAGCCACATGGAACGCCGCAAAATTTGCCGTGAACAATCCGGGGAAAACCGCACTCGTGGGTCTGGGAGCAGCAGCTCTCTATGTCGGTCGCCGTGATTTCATCACCGATTTTATCAACCTCACCTACGACAATCCAAATGGAAAGGAAGCAAAAGAGATGCAAACCAATCTGGATACCATGTTCGACATTGACCGCAGCAAGGCTGAAGGAATAAAAGAAAAACAAGTCCATGACATGTTCCAATCTATCCTCGAAGATCCAATAAAAGCGCTTAATCTCAAGGAAACCCAAGAAGCTTTTGAAAAAAACTGGTTCTCCTTCGGATTTGATATCGGCGGAAAAATCATACTACTCATGAAGGGCATGAACCTTCCTGTTCAGCTCGCCGGCATCACCAAGGAAGCGTTCAAGAGTTTACCGCTCATCTATGCAGGCGATTATGAAGGGAACCAAATCGCGGCTACAACCATTGTCGGAACTGAAATTCTCGTCCTCGGAAGTCTCACCTATATGACGGGAAAAGAAGGACTAAAAGCCACAAAAGCGATCTTCGACATCAATGATAAAGGAGCAAAAGCGGTAGGAAAGGTACTCTGGAGCCTCGTACCTGGAACCGCGGAATGGAGATTTGTTTTTAAATCTATGATCAGTGCGCCATTGATTCCTTTCATGAAGAACTTCCAAGGTATGCACGTTGGAACCGTTGAGGCAGAAATGAAAAGGCTAACGGCAATGATTAACGAACCTTCTCCGAATTTCAAAAAAATCCAAGCACTGGCAGAAAGCCTCGGAAATCATCACATGTTCAAAGACTATGAAAAGATAAAAGAATCTATTACAGGAACGCGATTCGGATACGAGTTCGCCAAAAAGTTTGGAGACGTTAAGCGTACTGTCAGAAGTATCGAAGAAGCCGCAAAGAAAAATAATGCGGGCGAAATTGATAATATCAAAAACTTCATAAAAGATATTGAAAGAAAAACAAACGACTATCGCTCAGGAGTAAGTCGTCTTACAGAGCGATGGGAACTACTGAAGCAGGGGAAATTCTCAGAATCTTTTGCAGGACGTACCCCGGCTGAAAAGGTCGAACTCGCCGCAAAAGAAGAAGTCGTAGCCTCATACAAACCTCTCAATAGTATGCAAACTTTCCGCAAAGCGGATGGAACATACAAGACAGAAGTCGAGATTAGAGCAGAAAAAGCAGCCCTGGATGCGGATATATCAGCCCTCGATCCGGCAAGCCCTCTCAAAAAAACAAAACAAAAAACATCAATGGCACTCGAGGCCTACCTCAATCCCTCAAATATTGATCATATGGGAGGAGCTACCGCGGCAGAAATTGGAGCACTCGATAATGCAAATAAAGCATCTCATCTCGAAGACATGGCCGCCCGCATGGAAGCCGTCGAAAAAGGAGTTCAGGAAAGATTTGCCCAAGAAGTAAATAGTATCGTTCAGGATGCAAAGAAAAATGGATTACCCCTTACCGACGTATCGGTAAAAACACAGCTCGAGGCCCTACAGACAAAATACATTGATCCACTCGCCAGAAACAAAGGTTCAACACTAGAACTGATTATCAAAGAATACAATGCTCTGCCAAAAGAGCTACGAACACCAGCAATGAAAGCACAAATCAGAAATGTCCTCGAAGGTGCCGAAGGTCGCTTCGCCACACGCCTCATGAAGGGCGCCAAGGGCCGTATGAAGCTCATGGCGGTCATGGCAGGATTGATGTTCACAACTGATGCACTTGTTCACAGAAACGATCCTGAGCGCGAATTTTCAGCGCTCATGAATGAACTCGGACCGGATTTGGGTCAACTCCTGGTGGATGTGCTTCCGGGCGTAGGAACCGTATCAAATTTCTGGTCAGCAATCGCAGGTAAAGAAATGGTATCAGGAAGAGATGTATCCGGTGCAGGAGAACGTGCCGGCAATGTCGCGTGGGGTATCGTAGGACTCGCAGGTGATGCTCTCATGGTTCTCGGAAGTGTACCGTCGGGAGGAACAAGTGTCGCCGCAAACGTATTCCTTCGTCTCACCAAGGCGGCAAAAGGAGGATCAAAAACGGCTATCAAAATGATTGAACTCTGGCCACGTTTCGAGAAGCTTGCCGAGAAAATGGGAGGCTTCAAAAATCTTGCCGACAAGATGCTCAAGTTCACTCGCGAGAACAAAGGCGCCATAGCCAAGACGCTACGTACAACAGAAAAAGTAAGTATGGCCACCGGAACCGCACTCCTCGTTGGCGGCGTCGGATATCACCTCTACTTCAAAGAAACCGCTACCCCTGAACTCGATATACCAGACGATCTCAAAGGAGTGGTAGAAGTAGAAACAACTCCAGAGCCAGCCACCACCGCACCTTCCGCCTCATAACTCATTACACTCTCAGTCAAAAAATATTATGAAAACAACTTCCGCCCAATTCGCCAAACTACTCAAGAACTCAACTCTCGACGCGCAAGAACAGCTCGCCATCCTCAACATGCTTAACAAACTGAATAGCAAGCAGATAGATGAACTCGCAAGTATTTTGCAAAAGGATAACACCTCTCAGCAAGCCCACATAGAAGAAGCCGAATCCAAACGCGACAAACTCCTCCTCAAGTTAAGCATGGAGTACAAGGCCATGGAAAAATCTGTTGGCTAACATAAAACATACCAGAATTATTTCGCCGCCCCTGGAGCAACAGCAGGAGCAGCAGGCGTTGGTGTAGCCGCAGGAGGAGCGCTAGCGACAACAGGAGAAGCTACCGGAGCAGTCTCCGCCGCAGGAGCCCCCTTTGAGGCCGCCTCAATCTTCGCCTTGTCCCCAATCGTCAAACCGTAAAACACCGTACCCGCCTCAATCTTTATATCTTTTGGAACGGTGATATTCTTATACTTTTCATCTCGCTTGAATGAAGTAGCAAGAGGAGTTCCCTCTTTGCTAGCTCCGGCAAGACTTACATTCCCCGCACCTTTCGGAAAGACAATAGATCTGAATGTCGTGACTTCAGGAAGTGTAATTTCAGCGTTAACAACAAATTTCCTCGTAATAGTTCGGAGCTCATTCTGTGGAACATTTTTATAATATGCATCCAAATCACTCGCCTTCGCAAGCTCAATAGGATCCTTAAAATCCGTCTCCTCACCCAGTTTTGCCAATGCATCCAAAGTGGAATTATAATACTTAGAAAACCACTCAGATTTCATGATAGACGAATACATGGTCTTCCCCGCTCCATACCCCAGCATTCCTAAGAAAAATCCCATAAGACCCTTCCCGGCAAATGCCGCCTTCATCTGCTCTGGAAATGTCTGACTCAAAAAAAGAAACGCCTCAGGATGTTCCTTCTGGAATCTCTGAGCTTCTCCAGGTAAATCCAGATTTGCCGCAGCCTCCTTAGCCTTATTATTGGCAATATCTGTCGCCGCATCAACTTCACCCTTATTTTTTGGCTTGATAAGAGTTACCTTACCATCCTTAATAGTTACATCCAGTATAATATTATCAGCAACTCCATCAGCTAAAAGAGAATAATATTCTGGTAAAAATTGAACGATAAAGTCATCAATGACTTTTTCGGCATAGACACTACCCATCTTCTCCTTTTTAGCTGGATCAGTCTCGGCATCCTTAGCTTTTTGACTAATATTACCCAAGAAAACCTGCTGATCTTTTCTCGTGAATGAAGCCGTGAATTCTGGAATCTTGGGAGCTATCTCATTAAATAATGATTCTTTCGTCTCCCCCGCTGCCATTTCCGGCGCCTTAATTGTAGCTCGAAGTGCAGCAAGACTATCTCTCGCTGAACTTTTCTGACTATCCTTTGCCGCCTCAGTATTAGCCTTTGTCTTCGCCAATGCAGCCTCCTGCTCAGCAGTTTTTTTTGCAACCGCAGCTTGCTCGGGAGTAGGTGCTGGCGATGCTGCTACTTCTACTTTTGGTGTTGTACCGCTTCCCATATATCAAGAGTTAATAATCAAATCTATCAGACCATTATAGCATATATAAGCTAAAAATACAAACGGCCTAAAGCCGCATTCCAGTTAGCTCAAAGCTGAGTAGCAAAATTAGACACCTTCATCTCCTAAATCAAAGGCGATACTATCATCCTCGCTACCATCACGACGAGGGGGAAGACTCACTTGCCCGCCAAAAGCTTCACCCGTAGGCTGGCGCTGAGGTGATGATGGAGCAGGTGCAAAAGAAGGTACATTAGCAAGAGGCGAACGAAAAACTCTCGTAGGTGGAATCTCTATCGCAGAAGGCATAACAACAGCAGGAGGAGGAAGAGTAAAAACAGGAAGTGAAAATAGCCCATCTCCTACAAAAAAAGCACTACTCTCCGGGTGTACTTCATGCGGGACAGAAATATCAATCAAATCAGAAAGTTCATCTTTAATCTGAGAAGCCGTAAGTCTCACGACAAGCAAAGAGTAATAACGATTAAACTGCTCAAGGGAAAGACCCGCCGCGGCAGGACCATTTTTGAATTCAGTGGCAATCTGATAAAGTGCAGGAATGGTTGCGCGGGAAACAACGGCAGAAAAAAGAACATCTATCATTTCTTCGCGGTACACACTAGGACCAAAATGATTTTCTCCATTATTAAAAAAACGATTATGAATACACTCCATCAACACCGAAAAAAGCTGATTGGGATTTGCAGCATACACAAGCCCCTGAATCATAGCCTGGCCTTCTCTCCAATGGTTCAAAGAACCAACTTGTTTCAAGAGAATATCTACCTGGTGTTCTGTAACTAACTCCTCGATGCAGCTCACACGAAGTGCGATATCCCCCTCAACAACTTCCTGGAGTGGATCTGTACGGAGACGCAAAAGTACATTCGGATCAGCCAAAAGTACGCGCGCATTCACAATAGCAGTAATAGGTAAATCAAACGACTCATGCGTATATCGCGTAGTAAGATTCTGGCAAGCCTCATAAAACATTCGGTTCATTCTCAGCTCGCTCGCCATGAGTTCACGCAGTGTCTGTATTTTTTGGGGTAGCGTAAGTTTTTTGGAAGCCAAAGACACCTCAAGATGCGAAACAATCGCGTTTACATCATCCAATGGCGGAACTGAATCAAGGACATTCATAACAAAATTATACCACAAAACAAGAAAAATGGCAAAGCACGCAAGGGGCTCATTCAGCTTTACTTAGCAAAAAAAGAGAAAAATTAAGCGATCAATTTCTCAAATCTCGTAGGGTCATCGTACGGACCAATAACGGCGAGGTACATCTTGTCGAGCGTGAAGGTTTGTTCAGCCAATCGACGGACATCTTCGATTGTTACGGCATCCACAGCAGCCTGAATCTCATCCGGCTCCTTGGTAAATCCATAGAGAACCTGATACTTACCCAGGAGGTGCGCATACTCCTCGCTATCCTCCAATCGCAAAATCATTTTTCCCTTCGTAAATTCCTTAGTCTTAATCAACTCTTTCTCCGTAATAGATTCCGAAGCAATTTTTTTGTACTCATCCACAACCGCCTTGATGGCCATATCAATACGAGTCAAATCCACACCGGCATTCGTAGTGAAGATACCGCTATCCGTGAATCCCTCAGCTGTAGAATTGATATAATACGCGAGACCCTTGTCCTCACGAACGTTCATAAACATACGGGAACTCATACCGGCGCCGAGCGCCACACTGAGAATTTTTGAGACCCAGAAATCTTTGTCAGTCTCAGCAACCTGAGGAAAACCAACACAAATATGTGACTGCTCTGTCTTGCGCTCACGGAGGAAAACCTTCTTCCCCTGATTTAACGGCTCCAACGCTGCATGGTCACGAGTGGCTTCCACAACAGGTAATTCAGCAAAATATTCCGTAACCTTCTTCACTACTTCTTCATGATCAATATTTCCAGCGATAGAAATCACAATATTTTTCGGTACATAAAGTGACTGCTTGAACGCAACAAACTCATCGCGTGGAAGACCCATAATCACATCACGTGTTCCAACCTGATCCCAGCCCATCGGCTGATCTCCGAAAACGAGCTGCTCAAAATCCCAACCAATCTGATAGGTCGGCGTATCCTGATACATGTTGTACTCCTCCATAATTACTCCTCTCTCTTTATCAATTTCTTTCTCATCAAATGTTGCATGAATCAACATATCCGAAAGCACATCCAATGATGTATCCAAATGCTTCGCCGCAGACTTCACGTAATATCCTACATACTCCTTTCCCGTGAACGCATTGAAATCCCCTCCTATATTGTCGATCGTCTCAGAAACCTCCCGAGCGTTCTTGTACTTCTTTGCCCCCTTGAAAAACATATGTTCGAGAAAGTGAGAAATACCATTAATCTGTTTCGTCTCAAAACGTGAACCGGCTCGAACCAAAACAAGAACCGTCACCGCCTGTGTATTCTCCAAACGTTTCGTAACCACTCGAAGTCCGCTAGGAAGAGTAGATAAATTAATCATAGAAATATTGGGTCAAAAAGTGCTCAAAACAGCTTTATTAAGCCAACATAGGATACGCGAGGGGTAAAGAGAAGTCAAAGGGATACAATAGATTCGTGCACCACAAAAGCAATTTTGGACATATAGAAAATTTATCTTCTAACCGAACAATTTCGCCAGCGAAATATTCAGCTTCAAAAATACCACTTTATTATAAAATAAGAGACAACAAAACTTATAAACTATAATGTCAAACACATATAACGACATACATACTCATGCCTATATCCAAATATACAGCAAAAAGACATCAAAAAGGATAAGGGATCAAGAGGCTACATCTCGTAACTCAACAATTGATTGAAAAAATAAATCATTTTAGCTTCATTTTTCCACCATTTCTCCTATACTATAACTCCATGGTTGAAGCACGCCGTCCAAAAGCACCGTTAAATCGCCCGAAAATAATTCTCGCCGTCCTTTATGGGATTGTGGGAATCATTATTTTGAGGCTGTTTTGGCTTCAAGTTGTTCAACAAGGGTATTATCAGACCATCGCCAATAGGGAACATTTTGGATATTCAGAGCTACCTGCGCGTCGAGGAGAGATTCTCATCAGGGATTACAACTCTAACGAACTCTATCGTTTGGCCACAAATACGACATTGGATCTCATATTCGCCGATCCGACTCTCGTCAAAAACCCAGAAAAAGTAGTCGAAACAATGGCCCCACTTCTCTTCAATCTCCAAGAAGCCAGAGACGCGGATAACGCACGCATAGAAGAAGAGCGAAAAAAGCTTGAACCCATTTTGACAGAAATCGAACAGCAACAAAAAGAACTCGAAGAAAAGAAAAAACTGGAAGCCGAGGCGCTCGCAAAGGCCGAAAAAGAAAAAGCTGCAACCGCGACCCCTCCAGTACCATCCAAACAAGCAGCTCCGCCAGCACCAGCCATCAATCTGGTAGCGCAACTCAGCGAAGACCAAAACAAACTTCTTCGTCCCCTCACTGATGATGAGCTCCAGCAGACATTTAGGACGGACATGCTCAACAAGCTCACCTCAAAAAAGCGAACAAAAATTATCCTAGGAACCGATATTGAAGATGGAATTGTTGAGGAGTTAAAACTCAAAAACATTCCAGGCATCGACGCGCGCGAAGGAACTATTACGATATTTCCAATCGACATGACGAGCAGAAGTCTCGCCCTCAGCACGTTAAGTGAATCCCTAAAAATTCCTGTCGCTCAAATTGAAAAAATTATCGATACCAAGAATAGATACGTCATTCTCAAAAGAAAAACTCCACCAAAGGCCTCCGAGAAAATTAAGGAAATACTAAAAAATGACAAAGAAGAAGTTTTCTCGGGAATTAATATTCAATCAGAATATTATCGATTCTATCCGGAAAAAACGCTCGCTGCGAATATCATCGGATATGTGAACAGTCTCGGCGTCGGCCTCTATGGTATCGAGAGTAAATTCAACATCCAACTTCAGGGAATAAAAGGCATATTCCAAACACAGAAAGACTCCATCGGTAGGCAAATTACCGTAGGAGAAAGCACTATTCAGCCGGCCGTGGATGGAGACGACATCGTTCTGACAATTGATCGTTCTATCCAAATGAAGCTCGATAAACTTATGGAGCGAGGCGTCAAAGATAATAACGCAGATGATGGATTGGGCATTGTTTACGACCCTCAAACAGGAAAAATATTAGCTATGTCCCACTATCCATCGTTCGATCCAAACGCTTATGGAAAAATATTTGAAAAAGAAACCGTACATCTAAAACCGGAAGAAGTTGACCGTCTCGTCCCCGTCGATGAAAAAACCGGTCACTTCACGATGATTGTCGATGTCCTCACGGGTGTGAAAATTAATATATTTAAAGAAGTGTACAAAAACGGAACCATCGCTTACAAAAGATACAAAAACAAAGTCGGCGCAGAAGCCTACCAAAACAAGGCTGTAGCATGGCCATACGAGCCAGGATCAGTATTCAAACCTCTCGTAATGGCCGCGGCCATTGATGACAATGACGTCACGCCAAACACGCCATACAACGATCTCGGGCCCATCAAAACTGATGAGTTTACGATCAAAAACGCCTTGGGAAAATACTATGGTGTCATCACGATGACGCAGGTATTGGAAAAATCCCTCAACACCGGAATGGCTTTCATCGCACGTAAAATCGGTCGCAATCTCCTCTACAACTACATGATGAAATATGGTTTCGGAGAGAGAACTGATATAGAATTTGCTGACGAAGCTTCGGGAAAAGTAGAACATTTCACGCAGTGGGCAGAATCAGAATTAATTACGCACGCCTTCGGACAAGGTATCACCACGACACCAATTCAGATGGTGATGGCCTACGGCGCACTCGCCAACAAAGGTACGCTCATGCAGCCCTATATCGTCGATGAGATTCGGAAACCTGATGGAAAAGTTATTCGCAACGAACCACGCGCCATACGTCAGGTCACAAGCGAACAAACAGCAAATGATGTTACAAAAATGCTCGTAAGCGCTGTTGAACGCGGAGTGGCGACTAACGCTGCCGTTCCAAATCACTTCATCGCGGGCAAGACCGGTACAGCCCAAACATACTACAAAGGAAAACCGTTAAGTGGAGCCGGTACGACAAACACCACGGTAATGGGATATGCCCCTATCGATAAACCACGATTTGTCATGCTCATCAAACTTACTCGACCGCGAAAGAGTGAGTGGGCGGACGCCACCGCGGCACCTATTTTATCACAAATGGCCCAGTTTCTTTTTGACTATTACAACATCCCACCTGACAAAAAAGGTGGCACAATGCCGGGATCAAAATCAGTTGGAGTGGACAGTTAAGACAGTCAAATCTACATAAGCACCAGCTTTTCCAGCACAAAAAATTTGTTTCTTGATTCATTTCTTCCCGGGAAGGTCATTTGCTGCAGTAAGTGTTCAAAATATAGACACATTCTACAGTAGAATACATCCACTATGATGCCTTTTCACCCCAAATATATTGACTAAATAGTAATTCTATATTATAAAGCTTACTATGATATTCGAACCGTCTTTTGATCGAGAAATAGTACATATTGATGGAGAACAATATAATCTTCAAGGCAGGCTTGGGGAGAGCTCCCATTCTGCTGTTTTTCTGGCTGAAACACAAAACGGAGCACAGGTCGTCATCAAAAGGTTTAAACGTAATAATCCGAATGCTACAGCGATGTTCAGGCGGGCACTGGAATCGCAGCAGCATATGCTTGCGAATGCAGATGCTGTTTCCGCAGCAGATCTTCCTCGAACGCACTTCATCAGAGATTTCACACAAGTTGTCGATTTTCACGATGGAGTTGATATGGGGCAGGCATACAACCTAATCCGCATCTCTATCTCGGAAATTCGCAACCTTATCAAGGCAATAGCTGCAAACATCGAGATTCTAGCAAAAGCAAATTTAGTTCATCGCGATATCAAACCCGAAAATATTGTTTTGACGCCATCAGATAAATTTACCGCCAAAAATGTAAAGTTAATTGATACTGAACTCCTAACTTCCATGGATCATACGGAAAAAACATATGCTGTCGGATCACCCCTTTTTATTCCTCCCGAATGCATACCGAGGCAGCCGCTGATTTCTACCGGTAATGCTCTAACCGATGCTGAAAATAACACACCTGCCAAATATCATATCACTTCAGATTTTCATTCTCTTGGATTTGTCGCATATGAATTGTTTCCCGACATATTTCACCGAATTGTTTCGCCACTTGACGCTTCGGGAGATTGTGATATTCGGAAACTTTTCCAAGCAAAGGTATATAACAGATTTTTCTATCACGATGCCATGCAACGAATGGAGCGACATTATATTCCAAAAGTGCGACCTCTCGATCGTCCGGGAGCTCGCGCAATTTTCAAAACAATCCTCGCGCTAACCCAGGCTGATCCGGAAAGACGTCCGCAATCAGCACAGGAAATCAGTGAATTACTTGAGGAAAAAGGAGATATTTGTAACTACTATGAGGGACGGTACTAAAACGACAACCCCTTAATCTTCCCCCAAACCTCCCCCGCCATCTTCCAATCGAGGTTTTTCATGAAGTCTTCGATGTAGGATTTACGATCGCTTCCGTAGTCCATGAAGTACGCATGTTCATAGACATCGAGCACGACAACAGGAATCGCACCCCACACACCGCCCTGGTTGTGCATATCACCGATATAGTTATGCAAACGTCCATCATTCGTATCATATGCGAGTACGGCCCATCCACGTGCCGACATTCCGCACGCCTTGAAATCCGTGATCCAATTCTCCACTGAACCAAACTCAGCGATAAGTGCCTCTCCCAAATCTCCACCATCGACAGAACTCTGCCCCTCTCCGCCAAGAACACTAAAATAATCCTCATGCAAATACACTCCGTTCGCCGCAAATGTTTCTTCTAATTTCAAATCACGGAACTCACTGTGCGTAGCATTAGCCGCAGCACGATCAGCCCCCTTCAACTTCTCTTCAATTTCATTTTTCTTATTCACATACCCGACATACAACTTGTCATGATGAATCTCTAACGCCTTTTCGGAAATATTTCCCACACGTCGTAACGTAAACGGAAGTGCTTTTGCAATATATGCCATAAGAGAAAAATAAATATATAAAGTACGTACAGGAATGATAGCATATTTTTTCTTGTACGCGGAAAAAAAACATAGTAGTATGATTTCAAAGCTCACCAAAGCAAACATATAGCACCTCACCGCACCCTCACTCTCACATCCCACTTCTTAAAAAAGTGGGATTTTTTAAAGCACAC
Source organism: Candidatus Peribacteria bacterium (assembly GCA_943354965.1). GTDB lineage: Bacteria > Patescibacteriota > Gracilibacteria > UBA1369 > UBA12463 > CALREA01. Next base: position 8,544 of record CALRDN010000009.1, on the reverse strand, counting down.
CCTCAACACTCGCATGTATCGCGCATTGCTCATCGGACACCTGAGTCTCCTGTGACAATGTGGCCATATGTGTTTTCGCCTCACGAACAAGCTTTTCTAATAAAGGCATCATATCCGAATGACCCAAAAAAGTAGTAACGACCGTCTTCATGGTCTTTGGATCTTTTTTTTGTTGACGAGCGACAGTAATAGTATTGTTTTTCAAATCAATTTCAAATGTTTGAAGCTGACCAGATGCATCCTTAAAATTCAAAATACAAAAATTATTGGAAGACGAGTCAGAATTGGGAATAAGTTGAGCGTTTTGAGTAATAGTAAGCGCACCGTTACATACAGGAATTTGAAACATTTTGATTTCACTACCAAACACTTTGATTCCACTACCTATAATATCCTTCAGGCCAGTTCCAATAGTATGCGGAGGGTAAATACCATGTTCTACAGCACGTTGTTTTGAATGAAAAGGAAAAAGATTATAGCCATAGCCTGCTATGCCTTTGTATTGATGCGCGTCATCTGGCAAAGATAGACTCATAGAATTTGTTCAAATAAAATATATTTTGGGGCAAGATTATAGGGATAGAATCATAAACTGTAAAACCAGATGCAAAGCCAAAATTACGCAATCCTCTGCGCTAATGTGACCACGACCGACACCTCGTCTAAAAGTCGAGGAATACCACGAAGATGTATATTCATATGATAAGCACTTCCTCCTTTAGCAGGATCTGGAGTATTTCTTCGTGCAGAAAACCAATCACTAACCAAAAGACGCAAACCATGTTGCTCTTCAATTAATCGGCCTAGATTTCTTTTAAATAATTCACCAACTGACAACAATCCTTCATGAGTTTGATAAACTAAAGGTTCCTCAATATTAACATTTGAGCGCAAGGTATACGCGTCAAAAGGAGGTTTGATCCCCATATGCTCGAGCTCCCGTATGGGCGTTCCGAGGCCGGGACGTACATCCTGAATATGTAAAAGAAACCCTCCGACATGTAATTTTTTTCGAATTTCCCCTAATGCTTTAGGAATAAATTGAGTAGAATCGAGCGAAGAAAGTCCTGTAATCATATCAACCTTCGCGGGCAATCCCTGTGCTTGTTCTAAATTCAAATATGAACCGGTAAACACTCTAGCGTCAGGATGACGACGTCTATTCTCAGCAACGGCATGAGGATTCACATCAACCTCTGACCAGGAAGAAGCATTAATAAGGGGCTTAAGAAACTGATGCACCATTGCTCCCGTTGCTCCACTTCCAATATCGATACCTCCGAATCTCGGCAAATCAAATCTATCAAAAACCGAGCTCGCTATTCCCTGAAGTGCCTGCTCTACCTTCAGGCGATTATTTTCGAAAGCCAACGAAGCCGCAGAAATTGGCTGCAGCGCTAAATGTACCTCCTCTTCCCTGGTATCTCCTGGGAAATAATCAACAGCAAAGGGAGTTCTCCTAAGTTGCCCCATATCAATACAGATCTGCGGCACATCATATATAAATCCTCCCCCGCGGGATATTTGATAACCATTATATTGTCCAATATTTTCCATAGAGCATATAGTACACGTTACTTGACAAAATATCAAGATATAGCAAAACATCTAGCATAAAGCTAAAATACTAAATAACCCTACAATTCCGACACCTTCACAAAGCCAAATCCCTCCTTCCTCAATCCATCGATAACCGCCTGAAGAGCATGAACGGTCTGAGGAGCGGTGTGACCACCATGCATGTGGAAGACAATGATAGAACCATTTTGAGCATTTTTAATCGTCTGAGTAACAATCGGTTCGGCACGATCGCGGATATAAGCATCGCCGGAAATATCATCCCAGCCGACGACTTGGAGCCCGAGTTGGCTAACGAGGGCGACATCATCCGACGCCCCGCAACCACCTGGAAAACGGAAATATTTTGGAGCATATCCAACAAGTTCCTTCAGGACCCCCTGTGTCTTCATGACCTCATCACTTCTATCTTTCACCTCACCCAAGCCATAACACGGCATGTGAAACGCACCATGATCATAACTATGATTTCCAATTTCAAAAAGTGGATTAGCCCCGAGCTCACGAGTAACATCCGGATATATCTCCGCCCACATACCCGTCAAAAACAATGTCGCAGGGACCTGATTTTTTTCTAAAATATCTATCACCCCTTTCTCATACCAACTTTGCACCACTCCCGTTTTCAGATCATTTTTCATCTTCGGCGTCATATCGGCATCAAAGGTCAATGCCACAACTTTTGCCTCTCTCGAGCCATGTTCAAGAATACCTGATGGAGACCACGTATCATTATTATTTACAACCACAGGCAAATTTTGCTGTGCACATCCACTGACAAAAAGCGAAATACCAATAAAAGAAATAAAAAATATTCGTCTCATAAAAAATTACATCTTAAACATTTCAGAATGAAGTTGCGCACTCGGTACTCCCACGTCGCGCAACTGTCTCTCAAGCGAAAGTATCATCGGAGCAGGGCCACAAATATAGGCATCACGCTGAGCAAAATCAGGAACAGATTTGCGAATCTGCTCCAAATCAATTCTTCCATATTCAAATTCACTCAGGCGCTCACTCTCGGGAACGTTACTCAGAATATAGGTACTGTTACAAGAAAGTTTCTGGAGTTCCTGATAAAAAACCAAATCTTCTTTGGTGCGAGCACTGTACATAAGCACCACATCTCTCCCCTCTCGAGAAAGCGCTTCGGCAAGGGCTCGAATAGGGGTAATACCGATACCTCCCGCCACCAACAAAAACTTATCGGTCTCAGACTTCCGCTCTGTAAAAACACCAAGTGGTCCATCAATAATCACATGCGTTCCCAACTCGCACTGACAAACTTTGCAGGTGTAATCCCCGCAATCTTTGATAGAAAAACGAAGGTACTCTCCATTCGGTGCCGCAGAAAAAGAAAATGGATGGGCAAAAAAGTGCTTACGGGAAAGAATAAGAAGGTTCGCAAATTGTCCGGGTTGAAAATGAAATCGTGCCAAATTTTTCCCCGTAATATACAACGACGTCACACCACCACCCTCGCGAACAACCTTTTGAATAACAAATCGATGCTTATAAAACCACAACGCGGGCCTGCCAAAACGATACAAAAAAAGCGATCCAAGCGCGCCAAGATTCAATACATTCCAATATATCGTCCATCCGGCGTTGTCCACAAAATCCCCAAGCTCCGTCTGATGCACAAACGACAAAACAATCGCGATGTACATGCCCAGATGCGCCACATACCACGTCTCATACCGAACCTTGCGTCGGATAATAGCGATGGAGAAAACAATAAGTGCGATAAACAATATCAGACCGACAAAAGCCAAAAAAACATTTTCCCAATTCACAAGAAAATTTACAAACTGATCAATAAATGATTGCTTTGATTGCGCGGCATATCCCATAATTAACAAAATAGGATGTACCAAGAAAAATCCAAGAAGAAAATACCCCACCAATCGATGTATTTTATTCATCTGGATATGTCCGAATTCCTGCTCAATGAAGGTAATTCTACTCACAAGTATCAATTCCAAAACAATAAACAACTGCGCCAATAACCCACCAAGCCTACCATACGCAATCAAACCATCCTCGGTCATACCGGAAGTTAAGAGATCAAAAGACCCATGTCTCCAGAGCATAAACGTCAGAACAAAATTCAAACCAAGCACTCCAAATATAATACTACGTCGAAGATTCATACGCACATGATACGCATCTAGGCTCTATTGCGCAACAAATCGCATCATTCCAGCCATCATCGCCTTCAGTCCATTGAGGCGATAGTAAGAGCCCGAAGACGAGCCCTTAATCTGATGATAGCCTTGGCTTCAATCTGACGAATACGTTCACGCGTTACATTAAATTGCATACCAATCTCTTCGAGTGTCATCTCTGGATAACCATTCAACCCGAAACGCATAGAAATAATGGTAGCCTCTCTTGGACTCAACTTTTCATTGAGAATACGGGCAACATGTTCCTGAAGATTTGTAGAAATTGCTGCCACCTCAGGAGAAACCTGATTTTTTGGAGAATAAACATCCAGGAGTGAAATATCACCATCACCCGTGAGAGGTGCCGAAAGAGATACCGTCTGCGTAAGACGATCACGGAAATAAAGAGCCTCAACCGCCACCGCATTCATACCCTCCATCTGCGCAGCAATCTCCCCAAAAGTTGGTGCAACGCCCTCCCTCTCCTGAGTAAGACGAGAAACTACTTTTGTCATTTTTCGATGCTTCCCACGTGAATGATCAGGAATACGAATAGTCGTTCCCTCACTGGTAGCAGCACGAAATATCGATTGCCGAATCCACCAACACGCATAAGTAGAAAATTTATATCCCCTATCGGGATCAAACTTTCTGACAGCAATAAGCAAACCTTCATTTCCCTGCTGAATCAAATCAAGAAGTGGAATACCATAAGACGTATATTTTTTCGCAATACTGACCACCAAGCGCAGATTTGCCCGTGTAAAATGCTCGCGCGCCTGCACTCGAATCAACTCCTGTCGCGCGATATAAGTCTTCCTCAACTTCTTCCGCAGCCTCTTTTTCTTGTTATACGGAGCGGGACTTCTGTCACCATCCCTCATCCGAAGAGCCAACGCCAACTCCGCTTCTCTTGTAAGTAATGGTGTTCTTCCAATCTCCTTCAAATAAGCTACAACTGGATCAAAACGAGACCTCGGATCATGAAAATTAACCTCATCCTCCCTATCTTGCACAACCGGAATAACGGCTGGAACATCATCCTCAACGACAACAACATCCTCGTCATCAGTACTATCTGAAACTTCATCAATCTCTAAATCAGCCTCCAACTCCTCCAGCTCTTCAGGAGTAGGCTCACCGTTATCGTCTTCATCAATCCCCAAAATCCCATCAGCCGCATCAAGCCCCTCATCAGGAAATTGATCCGCAGCCGCAGCATCAAAATCAATATCATCGCCTAGTACTTCGGGCATAATTAATGCTTAAGGAAAGTAAAAATAACACATATATAAAATATGTACAACAAGCTAGATTAGCTTCAATCAAAGCCACACTTGCGCTAAAATACCATCACCATGCAAACCATCTTCTACAAATTCAAAAACAACGCCATTGGGATATTTTCCGGGAAGAATCTCTATGTTCACCTCCTCGCGATACTACTCACCACTATTACGGTAAATAGCGGATTGGATAGTCTCTATTTTTCCGCGACACAGAACCAAATTTTACAGTCACTTCTCCTTCCCGCCGCCATGATTGGCGGTCTCCTCCCTATACTCCTTCCGCTCTATCTCTATCTCATCGGCAAAATAGAAAAAAATAAAACATGCATCAACGCATCATATGCTGTAATCCAAGCGGTAATGATGGGCTGGATCATCTCATCATCGTACAAAGCATTTACCGGAAGAGCACATCCGAATATTCACGAAAGTGCCCTGTTCAACAACATCACCAACAACCAAATTATCAATGTAGACGCTCTCAGCAGAGAATTTCATTTCGGAATCCTCGATGGTGGAATTTTCTGGGGATGGCCATCCAGCCACACAACCATCGCCTTCGCAATCGCCCTCACCCTCTGGATGCTCTTCAGAAAAAACAGAGCTATAAAACTAATCTCCATCATCATCGCCGCCTACATCGGCATCAGCGTCTCTACCAACATTCACTGGCTCTCCGACGGCATCGCCGGCGCCCTCATCGGCTCCATCATCGGCATCCAAATTGGAAAAAGCTTCTTAGAAAGAACTAAGGCTTAACGACAGTAAAATCACCTCCCTCGGGAACAAAAAGAACAGTAACGGTGGATAGTGGCTGCGGTTTTCGAAGTGCATATATATGCTCACCTGGACTTGTCTTGTCTCTCGGGCAACTCACCATATCAAACTCATTATCCACATCCCACACCGCCTCGCGTCTCTCTTCGGGAGTAAATTGAGAAAGATACGCATCGCATCGTGATCTGTATTCTTCGGTACCGGGAGTTACAAAACCTGATGCATCATGATGAATCAATCGACTTCGATCAAGCATCGCAACAAATCCACCGTATTCAGCAGCTACAAAAGGCGAGTCGGAAAGAAATACGGCTCTAGAGTTCATCTGCCCCCCTTGAGGCTTGAAATGACCATCCTCCAATAACGTATTATACTTATCAATTGTAAGTCCACGGAACAAGTATTGCTTCGAAACAAATCCAACAGGATCAGCCGCAAACACCTCCCTCTCATCAGGCGGCAGAAAAGGTAAAAGCTTCTTAGAAAATGCAATGCATGAAGGAATCTTCTCGGAATCATCCCTATATCGAAAATGATCATGAACTGCGCTCTCGTTGATAAGAGGTAATGGCACTTGAGTATCAATATTGTCCGTATTTTGTAGACCACCCATACTAGTATTCATAAAAACATTATAGCACAAAACAGTAATAATTACAACATACTACCTATAAACTAAAGCATCTTCTGAAGCTGATCTGCCAAAAAGACAAGCTCAACTTTCACATTCTCGATACTATCAGAACCATGGACGACATTATTTTCCATGGTATCAGAAAAGCGATGACGAAGTGTATTTCTCGTACCGTCTTCGGATGATTTTGTAGGATTCGTTGGACCCATCTGCTGACGCCACTGCTGAACAGCATTGCCAACCTCTGAATAAAGAATAAGTCCGGTAACCGCTCCACTTGCCATAAATCCGGCTACGCGATCAAAAATTTCAGGACGGCTTTTCAAATGTGCATAAAATTTACCAGCCTCTTCGGTAGAAATCCAAAATGCCTGAGAAGCCAGAACCTTCAAGGGCTCACTCACGGCCTCATGGACCTGCTGCGCAATCTCGGAATCCGTAGCGGTCGTCCCAGATTTCGCCTCATGCGTTCGAGGCTTAATCATGCCAAACGTCACATGCCCCTCATCGACCAATCGCAAAAGTTCAGGATTTTTGAGAAAATCAATCATATTCTGAAGTCGAACTCGATCCTGATCATGCAGAGGCAACACGCGAAATACCGCCTCTTCAGTAGCTTTTTCAATACTACCAATACGTTCAAGAACACTATTGATATGCTCACGTCCCAGAGGAGACACTGGCAACCCTTGCGCAGCTTCAGTAACCTTATCGTGGAGACCTTTATCAGACATAATGAGAGGAAAAATATCTATAACTAAGTAGTAAAGATTAACAAGAAAAATGATTTATGTCAAATAAATCCATAGAAAACCACCAAAGCTGAACACTGGCAGGGGCGGAGGGAATCGAACCCGCAACAACGGTTTTGGAAACCGGTATGATACCATTTCACCACGCCCCTATATCGAAAGCCCGCCCAGCATACCACGAGAAGGCTGAATCGGAAAAGTTTACTTTCAAAACCGAATCTTGCCCGAATGAGAAGCCACCAATTCTTGTCCGGCTCGATGTTTGTGTTGCCAAGCGGTGCGCAATGCGGAAGAGATCTGATCTACCACTGCTTTCACATCACGTGCACGAGCATTCGGATGCATCACTCTCTCTCCTAAGACGTGCTGATCAGCAAAACGAACCGTCGCAAAAAGATTATTCCTATCCTCTCGCATACCCGCCAATTGACGGAAAAAAACATCTTTATGCCCACTCACGCCTGGATTTCCTTTTGCCGCACAAATTTTCAACCATTTCTTCAACATATGATTACCCTCTGCCGCCACAGAAGCTGACACAATCTCCTCCGCTCTCGGAACCAATCGATCTCGAACAAAATGCGTGTAATGAGGATGATCCGAAGTCAAAAGAGGATGCTCGGTAAGGTGAAGATAATCACCTACTTTTGCGATACGTGTGCGCGTATCCAATGTATGATTTTGGAAATTAAATTCCGGAAGATCATCCTGAAGAAAAGGAAGTATATCCGGACTTTCACCGGCACTCTCTGCAATTTCGCCTTTCACAAACGGCTTACCAACATAAGCGATATGAGGATGTTGCGATGAAATCATACCATTATCAATTTCATATTCCTGTGAACGCAAATGCTTCAAAGCTCCTATCCAAGCCATATTATTCCACCGCATAAAATCAGCTCCATCGAAAAGATCAATACCATGCTCACGCAAAAACGTAAAAACCTGCTGACCACGAGTAACAAAATCCTTATTCTTCGCTAAAGGTCCATCAATCTCATGCATCATCGTAATCAATACTCCCAACATTTCGCGCGTACATACTTCCGCATCGAGATCGTTCACTAACTCACGTTGATCTGTATTTAATCCCTCCGTATGTGCAACCTGTAGTGACGTATACATACTCAAAAAAATAAAACTATCCTGAAATTAACTATGCTCCGAATTTTTCAATTGTCAAATCCCAGCTTCATAATACTTTTAGTAGCTTAGGACAAAAACCGCCTTTTACCCCCCGTCTTTTTTTGCTACACTCCGAAGCGTTGCCCCGGCCCTCAAAAAGCCCTGCACAACCACACCACACGCCGTCGTAGCTCAGTGATAGAGCACCCCCTTGGTAAGGG
>CALRDN010000008.1 GCA_943354965.1 Candidatus Peribacteria bacterium | reverse complement strand
TTCCAAATACGACGAATATTCTTGATGGATATTTTTCCATTTTGAAAGAAAAAGTATCCATCCATCGAGGTGTCACACGACTAAGAAAGATGAAAATAATTGATGCACTGCTCAGCTTTGAGCGGCCACAGAAAAAACACCATTAACTCCAAAGTTTAAACAAGCAGAGACGCAACAAAGAGATCTGAAACGTAATTGTGAAAAACAATTAGAACGTGAATCGGATCGTGAGAATCTAGCGGGAGTGCCAAGATTTGCAATGCTTATTACAAGCATACGATTACGAATACAAAAACTCGGAAATTATCTAGATTCCACCTCGGACAAGAAGTAAATTTCCATACAAAACGACCCAGAACCCATCTCTACGATTCCAACGCGTCCTAGGGGCTGTTTTGCCATTTTGGCAGTCTAGAAGCCATTTTTAGGCTATAGAGAGGGGAGGGAAGTGGTTTGAAGAAAATTGAGTAATATAAAATACATATAAAATACATATAAAAAAATATACATACAAAATACACACCAAAATAAAGCCATATGAAACATAGTAGGAAAGTAGCAGAACAGAAACTCAAAACAACTAAACTCAAACCCCGCAAGCACCCGACTACCCAGAGCGCCATACTTTGCACAAGATACATTGTACAAAGTAATACCTCCAAAGCTGCAAAGCTGAATCAAAGCTGGTAGCTTTGGATGAAAGAAACCGGCATTATCTAGGGCAACACCCTATTAAAAACAACTCACTTCCCTACCCATGGGAATCACCAAAATTCTGGCTCTCTTGTAAACGTCCATCCATTTTGTACCGTAGCTCCAGCGCGCTTCATTTCCTCAACAATCTCATCAGGATTCAAACCAGGCCTCGATAAAGCAGCTGATGGCTGTAATAAAAGAAATGCCTTAATGATAGGATAAGCCAAACTTCTCTGCTTTTGAATAAGACCAAGTATGGGACCACTCAGCTCCTCAGGAGGCAAAACTTCATGATTAGGAGCACCGTCCACGGCATACCTCGCAGACTCAAGTATAAGCAGAGCTGGTGAAACTCCTTCTTCAAAATGCCACTGGCTAAATCGTTGGCGCATATCATATGCAGTCGTATCAACTACCTGTCCCACGGCTCCAAACGATGAAGAGTCCCCAATAACCTTACGAAGCACTCGGATTTGAATTGCTCCACGTACTGATCTACTAATATCGTTAAAATCTCGTAAAAGAGCAGGTAAGTCACCCGCCTCCTCCCTTCCATTATCCTCCACAAGACCCATATCGATACAGACAGCTAAGGCTTTCTCCATATCGCCCATTCTCGAACCAGACGCAACCATGCCCATAAAGAATTTTTATAAATGTAAGGTAGTAATATAAGGAAAACTATAAAATAATCAATATAGAATCCTAAATCCCCCTTCAAACCAAGACTACAACTTCTTAAGTTGATAAGCAGACTCAATTCTACGAATAATAGAAGAAACATCAATAATATCACCAAACCGAGGATTAACCATCTTAAGAATTATAACTTCAACCGCCTTAGGAATCGCGTTTCTTTGGCAAAAATCATGAAGTAAGTGAGAAAAACCGCGAGAGTACAACTCAAGCATTTGCGAAGAAGAGGTAGCGGGGGGAGCAAAACGATCAACAACTCCCCTTCTTTTCTGCCATGAATTATAAAAGCTTATAACAGCATCATCATTACTCAGAATTTCAAGAATTGAGATGCCATAGGAAAATACATCATGTCCGACATGTAAACGGGTAGTGTGCTTGCCGAAGTATGCAGAGGGGCTATAAAGATCCGACTTAACCCCATGAATACCAGCACCTTCAAAGTCAAAAAGTTTTCCCGACACTCCATTAGTCGTCTCGGTAACGAATACATTCGCAGGCTTAACATCAGAATGATGAATAGATTGAGGGAAAAGGGCTGCATTACTGCCACGAAGCGCATCAAGCAATACCTTCAATCTATGTCGCACAGAAAGACTATTTGCAACTTCAGCGAGAGTTAGGATGCCGTGATGAGAAGGAGCTACCGTAAGCGTCTCTGGAAGATTTCGCCCATGAATATCATAAAGAGGAAAAATTCTTTCTGGCACCAAATTAGGATGCTCGGGAACATCAAAGCGTTTAGGCATAAACCCTTTTGTATGTTTAGCAGAAAGTCCAAGATCAGTAAGAGGTTTCCAAGTTCCGGAATGAGTCGTACTTTTTTGCTCTTGAGTATAAACTAAAAAACCCATTTCCTTAAGAATATCGGCGACCCTTCTGCGCATAGGATTAACAATCCGGACATATTCATTAGGAATTGAATCTGCCGCATAAAAAACACTCTCCCTAACACGAGGAACAACATTCTCAACCTCAAGAACTGTACGAATATCTTCATTCGACACCGCGACGCCCAGGAGGCTATCTTCCAAAAGAAGTTGAGGTGTTTGGATGCGTAACATACATTAGGAAGCACACTGAGATAAACGATCACGAACATAACCAATAATTGCCTGGTATGAATCAGGGCGAGTTTTCTCGGTCAAAGCCATCTGAAATCCCCTATGGCATATTTCTAGAATACGTTTTAACTGATCGGCTGTAAGATCTATTAATCTAAGATCACTGATAACTTGATCATGATTTACGGAAAGATCCTGCGCAACTAAATTATCGAGTGAATCAATAATATCATCTACAGAAAAATCGGGAGAAGTCATGGGGGTAAAAGAAAGGAAAATAACACTGAAATTATACTGTATATATACAATTAAGTCAATCGATCAAAGCTAAATCCCCTTCACCATATACGTCCCATCCAGCTGGTAACCTGTTTTGCGGTAGTATTCACGCACTCCAACACCGCTGATAATAGCCATTTTATTGAATCCGGCGGCTCGGGAAATCTCCTCGGCCTTGAGAAGAAGCGTCTTGCCCAGGCCAAAGTGCTGCTGCGAGCCCTCTTCCCTATCGTTGAGCGGGATCTGCATGCCATAGACGTGGAGTTCGCGAATCAGTGCGCAATCTTGAAGCTCTTTGATGAAATGTTTCTTGCCAGTGAAATACTGCGATGGAAATCTAAGTCTGATAAACGCGCAAATTTTATCAGATACCGGATCTTCCCACTGAATGAAGAATTCTTTTCCGTTCGAGGCGTCGTACTCGGTCACGCGCATGCGCAGGTCCTTCGGGTCAACCACAGTATCTCTCACCTCGCGACATCGGATACATCGACATGACGGGAGTCCTCGTCGCTTCATCTCCTCCTGAACCACCTGGCGCAAGTTAGAAATCTTGGAACCGTCAACGATCGTTGGTGCGGGAATATCGCGGTAAAGTCTCGTTACGCGGACGTATTCAGGAATAAGCGGTTTGATTTTACACATCAGGTCGATGAGCACCTCATCAGAGTACGCCTTAAACTCGCCACGTTTGTGCATTTTTTCTAATACGGACCATGGAACAACCATCGTTGGATAGATCTTCATCCAGTCAGGTCGGAAGGCGGGATTATCAAACAACTCCTTCGTCATTTCGAAGTCACGCTCAGGCGTGGAACCATAGAGATTTGGCATCATGTGGGCGTTAACTTTGAAACAACCATCCTTCAGGAGCTGCATGCATCTGGCCACATCGGCGATCGTATGGCCCCGTTGGTTGAGGGCGTAAATCTCGTCGTCCAGACACTGAATACCGATCTCGATTTTAGTGGCGCCGAGCGTAGCGAGGCGTTTCACTTCTAACTCCGTTATGTGATCCGGTCGCGTCTCAAAAGACAAACCGACACATCTATTTTCTGCTTTTTCATTAAGCTGTTGTGCCTTCAGCAAACTCCGTGCGGGCTTCAATGGAAAATTCAAAGCATTAAAAATCTGTCTCGTAAAAGCCGTTTGATAGGCATGCGGATAAAAAGAAAATGTTCCACCGGAAACAATAATTTCCACCTTGTCCGTTTCATGACCGGTTCGTTTCAAACTATCGATACGATTCACCGTTTGTCTATATGCTCCAAAATCGTTCAGGATGGCCCTCATAATCGCGGGCTCATTCGAAAGATAACTCTTTGGCATTCCAGGCTCCGTAGGGCAGAAAATGCACTTTCCAGGGCAAGGGAAGGCTTTCGTGATAACCGTAATAGAAACAATTCCCGACATCGATCGAACTCCCCTCTTTCTCAAGAATTTCATGAACTCCCTGTCCTCGACAATCTCTTTGTCTGTGATCATATGTCGGTACGCCTCAATCAGCTCCATGTTCGTCGGAGTAGAAACTTTATGCTTCGACGAATAAAGATTCTTTAATTGTTGCAAAGTTGTTTGGTCCTTCACTGGCGATTTCAGCGCTTGTCTGACCAACTCCTTCAGGGTATGATTTATGGGTATTTGATGCATGGCGAAGCCCATTCTACCATATGAAATCAGAAATTGCCCGACAAATTTTAGAAAAAGTAAAGCTGGATTACGACACAATCGCTTCTGAGTTTTCCCAAACCCGCAAAGCACCCTGGCCAGAGTTCGAGACCTTCAAAAGCGCAATTCCTCCTCAAGCCACAATAGCCGACATAGGCTGTGGCAACGGCCGTTTAATTGAAAGTCTTCCTAAGGATATGACCTATACAGGAATCGACATCAGTAAAAATCTCCTATCAGAAGCCAAGAAACTTCATCCATCCAAAACATTTACCGAAGGATCACTCCTCGATATTCCCCTACCACCCAACTCAGTCAACGTAACCTTTTGCATAGCAACTCTTCCTCACATCCCTTCAAGAGAACTACGAGAAAAAGCCATAAATGAACTTATCCGCATTACAAAACCTAACGGAACAATCATCATCTCCGTCTGGAATCTCTGGCAAAAAAAGTATATCTCATCAATACTAAAAGCAATCCTCTCCAAAATCCTCGGCGGCCCACATGACTGGAATGACCTATTCATTGGATGGAATAATAAACTCGAACGTTACTATCACGCATTCACTAAAAACGAATTACGCAGACTAGTAGCCAAAAAACTTACTATAGAAAAAATATTTACTTCGCACCATAATATTATCGTCATATGCAAAAAAGGATAACCATCATGGGCGTACCAGTGGATGTACTCACAAAATCACAAGTATTAGATCTCATTTTTAGCACTACAGAAAAACAATCACACATCATCACGGTAAACCCGGAAATGGTTCTTGCCGCGCAGAACGACAAGGATTTTATGAACATTCTGAACAAATCTTCTATCAATACCGCCGACGGAACAGGACTACTCTGGGCCGCCAATACACAAAACGACTCCAAAATTATTTCCACCCTCAAGCTCCTCAAACTACTCTTCAAAAAACCAATGACTCCTCTACCGGAACTCATAAAAGGCTCCGATCTCATGCTCGATATAGCAGAACACGCAGCCAAAAATGGTACAAAAATATTTCTCTTAGGTGCACAACCAGGAGTCGCCGAACGAACAAAACTCCAACTAGAGAAACAATTCCCGGACATTACTATCGTCGGAACATACAGCGGCTCCACATCGCCTTATGAAGAAGAAAAAATAAAAGATCTCATCAATGAAACTAATCCTGATATTCTTTTTGTCGCCTATGGAGCTCCCGCTCAAGAAAAATGGATCTCCCGCAACCTTCACAAAATGCCAACTATAAAAGTAGCCATCGGTGTAGGCGGTACATTCAATTACATCTCCGGCACCATCAAGCGCGCTCCTCTCTTCCTCCAAAACCTCGGCCTAGAATGGCTCTACAGACTCATAAAAGAGCCAAAACGCTGGAAACGTATCTGGAATGCGGTAGTAGTATTTCCAATACAAATACTCCAGAAATAATAATTTGTACTCGAGAAAAAAGATTATAAATCATATCTACTTCTTCCCTTTTTTCGCTCTCCTTTGCTGAATCGCATGGAAAGCATTTTCCAAATACGGCTTCAATTGCTCGACGAGAAAATGAAACGCATTCAAAGGACTTACGATAACCTGATTTACTTTTTCCGTTACCTCTTTCACATCCTGCGTCACACTCGAAACATCTCTCAAGATAAAAATCGTATACAATAACGTAATCGACAAGAAAATTACCAAGACGATAAAGCCTACGGCGAGCGACAAATATAAAATATCTAGAGTTGAGGTGACCATGAGTGTGAGGTTATGATCTCGGTACCAAAGATTCTACCATAACTTTGACGTCTCACCAAATTTTCATTCAAATATCAACCGGTACTACCCCAAGAGTTTCTTAACCACATCATTTACTACTCCAGGATTTGCACGACCCTTCATGCGAGCCATTACTTGACCCACCAAAAAGCCAAAAACTTTTATCTTTCCTGATTTATACTCGGCAACCTGATCACTATGCGCAGCGAGAACTTCATTGGCAATTTTTTCAATTTCGCCCGTATCGCTAACTTGCTCCAGTCCCTTCTCCTTAATAATTTCAAGCGGGCTTTTTCCTTTCAGATACATCTCCTCAAAAATCTCTCCTTTTGCCATGTTGTTGGAAATTTTCCCAGACTCAACAGCATTGAGAAGTTCACCCAGATGTTCAGGAGACACAGGACACTCATCAATATCCTTGGCGTCTTCTTTTAAGAAGCGAAGAATAACAGTCGTAATAAAACTCGCCACCTTCTTCGGATCATGAGTAGCGACCTTCAAGGTATTTTCAAAGTATGCAGCCAGATCCTTGTCCTCGGTAAGTAGCTCAACATCGGCTTCAGAAAGCGCAAAATCACGTATATACCGACCTCTTCGGACGGCTGGCAACTCCGGCAACGAACTACGAAGTTCATTCAAAATCGCCTCACTCAGGCCCAAAGGCGGCAAGTCAGGTTCCGGGAAATATCGATAGTCATCGGCACCTTCCTTCTCACGCATGAAGTATGTAGCCTGCTTCTCCTCCTTCCATCCGACAGTAATGTCTTTATCCTGTGGCTTCCCCTCCTCCCACAACTTCCTCTGTCGGCCAACCTCATACTCAATAGCGGCTTCTAGTGTTTTAAAGGAATTCAAATTTTTAATTTCCGCACGTGAGTATAATTTCGTATCACCTTTTGGTCGCAAAGAAACACTCGCGTCGAAACGCATCATACCCTTTTCCATATCGGCATCACTCGCGCCTACATATCGAACAATAACTTGAATTTCTTTGGCATAGGCAGCAGCCTCCGCAGCGCTCCGCATATCTGGATCGCTTACGATCTCCATCAGCGCAACGCCCGCACGATTAAAATCACAAAGCGTTCCCCTATCTACGTGTGTCAATTTTCCAGCATCATCCTCTAAATGAAGTCTCGTAATGCCAATAACTTTGTCCTCACCATTCACGCGAATAGTAATCTTCCCATGCTCGGAAAGTGGCTTATCAAACTGAGAAATCTGGTATCCTTTTGGAGAGTCCGGGTAGAAATAGTTCTTACGATCAAACTTGGAATATTCAGGAATAGTGCACTGAAGGGCCATAGCGGCAATGGCACCTTTGCGGACCGCCTCAGCATTAATCACCGGAAGTTGTCCGGGAAAACCCATACATACAGGACAGGTATTCTCATTAGGCTCAGCATTGTAGGCATTCGCAGAACACGAGCAAAACATCTTTGAATTCGTGGCAATTTGCGCATGAATTTCCAAACCAATAATTGTTTCAAGTTCCATTTTTTCTGTTGGCATAAAGGAGAAATTAGATCGAACTCATTGTAATGGCAGGGAGAACATTTTCAAACACCTTTTTCAAATCCTCCAGGCTACCGTTATTGACAATCTCATGTCCCGTTTTGTAATCACGGAAATTATGAAGCATAGCATTGAAATAAGCATCATCTTTTCCTCTCAAAAGCACTCTTTCTCTACAAAGTGACTCCGAGGCGGTAACTCTCAGAAACGCATCGGGAAAACGACCGAGATCTGCAGGTTCAAAAGCAGCTGACTCGAGGATTAAGTGAAAATTTCCGGCTTTTTTCTGCTCATCAATCCAATGCTGAGCATCATTTACGACCAAAGGATGGATAATATGCTCCAATATTCGCATCTTAGCAGGATGGGACAGTACGAGACGACCCAACTTCTTTTTCGAAACAGAACCATCCTTCAATAAAAACTGATATCCAAAAAATTCTCCAATTTTCTTAGCGCCCGCTCCACCCGACATATAAAGTCTATTCACCGCCTCGTCCGCATCCCACGAAACATATCCCCTCTCACAAAAAAGCTCCACTACAGTAGACTTCCCAGAACCAATCGGACCAAAGATACCAATAATAAATGGCTTATTCATTGGAAGGAAATGATATACCACACTGTTCAAATGCAGATCGATAAGCCTTGAGAGCAACTCTTGCCGCCTTGATATCCACATTAGCACCCAACTCGTGGGCCAACGAATTGCGTAACTTGTGAGCTCTCCACAAGTCTTGCTCGTTAGAAAACTGCTTTCCCGCTTTCTTCAAAGAGTCACCAAGCGACCCTCTATATCCAAGTTTCATAAAAAGAAAGTTCAAAAGTTTATCCCCCTCTGTAACCACAAATCGAGGATCCCAATGAAGTTTTTTATCTAAATCAGCAAAACGCATTCTAATCATTTCTACGTCCTGGAGAGAGAAAACAACACGCTTCCGGAAAAAGGCGACATAGATTCCAAATCCAAAAAGGAGGAGGAAAAACACAACCATACTCACATTCAAAAAATTCATAGATGTCATTTATTTTTTCTTCTTCGGTTGAATTTTTGCGGTCTTCATCGTCTGCGTAAGCCCTGCGACGAGCGGATCCTCCGGACCAACTTTCTTAATATGTTCATAAAGCATATTAGAAAGAAGCGATTTAAGAGTATCGTGACTACTATAATTATGATGCTCCATATACTCCTCCTGATATTTCAAAACGAGTCGTTCAATACGCTTAGGATTGTCTGCTCCGTCCATAGTCATCACTGACCCCGAACCAACTTTCTGAATAGTAACATCACCAAAACCGAGAACCGTACGCCAAAAACCGGCAATAGTATAACTAACTCCTTCTACCATATGGTACTCAACTCTCGCGGTAGATACCTCAAAAAGACCCGGTGAACGAATATCAAGAATTCCCCTATCGGTAATAAGCCACACGTAATAATACCAATCATACAGATCATAAAATATGCGCATAACAGCCAGAATCATCCAGGCGATTGTCAGCCAAAAAAGCATCGGAAAAAAATACATAACTCCAACAGGAAAAATAAAACCTATAATAAAAATCTTAAGTAATACAGAAGACATCACGGCGATATGGCGATGTATAACCGCATGGACTTTCTCTCCCTTCTCGAGATACTCTCCGAAAAAATAATAAGCTAATTTCATACATGGCAATTGTACGGGAGTTACCGTCGCTTGTAAATAAAGCAATAAATATATATGATAGGCATCATGGAACATGAAAATAATACAATCAATCTCAACCCAAGGCACCATACAAAGAGGAAGCAGATCAAGAAAATAGTAAAATTTTTAGGAGAAATTATTCTCGACGCCGTCGTAATTATCGCGATGGTAGTTTTCATACGAAGCTATCTCGTCGCACCATTTCAGGTACATGGAACATCGATGTGCAACACCTTGAACTATACGGACGGAGTTTGCAGAACAGGATACGGAGAATACCTCATCATTAGCAGATTGGGATATATCGTAAACTCACCGGAAAGAGGAGATATCGTCGTGTTCAGACCGCCCGGAACGGATACCTTTGGAAAATTAGAATCGCTATTCAAAACACTACTCCATATGGATGGACAAGAGTTTTTCATCAAACGTGTCATCGGACTCCCTGGTGAAACCATTGATCTAAAAAACGGTAAAGTATATGTCACCAACAGTACTCATCCTGATGGCATAAAACTCGATGAGCCATATTTGAGCGCAGCCAACCAGGGAAATACACTGCCCCTTATTCCCGGAAAAACGAAATTCGTAGTGCCCGAGGGACGATATCTCGTATTTGGAGACAATAGACAAGTTTCAACGGACGCAAGAAGCTGCTTCAGAAGTTCTATGATTAGTGGATGCCGCACGGATGCCGACGCATACATCGGACTCGATCGAATAGAGGGAAGAGCATGGCTCGTACTATTTCCACTCAACAAAATAGGAACACTCGCGCGCCCATCATACGGATTATAAAATCCATGAGACACACCTACTAACGGAAACTTAAGGCAAAATACAACTCCACCAAGACGACGGAGGTGATCAAAAGTATGCCCGTCCACCACGTGAGAACTCCCGCGAGCTGAAGAGCAAGGGCGGCCTCCGCCAAGACGCTCAAAAGAACACCCTGCCGAAGCGAAATATTAATATGATGATAGTACACTTCATTGCGGTTGAGCCATAATCGCACGTAGAAACCAAAGATGGCAAAACTGCAGGCAAGAGCCAAGAAAAGCGTAAGAAAGAAAAACCCTAATGCCATCCCCGTTGACTCAAAGGGAGCTAATTTAAAAATTACCACAAACCAACCCAACCAACTCATGGCTGCAGCAAGACCTATAATAGAAAGATAGCGATGGTGGGTCATGATTTTTTGAGGTAACGATTGGCGTAATAATACATTGCTCCGCTACAGAGCATCCCGATACCCAAAATAACAGCATAGACCTTTGCGAAGGACATCAAAATCACACTTAGTAGATCACGAGCCAGATCGAAAGTAGCCTGAGAGACCGTAGGATTAGTAATAGCTTCGGGAGGAAATAATGAAACAACTCTAGAAAGTATCAAAGCGAGAAGAAGGCCAAGAACAGAAGCGGTCACCAACATTAGACTCGAAAGCGTAAGGCCGGTATAAAAATTGCGAATCCAAAGAAGAAGCATGAGAGAAATAAAGGCGAGAACGAAAAGTACGGTATAGACATTCATCATTTCAAACTGATGAAGAGCAAAGGCGACATCACTGCGAGGTACGTCGAGCACAAGATTCCTGACAAAAGCGGTCTCCCCGGGACCAACCGGATTGGCAAAAATTTTCTGCTGATAATCCTTCTTGAACTCATCGCTGAACTTTTTCTTGAAATCATCTGTCTGCCAAGAAGCTAACGAGCAACTTGGAAAAACTCCTACCACCTCCGGTTTAGCCCCGGCCGCGCAAGGAGGTAGACGATCCAGGGTTTGCTGAACCATATCAGAAATAAATAACATTAGCGGTTCCTGATACGGAGTGAAATCAATAGTAAATGTAAGTTTATCGTTCTTGGAAGAATCAGGAGAGACGGCAGCAATGTCCTGACTGAACGCTGAAGAAGTCTTATCGACAGTGTTTCTAAGAAGATCCTTCGTAAAATGAGTCTGCAAAAGCTGACTAATCTCATCCTGAGAAAAATGCTTCTGAAAAGCAGGGTCAATATCCGCAATACTCTTAGAAGCCATGTTTATGGTAGGAGCATAAGCCGTATTCAAAAAAGTTCCCGTGTAAAAAGAACGAGAAAAGAACGTATGTGAAATCGCAAGGCCCAAGAAAAAAGGCAAACTGCAAAGGACAAACACGGAAAAAATAACGATAGTGAGAATCTTCCTGAACATGGACAGATTGTAACAAACTACTGCTGGAGGGTCAAACCTTGTATCGGAAACTGAGATCCGGCAGGAAGAACTTTGTCAGTAATAATTTTCCACATCGTTTCTTTGTGAATAGTTCCGGGAATACTAAACCCGGCTGCTTTTTTGTGACCGCCCCCATTGAAATTTCCGGCTAGAATAGTGAGATCCACATCATCGCGTCTTGTTCGGAATGATCCTTTGATATTCCCCTTCCCATCTTCAGCAAGAAGGAGGCAATACTGCGTATCCGGCACCGCGTTAAGCAAATCAATCACTCCACCAGACTCATCCGGGTGAGCACCACTCTCCTCAAAATCACGCATTGTCAGAACAGACATACAGACACCCTCGGGTGATACCGTCATATTTTCTAATGTTCTTCCCCATAACTTAAGGGAACTCAAAGAGTTAGTACGAAACATTGATCGAGCGATAGTACTTACTCGGGCCCCGTGTGCAACCAGATCAGCCGCCTGCTGATAGACCTCTTCGGTAGTATTCGAGTGCATCAAACTTCCAGTATCATTATAAATACCCGTCAGAAGCGCCGTCGCTATAGAAGGAGTGAGGGCGACATTCATAAATTTAAACCATCGATACATGAGAACCGTCGCCGAAGGAGCAACAGGATCTACCATATTAAGCGTTCCAAAATTATCATTCGAGGCGTGGTGATCAATATTAAGAACTGGAACCTCTCCCGAGAAAATATCAGGATATATCGTATGAAACTGTGTCATATAATTTGCACCCGCATCCGAAACGATAATGAGGTCATACTGACGGAAATCAAACTCACGAACAAAACTACGTATATCCGGAAGAAAAGCATAACGGTCAGATGGCACGTCGATACAGGCCAACGTCGTCTGCTTACCCATACTCTGCAATAATAGGTGAATAGCAATACTCGCTCCCAATGTATCTCCATCCGGTCGTCGATGAGAAATCATCAAAACTTTATCCGATCGTTCAATCAGTTTTTTTGCTTCGCGGAATGTAGTTGTGATATCTTGCATATGAAGATGGAACTATAGAAATTTTATGAAAAAATATCAAGTCGTATTTTTCGGGACATCAGAATTCGCCATACCGGCGTTAGATGCATTGTCAAAAAGCCCTGAACTATCAGTAAAAGCGGTCGTTTCTCAGCCAGATATGCCAGTTGGACGTCATCAAAAACTCGAGCCGACACCCGTAAAACTATACGCTCAGACCATAAATTTACCCGTACTGCAACCTGAAAAGATCAGGAAAAACGAGGAATTTTTCAAGTTACTTAAAGAACTTCAACCGGATCTATTTGTGGTAATTTCCTACGGACAGATCCTTCCTAAGAACATACTTGATCTCCCAAAATACGGATCGATCAATATTCACGGCTCACTGTTACCAAAATATAGAGGAGCCTCCCCTATTCAACATGCCCTTCTCAATGGCGACAATGAAACCGGAATTACTTTCATGAAGATGAATGAAAAAATGGACGAGGGCGACATGCTTGTTTTGAAAAAATATGAAATACAAGAAGATGATACTTTTGAAACCCTATACAAAAAACTCGCCGTACTAGGAGGCGCCATGGCTCCGCTCGTTATAAATGACTATCTGGAAGGAACACTTACACCCATCAGACAAGACAGCAGCAAAGCAACTACCTGCGGAAAAATTGAAAAGAATGATGGATGTATCAAATGGAACGAGCAAAGCGCAAAAGAAATTCGTAACAAAATTCGAGCCTATACTCCATGGCCATCTTGTTTCACGACATGGGGAGGAAAGAGACTCAAAATCCTTTCAGTAAATAGAGGAGAATCCAACTCAACACTCAAGCCCGGAATGATGCGAGTAACGGGAGACGAATTGCAAATAGGTACAAAACAAGGCGCAATTATACCGTTAGAACTTCAGCTGGAAGGGAAAAATGCATGCGACATCAAAACATTCCTCAATGGGAACTGGGAGAAGATTCTCGCCCAACCAGAGCTAGGAAACTGAGAAAAAGCGCTAGAAGAATCTGCCCATGATAGAGTGTGAAAAAGTAGTGATCAGAAAGTGAAAGACAAAAGAAAGAAATCCCAACTGCTATATGCAACGGATATTCCTTGCGATGTAGAAAAAGAAAACGAAACAGAAAAAAAGTCCCAATACCAAAAATCATTAATCCAAAAAATCCAAGCTCATTACCGGCAACCAAAAAGAGATTATGAGCCGGCTGATACTGCCAAGGTGCATATTTTGATACTGATACTGTCTGCATGGCTATCGTAGAACCTCCAAGCCCGGTGCCAAAAGGATTATAAAAAAGAAGCCTCGCTCCATCCACGAAATTAGCATACCGAAATTGAAGTGACGCCATATCGGTAAAGTGGAAACGCTCGATAATAATGCGAGACAGGCCCGAAAAAAATCCAATACCTACGACAGCTACAACCACGAAAAGCGATATCACGACGCCCTTGGAGCGAACCCGTTTTTTATAGAAAGAAATAAGAAGAAATATAATGAGGGCGACAAGAGCCATCCTGGAAAAAGAAATAACAACACCAAGCGCTAGAAATACTATGGCAAAAGAAAAAAAGAACGGTCGTGTTTTGCGATACAAGGAAGAAAGAAAAATTCCAAAAAACGCATAAGCCGCAAAAATATTTGGGTGCAAAAAAGTACCATATCCACGCAAAAACGATTTCCCAAACATCTTCACCGTAGCCACTCCAGGCTCACCAATATACAGAGATGACTCTCCGATAATAGATAATCCTAGACTCGTCCCCTTGAGGTACTGGAGGCCCGCCAGTGCAGTCTGCAATATCATCGCCCAGACAAAAATCCTAGCAATCACCTCGAGAGATATTATTTTTCTCGATACAAGAAGATAGAGAACAAGCATCTCCACCCAGCGCCATGAATAGAGAAGACTCTCTGGCGTTGAAGAAGATGCAAAATAGGAAATTACAGATGCGAAACCTAAAAAACAGAAAAAAATAACAAAAGGCCAATCCCCTATCTGCTGATTCACATACGATTTATCGGGTTCACGTGAAAGAAATAAATAAGAAACCCCAACAAGAAATAGACCAATGAAAAAAAATATATCACTGAGATACAGATAAGAAGTGGTATAGGGATTAAAATCTCCACTCAAAAAAACTGCCGGTTCAATCAGCCTTAACTTGAGAGGAATAAAAAGAGTTACAAAAAAACCTACAAACGACATGGTTACAAGTCTGCGCACTAATTGAGAAAAGCTCCAACTCATGGGTAGATGATATCACACTACTTCTTCGCCTGTGGCTGCAAATGGGGACCCGGTCCGACAAAACCACCTTTCGGAAGGAGAATACTCATCTGTGCATCAGCCGCATCAATAGCCTCTTTTGGAGTAGAGGTATTGTCAGCAACCGACTGAATCATGCGAGAAACAATATCATTCACACGAACGGCATCATACAGAGGGAGACTACTCGCAAACCCTACTTGCTGAGCAAAAACGCCATAAATAGGATCCTTTGATTGTGCATCGAGGAGGTCACGACGACTGGTTGGCTTGTGCGTTTTGGCATTATAAAATTCCTGATTTTTCTTGTTACCCAAGAAGAGAAGCAGATCCCAAGACTCCTTCTGATACTTAGAATTTCTCGACACCGTCTCAAACATATAACTTGCGAGAGCATCACGCTTACTCGTAGAAATACTTGGATCCTGAAGTTGAGGGAGCGCAGCAATGGCGATATCCTTAGCTCCGATAGCCTTGACGCCCTGCCTCGTAGAGCTACCTGCCAAGGAAACTATCTGTTGATACGTGTCGCTATAGCCAAAAATAGACGAGACCTGACCTCGAGAAAAAGCAAGAATCTCCTGCGGACTCTTCGTAGAAGCAGAGGAAATATTCCAAGCATAATTCGGAGAATCACTTCGAGCAAAACTTGCAAAGAAATTGAGCGCCTGAGCAAAAGGATAAATTTGCTGATCGTTTTGTTTCACGGTCAATGTTTTCAAGGCGGCATTCGTCCCCTGCTGATTATAAAAACTTCCTCCATACTGAAGTACAAGATTATAAAAAGCATCCAGACCACGTGAAATATTATCTGTTCTTCCCAGGGCGGTACCGGAAACCTCAAAACCGGAATCAGTACCGGATTTAGTGAGAGCTATACTATCCGCAACGAAGTCGCTCCAAAGAGCCGCAGGACGACCACGATTTGGAATGCGATCCTCATACTGAAGCTTGTTGTAATAAACCGCTAAGGTATCAACAAAAAGAGGTACTCCGAAAATTCGAAGAGAAGTCGGAAACCTCGAGTCCGGACGAACTAAATCCCTGTCGGCAACCGCTACGAAATTCTGTCGATATTGATCCACCGTGCCCATAGTTTCAGGCATCGGCTCGATTTTCTTCTGATGTTTGTAAATCCACGTGTTAGGAACAGAAAACAAATCAGGTCCATTACCCTCGGCAATTTCATTTATGAGTGTATCTTCATATATCTGGTAACTTGGAAATTTCGTAATCAACTGGATAGACATCCCCGGATGAGCCGCTTGATAACTATCAAGTAATGGCTTGATAACCTCAGCATCATCGCCAAAACGATAATAGGTAAGTGAAATTTTCGCAGCCTTTCCTTTTCCGGAAGAATCCTTCAAGAAAAAAGAACAACCGGAAGTAAGTCCGGAAAATAAAGAAAGCAAAAGAAATAGCGATACGGTTTTTTTCATGAAGTGAGGTTCATTAATACCAACGTCTCTCGTATTATAGGGACTTCAGGCCATCTTGCAAACCCATCAAGAAAAAACGTTTCGAAAGAAGGTAATAATACCAATTATGCCAAGCGCCACCAAATACCTTTCTACCGGCATCACATATCCAGATAAAAAGTGGAAGAGAGATGCACCAAAAAATAAATTTCTTTAATGCTCCGGGAACCTTCCCCAGTTCCGGATACTTCCGATGAAACAAAACCGCCGCCTTCCCAATGGCAAACATGCGCTTATTCAAGCCATTTTCATCGAGAGGGTGAAAATGGTATCCAACGAGAGATTTATCATAAAAGAGTCGAAATTGAACCTCTTTCGTGAGTCGATATCCGAGCTCTATATCTTCCCAACCATATTTCAAAAACGATTCATCAAATGGAAATTTCAACAAAAGCTCTTTCTTCAAGGAAATATTAGAAGTGTAAAAAAAATCAGAACTCGCCTCCGTCTTTCCTTCCAGTTTTTCAAAAGCAAACTGATGGCCGCCGTACCTCCCTAGAATAATCGAACCATTCGTCATGAAGGTATAAAGCGGCGATTTCGGCATGCGTGGATCCCACTCGATGAAACCAAGAAGTCCCGCCGAGATCTCTGGATGTGCGGCATGGAACGCGAGATGCTTCGCCACAAAATCCGATTCCACCAAAATATCATCTCCAATAAAAACAATTACATCGCCTCTCGCTTCTCGCACTCCATAGTTACGTGCAATCCCCTGTCCCTCATTCTTCTTTTCAAGGTATCGGACGGATACCTGACCTCGTGTCACGAAATTATGCACAACATGTGCGGTCTCGTCCGTACCACCGTCATTTACAACGATGATTTCGAACTGATCACGGAGCTCTCCGGAACCACTGGATATCTCTTGAGACATCAGATGTTCCAAGCACTCTTTCAGGATATCCGCCCGATTGTAGGTAGGTATAACAATACTTATCACGCAAGTATCGTAGCAGATAACTCGTCACCTGACACCTCTACCTCTTCAACATCTTCATCAGCAGGATCCTCCACGACCGACTCTCTTCCCTTCCAGGTTAAGATATTGAGGTCCTGCAATACGATTTCCGTTGTGAACTGCTTACCATTTTTTCCCTCATAGGAGTGACGAACCAGCTTCCCGGTAATAAAAACCGCCATCCCCTTCTTCAGCGTACGGGCACAGAAATCAGCCATCTTGCTCCATGCCACAATCTGGTGGAAATCAGCATTGTTGGGCTCCTTCGTGGACTCACGATGAACCGCTAGGGGGAAATCAGCTACAGATCGGCCGGTAGTAGTCTGACGGAGCTCTGGGTCGGCGGCCAGTCGACCAATGAGCATAACCTTGTTATAACCTTTCATAAAAGAAGGATTAAGAAATAAGTACCTAGAAGGCTAGCACCCCGTTCTAAACTTTCTCTTAATTATTCTTGAATAAAACATTACAATAGAGCCATGTTTACCGGAATCATTGAAGAACTAGGCCAAATCAAGACCATAACGAAAGAAGGCGACATAGTTACGTTTTCTATTCTATCTCCAAAAACAGCTTCAAAAGTGAATATTGGAGATTCGGTCGCCATAGACGGAACATGCTTGACGGTACGTGCAAAAAATGGCGATACGCTCATATTTGACGCCATTCCGGAAACCATCGAACGAACAACCGCCAAAAAATATCTGACAAATACTGAGGTAAACCTCGAGACTTCTCTCACTCTCTCCAAAGGAATAGACGGCCATCTCGTCCAGGGTCACGTAGACGGAACAGGTACAATCTCATCTATAAATGACAAACACGAAATCACTATCACCTTCCCGCCCGACCTCGCCCGGTATCTCGCCTTCAAGGGCTCAGTCACTATCAACGGCATCAGCCTAACGATTTCCAAACTCGAGGACACCACATTCCAAGTCTCACTCATCCCCCACACCATCGAATCAACTAATATGAAAAACGTAAAAGTTGGAGACGAGGTAAATATCGAAATCGACCTCATCGCCCGCTACCTTGAACGTATGACCTATGAAAAAGAAGGTGAGGCAAAATATCATTTCTTGAAGGAAAGGAATTTAATTTAATATTTTTTAAAAAATAATCATGTTAAAAGAAACTCACTGGAAACTCATTGCACAATGCATAACAGGAACATTAAGCGGAATGACAGGTGGTGTAATTGGTTTTTTTACAGGAATAATGACAAGTTCAAACTACGAAATTGGCGGAGTATATGGTGCGATAAACGGGATAATCATTGGATCGGCAATAGGTACATTATTTTTCATGAAATTAAAAATTGAGAGCTACAAAAATATGTCTATCACGGAATTATTTATAGCGATGATGATTGTGATTACTGCCATTGCAAGCCGTTATTTTATACCCATGACGGAAAATGCTCAATTTTCCATACTTCACATAACCACCGCGGTAATGACTATGTTCATGGCCATCTCACTGGTTACATCACTCATCCTTACGCTATGTATACATTTCTATAATAAAAAACATTCATAAATAATCATGAAAGAATATCATTGGAAAATCACAACACAGCTCATAATAGGCACTCTCAGTGGAGCTTCATGCAGTGTAATTGGATATATAGTCGGTCAAGGAATAAAAATCGATTCTCACGATCAAACTGGAGAGCTCTACGGAGCTGCTATTGGGATTATTATTGGATCACTAATTGGTAGCATTGTTATACATCTTGCAAAAATAAAAAAATATAAAAATATTTCTATCGCGGGACTTCTCGTTGGACTATCAGTAATAATAATATCAACCACAAATCTGTTTAAGATATCCCTAATAGCAATAGCACTATCCGCTATTCCTTCATTATTTATATCCAATATCGTTGCTGTCTGTCTTTATTTATTTAATAGAACATATTCCAAAAATTAAATTATGAAACTAAATACATCCATTCAGAACAAGAAAATAAATAAGAACAAAAGCCTAAAAATAGCCATTATTCTCCCGCGCTTCAACGACGAACTTGGCCAAACGCTCCTTCTCAATACCCAAAACGAACTCAAGGAATTAGGGATAAAAAAAATACAAATTTATCGAGTCCCGGGTACACTTGAGCTTCCATTTGCAGCCCTAAAAATTGCCCTTTCGAAAAAATTTCATGCCATTATTGCATTGGGAGTTGTTATCCGCGGAGGGACGAAACATTTTGATCTTGTCGTAGAGACGGCATATCAGGGATTAATGGAAGTAACATTAGATGAAGACACTCCTATCATATTCGGAGTTTTGGCAGTAGAAAACGAAAAACAGGCCATAGAAAGAGTTGAAAAAACAAAGATGAACAAGGGAAAAGAGTTCGCCCAAGCTGCGGTTGAAATGGCAACATTTCGTGCGTAGAATACCTACGGTCCTTAACTACCCCAATATGACACTCAAAACCATTCGAGATTTCGATCCAAAAGGTAAGCGCGTTCTCCTTCGCGTAGATTTCAACGTCCCAACAGACGACGCTGGAAATATTCAGGATGACTCCCGCATGACGAAGGCACTTCCTACTATTAACTACCTTTTAGAAAAGGGAGCTCGTTTAATAATTATGAGCCATCTCGGACGTCCGGACGGAAAAGTTGTAGAAAATTTACGACTCAATAACGTTGCCACTCACCTCTCGCAGCTCCTCGGCAAGCCGGTAAAAAAACTCAATGAGTGCACGGGAGAGGAGGTAGAGAAAGCCTCAAACGCCATGCAAAATGGTGAAATTATTATGCTCGAAAATACACGTTTCTATCCAGGCGAAGAGACCAATGATGCAGAATTCACCAAACAATTAGCAAAACTTGGGGAAGTATTCGTCAACGATGGTTTTGGAGTCAGTCACCGTGCGCACGCCTCTAGCTATGGCATTGCTACGATTCTTCCGGCCTACGCAGGCCTCCTCGTCGAAAAAGAGGTTATCGCCCTCGAACCACTCATTACCAATCCAAATCAGCCATTCACGGTCATTATCGGCGGCGCCAAGATCAAGGACAAGATCGCCCTCATAGAACAATTCATCCCAAAGGCTCAGCACATCCTCATCGGTGGTGGCCTAGCAAATACCTTCCTCGCCGCACAGGGCAAGCAGGTCGGACAGTCACTCTATGAGCAAGACAAACTCGATCTCGCCCGTTCGCTTCTCGCAAAGGCCATAACTCTAGATCAAATCGTTCTACCTACGGATGTGATTACCGCTACGGAAATCTCTAACACCGCAGAAACCCAAACGGTATCCGTTAATGCAGTCTCTCCTACGGCAAAAATTCTAGACATCGGTCCAGATACAACTGACGCATTCAAATCCATCATCGCCGATTCCCAAACTATTCTCTGGAACGGACCATTAGGACTTACCGAGTTTACACCATTCCAAAACGGCACTCGTGAAACAGCCCAAGCCGTCTCTGAACTTCCCGACTCCTTCACGGTCATTGGCGGTGGTGACACATCGGAAATACTCAAAACACTTGGCTTCCCTGACAACAAATTCTCCCACGTCTCAACCGGCGGCGGCGCATCATTAGAGTTTCTCAGCGGAAAGAAGTTACCAGGGATTGAGGCGTTATATAGATAAAATCTCAATCTTTATAAAATCTTTATGAAAATAAGATTAGCAAAAGATAAGGATTATGCCTCAATGGCAAGGCTTCAGCGAGCCACAATTAGGCATGTTAATGCAAAAGATTATCCAAAAGATATAATCTCCGTTTGGGCCGGAAGAACAAAAGCAAGTCGTTACCGTAACAATGCAAAAGAAGTTAAAAGATGGGTCGCTGTGGATAAAAATCAAATAATCGGTTTTTGTGACCATGACTTTAATTGCGAAATTGGCGGTCTATACATCCATAAAGATTTTCAAGGAAAAGGTATTGGAGGAAAATTGTTAAAAAATGCAGAACAATCGATGAAAAAACTTGGCTGCAAAAAAATAAAAATCATGTCGACCGTAAGCGCAAAAAAGTTTTATGAAAAAAATGGCTATAAAATCATAAAAAAAACATCACATCTAATAGAAAAAAGAAAGTGGAGGTCTATATCATGAATAAAGACGTATAAAAAAAATTCATCTCGTTTATACCACCTTCGCGATACACTCAATCTCGAGAGGTGAGCCTTTTGGTAATGCCACAACCTGAACCGTTGATCTAGCTGGCTTATGTTCAACAAAATAACGACTATAGATCTCATTAAACTCAGCGAACTGATTCAGATCGACCATGAACACGGTCACCTTCAGGACATTACCAAATGATGATCCAGCTTCTTCTACCACAGCTTTTAAATTTTCTAAAATCTGTACCACCTTCTCTTCAAAAGTACCCTCAACCATCGTGCCATCAAGTTTCATAGGGAGCTGACCTGAACAGAAAAGTAAACCACGAGAACGAACTGCTTGGGAATAGGGACCAATAGCTTTTGGGGCTTTGTCAGTAGAAACAGCGCGCATAAAAAATAATAAAAAAATATTACGGTTCCAAAATAGTATCAGCACGAGGACCATCGTCCTTGTTCATATTCACATTCGTATTGGCAGACCAACGCTTGATCTTGTCCTCCACTACAGCACGAGGCTGGCTGAAGCGCTCTCGTGAGATGCGAATAATCTTCTCACGGCGACCCTTCTCGGGGTCTATTTCAATTGGCGGAATGGTATTAAGTGAAAATGTCTTCGAAGGCATACCGTCAATCAAGAGCTTTGAATACGCGGTATATTTGCTCAACGACACAAGATCAGGCGGCATCACCTCCTCACTAAATTGTGAAGAAATAACCTCAGCATCATCAAATCCAACCTGGAACGATACGGTACTACCAACATTACCAAACACCGCATCACGCACCTCGTCGGGCATCTGGGCGATGTACTGGTTAGCCATAGTGAGATTCAGACGGTACTTACGGGCCTCAGACAAGATCGTAGCAAACGAGTCCGTGGCAAAGTTTTGGAACTCATCCACGTAGAGATAAAAGTCATTACGCTCCTTCTCGGGAATATTCGCACGACTCATAGCATCCAACTGAAACTTGGTAATAATCATTGAGCCGAGGAGCGCGGAGTTATCCTCACCAATCTTTCCCTTCGACAAGTTCACAATAACGATACGGTGGTGATCCATGGCGTATCTGAGATCTATCTCACTCTTTGGCTGACCCACGATATTACGCATAATCGAGCTCGAGAGAAACTGACCAACCTTGTTCAATACCGGGGAAATGGCTTCCATACGCTGTTTTTCACCATACTTTTCAAACTCATTCAGCCAGAAACCCTTTACAATAGGATCTTCAACCTTTCTAATTACCTTCTGGCGGAAGTCCTCATCCTGCAGCATACGAGTGATACCAAGCATGGTCGCACTCGGATACTCTAACAATGCCAAAATAGTATTTCTCAAAATATGTTCCAAACGTGGACCCCAGCTCTCGGCATATAACTTCTTGAAGATTCCTACCAACCCAGAACAAACAATAGAGTTAAGAGCGGGATCAATATTGTCCAACATATTGAATGCTACTGGGAAGTCTCTATCAGAAGGATCTATAACAATCACATCATTCGTACGATGCGCCGGAATAAAGTCCAAAACGCGGTCAGCCGTATCGCCGTGCGGATCAATTAAGCCAACGCCCTTACCAGACATAACATCAGAATAAATCATATTTTCCAACAACGTAGACTTACCCATTCCCGTCTTTCCGATGATATAGACGTGTCTTCTTCTGTCGAGCGTGTGAATTCCAAACTCATGATGCATACCACGGAAGTCGGTTTTCCCAAGCATCGTTAAATCACCAATCTCGGTATTAGAAGGCTTTGGCAGGTCAGAAGGCGGCTCCATCTTTTTCGAGCGAACCCACGAAATCAGTGGTGTCTGGACAAGTTGATTCGGGAGATGCCAAATCGTTGCAAGCTCTTCGCTATTCATCATTATCGGATCCTCCATCCAGCGCATACGATATCTCTCAACAATGGAACTATTCATAATATAATCTCTATCCTCAAAACCATTCAAATATGGCAAATTGAACTGCTTAAATGATCCAACAATTTCCTGGAGTTTCGAAAAAGTTGCATCGTCTTTTTTGTCTTTTGGAAGATATACAGCGCGTACATTTACCTCGTAGAGAAGCTTGGCAATCTTATCCATTCTTCCGCCTTCAGCCGTTTCTTTCTCGTGCATTTTCGAGGTACCCTCATCCAAAACCTCACCGGCAGCTTCATTAAGCGCAAAAATATTCTTCCCGGACCCTGCGAATAGAATTCTTAAATAAAAATAGGCATAAAATGGGAAAAAGATTATTCGCAAATAAATCTTTCTGGTGCAGATAATATTAGCGTATACATCCTGAATGCTCTCAATATCAGCAAAAACACCCTGGAACATCATCCAAGCAGTACGCGTATACCAAAGTCTCCAAGAGTCATCAAGCGGTTTTAAAATAACCTGCAGCCACACCTGCTCCGAGGGATCATTTAATTTAGCTAATGCAGCAGTAATACCAGCCATCGGATCAATATACACTTTATTAACTCGATCCTCGAACTGTGGGTATCGCTTAATAGGATCAAAATCCGGACCGGTAAGCTGCAGTTCAACTCCGACCGCATTTTTGAATAACTCGGTGTTCACACCACCTCGAGACGAGCGCGCCATCCTCTCATCGGCATAATCCTGCACCTGCTCAATTTCCACATCCGGATACTGTGCGTATACCTGACCCTCTACGAGCGTTTTCAACTTCTTAGGGCACGTTACATAAAAGGTAATACTACCATTTACATTTGCGATCTCTAGACTTACCTGATCAGCAGAAATACCCCTGACTCTATCCCAGAATCCGATATCAGCATTAATACCATGAAACGTACTAATAATCTGCTCTGCAGCAATCGGTCCCAACTCACTATCTTTTGGTACACGAACCGATAACACGACAAAACGCACGCGACGTCGCACGCGGTACTGCTGGAAGCGCATAAACCAGTGAAAAAACAGAACTATAGCGACAAATATCGCATATACTCCGACAATTCCACCGAAAATAATATAGAGAAAAGATGACATACGGAGTGCATTATACCCTGTCTAGATAAGACTGCAAAATAAGCATCGCAGCTATGCTGTCGCGTTGAGTTTTCTTCTCCTTATAATCATAACCATACGAATCCAAAAGGGCTTCTGCTTGAGCAGTGGTATACTTCTCGTCTTCGAAGAAAACGGGAACGGAAACTGCGGCCTCCAGCCGCGTGCCAAAAGCTTTCACCTTTTCGGTCTGACTAGTTTCTATATGTCTATCATCATAGGGGTATCCCAAAACTATGGCAGTAATCCCCTCCTCGGCAATCATTTTCTTGAGTTGCTCAAACACAAATACCTCACCTTTGTGTTCCAAAAGTGGACGAGGAAAAACCATAGTCCGATTCATATCAGTAATTGCCAAACCTATTCGGCGTAAACCGTAATCGAGAGCAAGAATCTTTCCAGAATCTACCATTTACTTTTTTGAAGCGGCTACCTCAACGGCAATGTGTGACTTAACCTCCTCAGAAAGCTGTACAGGAACCATAGTTCTACCAATGGTCTTGATATTATCATGAGAAAGGAGAGAACCCTCTGAAAGTTTAATCTTAAGTTGCTCTTCAACAGCCTTGAGAACATCTGCCATAGTAATAGATGCATAAAGCTTACCCTTTGGAGTAGCCTTACCGGAAACAGTTACTGTAGCTTCAGAAAGCTTCTTGGCGATCTCGGCAGCATTCTTTCGAACCTGCTCCATGTTTGCAGTTGCACGAACCTTACGGTCCTC
This sequence comes from Candidatus Peribacteria bacterium, assembly GCA_943354965.1. Classification (GTDB taxonomy): domain Bacteria; phylum Patescibacteriota; class Gracilibacteria; order UBA1369; family UBA12463; genus CALREA01. The sequence continues at coordinate 39,779 of CALRDN010000008.1, read as the reverse complement.
AGCCTGAGCCACACGACCCGGAGTAGCAACAACAGCTAATGTACGTGGATAAAGGAAATTTCGGAAAAAACCATCAGCGACCGTCTTGATCTCGCCACGACGTCCTAGCTTTGAAACTGCTTTGAGTAATACTACTTTCATAAGACAATGGTTATTTTATTACAAGCCCCTATGGGGCGTATTGAATATGCGCGCTGGATTCTATCCAATAAGGCTCAGCTTGTAAAGCGGAAATTAGAGGCTATTTCTCGCTCATCCAACTTTGGATATTATAAAACCTATCCGAAGAGAAGGATGCTCTTGTCAGGTTAACACCCTTGAACTTGCCATCAGTGGCATAAATATAGAGTGGACGGAAGAGGAAAAGAGCCGGGATATCATCTTTGACCAGCTTTGCGAGCTGATTGAGACGAGTTTCCTTGCGCTCATCGTCGAGGTATCGTCGAACATTCTCTATAAGGGAATCCACGCTAAAATTCTTGTAGTTAGAGAGATTGGAGCCGTCGCCCGTAGCCTGGGAAGAGTGCCAGAAGAAATAGGTATCAAGATCATAACCCATACTCTCACCGGCCAACAAAACATCATAATCACGCTTTTGGAGGAAATCCGTACGATTATCTGGAGAAACCGGATACAACTCAACCTGAATACCTATCGCCTCCCATGATTTCTTGAGAAACTCGGCAATAAGCGCATCCTCACTGTCCCCCTTCGCCTTTTCTCCTTTCTCGAAATACGCCAATCGGATGATCATCGGATTGCCTTTCTTTGTCTTCCTAAAGCCATTTTTTTCACCATCAGCATAACGATAACCAGCATCATAGAGAGCACCCTTTGCCTCATCGATATCACTCTTATATACCCAATCCCCCTGCTTGAGCTCCATAAATGGCGTATCAACAGGTGTCTTACCAGGGATAGCAGCCATTAGCTGATTCTTATCAACTGATTTGAGCATCGCGAGGCGTATAGCCTTCACTCCTACGATAAGACTATCCATATTAAAAAAGGCAGCCTTGTATTGTGGAAGAAGATACTGCACGGGTGTGAATTTGCCACCCTGAATATCTGCTAAATGCTCCGCGCCGAGCTTCGGCATAGCATCAAGATCGTCCCTTGCATCGATCATCCTATCAACAGTAGAAAAGGTTCTATATACGATAGTGGAAATTTTCGGAAGACCACCGTAGTACTTCTGGAAGCGCTTCAAGGTTATTTTTCCGTCACCCCTAGCATTGAGAGTATATGGCGAATCAATTTCATAAGGACCACTACCCACAGGGTTCTTGTTAACATCACTCACGAGTAAATCCATGACGGAAATATCTTTGTATACCTTCGCCGGAAGAATACCGACACTCAGATTTGTGAGGAAAAATGAGTTCGGTTGTGTAAGTCTGAACTCAATAGTTTTCGCATCCTTCTTTGTAACTCCAACTCCGAGAAAATTCGCCGTCAAAAGTGCATTCGAAAAATCAGGAGACTGGATGACATCATGATACGTGTAATACACATCATCAGCCGTGACAAGGTCTCCATTATGGAAAAAAGCATTATCACGAATAGTAAACGTATAAACCATCTCATCCTTACTAATAGTGACTTTGGCAAGATCCTCGGTCATTTTTCCCTTTTCACTGTCATATTTCATAAGCCCGGAAAATAGCAGACTCGTAACATCACGATCCAAATCGCTGTAATCACTATAAAGAGGATTCAATACCATAATTTTACCAACCGTTCCCTCAACGTACGTGTCCTTCGAGGTGACGGTACTAGAACCAAAAAAACCACCCCATATGCTAAAAACAAGCAAGAGGGAGAGGCAGATACTGACAACCCTTTCCGTAAGAGAATAGGAACGAATGGTGCGAAAAAAATCCCTGATCAAGGCTTGTAAGGTGAGGATATAAAACCGTTGAAACGAATTATTTTACGAAAAGGAAGGCGATGGAGCAGCCAACAAAGAGGATGGCGAGCACTACCGTTGCAATAGCGATAACCTTCTCAGCGCCACGCTTACTATGATACACATGACCGATACCACCGAAAGTCATACTTAAACCTGTTCCACGTTCCTGCGTAAGGATAAGAAGAATAAGAAGTACGGAAACGATAACTTGGAAGATGCTGAGAAATGTATACATAGAAGAAAAGATGAGTAGAAAATAGTATAGCTTTTGGGTGACTTACTTTCGGAAAATAACGTTCAAAATCCAGTTCAATAATCCAAAAAGAAGACCCGCAACAAGATAGCCTCCTTTGGTATGAATAACAAGTGAAACATCCTGGAACTTGACGATGTCAAGAGCGTATTTGAGGAACCAAAGCAGAAAAGCATTAATAAAGATCATGAAGAGGCCGGCCGTCAAAATCACAAAAGGCAGCGCAAGAATCTTCAGAATCGGCTTGATCACAAGGTTAATGATGGTCATGAAGAGGCCGGCCACCGCAAAAAACTTCACCCCTCCGGTATAGACAACATCAGCGGGCAACAGATAGGTAATGAGGTAGAGTGTACCAGCGTTGAGAACCAAACGAATGAGGAGGGATCGAAACATAATGAGGGATAAAAAATTAATTCTTCCGTACTGCAACCGTGATCTTATACATATCTAGCTCCATGATTTTCTTGAGATCAGACTCAAAAACTCCGCCCTGCTGCAACTCCTCGGCAAGTGTCTCTTTACGAATATAATCCGCAAATGCCGTAACGGCAGTAGTAATTTCGGGATGCTCGGACTCTATGACCAGCGAAATCCTATCGCTGACATCGTAAGCAGCTTCTTTACGCATATCCTGGATAAATCGAACCATCTCACGAGCAATTCCCTCCTGAACTAACTCTTCGGAAATATGAGTATCAAGTAGTAACGTATATCCATTTTCACTCGCAACACCCGCTCCGTCCTGCGCCTCATAGCCCACCTCAACATCCTCAGCGTTCAATACGAAATCCCCCACCTGATATCTACCACCGGAGATAGATTGAATCTTTCCCTCCTTCACCATGCGAATAATATCCTGAACATCCTTGCCAAATTTAGGACCAAGAAGTTTGGAACGAGGTGTATATTTCACTTTCACTCGCTCCCCCAATTCTCGGATATATTCAATCTGTTTCACGTTTAACTCCTCGAGAATAATATCTCGGTACTTCTCTATGACGTCCACACTCACCTCATCCGGCGTAGCAATACTCACACACGCGAGCGGCTGACGAACCTTGATCGATGCATTTGCACGAGCGCTATGTCCCAAGTTTACGATCTGACGAACGATATGCATCTCAGTATTCAAGAGTGGCTTCATAAGCTTCTTCACAGCCTCCGGCCAGTTCGTGAGGTGCACCGACTCACTCTCGCCTGCAATCCCTTTCGTAAGCCCTTGATACATATACTCAGACAAGAATGGCATATATGGAGCCATCAACTGAGACAATCTATAGAGAACGATATGCAGAGTCTGGTAGGCGCTCTGCTTGTCCTCATCTGACTCTGACTTCCAGAAACGTCTACGACTTCGACGAACGTACCAGTTAGAGAGATCATCAGCAAACGTAATCATCGGACGAGTCGCCTCCATGAAATTATAATTATCCATCGCATCGGTTGTCGACTTCACGAGGGTATTCAACTCAGACAAAATCCACTGATCCAATGTATGTTCTGGACGGAACTTCTCCATTTTCTTTCCTGTAAACTCCGGTACCCATTTATCAATAGATGCATAGGTCATAAAGAACGAATACACATTCCACACCGTCAACGTAAATGACTTCACAATCTCATCTACATGCCTTTCAGAGAATCGAACATCATCGCCTAATGTAGCAGGTGAGGTATATAAGAACATGCGCATCGAATCAACCCCGCGCGTATCGAACATCATGTTTGGATCCGGATAATTTTTCTTGCGCTTGGATAATTTTTCTCCATCTGCGGCTAACAAAATTCCATTCACGATGACATTCTTGAACGCTGGCTTGTTCCACAAAATAGTAGAAATAACATGGAGCGTATAGAACCATCCACGTGTCTGATCCAGTCCCTCTGCGATAAAATCCGCCGGGAAATTATCCTCAAATTCTTTTTTCTTTTCAAAAGGGTAATGCAGCTGCGCATATGGCATCGCCCCACTCTCGAACCAGCAGTCCAATACATCGGGAATTCGACTCATCTGCTTACCACACTTCGCACATGGAAAATGAATCTCATCAATGTACGGCTTATGCAAATCGAGCTGATCACCACGCATTGGTGCCACTCCGCCGGAAACTTTTTTCAAATCATCAATAGAGGCAATACAAACAGTCTCTCCACACGAACACTCCCAGATTGGTATAGGACAGCCCCAGAATCGATTTCGTGAAATAGCCCAATCTCGTGCACCTTCTAGCCACTTACCAAATCGGCCCTCCTGAATATGCTCAGGCTGCCAGTGGATTTTTTGATTATTCCGCATCATCTGCTCCTTGATATCCGTCACACGGATGAACCATGAGTCGGTAACAAAATTCAAAAGTGGCGTATCACATCTCCAACAGTGCGGATAGCTATGCCTGATATTCTCAAAAGAAAATATTCTTCCATTCTTAGTCAAAAAATCCTTCACATTCACATCCTGACCCTTTGCAAATTTCCCTGCAAAATCGGTGACCTCTGGAATAAACATGCCATCCATCTTCACATGCTGAATCAATGTTACCTTCTCCCTGACACCAACATTCATATCATCCTCACCATAGGCAGGCGCGATATGCACAACTCCGGCACCATCCTCCGTTGTAACAAAATCAGCTGCAACCACGCGATAGATGTCTTCCTTTGTATGCTTAAAATAAGGGAACAAAGGCTCATAATGACATCCGAGAAGCTTTTCCAAATCTACTTCTTCTTCAATTTCATACGGATATTCCTTGAATACATGGCCCAAACGAGACTTCGCAAGAATATATTTCTTATCCTCGCCGCTTATAGCACTTCTCACGACGACATATTCAATATCCGGATTCACCGCGAGAAACATATTTCCAGGAAGTGTCCATGGAGTGGTAGTCCAAGCCAAAACTTCACATCCTTCATAAGCTCCTTCTTTGATAGGAAAGGTCGCCGTTACAGACAAATCTGTCACGTCCTTGTAGCCCTGCGTCACCTCAAAGTTCGACAACGGAGTCTCGCAACGAGGACAGATATGCATCGGCTTGTAGCTCTTGTACACCATCTTTCGATCCCAAATTTTCTTGAAAACCCACCAGATCGATTCCATATAGGAGTTATCCAACGTGGCATAACCATTTTCAAAATCAACCCAACGACCCAACCGTACAATCAACTTCTCCCACTCCTTCGTATATCGAAACACACTTTCTCTGCAGGCATCATTAAACTTTTCTACTCCCATCTCCACGATCTGTTTGCGACCGGTGAGTTTTAGCTCTTTCTCAATTTCATACTCGACAGGAAGACCATGGCAGTCCCAACCGTTTTCTCGAGGCACATAATAACCCTTCATCGTCCAATACCTCGTCACCGCATCTTTCAGCGAACTCGCCAAAATATGACCATAGTGCGGCAGACCATTGGCAAAAGGAGGACCATCAAAAAACACATACTTCTTCCTCCCCTTTCGGGCCAATACTGACTTCTCAAACGTATTATTCTCCTTCCAAAAACTAAGCATCTCGTGCTCTAAATCAGGAAAGGATTGCTTCGGATTAACAGATTCAAACATGGAAAAGTATGAGACAAATTTCTAAAATAGCCCGTTGATTATACGTCCATTAAAGCTGTATCTCAACAAGAAACGCTACTGCAGATACTTGACAGGTACAGAAAAATAGGTAAAATACATGAGCTAAATCGTAACCATAGAAAAAATGCCTGCAAAACTCTCAATTGTTCGACCCGATAATGGCTGCGAAGGCGCAGGAAAAGGAGCACAAATAATTCAGCTACCCGTAACTCCAAAACTCCGCGCAATAGATGGTGGAAAGATCGATACAGTAGATGATAGCATTACCGAAAAGACTCCATACGCACCATATCATCGCTCAGACATAGGAATTGGGCACCACAATGCGCAAAGACCTTGGGAAGTTCAAAGATCCACGCATGACAGAGTTTCGGGCGTAATGGCAGGCGGAGTATTTATTTGGCATCTCGCTAATGATAAGTTTCTCGCCGCATCAACAACGGTCAGACGAGCCGATGGTGTCATGATGACCATAGAGCTCACTCGCAACGCCTACGAGCAACTCACTGGAACACGTCTCCGTGTACCGACCGACATTGGCGAATACGACTACTAAAAACTACAACGCCTGCGTCTGCCTCAATCTCACAAACTCCGGATCCGAATGGATACGGCTCTCTTCAGGCATTACCTGGCCCTGATACTTAGAGTGAGCTTTTTTGTGATATGGGACATCAGCAGGTGAACTCATCAGTTCAAAAGCGAGCTGACAGACACGCATACCAGGATAGAGCGCAACAGGCATTCGATTGATATTGGTAATCTCGAGCGTAATCGTTCCCTCGAAACCGGCATCTACAAATCCAGCCGTTGAGTGAATAATAATTCCCAATCTACCCAGCGAACTTCGTCCCTCTACGCGAGCGACAAGATCATCAGCAATCTTAATTTTCTCTAATGTAACACCAAGAACAAACTCTCCCGGCTGAACGATAAATGGCGTCCTGCCATCCTCGGATAACTCTACTAATCTCGTAGCATCATCAAAACACTCCGGCTTCATCGGATCGAGAATCGCAAATGTATTGTGATTATAAATTTTGAAAAATCTTCCAAGTCGCATATCCATCGAAGAGGCGTGTACATTTTTAAGAAAATCATTTTCAGGACAAGTAACCTGAATATCACCCTTCTGAATACGTGCATGAATATCGCGGTCGGAGAGAATCATGAGAAAAAGTTAAAAGTTCACCTGCATTCTTGCGGAGATGCTAATAATCCGCAAGTCAAAAGTTACGAAACGCTACTCCTTCTTCGCCTTCTCCTTTGGGGCGTAATCTCTCTGCAAATAATCCAGCAACAATGCTTTAACATCTTGATTGCTTGCCTTTTCGGGCAATGCAGGCACTCGAGATCTACCAGCAGAAGCCTTGAAAATTTTCTGAACAATCTGATACCAACCAAGTCCTCCGCCAATTTCACTCACATTTAGATCTTCGTTCTGTAAACATTGATATATGAGAGGTAAGGCATTTCTTCCCATTCGAGAAATCTTGTCTACCGCATTTATATCCGGCTTAACTTCCTTGTCCCCCCTCTCGCTACCATATGCATCTAACGTAAGCCAATAAGCGACATATCCATCGAATTGTTTTTTTGTTTGAGCTTTCATCAAACGTTTAAGCATCAATTCATTGCCCCGACTGAGAGCCATTTCGTCAAAATAATTGAGTTTCAAATTTCTTTCATCAAGTTTTTTCATGGCATCAACTCCATTAAATAGCTGCTCTGTCATACTCTTGGTAAGAAATAATCTTGTATTCATTCTACTAAAATAATCCTTCCAGCTTTCTTCGGGTGTTTTTTTGTTATGATCAAGTACAAATCTCAACGGTTCTTCGGCACTTCCGACTAAAGTTTCATATTCCTTGTCCCAGTTTCTCATAGCGGGGCTAAAAGAAAATTTACCTGGAGGAGGCAACGTATCTTTCAACGCATCCATTTTCGGACTGAATTCATTAACCTGACGCATAAGTCCTCTGGCTTTTCGCTTAAGGTCTTTAAAACCAGCCGATCCATCAACTCTTGCGGCTCGCACGCCGCGAACACGGGAAACATGCGTCATAAAAGCCTCTTCGTTCATCGATAAACTATCACTCAAAGAAGTAGAACGTGAGCTAATGACATTCTCAAAACACTGGGCAACCTCGAATAAAGGCAAGAAATCACCAGGTAATCTTTCAGTATCACCCGAATAAAACCGCGGCGAATGAGTGGAAGTCATCATCGAAACCGTATCATGTCCAAATCGATCAACCTCATGGACTGCAGAGTGAGCATTTTTATAATGACTTTCTGATCTTTGTTCAAATACACGAAGTAAAAAATCAATACTAACAGGATCCAGTTGTGCAAAAAGCTCATCGAGCGTTTTCCATACATCTTTCTCTCCCATTTCCCACGGCTTGCCAGGATTCAGATGACTATCAAATGCCAACACTACCATCTCTTTCTCAAGAATCGATTCCAATAAATCTCGTTGAGGTTGTGTAAGTAAATCCGCTTCTCCGTAGCCCTCACGGCTTAACCAACGCTCCAACTGATCACGAATATTGCGTGCTGTCTTCAGAAGTTCGTTCTCGTGAGGCCTCTGTACATCAGTGACCACGGGGCTATTAAGCCCCTGCCGATCCCTCATTTCCTCTAATCTCAACAATAAACCTTCAGTAACAGAAAGTTCTTTTTTAGCTCGAAGCATATCCCGAAGACCAGTCGTTGCGCCAACCTCACGGTTATCAGAACCGTAATACGAAGCCTTTGCTCGGACATTTTCAATCACCGGTACAATAACAGCCATAGTAGCGGCACGCTGCATATCAGCTTCCATTCGAGCCAATACAGCCTCATTTTGTTGTGGCTCTTTATGTGACAATATATTCGTCATATGTGTTCTCATGGCCTGCATACTAAGAAAAACACACAGTCAGGTCAACCTAGTCGCATTGCAAAGCGAAAATCAGGTGGTAGAATCACCTCTTCTTGGTATGTATTCTCTCTGGATTAATCAACCAGCTTTACCGCCAGACCAACATACGTCGCCGGAGTCAACTTTTCCAATTTCAACTTTTCTTTCGGTGGTATTGGCAAGCCTCCGACAAATTTCACGTAATCGGCCTGAGTAAAATCTTTTCCTCGAGTCATATCTTTCAATAACTCATATGCATTCTTTACGCCACACTTCCTCAAAACTGTCTGAACCGGCTCACCAAGGATTTCCCAATGATGATTCAAATCAGCAGCTAATAATTCTGTATTCACCTCTACCTTTCCCATTCCCTTCAGTAAACTCATAAATCCAAGAAGAGTATATCCAAAAGCGACGCCAACATTCCTCATCACGGTCGAATCCGTAAGATCACGTTGCATGCGGGAGATAGGCAACTTCTCGGAGAAGTGTCCAAAAAGCGCATTAGCCAAGCCAAAATTTCCCTCGGCATTCTCGAAGTCGATCGGGTTAACCTTGTGGGGCATCGTCGATGAGCCAACCTCTCCCTTCTTAAGTCCCTGCTTGAAATATCCCATACCGATATACATCCACATATCTCGAGAGAAGTCCGTGAGGATGACATTTATTCGTCGTATGAGGTCAAAAAGCTCTGCATTCCAATCATGTGGCTCAATCTGAGTCGTGTACATATTTGGAGTCAGGCCAAGTCCGGAGATGAATTTCTGCGCCGCCTTGATCCAATCAATTTCAGGATACGCTACGACATGCGCGTTATAGTTTCCAACCGCACCATTAATTTTCCCAAGGAACACGATCGAGTCATCAAGAATATCCGCCTGTCGTTCCAGTCGGGCAATCACATTCAAAACCTCCTTACCCACCGTCGTCGGTGTAGCCGGCTGTCCGTGTGTATGTCCAAGCATTGGCACCGTTTTGTACTCATGAGCAAATGCCTCCAGTGAACCAACAAGCTCACTGTAAATCGTCGTCATAGGCCCTTTGACCGCGTCCTGAATCATCATCGCATACGAGAGATTATTGATATCTTCACTGGTGCAGGCAAAATGAATAAAACTTTCATAACCCTTGATACCATTCTTTTCTAATTTCCCTCTAAGGAAATATTCCACCGCCTTTACATCATGGTTCGTCGTTCTCTCTATATCCTTGATTGCCTGACCATCCTTCTCGGAAAAATTTCCATAAAAACTTCTCAACGTCTTAATCTGTGTCGCGCTCAACTTCTTTGAACCGGCCAACTTCAGCTGATTGCAAATAAAAATCAACCACTCCACCTCCACCTTCACTCGATATTCCTGCAGTGCCAGTTCTGAAAAATAATCACTCAGCTCGGAAACTTTGTCGCCATAACGGCCGTCGAGAGGAGAAAGGGCAGTAAGTTGAGACATAGTAAATGAATTCAAAAAATAAAATTAAAATGAAGCTTTCACGCTCTTCACTCGAGCTACTATTTTTTCGCGAAGTTCTGGGTGATTCATAGCAAACATACGCGCAATGCAAAGGGCAACATTTCCCGGAGAAAGTACCGTCAAAACAGGGGTATCTTTCGGCATTCTGAGCGATGAATGAATATCAACTTGATATTCAGCCAAGTCTTTATGAGGAGGGCAGGCAATCACCGGATGGTACGATGACCCTGCGGTAACACCCGACAATCCATTACTCATACCGGCGAGAGTGACGTATACGACCTCATTTTCTTTGTTATACTTTTCAATTATTTCTATGACTTTTTCCGGCACCTTGTGTGCGGAGGCAACAATTACCTCAGAAGGAATTTCAAAAACATTCAGTTCATCGACAATCTTTTGAGCAAAATCCTTGTCAGATGCTGAGCCGAGAAGAATGGGAACTATCATGGAGTTGAGATGTTAGGGAATGAAACGATTCGTAATCACCACTAGCATGCCACAAGCTCGCAAACCTATCAAGAAACTAACAGCCAACCGGATCATCGGAACTGTCCGAAGTTGGGTTTATCAGTACTCATAGGAATTGAATCACAAAATAGGTTATAAAATATAACCTAAAGTTGTGAAGAGTGCAAGATCTTGTTTTGATAATAACTTAAAAATCATATGCCTCCTCCCCGTGCAAAGCTCGATCGAGGCTCTCTTGCTCTTCTTTCACGACCGGGTCAATCTTCATAAAGAGCTTAATTGCCCGGAGAAGAACATACGTACCTACAAAAGCAAAGGCTGCTGAAATAATCGTTCCGTATAGATTCGAAACAAACTGAGCACTATTCCCTTCGATAAGCCCTGAAAATCCACCAATACTCTTAGCAGCAAACACGCCGGTAAGAATCGACCCGACTATTCCACCCACACCATGGCATCCCCAAACATCCAAAGCGTCATCCCATCCCATACGCATGCGAAATTTCACAGCATAGAAACACACGATTGCTGCGATAATGCCGATGAGAAGCGCGGCCCACAACTCCACATATCCTGCCGCAGGGGTAATAGCTACCAGTCCCGCAAGCACGCCGGTGAGAGCGCCGACCATGCTTGGCCGTTTATCCACAATCCATGAGAGAAAAAGCCATGTTATCATTCCTGACGAAGCCGCAATGTCAGTATTGGCAAACGCGGCGGCAGCCTGCCCATTTGCGGCCAGTGCACTACCTGCATTGAATCCATACCAACCAAACCAAAGAAGACCGGTACCCAGGGCTACGTAGGGAATATTATGAGGGAGATGGCTGGTATTTTTACGCTTGCCGAGAACAAATACCGAGGCGAGTGCCGCCATACCCGCGCTAATATGAACCACTGTTCCACCCGCAAAATCAATCGCCCCTAATTTCGAAATAATTCCCCCGCCCCACACGGCATGCGCGAGAGGCGCATAAATAAAAATACTCCATAGCGTAAGGAAAACCAGATAACTCTTGAAATTCATTCGTTCCGTAAAAGCCCCCGTAATGAGTGCTGGCGTGATAATGGCAAACATCATCTGAAAAACGAAAAAGGCAAAAAACGGGATAGTGGCGCCATATCCTGCAACAGGCTCCATTCCAACTCCATGCAACATCACATAATTAAGCCCTCCGATAAGTCCCATCTGATCAGCTCCAAAGGCCAAAGAAAAAGTAAAAACCGCCCACAAAACCGTAACCAGACCCATAGAAATAAAACTCTGCATCATGATCGTGAGTACATTTTTTCGGCGCACCAATCCACCATAGAAAAAAGCAAGTCCAGGCGTCATAATTGCGACAAGCGCGGAAGAAATAAGTACGAAAGCGGTATCACCGGTATTAATCATAAGAAAAGTGGGGGTTGGAAATAAAAATATAAAAGCACTATTAGACTTACTTCAATACTAGATACAAAATCAAGAGTAACAGATGAGGAAAAAAGATGATGTCGTAAAAAGCGACAACAGAAATATATGATGCTATCCTATTCAAAAATACTTGCACAAGAAATACTGCCCTCATTTTCGACGGCACATTTGGGTAGCCTAAAAAGAGAAATTATGGGGAAACTATAATCCCAAATTCTTCTTAATCCGTTCCGTCACATCCCCTACCTCAGCCTCGAACTTCTGTCCGGTGACAAGTTCATACGCCTCAATATATCTACGTGCTGTTTCGACTTTGATGTCATCAGGAATGACGGGGATCTCACCATCACCCGTAAATCCACGCTCGGCGAGCCACTCCCTCAAATATTCCTTATCAATCTTCTTCTGCTCTTCACCTGCAGCAAATCGCTTTTCGTACTCATCAGCGAACCAGAAACGTGAAGAATCCGGAGTGTGAATTTCGTCAATCAGTACGATCTCTCCGGTAGGAGTAAGTCCAAATTCATATTTCGTATCCACAAGGATAATCCCCTGCTTGGCCGCAATCTCAACGCCATGATTGTATAATTTGAATGAAGCATCAGCAATAAAGTCATACTGCTCTGGAGTCAGAGAAGTTCGCTTGAGAATCTCCTCTTTCGAGACAGACTCATCATGATCGCCATGCTCTGCCTTTGTAGAAGGTGTCAGAATAGGCTTGTCGAATTTCTGATTTTTCTTCAATCCCTCAGGCAGAATATTTCCACAGAAATTTCTCACGCCTTTTTCATAATTAAACCAAGCACTCGTAGAAGTAACACCGGTAATGTATCCACGAACAACCATCTCGATAGGAAGCGGCGTACACTGAATTCCAACACACACTTGAGGATCCGGATAGGAGATCACATGATTACCGATAATATCTTTCGTCTGCTCAAACCAAAACCTCGCCATCTGTGTCAAAACCTGACCTTTGAAAGGAATCGTACAGATAACACGATCAAAAGCACTCAAACGATCACTTGAAATCAAAAATCGCTTATCACCACTCGTATAGTTATCTCTTACTTTCCCAATATACTTCTCGCCCAAAGTAGGAAAATCGGTCTCCTCAAGACAAAAAGGAAGCTGAGCCTGAATCTGGTCGGTTGGGATCATAATAAAATATATTGAAATAATAAAGCAGCAAAATACTAAAGTGGTATTTCAAAAATAGCAAATCGAACTAATAGTATACCGAAAAGTTGTTATTTAAGGGGCATTCTTTTATAGTGCGAATGCAAAATCTTAAAATACCCCCCTATGGCACCTTCTGATCTCGGCAATGTTACCGCAATTATTGGAACTCAATGGGGAGATGAAGGAAAGGGAAAATTAGTGGATATTCTCGCACCACGATACGACTGGATCGTTCGAGCGACAGGTGGAGCAAATGCTGGACACACCATTTACGTAAACGAGAAGAAATTCGTCTTTCATCAAATTCCATCTGGCGCACTGCAGATGAATACAAAGATGATTATTGGAAATGGCTGCGTGATCAACATCCCATCGCTCGCCGAAGAAATTGAACTTCTCAAAAAAGAAGGGGTCTCTCTCGATGGAAGGTTATTTATTTCCGATCGTGTGCATGTCGTCTGCGACTACCACAAAAAAATCGATGTCCTCCAGGAAGAGATGAAGGGAGGAAAAAAGATTGGCACTACAGGGCGTGGCATTGGTCCGGGCTATTCCGACAAGATTAATAGAATGGGAATTCGACTTGGAGAGATAGTAAATTGGGAAAGTTTTGAAAGTCATTACAGAAATAATTTGGCACTTCTTCAGAAGATATATCCGGGATTAGAACATGATGCAGATGTGGAAATTGGCGCATTCAAACAGCATAGAGAAGCCCTCATGCCGTACATAGCAGATACGGCATATTTACTTCATACGGAGATGATAGCAGGCAAAAAAATTCTCCTCGAAGGTGCAAATGCCACCATGCTCGATATTGACCATGGAACCTATCCATTCGTCACATCATCGAATGCTTCAATCGGAGGCATCATCACAGGCTCAGGCATGCCACCACGCAAAATCGATTCAATTATCGGTATACTCAAGGCCTACACCACACGCGTGGGAGCCGGGCCGTTCCCCTCAGAACTCAGTGATGAAACCGGAGAATACCTTCGCACAAAAGGCGGAGAGTTCGGATCCACTACCGGTCGTCCACGTAGGTGCGGCTGGCTCGACACCGTTGTCGCCAAATACGCCTGCATGCTCAATGGCATCACGCACATCAATCTCACCAAACTCGACGTACTCACAGGACTACCGACACTTCGAATCGTAACAGGTTACAAATTCAATGGCGCACCTCTCAAATCATTCCCCGCAGACCTCAATAAACTCACACCGGAAAATGGCTTTGAACCGGAATATACGGACCTGCCAGGATGGACCGAGCCACTCGACAATGTTACGGAATTCGAACAACTTCCCGCAAACGCCCAAAACTACGTCAAAAAAATCGAAGAGATTATTGGCCTACCAATGACCTATATCGGAGTGGGATACAACAGAAACCAGCTTATTACAAAATAAGACTTTAATCTCCTACAGCGTGTTTTACAAAATTCCTCAGCACCTGAGTTGCATGTGGAGCACTGGATAATCCCGCAGCAAATCGATCTCTAGAGGCTTCATCCACGATCCTTTGTCTCCCTAAATCCAACATAATTTTAGGAGTATATTCGGGATGGAACTGAACTCCATATGCCATGTGTCCAAACTCCACCGCCTCGATAGAGCAACCCTGGCTACGAGCAAGAATACGAGCACCAACAGGAAGTTCATGGACATAATCACCATGTGAAGCCAGCGCGTCAAAAACTTCCGGCACGTCTCGGAAGAGAATATGATCATGAGCATCTTCTAATCTTTGCATTTGTACTAAGCCAAAATCACGACGCTCATCGGCAAAAGCTCCAACTACACCTCCTAAAACATGAGTAATAAGTTGGTGTCCAAAACAAATACCCAGAAGTGGAATGTCCGCTTCGATAGCCTCTCTTATAAATGACTCCATGCCATGCATCCACAATAACTGTTCGGTCTCTCGAACGAAATGCCCAGATCCACCGATAATTATTCCTGCATAATTATGCACATCAGGGAATATAACCAGCTCAAGATCATATACTCGAAACGACTCGATAAAAAGATTATCAAAATAACCTCCAACGGCCTGAGCCACCAAAGAATCATCAAATGCAGAATTTTCCCTTGTTTCAGCCTTAAGCAAGGAATCATCCACAAACGAAATATGAAGAAGTTTTTTAGAATTCATAATCAATAAGATATACAGAAAGTATAGCAAAAAGTTACATAAAAATGAAAACAAATTTGGTGGACGATACTGGGCTCGAACCAGTGACCTTACGAATGTGAATCGTACGCTCTAACCAACTGAGCTAATCGTCCGTGCTGTTCAAGGCATATAGATAATACCACGATCACAAAGCCCATCAAAAAATCTGTAAATTTTGCCTTTACAAAGCCAATATTACGACCTAAAATCCGCATCTATGAATTACACTGACCGAACCATTGTCGATTTGACTGGATATTTACAGGCAACGGACAAAATTGTTCCCATAGTCACATTAACCGGTGATCCATCTCATATCGGACATGTAAGAATCGGAGTACGTACACATGAGGAGGCCCTAAGGAGAAAACTCCATGACGAAATTTTATATCTCGTCCACTCGCGGAATGAGCTAAAAAATCCCGAAGCCTCACTTGAAGACAGGAGAAGATGGCTCCTTATGAATTTTGATCACTTCGAGCCAGAATTAGCGGAAAAAATAAGGGTCTGTACCTGGGGAGCAGAAAAAGAAGATCCCTATATTTACGACCTCACAGAAGAATTCCAACGCCGGCTCCTCCGCGTCGCCGGCTCCGACAAAGAAGGAGAAATCCATAAAGGTAAGATCGAAACAACCATCTTCCCGCGAATCTCTGACAACAGCTCCACCGAGGTCAAGCGCCTCATGAAAATCACCGGCAGTCACCCTCAATTACGAAAAGCCATGGCTCCCCTAGTACTAGAAGAAATCCTGGACAGAGGAATCTATCAAGGAAGGGTAAATATCAGGATATAAATTCTGGTGGACGATAGTGGACTCGAACCACTGACCCTCTCGGTGTAAACGAGATGCTCTACCAACTGAGCTAATCGTCCGTGCTGTCAAAATTGGGAACGGAATCTGACACGCAAGCGTGTCTATGGTGCCGAGGAAGGGACTTGAACCCTTACAGGATTGCTCCCGCTACCACCTCAAGGTAGTGCGTCTGCCATTTCGCCACCTCGGCACAAAAGCAGCCTGAGACCTTGAAAATAACAATCTAGGTCAAGCCGCCTGCATAGAGTAATACACTTCTCACAGATTTCAAAGGGATTTTTCTAAAAGCTGATCGAAGCTGATAAATACGATTATTTGGAACTTGGGGCCTCCCCGAGCGTAAGCGTCTTTTCTACCGTCTTTCCGCTTATCCAAACTTTCATAGGAACACTATCCCCTGGCTTCTTATTTCGAATAGCCTGCTGAAGCTGATAATTTTGATCCAACTTTTTTCCATCAATCTCGAGGATGACATCCCCCTTCTTCAGTCCCGCCTTGTCTCCAGGCCCACCAGGTACGACCGCAAACTCTCCGGTTTCATCATTTCCCGTAAGAAGTGCGCCATATGTCACCCCCGCCAACTCAAGCTCCTTTGCGCGCTCCTCGGTAAGTATCTGATACCGAACTCCTGCGTATGGACGAACAATCTTGCCCGTTTTCTGAACACTCGTAATGACTGGATGTACATCGTTAAAAGGAATCGCAAATCCAATGCCAGTTGCACTAGCAGCAATCGCCACATTCACACCAATCACCTGCCCCTGCATATTCACAAGGGGCCCACCGCTATTTCCCGGGTTGATCGCTGCGTCGGTCTGCAACAAACCTGTTAGTGTTTCCGGCACGCCACTTCCATCATTAGCCGTAATCTGTCGGCCCTTGGCACTAATAATTCCTGCGGTTACCGTATTCTGATATTCACCAAGAGCATTACCAATAGCCAAAACCCTCTGTCCAACCTTCAAGCCATCTGAATCACCAAACTCAACCACCGGCAAAGAATTAATTTTGGCACTATTGGAATCATCCTTCGGGAGAATTTTTATTACCGCGAGGTCATTCAATGTATCCTTACTCAATACCTGCGCTTTATACTCCCTACCATCACTCAGGACTACAGTATAATCCGCATCAGGATCCTGAACCACATGCCTATTCGTAACAACCAAACCATCACTTGTTACGATAAATCCACTTCCGCCTCCAACCTTTTGCTTCTTGGTAGTCCCTTGCTTTTGTGGCACCTGTCGCTGAGGCATCTGCTGATTAAAAAATTGATTGAAGAATGGATCTCCCTGAAAAAACATCATGGGTTGCTGATAGTATGTCTGAAGACTCTTTGACTCAATGATAGAAACCACTGCCGGGCTTACCTTCTGAATAGCACTAGTATAATCCGACTCCTCTATGTATTTTTTATCCTCTGTTATATTTTTTAATGGCTGAGCTTCGCTTTTGGCGACAAAACTACGCCCAAACATTCCACCAACAAATCCGGAAAGCAATCCGACGACAAGAACGTAAGAAAGAAGTTTTTTTGAGGCGCTATCAAGCTGCATACATAGAAAATTATGAAGTAAAAATAGGTACACATACGTACAGAGATACTATCGCATCGGTTACATTTTTCAAGCTGACAAAAATAAAAAAATATGATTAAATTACATCGCATGATAAAAAAAGTAATCAGGTTAGCCGTGAGACTTAGGAGGAAGTTTCATCGTGCCAAATCAAAGAATGAAAAAGATCGATTGATATGTAGCAAACTTACAAAAATGGAAGTTTTTCGACGAGCTAAAAAAATTCTTCTGTATGCTCCAATCCCCCACGAAAAAGAAGTAAACACCTGGCTCATCATTGATGAATGGGGTAGCACCAAAACGCTCGTATTACCAAAAACGCTCAAATCCAAGGAGATGAAACTCTATGCCGTAGCCTCTCAAGTCGACACCAAACCAAACGCCCTTCGCATTCCAGAACCCTTACCATCCTGCGAAAAAATAAATCCAAAGGAAATCGATCTCGCCATTGTTCCCGGAGTAGCTTTTGACAAAAAAGGTAATAGAATCGGCTTCGGACATGGATATTATGACCGATTGCTCAAGAAACTTCACTGTCCAGTGATAGCTCTTGCATACGACTTTCAAATCCTGCATGCTGTACCACGGCACGAGCATGATGCTCCGGTCGACACCATCATTACCGAAAAGAAAACGTACCATACTTCTTAATCACTTCTCCCTATGTCTACACAGCATCCTCAGATGAAATTATTTGATACGGAAGTGTACGATGCTCTTCATAATGAAGAGAGGAGACAGTCAGAAGGACTAGAGCTAATCCCCTCAGAAAACTATGTATCCGAGCCGGTATTGGAGGCGATGGGATCAATTTTTACCAATAAGTACTCGGAAGGATATCCAGGTAAGCGTTATTACGGTGGACAGGAGTTTGTCGACGTAGTAGAGAATCTAGCCATAGAGAGAGCAAAGCAATTATTCGGAGCGGAGCATATCAACGTCCAGCCATACTCCGGATCACCAGCAAACACGGCAGTATACTTCGCTCTATTGAACTTCGGAGATACCATCATGGGACTCAAGCTCGACCATGGAGGACACATCACTCATGGCTTACCGATCAGCTTTTCGGGAAAATCATACAAGGTCGTCGCCTATGAGGTGGATGAGGTGACAAAGAAGATCGACATGGACAAGGTCCGAGCACTCGCCGTCGAGCACAAACCAAAACTCATTATAGCAGGATTCTCAGCCTACTCACGTTCACTCGAATGGAAGAAGTTCCGAGAAATCGCCGATGAGGTTGGAGCCATTTTAATGGCGGATATTGCGCATATTGCCGGGCTTATCGCCGGAGGTGTTCTGGAGAATCCAGTCCCCTACTGCGATGTTGTCACGACAACTACCCACAAAACACTTCGAGGTCCACGTGGTGCCATGATTATGTGTAAAGAAAAATATGCCAAGGCTATCGACCGCGCCGTCTTCCCTGGCCTCCAGGGTGGCCCACACGAGAACATGATCGCCGCCAAGGCAATCGCCTTCAAGGAAGCGCTCGATCCTGCATTCAAAGAATATTCCAAGCAAACGATTCTCAATGCCCAGTCACTAGCTGGCGAACTTATGACGTTTGGATTTGATATCATGACCGGCGGTACCGACAATCATCTCATGCTGATCGACATGACCAATAAAAATGTCACCGGCAAGCAGGCTCAAGAAGCCCTCGACCTCGCTGGAATCACCGTCAACAAAAACACCGTTCCATTCGACAAGAGATCCCCAATGGATCCATCAGGAATCCGTCTCGGAACCCCAGCCATCACCACCCGTGGCATGAAAGAGCCTGAAATGAAGTGGCTTGCCCGAGTAATCAATGATGCCGTAATAAACTGGCAGGATACGGCAAAATTAGAATCTCTCAGAATGGAGGTAAAAGACATGTGTGCCAAATTCCCCGTTCCTGGAATTAACTAAACTATACCTGCTTAGTGTGGGACGCGCCTTCCTTGTCTTTTTTCGGCGTTAGTTTCGACCGAACAGCTGCGGCAATACTTTCGATAATATCGATAGTATTAAGTGCACCCTCAATAACCTTCGCGCCCATTCCATCACTCTCAGTCAAAAAATCACGAGCACTCAACACCTGCGTATTAAGCGAATATAGGGCAGACATCAATCTTGAGGCCGTCCTTCCGTATTCAGAATCAGAAAAATGAAATACGTCTAAAAATTGATCTATAGCGAAACGTATTCGTCGCTTAAAAACAACAAGCAATTTCATTTCACTTTCAGAAAAATGCCTCTCGCGCAAACGCACTAAGGCTACGGAAATAAGCTCAAGAGTAGATACCGAATCCAGATAATCCATTTCGAGTCGATGACACCGCATAACGTCCTTAAGGATTCCAAGAACATCCTTTTCAATATTCTGAAGTACATCTTTTGTACGACCATAGAGATATTGCTTCTCTACTGCCTCCAGGACCGCTGGATCTTTTTCAGAAAAATGATGATCAGCTGACATAAGAAAAAATTACATTTGATGATCAGCTGACATAAGAAAAAATTACATTTTACGTTTAACAACAATAATCGTCATATCATCCATTTGCTTGTAATCACCAGCATATTGCTTGATTTCACTCAAAATGGCGTTACGAATAGCAAGCGAAGATGGAAGATTTCCATACTGAGCAACCAAGGCGGTCAAACGTTCCATGCCAAAACTTTCCTTCTGATTCTTCCAACATTCAGGAAGTCCATCACTATACATAACTAACGTATCTCCTACCTCAAACGTCAGAGTAATTTCTTTCAAAATTTTAGAATTATCAGGAAGCATTCCAAGCGCCATACCTCCACCGCGAACCTCTTCAGCCTTTCTATCTTTAGCGTGATAAATCAACAACGGCTCATGTCCGGCGTTCACATAACGCAATGCCTTTTTATCATCATTCCACTCCAAGCACGCGAGTGTCATGAACATATTATTAGCGGTCTTGGCCTTGATAACGCTGTTTGCCTCAATCATGATTTCCATCAACTCCTTGCGGTGCGAGAGGTAATAGAACAGCGCATTCGCCACGGAAACCATAATACCTGCCGGTACTCCATGACCAGTAGCATCACCCAAATAAAAAATCATACGGCGCTCAGAAACCTCAAGGAAATCGTAACAATCACCACCAACCTCTTCCGCAGGAATAATACCGGCAGAGATGTCCAAACTCGGTAGGGCTGGTAATTTTTTCGGAAGAATTTCTGTCTGAATTTTTGCAGCAAGTTCAAGCTCTTTCGTAACTCGCTCCTTGTACAAAGCCAATCGAGTGTTTTTATCAATCTCCTCAGCCATAGTATTGAAAGCATTTCCGAGAACTTCCAACTCATCACCGGTCGTAATAGTAACACGACCACTATAATCACCTTTTGATAATACCGCAGCCGCATCTACTAATTTTCGTATTGAACCAATGATTTGAGAAGAAAAGAAAATAGAAAATAGGATACCAATGAGTATTCCAAAAGCGGAAAGCGCAATCATACGGTTGCGAATGTCTACAAGTTTCTGGTTAAAAGCATCATAGTTTAACTCATACACAATGGCATATTGATCCTTGGCAGATGCGGCAAAATTCTTCAAACGTAACGTAGGGTTAAACGTGAGGGACTGCTTTTCAGTAGCATCGACGTACGATACCGTACCGCTCGAATCCTTTTTCAAGAAATATAATCCATCATTTTCAACCTGTACCGAGGTAAGTTTTGAGTGGATCTGAGACAAAAGCAATGGATCGGTCGTCATTCGTTTAGCTCCTGAATACGGCTTCTCTATCTCGGTACTCGAGTCATACAAAAGCTCACCACTGTAGGCATATACTTTAATTGACCTAACGATATCCGATTTGGACAAGAGAGAAGAAATCTCTCTATTGAAAAATACAAAACCCTTCTGGAGCCAATATAAATCATAATCCTTCGCAATGATATCAGCCGTAAACTCAACATAATTCGAGGTAGACGCATAGGAATCACTAATGAGACCGTCCTGTTTTTCCCGGACAAAAAGTACGGCTGCCGTACCGAGAATCAGGACGACGAGAAGAGTAAGACCGATAATGAGTTTTTGTCGAAGAGAAAGCATAATTAGCGAATATCATTGGCTATAATATATCCGTCGATTCTTGGGTAGAAATGAACACGATTCGTTGATGCATAAAGAACCTGAGACTCGAAAAGCGGAACACCATAGGGATCATCAAGCGTCACCATTTTCATAGCCTCCTGATACATACTCAAGCGCTTGGCGTCATCAAATGTCTGGACACTTTTCTCAATTAGATTATCTGCCTTTGCATTAGAATATCTACCCGCATTATATTGTCCAAAACCAAAAGTTTCATCCTGTGAATGAATAGCATTCAAGAAAATATCACTCGCGCTGCCTAGGTCGGACTTCCATCCAAAAAAGTATATATCACTGCCATTGTTCGGCAAATCAGCACGGAAATCATTCCAAGAAACATAGGTTACCTTTGGGTCGAAACCAATAGCACGAAGTTGCGTGGAAATATAATCACCTGCCGTCTCGAGCCCTTGAACAAAAGAAAGTTTGATAGGAATCAAGTCAAATTCAGAGAACTGCTTGATGATAGATTGCGCATGTGGCATATCATACGGGATCAACGAAATTTCAGGGTTATAACCAAACACGCCACTACTGACAAACTGACTAACAGCCGTCGCGTACCCTGCAGCAAATTTTTCAAAAACCGAACGATCTATGGCGGATGTAACGGCCTCTCGAAGAGCAGTGGATTTAAAAATTCCTTGAGTATTAAACGTAAGAAAGTTCACCTCTAAACTTGGCAGGACATCAACACGTAAACCTGCAGCCTTGAGCGAAGAGACTTCTTCGGGTGGAACATTGGTGAGAATATCAATATCTCCAGACGTAATAGCAAGAACGCGACTATTTTTGTCTGGATAGACAGAAAAAACAACGTCGGTATAAGCCGGAGTACTACCCCAATATCCATCAAAGGCAGAGAAAGAATAAGACTCACCCCTTTTTGATCCCGCAAAACGATATGGTCCGGTTCCAACGGGAGCAAAAACCAATTTCATTTCATTTTCACGAGGAATAATTAATACTCCGGAAAGCTTTTGGAGAAGCAACGGATCAGGATCTTTGGTATGAATCTCAAATGTGGAAGTTTCTTTTGGAATCAGAACAACGGTGATGCCACTCAAAAGACCCTTGAGGTCAGAAGATTCAAAAGTGCTGGCTCGACGTATACTAGCTGCGACGTCCTCGACGGTCAGCTGCTGATTATTATGAAAAAGAACACCTTCGCGTAGTTGAAATCTCCAAACGGTAGGAGAAATTCTACCCCATGAACGAGCAATAGATGGTTGGATAGAGAGAAAACGATCAGTGCGAACCAACGGATCATATACCTGCAACGCGAGAGTTCTTACACCGGAGCTAAGACTTGTAGGCTCAATATTTCCTGGATCTTGCGCTAATCCGATTGCCAGTTTTTTTGCCTTCTCGTCAGTGCCCTGCATTGTTGCAAAATTACCAGAGAGAAAGGAACCCCTTAATCCATCCCTAAGTACCACGAATTGATTTGGGAAAAACAAATACATTCCAAGCGTACCGAGCGCGAGGCCGTACACTATTACGATCAAGAAATTTTTCAGAAAAGGAGGAAGCTCCATCGGGAATAATTTATTTTTATGTTCTGGCCATTATATCATGATTTTCGGCTTTTCGCAAAGCAGAATGCTTGGTACAATCCCTACCGCATGGAAGCAAAATATCTCAGAAATTTCTGCATTATAGCGCATATAGATCACGGAAAGTCGACTTTGGCCGATCGCTTCCTTGAGCTTACGAAGACGATTGAACATAGGGATATGAAGCACGGCCAGATGCTCGACTCCATGGAGCTAGAACAAGAGCGCGGCATCACGATAAAGCTGGCGCCGGTTCGCATGGAGTGGACCTATACCGGCGATAAAGCTGAATACCAGGGACAGCGGTTCATCCTCAATCTCATCGATACTCCGGGCCACGTGGACTTCGCCTATGAGGTCTCACGAAGCATCGCCGCCTGCGAAGGTGCTATTCTCGTAGTGGACGCCACCCAGGGCATCCAGGCACAAACATTGAGCAACTGTTACCTCGCCATCGATCACAGTCTCACGATGATTCCGGTTCTCAACAAAATTGACCTCCCAGCATCCGACCCCGAAAAAGTTATCAGAGAAATTGAAAATACCATCGGAATTCCAGGCGAAGAAGTGATCGCCATTTCCGCAAAAAATGGAACAAATGTAGAGCAACTTCTCAACGCTATTATCGAACGAATTCCACCACCTCCAGAAACAGAAGAAGGCGGTGAATTTAAGGCCCTCATTTTTGATTCACTCTACGATACGTACAAAGGTATTGTTACCTATGTCCGCGTCATGTCCGGAGAGGCAAAGCGAGATGACAAAGTATATTTTCTCCATAATAATTTAGAAGTTAACATCCTTGAAGTTGGCTATTTCAAACCAAAATACAGACCAGTAGAAAAAATATCCGCAGGAGAAATCGGATACATTATTACGGGAGTAAAAGAAGTAAGTGAGGCGCGCGTCGGTGATACCGTATGGGCAAAAGGATCCAAAAAAATGTTACCGGAACAGGCAACTCCCCTACCTGGATATAAGATCGTAAAACCATTTGTTTTCGCCAGTATTTTTTGTGTCGATGGAGATGATTTTCCATTACTCCGCGAGGCGCTAGAAAAATTAAAATTAAATGACTCATCGCTTATCTACGAACCCGAACAGTCAGGAGCACTTGGAAATGGATTCCGTTGTGGATTCCTCGGTCTCCTCCATCTCGACATCGTACAAGAACGTCTCGAACGGGAATATGATTTAAATCTCGTCGTTACGGCTCCAAGCGTTTCTTACAAGGTCCGACATTCTAATAACAAAGAGGAAATTATCTCAAACCCCGCAGACCTTCCTGATCCATCGCAGGTCGATGGACTTCTCGAACCATGGATGAAGGTAGAGCTCGTCACTCCAAAAGAATATCTCGGCAATATCCTCCAGCTCGTCCAAGACAAGCGTGGTGTTCAGAAAAACATCCAGTACATCGACGACGTGCGCGTCATCGTCACTGCAGAAATGCCGCTAGCATCCATCGTTATCGACTTCTATGACAAGTTAAAAAGCGCTACGGCCGGTTATGCTTCCATGAACTATGAATTCATCGACTACCGAGAAGAGGATTTAGTAAAAATGGACATCATGGTCGCCGGCGAGAGAATCGATGCACTTGCCATCATGCTCCATCGCAAAGAAGCGCAGCACATGGGTCAATCCATGACGAAGAAGCTCAAGGAACTCATTCCAAAAGCTCAGTTCGAAATCGCTATTCAAGCAGCCATCGGAGGCAAGATCATCGCCCGCGAAACCATCTCCGCCATGCGCAAAGATGTCACCTCGAAACTCTATGGAGGTGATCGAACCCGCAAGGACAAGCTCCTCAAGAAACAAAAAGCCGGCAAAAAACGCATGAAGATGATGGGCCGCGTCGAGGTTCCACAAGAGGCATTTTTGGCAATCCTTCAGAAGGACTAAGAAATCCAGCTGTTACTGATTCACGTCAGCATAAATTGACTTTTTTGTGTTTTTGCAGTATAATAACAACATATAATTAAAACAAAACCACATGTCACCACTTGATACTCAAGGAGATTCAGGAGAGGAGAATTCAATTGAAAGAGATAAAGATACGTTACGAACACCGGAACAATTAGAAGTATTAGAGAGATTAAAAAAAGCGAAAAGCTCAGCAGAAAGAGTTGATGTCGTTGCTACAGCACTCGATACCTTCGGTCTCGACGTGATAGTTGGACTTATACCAGTAGAAGGTGATGGTGCCTCCTCTATTATCGCTGGACTATACCTCCTCGCAGAAGCTAAACATGCAGATCTCGGTGCCATGAGCTACCTCAAAATAATCGCCCTACAGGTCGCCGATTTCGCTATTGGAGTAGTCCCTGTTGTTGGAGATGCTGCCGATTATGTCTTTCAGGCAAACAAAATGAGTGCCGGAATGTTCGCCAAAAACATGGAACAAATCAAACAGGAAGCCATTAAAATGGGCATCCCACCTGAAGAAATTGCCAAAATCAGCGATGATGGGAAGAACCTTCCGCAGCTCGCCAAACAAGCCATTAGCGTAGTAGGCAAAGCCAAAGCCGGGAAAGCCCCTACAGCAAAGGCAGCATAGTAGACACTTCATACAGTAAATACCTTGAGCAAATCACAGCTTTGTGGTATACTTGGACGAAGCATAAAACAAAAGCAAAAAAAATATGCAGTTCAAAATCCCACAAGACGTACAGCGTGAAGACACGATCGTAGGACCACTCACGATGAGACAACTCATCATTACGGCCGTCGGAGGTGGAATTACGTATGGTATATATACGTTCCTATCAAATACATATACATGGCAAATATGGTTCATACCAACACTCATGCTTGCCGCCATTACAATCGCCTTCGCCTTCATCAAGGTACATGAACTATCATTCACACAATATCTCGTTAGCGGAGCTGCCTACCTCTTCCTCCCTCGACAGCGAATATGGATCAAGGGATCAGGGGATCCGGTAAAAACCGTCGAACAACCAAAAATAACGCCAACAGAAAAAAGCCAAGCACAGAAAAAAGAAAAACAAGAAGACACTATCAAAAAACTAGACTCACTCGTAAGTATCCTCGATTCCAAAGGCATCGCAAAAAAAATTCAATAAACACCGTAGGTGTCAGATCCCGTCCCATCCCCAAGTAACCAAAATCTCTATGGCAGAAACAACACCAAAAAGCACCGTCATCGACAGCAAGGGAAAGAAAAATCCAGCTGTAGGAACACAAATATTCCTCCCATTCAGCGAGATGCATGATGATACCATAATCCTCAAAAACGGAGGCATACGCGCTATCCTTCGCACAACGAGTCTTAACTTTAACCTCAAATCTGAAGAAGAACAGAATGCTCTGACGTTCGGATATCAATCATTTTTGAACTCACTCGAGTTTCCCATCCAGATCGTCGTTCGTTCCAGGAAGATGGATATCGATAAGTACGTCGAAGGTCTTCAGGAGAAACAAAAATTACAAACAAATCCCCTCCTCCAGAAACAAACCAATGAGTACATCGACTTCGTCGGCAAACTTGTAGAATACGCCGATATTATGGAGAAAGACTTTCTCGTCGTTATCCCTTTCGATCCACCACGAGCTCAGAGCGGCGGAATCCTAGACACCCTCTTTAGTATTAAATTCATGGACCTCTTCCGAGGCAAGGACATGTATGGACAGGTCAAACAGCAACGTGAAGAGTTCGAAAACCTCAAAAAAGGCCTCTCTCAACGCGTGAATACTATTCAAGCCGGCCTCGAAAACCTCGGTCTCAAAGTAAACCAACTCACCACCCAAGAACTCGTCGAGCTCTTCTACGCCACCTACAACCCCGTCATTGGACGCAACGAAAAGCTCAAAGACACCGCAGGGTATCAAGTCGAGGCAAATCCTACGACATAAAAAAAGAGAACCTCATCGGTCCCCTCATTCTATCCTTCTATATAAGAATCATTGTCTTGGTAACGCCCTACTTTCCCAACGACTGTGCGTGAGTATCATCGGCGAAGAGCGGCTTAACTGCTGTGTTCGGGATGGGAACAGGTGTACCCCACTCTCTAGAGTTACCAAGACGGCGACGCTTATTGTAAAAGGAACAATTTTGTGTCCCCTCGAAATTCGGATGATTAAAACGTATATGGATCAGTAATAGAAGTCAATGAATGTCAATTTTACTTAGACAAACAAGACAGTTTAAAAACTGAAATTCAAATTCTAACGCTCATATGTGTGCGAAACAACTATGATTGGTAATTTGCATTACCTCTAATAATTGCTTGTTAATAAGAGAAAAGAATATATTAAAAAGTGCAATCGCCTGTTAGTATCACTCGGCTGAACTCCTTACGGAGCGTACACCTGTGACCTATCTACCTGGTAGTCTTCCAGGAGGCTTATTGGGAGATCT
This sequence comes from Candidatus Peribacteria bacterium, assembly GCA_943354965.1. Lineage (GTDB taxonomy): Bacteria > Patescibacteriota > Gracilibacteria > UBA1369 > UBA12463 > CALREA01. The sequence continues at coordinate 11,939 of CALRDN010000008.1, read as the reverse complement.
AATCTTGGGCATGGTTTCCCGCTTAGATGCCTTCAGCGGTTATCCGATCCGAACACAGCTACTCTGCTATGCCGCTGATGCGACAACAGATATACTGGAGGTTCGTTCACCCCGGTCCTCTCGTACTAGGGGCAAAATCCCGCAAATCTCCATAACGATTGTGGAGGGTAGAGGCCGAACTGTCTCACGACGTTCTGAACCCAGCTCGCGTACCGCTTTAATTGGCGAACAGCCAAACCCTTGGGAGCTTCTTCACCCCCAGGATGCGACGAGCCGACATCGAGGTGCCGAACCAGGTCGTCGATGTGAACTCTTGGACCTGACTAGCCTGTTATCCCCGGCGTAACTTTTATCCGTTGAGCGATAGTCCACCCACGTGGAACTACCGGATCACTAGCACCTACTTTCGTATCTGTTCGGCTTGTATGCCTTACAGTTAAGCTGGCTTATGCGCTTATACGACAAGTTCGGTTTCCATCCGAACCTAGCCAACCTTTGTACGCCTCCGTTACTCTTTAGGAGGCATCCGCCCCAGATAAACTACCTGCCAAACACTGTCCCCTCCGTCGATTAAGACGATAAGGGTTAGAGTCAAAATATAGTGAGGGTGGTATCTCAACGGTGACTCCGATCCGCCCAAAAGCGAACCATCAAAGTCTCCCACCTATCCTGCGCAAACTATACCTCAAATCAATGCCAAGCTGTAGTAAAGCTGCACGGGGTCTTTTCGCCCTACCACAATGAGTCGGCATTTTTACCGACTTTGCAATTTCACCGGGACTTTCGTCGAGACAGTTTCCAGAACCATTACGCTATTCGTGCGGGTCAGAACTTACCTGACAAGGAATTTCGCTACCTTAGGACCGTTATAGTTACGGCCGGCGTTCACCAGGGCTTAGATTCGGAGCGTTAACTCCTCCTCGTGACCTTCTGGCACTGGCCAAGCGTCAGCCCCTATACTTACCCTTACGGGTTTGCAGAGACCTGTGTTTTTGGTAAACAGTTGCCTGGAATCGTTAGCTGCGGCCCCACTTGCGTGGGGCAAGGTTTATCCCGAAGTTACACCTGCTGTTTTGCCGAGTTCCTTAACGAAAGTTATCCCGTCCACCTTAGTATACTCTACTCGCCCACCGGAGTTGGATTGCGGTACGGTAACTTTATTTTCTCACTACCGAGGATTTTCTTGACAGATGATATCTGAGACTCGATCGGACTTTCGTCCAACCATTCGGCGTCGTAGCTCGCGAATTCTAGCGGATTTACCTACTAGAACATAGACTTACTACTTACACGTGAATTCTTAACACGATCTCATTAACCTTCCGCGTCCCCCCTGAGTTAGCGCCACCTTCAGCTTAAGCTCTCCTCCTTCTCAACCGAAGTCGAAAAATCAGATTACAAAAGTTATCCAGTATTGCTCTGGCGAAAATAAAATTGTACAGGAATATTAACCTGTTATCCATCGGCTACGCTTTTCAGCCTCACCTTAGGACCGACTAACCCCAAGACGATAACCGTGGCTTGGGAAACCTTGGGCATACGGTGGGGATGATTTTCACATCCCTTTGGTTACTTATACCAACATTCTCACTTCTCGTCGCTCCAGCAAGCCTCACGACTCACCTTCACTGCTGACGAGAACGCTCCTCTACCACTTAAATCAGTCGAAACTGATATAAATCCGCAACTTCGGTTAAACGTTTGAGCCCCGTTATATTTTAGGCGCATAATCGCATTGACCAGTGAGCTATTACGCTTTCTTTAAATGATGGCTGCTTCTAAGCCAACATCCTGGTTGTCTATGCGACTACACATCCTTTCCCACTAAACGTTTATTAGGGACCTTAGATGACGGTCTGGGCTGTTTCCCTCACGACGATGGCACTTCGCTGTCACCGTCTGACTCCTATTAATTCACAGAGAGTATTCGAAGTTTGCATCAGTTTGGTAAGCTTATTTCGCTCCCTAGCTGAAACAGTGCTCTACCCCTCTCTATTTCGAAAATAAGGCTAGCCCTAAAGCTATATCGAGGAGAACCAGCTATCGCCGAATTCGATAAGAATTTCTCTCCTACTCACAGCTCATCCCAGAGTCTTGCAACACTCTTGAGTTCGGTCCTCCAAGTAACTTTCGTTACCCTTCAACCTGGCCATAAGTAGCTCATCCGGCTTCGGGTCTAGGGCATGGTACTAATCGGACTATTCGTCCTCGCTTTCACTACGGCTCCGGGTAAAACTCCCTTAACCTTGCACCATACCGCTAACTCGTTGGTTCGTTCTACAAAAAGCACCCTGTCACCACATAAATGTGGCTCCAAGTCCATGACAGCAAAGAATTTCAGGATCTATTTCACTCCCCTCACAGGGGTTCTTTTCACCATTCCCTCACGGTACTATCCGCTATCGATCACCAAATATGTTTAGCCTTGGAGGGTGGTCCCCCCAGATTCAAACCGGATTACACGTGTCCGATCCTACTCAGGATACTTCTAGGTAATACTCATTTTTCGTTTACGGGACTGTAACCCTCTATGGTCGTCCTTTCCAGAACGTTCTACTAAACGAATATATTCCACGTTGAAGTCCTACAACCCCTATTCATCGAAATGAACAGGTTTGGGCTGATCCCCTTTCGCTCGCCACTACTAGGGGAATCTCATATGATTTCTTTTCCTCAGGTACTAAGATGTTTCAATTCTCTGAGTGCTCCTCCTCTAACTGAGTTAGAGGATCTCTCAACATTACTTGAGAGGGGTTTCCCCATTCGGAAATCTCCGGGTCAATGCCTACAAGCGGCTCACCGAAGCTTATCGCAGCTAGTCGCGTCCTTCATCGAAATTTGGTGTCAGGGCATCCATTCTTTGCTTTTAAGTAACTTTCTAAAATCTTTTCTCTCTAACAAGCAATTACCAAAGGTAACTACCTCCTAAAGAAAGATCACCGCATACACATGAGTGTATACTATTGTATGTTTTATCCATATATATACCAGGTTTAATAGTATATATATTTGTGAAATTGCATTCATTGCATTACATTTTACTGATTTGCATGATTGCATTTTAATCATCCGAATTTTCAAGGGACAAAAAAAGTGTGCTTCTCCGCACACTCTCTTATCCATAATCCCTATATGTCCGAATCTAAACGGAAGGGTGTATGAACAAAAGATTGTGCGTTGGCCTATTAGCCAAGGAAAGGAGAGAAAATTTCAATGCGTGAAGTTAAGTTAAAGTTAAGGTCACGTGCTGGTGTATACTACTGATGGGAAGCTAGGGCGTCAAGAGAATTTTCAGAAAAGATTCATAAGTCTAGACTGGGCTAGCTAAAGCTAGAAAACGACCGTCTAAGCCCCGGTGAAAGGCGTCGCCATGCCACCAAATATTTCCTGGAAGGTCCCAAAGGCGTACATAAGGGATAGGACGAAGACCATGAAAGCTATAATGATAACAAGTGAGTAGGTCCCCCCACTCCCTAGGTATCGCTCAGCAAAATCCACAGGACCAATAAAATCCCCCACATTACGACGATACTTGATGAGAAGTATAGCGATGGGGAGACCGAGAAAGAGAGAGAGGAGTTTATTCATACTATCATGGTGGGTGATCGTGGACTTGAACCACGGACCTCAGTCTTATCAGGACTGCGCTCTAACCACCTGAGCTAATCACCCGTATCTTGTGATGGCTACATTACCGAACAGCCAGCTTCCAAGCAAGCAATAAGCTATAGAAAAAGCCCACGTAAGTCAAACGAGAATTAGACTTGGGGGTAGCTACCTATTATAATGACGCAGAAGTTTATTCACTCAAACTCACCTCCACTCATGAAAAACACAATGCACTACAGGAAATGGGCCAAAAGATCTCTATTGGGCTTTCTTGGACTTGTCATCATTATAGGAGTAACAAGTCGCTTCATCGGACTTCCAAGCGGAACTAGAGTTTTTGCCGAGAGAGAAAAAAACATATGGTATAGCGGAAAAATCGATGGAACATGCGCCGGAGGATATAACGTTACCTATGATAGAGGCGCTCAACAGTGTCTTACGAGCGAAAGTATCATTAAAGACATCGTCCCATCAAAAGATGATTTGAAAGTTGGAACAAATATTATTGCCCAATGGAAAGGAGAACCTTTATATAACGCTAAGGTCATCGAAATCGTCGGCGATCAATTCAAAGTTGAATATTACGACACGGTAAAAAACGTCATCAATCTGAATGAGATGAGACTACTAAGAGAGTAATTATTTCGCCTCAACGCGTGTGTCATGTTCATGATCCGCGCTAATAAGAGAATAAATTTCAAGGAGAGTAAAAAGCAGACTCAAAACGAGTGGTCCAAGAAGAAACCCAATAGGCCCAAAAAAACCAACACCACCTAAAATAGAAAGAAGAATAAGAAACGGATGAAGCTTCATCCCCTGTTCGACAAGCTTCGGTCCCAGGAAGTTATCAACAAGTCCAACGGCCAACACACCCCAGCAAAAAAGTCCAAATGCAGAAAAAGTTTCTCCGCTGAAAAAAAGAAAAAGAGTTGCAGGGAAAATAATAAGAGCCGTGCCAATGCCCGGGATTAACGCGGCAATTGCCGCTACGCTACCCCACAGAACCGCGTTAGGAACTCCAAAAATAAAAAATCCAAGTGCCGTTAATGCACCCTGAACAAGAGCCACCGTAAGACTTCCCCTCATTACTGAGTTGATTGCCAGTGCCAGTTTATTAAAAATAGTTTCATCATGGATATCCTGCAATGGGCTAAAAGCAACGATAGTCTCCTTGAGCCTATTGCCATCTTTAAATAAGTAATACAGCGCGATAAGGAATATAAAAATACTCATCATCACCCTGGCAACATTAGCGAAGAGCGGACCAATATGTTGAAGTAACCAGCTCAATCCTTGTTTCAAATACTGACTGACGTCGATAGAAAATTCTACAGGGACAGGAGAAAGTTTTAAGAGATTTTGAATGGCATCATTCACACTTCGAGAAAGATCCGTTGCATTACCATTACCAACGAGGGAAGTATAGAGTTGCGTTGCCTCCTGAAAAATTTGCATACCCAATAAAAGAAGAGGAGCAATAATAATAACAAGGACGGACATAGTAGCAAGAAGTGCCGCTAAAGCGCTTCTATTGTGCGTAAGAACAAACACTCTTTTATAAACTGGTTGAAAAACAGTTGCAAAAACTATAGCCAAGATAAGGGCATAGAGAAAAGGCTGGAAAATAAAAAAAGCTAAGGCGAAAATGCCAAAGAGAAGAATAAGTAAAAAATATAGTTCTGATTTTTTATGATTCATATATCTGGTGGAGCTAAAGAGATTCGAACTCTCGACCTTTCGATTGCGAACCGAACGCTCTACCAACTGAGCTATAGCCCCATGTAGTATTTAGAAACGGGGTCAGGACACGTGAACGTGTCTGGTGGAGACGATGGGACTTGAACCCACGACCCCCGTCATGCCATGACGATGCTCTAGCCAACTGAGCTACGTCCCCACAAAATCTGACCACAAATAGTAAAGAGGTTTTAGAGGAAAAATGCAACTAGATCTATTCAATTTGCGCAGCCAACAAAGTTACCGCTGCTAGCGAAGCCGTCTCAGAGCGCAATATTCGCTTACCAAGCGTAACGGATATGCCACCAGCTTTTTTGACTTCTTCAACTTCCTTATCATCAAACCCCCCTTCAGGACCAATACAGAGAACGGCAGGCTTTTTTTGTACCATCTTCAAGGTATCAATTGATTTCCCTCCTATAGTATGAGGAATAAGAAGCATCGGTTTCTCCGCGGCAATATGCTTCAAAAACGCCTCAAATTTCATCGGCTCATGTAAAATAGGAACGATACATCGTCCGCACTGTTCGGTAGCCTCAACGAGGATGCGCTGCAGGCGCTCGTGCTTGGGCAAAAACTGTCGCTCCGTGCGATGGGTAATAATAGGATAGAACTCACTCACTCCCAATTCAGTCCCCTTTTGCAGCACCCACTCAAACTTTTCGGGATTCTTGAGGATACTCTGGGCAAGTACAATTTTTGTAGAAAGTTCAGTGTCACACGTCACAACAGAAGAAATTTTCCCGTGAATGGCCTTATTAGAGATACTTATAATCTCCCCTCTGAATTCGTTACCACTACCATTAAAAAGAATAACCTCCTCTCCGACTCCAAAACGAAGAACCTTTTTCCATTGATGCATTAACTCCTCGGAAGTAATAGTAAACGCACCTTCATTAACAATATCCTGTGGTGTAAGAAAAAATCGATGAATGCTCATAAGGTGATTATAGCGAAAAACGGGGAAAATAAAACAAAAAATGGATTGACGATGGGAGAAACAAGAGGATAATTTTAGCATTCATAACGACAAATAGCATGACAGACAAGATAAAAAAATCCCTACGCTCATTCTCCATTGAATATGGAATCGCGATTGCCTCTCTCATAAGTATTATCGCCTGGGCTATTTTGCGCACACAGGGGTTGGAATATATTGCTATGGAAATTTTCAGAGTACTTCTCATAGTCGGGGCCATTCCTGTATTCATAGAAATTTTAGGGGCATTACGAAAAGGAAACTTTGGAGCAGATATTATTGCGCTTACGGCGATTGTTACTGCCTATGTAACGGATCAATACCTCGCAGGTATGGTAATTGTACTTATGCTCTCGGGAGGAAGAGCCCTGGAAGATTTCGCTCTATCACGAGCAAAAAAAGAACTTACAGCGCTTATATCCAATGCTCCGCGCGAAGCACATAGAAAAGAAAATGGAAATTTAAAAAGCATACCGGTTAGCGAAGTTGCTATTGGTGACATCATTGTTGTGAAACCTGGGGAAGTAGTCGCGGTAGACGGAATAGTCGTAGAGGGAAACTCACCTGTAGATGAAGCGGCTCTCACCGGAGAATCAATGCCAGTAGAAAAAGGACCAAACAGTCATGTAATGAGTGGAAGTATTAATAAAGGTAATGTACTCGAGATTAAAGCAATTCACGTTAGCAAGGATAGTCAATACGAACAAATTATTCGCCTCGTAGAAAATGCTGAAAAAACAAAGGCACCTTTAGTTCGTCTCGCTGATAGATATAGTGGATGGTTTACTATCATCACACTATTACTCTCCGGAGTTGCCTGGACTCTAGGAGATGACAGCATGCGCCTCCTAGCCGTGCTCGTCGTCGCAACTCCTTGCCCGTTGATTCTCGCCACTCCAATCGCAATCGTCTCGGGAATGAGTAGAGCGGCAAAAAGAGGTATTATCATCAAAAATGGCGGAGCGCTCGAAACCCTCGGAAATACCAAAACGTTCGTCTTCGACAAAACGGGAACACTCACATTCGGTGTACCAAACATCACGGAGATCAAAGCCTCAAAAGGCACACCGGAAGAAATTATCCAGATTGCGGCATCACTCGATCAAGTATCGGTTCACGTCATTGCACGGTCATTAATTCAATACGCAAAAGCACACAACATAGCACTAACCTATCCGACAGAATTTGAGGAAATTATCGGGAGCGGAGCAAAGGGCAGGCTCGACCATACGACCTATTTCTTAGGAAAACTTGGACTCATTGAAGCTCAAAATATTGCTATTCCTAGCGACGTAAAAGAACACGAAAAAAACCTCAAGAACGAGGGAAAAATGGCACTCTATCTTGCAAGTGAAAAAGAATTCCTCGGAACGATTTATCTCGCAGATACCGTACGTCCAGAGGTAAAAATGCTTTTTGAAGCACTGCATATAAATGGCGTACAGAGAACAATTATGCTCACTGGTGATCGCAAAGCGGTAGCGGATCATATTGGCGAACAGGCCGGCGTACATGAAGTGATCGCCGAATGCCTTCCGGACGATAAACTTAGGCATATCGAACGCCTCAGAAGAGAGTCATCGCCGGTCGTCATGGTGGGAGATGGCATCAATGACGCACCAGCATTAGCCGCAGCAGACATAGGAATCGCTATGGGTTCTACCGGCTCTACGGCAACCTCCGAAGTAGCAGATATCGTCATTATGGTAGATAACATCGAACGAGTAAGTGACGCCTTCGCTATCGCTCGGCGCACCCTCACCGTAGCCAAACAAAGCATCTATACCGGAATGGGGCTTAGCATTTTCTTCATGATTCTCGCAGCACTTGGATACATCTCACCAATCTATGGAGCGATAATTCAGGAAGTAGTAGATATTATCGTCATTCTCAATGCGCTGCGCGTACACACCGGAAAAATTTAAAGTATATATCATAATCCACCACAAACATGCTCGAATTCATCTCCCAATATCCATATATAATCGTCATAGTAGCCCTCATCATCAGTGGATTTTTCACGGTTTCACAATATGAAAAAGGTGTCATCTTCCGCTTCGGAAAAGTCGTAGGAGTCAAAGAGCCAGGCTTGAACTGGATGATTCCCCTGATCGATCGAGTCAGAAAAGTCGACATGCGAACGATCACCATGCCAATTCCTAAACAAAAAATCATCACAAAAGATAACGTATCAGTGGATATCTCCGCCGTTGCTTATTACAAAATCGTCGACCCCGTGAAGAGCATCGTCGCCATCGAACGGGTAATGGATGCCATTAATCAGATTGCACAGACATCCATGCGCAACATCGTCGGCCGCTTCCAGCTCGACGAGATCCTCAGCGAACGCAAAACCATCAACGGAGAAATTACTACCGTCCTGGACGCTCACACGGAGAGCTGGGGCGTCATCGTCTCCGTCGTAGAAATCAAAGACATCGAACTCCCGGAATCCATGCAGCGCGCTATGGCAAAACAGGCCGAGGCCGAACGTGAAAAACGTGCCAAAATCATCGCCGCCGAGGGTGAATTCCTCTCCTCTCAAAAACTCGCCGACACCGCCGACATCATGATGGCACACCCAATCGCCCTCCAACTCCGCAACCTCCAAACCATGGCCGAAATCGCCGTCGAGAAAAACTCCACCATCATCTTCCCATCACAATTTATGGGAACGATTCAGGATGTAAAAAAGTTTATGGAGGCCGAAGGAATGAAGAAGTAAGACCTTAGAGTGTGTCCAAATGTACAGCAAAAAGATAGCAAAACGGACATAGACTTAGGACGAAGCATCTGATTCTCGTGCTACTTAAAAATCAGATACGACAAAAAGCCCGAACCGAAAACGGGAATGGGATCAATTTTTGCTTCGCAAAAATTTGGTGGAGACACGGGGATTCGAACCCCGGACCCCCTGCTTGCAAAGCAGGTGCTCTAGCCAGCTGAGCTATGTCCCCATGGCAAAACGAAACGTGATGTAAAAGAAAAGCCCTTACGCTAAGGGCTCCTGCCTTTCGGCGTCTTAACATTCAAAATGTAGTAGAGAACTCTAGATAACTACCCGCTTATGATCCCGAAGGACGATAAGGGGTCGACCTTACCTATAATTCCCGAAGGAATCATAGGCTATATCTCTGTAAAAGAGGTATTCCATCCGCAGGTTCTCCTACGGATACCTTGTTACGACTTAGCTCCAGTCAAAAGTTTCGCCCTAGGCCGCGTAAAGCGGACTTCAGGCGCCCCTTTCTCCCATAGCTTGACGGGCGGTGAGTACAAAGCCCAGGAACATATTCAACGCGCCGTGGATGATACGCGTTTACTAGCGAATCCAGCTTCATGAGGGCGAGTTGCAGCCCTCAATCCGAACTTAGATTAGTTTTGGGGATTTGCTCCAGATTGCTCTATTGCTTCCCATTATACCAACCATTGTAGCACCTGTGTAGCCCAGGGTATAAAGGGCATGCTGATTTGACGTCATCCCCACCTTCCTCCCCGTTGGCCGGGGCAGTCTCCTGTGAATATTCAACACAGGACGAGGGTTGCGCTCGTTGACGGACTTAACCGAACACCTCAAGGCACGAGCTGACGACAACCATGCACCACCTGTCTTAGAGTTCCTTGCGGCACTCTCGCCTTTCGGCAAAATTCTCTAGATGTCAAACCCTGGTAAGGTTTCCCGTTTGTTATCGAATTAAACCAGATGCTCCTCCGCTTGTGTGGGCTCCCGTCTATTTCTTTGAGTTTTAGTCTTGCGACCGTACTACCCAGGTGGAGTACTTAATGCGTTTGCGACGGCACAGATCCAGGTCGAGCCGGACCTACACCTAGTACTCATAGTTTAGGGCGTGGACTACAAGGGTATCTAATCCTTTTCGCTCCCCACGCTTTCGTCCATAAGTGTCAGAAACTCGCCAGCAAGCTGCTTTCGCTTTTGGTGTTCCTTTGCGTATCAACGGATTTTACCCCTACACGCAAAATTCCACTTGCCTCTCGAGATCTCTAGTCTTCCAGTATCGCGCACCTGACTGAAGTTGAGCTTCAGGCTTTGACGCCCGACTTAAAAAACCACCTAAGGACACTTTACACCCAATAATTCCGGATAACGCTTGCACCCTCCGTCTTACCGCGGCTGCTGGCACGGAGTTAGCCGGTGCTGATTCCTGGGGTACCATCAGAATTTTTCCCCCAGAAAAGAACTTTACGATCTTCCGACCTTCATCGTTCACGCGGTGTCGCTTCGTCAGGGTTTCCCCCATTGCGAAAGATTCCTTACTGCTGCCTCCCGTAGGAGTGGGAACCGTGTCTCAGTTTCCCTGTGACTGATCATCCTCTCAGACCAGTTACCCGTCATAGCCTTGGTGAGCTATTACCTCACCAACTAGCTGATAGGACGCAGGCCGTTCCCAAAGCGCATTGCTGCTTTAATCTTGCGATCATATGCGGTATTAACCCGTATTTCTACGGGGTATCCCTCACTTTGGGGCACGTACCAACGTGTTACTCACCCGTTTGCCACTGTTCTTGCGAACCGTTCGACTTGCATGTATTAGACACACCGCCAGCGTTTATCCTGAGCCAGAATCAAACTCTCCAAATAAACATTAGTTTATACTCGGAACTTCAATAAAGTAGTTCAGAGTTTATATTTTTGTGAAAAACAAAAAAACTTTGTTACCTAGCTTCTCTACTACATTCTGAATGTTAAAGGACGCGAAGAAAAAAATGTGCGCTCCTTAAAGCCAAATAAGCTTCAAGAGCAGGGGTATTGTATTTAAAGAAGTCTGCCGAGTCAAGGACATTTTTCAAAGTTGATGAAATAGGGTATACTGGGGAAGAAATATGAACATCCAAAGCTTAAATATAGCAAAAAACGTTACCTTGGTTGCCGCTGTAAAGGGACATTCCATAAAGAAAATAAAGATTCTTTTGGAAAATGGAGTCCGAAATTTGGGCTGGAGCACTGTTCAGCACCTCCGAGATCTCTATCCGGATTTGAAAGATCTTACAAATGTAAGACATCACTTCATAGGACACCTTCAGAGGAACAAGGTTCACCTCCTCCTCTCCTATCCTATAGAGCTCATACATAGCGTGGACTCATTGGGACTCGCGAAGAAGATTAATGATGCCGCGGCTGAAATGAAGAAGAAGCAAAAGATCCTCCTCCAAATCAACGCCGATGAGAAAAAAGAACATGGACTATCTATGGATGAGGTACGCGAGATACTAAAAAATAGAAAAGAATTTCCAAATCTTGAAATCGAGGGACTCATGGTCATCCCATCCAAGAACGGAAATAGTCGCTACATATATAAGGGGCTTCGAATGCAGCGAGATAAATTAGAAAACGAATTCAAAAATCCTATGTCGAGATTATCCATGGGAATGAGTGATGACTATCTCATCGCCATAGAAGAAGGAGCAACAATGGTTCGATTAGGAAGAATACTTTTTCAGGAATAAAGAAGGGTGATACAATAGGAGAAGAAAAACAATATTTTTCACCTCTCCTCTAACCCCACTCTTTATATGACGTTACTTGATCACCGATTCCAAAGAATCACGGATATGCTCGTGCCAACCGTTATTCAAAAAAGCAGCGACGGAGAACGCG
>CALRDN010000007.1 GCA_943354965.1 Candidatus Peribacteria bacterium | reverse complement strand
AATTTCGGACAAGAGCCTCGAGTTGCTGTTCACCGTGCACGTAAAAATCCTACATTTTTACACGAGAAAAATAAAGAAAAAGAAGAAAGAAGAATTAAGGTTCAAATATCGATACTACATAACCTGCACCGAGGGTCGACCACGCAAGTTAGCGCCGGTGTTATCCGCACCGCTGGCGCCGCAGTACACCTGACGATACTTCGAGCTGAAGTAACCATAGGCGACATGAGGCGACGTGCTCAAATATTCATCATCAAGACAGGTAATAGTGTCATTCGCGTCTTTGTAGAAATCGACAATCTTCGATTCGTCATTACCACTCCTCTTGTACTCATTCAGTGATCGCTGCATGAGCATGGCGTATTCATGAGCATTGATCATACTCATACCTTTTTTCTGATAATGTTTTTTGAATAATTCTTTTCTTGCGTCAAATCGTGAGTCTGATTGAATGCCCTGGATATGCGGCATATGGGTACCACCATCAACGATACTTATCGAGACTTTTGATGGAGTTCCGATAAGGGGGGTGTATGGACTTGCTGGATCATTCCACACAAAAGCATCATCCTGATCTTGAGGCTTGGCACCTTTGGTACGATAGGGTTTGGCGGTGTTCATAGCGCTGATCTTCGTCGCAAAAGCATTGCTTGGTGTGACGATGAGCATTGGCCTCTGAAAGTTAGCTATTTCTTTGAGTTTAGGAGTACCCAACAGCCGAATTTCACGGAGAACGTCTGCAAGAGGCTTGATCGCTATCGTTGTATCCATCGATTTGGCGAGTTGAACCGCCTCATCATAACCCTGAGCCATCTCAAGAAGTTTTGTCTTTTCCGTAGACGATAGAGCTCCATTGTCGAGCCTGTCGAGCCACATCTGGAATTGATCCGTGTTCGACGTCGAACCCACCAGAAGTGGGAGGGTAGGAGCTTGCTGGGCATCCGAATCAATGGCTGCATTGAGTGTGGCAGCAAGTTCATCATGCATCTGATCCTGGAGGAGTATGAGTTCGTCTTTATCGCCTTGTGCATCAGCCTGTTCCAGGGCGGACTTATATTGTGCAACAACGGCCAGTGCATCAGGCTTATCGGCGAGTTCTAATTCAAGTTGCTGGAGAAAGGTTGTAATAGCCATGGGATGAATTATGTCGCGAGGGGAAAAATAAAGAAAAAGAAGAAAGAAGAATTAAGGTTCAAATATCGATACTACATAACCTGCACCGAGGGTCGACCACGCAAGCTAGCGTAGGTGCGATCCGCATTGTTGGCGAGGAAGCGCACCCGACGATCCCCCGAGTCGAAGCAACCATAGGCGACATGAGGCGAGTCACTCAAAAGCTCATTATCCAAGCAGGTAATAGTATTAGAACCATCAAAATCAACGATCTTCGAGGTGTCTCGAGATGCCTCATCGCTGCCGCTTTGCTCATAATCATGTAGCGATTTCTGCATCAATACTGCATATTCATGGGGATTGATAAGTTTCATACCCTTCTGCTGATAATGTTTTTTGAAGAGCTCGCGTCTCTCTTTAAATTTCGATTTTGGATCAATGCCATCAATGTGATCCATATGCTGAGCCCCGTCGACGACACTGATCGAAACGGTAGCCGGAGTAGCGACGGTCGTGTATGGACTTTTGACATCCTCCCAAATAAAAACATCATCCTGTTCTTCATATTTTTTATTCGCGTTGATAGCGGCGGTTTTTTGCGTAAAGGGATTTTTCGGAGTAATAAGAAGTGTTGGTCTTCCGAACTGGGCAATTTCCTTGAGCATAGGTACACCAAGCTGCAAGAGAGCTTCGAGTACCTCTGTTTTTGATTTGATCTGTGCCGTTGGGTCCATTTCTCTGGCAATCTTTACCGACTCGTCGTATCCATCAATGAGGGTCTGTATTGTTTCCTTTTCAGACGGCGTGAGTTCGTTTATGGCACTGATGGTCGGATTATTCGGCTGACCGCCTCGTGCGAGATTTAACATCTGCCGCTGTTGTTCACTGATTTTCGCATCTTTTTCTGCATCCGGATTATCAGGATCTGCCAATGGATCGTCATTGATTTTCGAGACTTCACCGTTGAGGAAGGCAAGTTCTGATGGAAGGATGTATGGCTTTTCCACCCTCTTACTCTGAGAAATTAAGATCTGATTTTCCGTACTTCTCGGCGCGGCAATTTGTTTCAATTTGAATATCGCGAGGAGTATTTTTCGCTCTTCCGGTGCGCTGAGATTTTTTGGATCATTGATAAATTCCTGAATGTTCTCGGCGAGATAGGCTCGGAATGTCTTTCCTTTTCTTCGTTCATAATCCCATTTCGAGAAAAGGCTAAGGAAGGTACCCGGATCGAGAAAGTTTTTCGTAATGCGGAGATCGTCTATACCACAAGCATCTTTTAACTCCTTTTGAGCCTCCGGAGTGAGCGCACCCTCATGACACTGTTGCATCAATTCTGCAGCACTTGCTACCTGCTGGATGAGCGCGATTTCACTTTTGCTCAATTTCACGAGACCACTTTCGTCCATGAGAGTAGCGAGAACAATTTTTGTCATTTCCTGTGCCGGCATGTACTGAACATGGATTCCCTTCATCATACGGAGAATAGCGGGATCAAGATCTTCACGATCTTTGGTCTGCTCGCTTTTTGGATTTCCCGTGAAGATTTCGAGAAATTTTTCATCGACTCGGAGCACCGTTCCGTTCATTTCCGGAATTTTGAACTCTTGCCCGGGTTTCAAATTCATATACGGCTTCATACCCATCATGGTTCGCGTGGAACCTGCGGTAATTTCTTCATGAATCACGCCCCTTCCCTTGATCATACCTCGAGTGAGTGGACCCGGCTTGAACTGACTTTCCACTTTACCATCTTCGCCTTGTGCGATGTGCATCTGTCCAAAAATATCTTTTGGGACCGTTCCCTCATGCCATGGAATAATTTCATAACTTCCGGTGACTTCATTCACCGCGTAGAAGGCGAGCTCTGTTTTACCGGTTCCGGTTGAACCAACGAGGAAGACTTTTCGGCCGGCCATCGTCTGTTCGACGATACTCCGGAGAAGTTTTTCACGACTTGGCGTGAGCGCAAATCCTTTTTCCTGGATCTGGCGTTTGTATCGGAGGAGCTCTTGGGTGACTATGAAGCCTTTTTCTATACTCGAAGCCTTTTGGTCAATCGTAGCCCGAGCCGCCTCAGCTTGTTGAACGATGCCACTCAAGGCCTGAATCTTTTTCCCGGCAGATTCGATGAGCGTACCTTTATTTTCTCGTTTACTTCGGAGGTAGGTGGCATGCATGTCGAGGGTTGCCATTTTTATGGCGTATCGGAGGGAGCGGAGACGGATGAGCTTATCTTCTACTTTTTCATAACGAGCGAGCTCATTGCGAATTTCTGATTCAAGCAATGTGCGTACTTGTGCATGAGAAAGAAGTTCACGGATTTCTGATTCGAGGAGCTGTTCGTAGGACTGTCCATCGGCTGGAGTGAGTGTTTCCTGCTCGTCGGCGATTGGATTATTGAGTTGGGCGAGATACGCATCGATCGTGTCGATCTTACTCACGGCCAGATCTTGAACTCGTTCGCTTTTGTTCGTACCCTGTTTCGCCCGTACGGATTCTTCGAGAAATCCGAGAACGGCAAAAGCTTTTTCATGAATATCTCTACTCCCGAGTTTAGGCTCAGATTTTTCAGCATTTGGGTCTATGCGAAGGGTTGCATCATCGAGGACACGACGTGGCGCAAAGATGAGATCTTTTTTGTCCGGTTTTGGACTTTGTGGGTCTGGTGTTTTCATATCTTAGCATTATACCATAATATTTACAATTTGAGGAGGTGTTTTTGAAGCATCTTCTGACGGGCCGCCACAGCTTCGGAAGTGTCAGAGATTACCACAGCCGCATCAGGATCCTGAGGGTCTCGGGCGATAAGCTTGATAGCATTGGCACTACTCGTAAAACCGATACCCTGAACGATGATTCCCATCTCGCGGAGCTTTTTCACCTCATC
This sequence comes from Candidatus Peribacteria bacterium, assembly GCA_943354965.1. GTDB lineage: Bacteria > Patescibacteriota > Gracilibacteria > UBA1369 > UBA12463 > CALREA01. The sequence continues at coordinate 62,595 of CALRDN010000007.1, read as the reverse complement.
TTGAGCAGCCTTAACACTCGTCTGATGCATAGCCACATTGCACGATTCCTGGCCACAGGCGCTACACCACATATTTCCATCGGAGTAGATCGTCAACATCTTGATGAATTTCCCTTTTTTAATTTTTGCCTTGAGCGCTTCGGAAATGCCTTCACGGTATTTTTTGAGTGCCGTAACAATATCACCCGCGCCGGGCGATGTCTTGTCCATGATAGCCGAAAAATCGACGAGGGCTTTTTCTGTGAGCGTTTCCGTACGATCTTTCAGTTTTGCAAAACGACCCTGATTTGCATTACCACCTCCGTGAATGGAATACAACTCTGTGCGAATTTCTACCGGTTCACGCATATCATTTTTGATGCGAGAATCATTGAGCTGTTCATTAAGCTTCATAATCTGGTACATCATCGAGAGGATGAGATTTTTCTGCTCGATACGCATGATATTTCCAGCATCATCCGTAGTGTCCATTGACGAGGTAAGATCGATAATACTATCCTCCTCAAACTCAGTGATATCAATTTTTGTGCGGGTTTTCGTGGCTTCCATTTCATATCCTGACGGATCAGGATCGTTTGCCATAACGTCAATATATGTGTCCACAACGTCACGCATGCGCGTACCTTCGCTCTGTCGCACGGGTCCGCGGAATTTCGTCACCGGAATACGGCGATTTTTATAAATCATACAAAATAATTTTTGCCATTCGCGTTCAAGCGTCCCAGGCTCTGCCGTAATCCGATCTCGGAATTGTGCGACTTGAGTTTCTGGAATTTGGGCTTCAGGAGCGATTTTTGTTTTGTTCACGCGATCAATGATGTCTTTTACTCTTTTCCATGCTGCCGGATCCACGTTCGTACGGTTGAAAAAAAGCTGATCGGCGATGCCCTCGGCCGATGGAATTTCTTGTTCGATTTCCTTGAGTAATGATTCAATTTCTTCATCGGTGAGTAAGAGTACGCTATCTTCGGTGACTTCCTGATCTTCTGATGGCTCTTCATCTTCTTCCTGTTCCTGATTTTCCTTGCATGGCGTCGCATCGAGACGCATCCAGATTTTCTCTGACTCAAGCCAAGCCTCACTCCATGCGTGACCGATACCACCGATAGCCGCATAGTCTACATCAGGCATTTTTTTCACGAAGTAACCAGTAGGCATGCGCCATGGAATACCGAGTCGTTTCCCAAGTTCCGACGCATAAATATTTGACCAGTGACAATCGGTAACTTTTTTCTGTTCGATAGCTTGGAGCAGATTTTGTCCCGCTGAGGCATATTCTGCGTTCATTCCTGACACCTCTTCCTCTTCTGGATACCGTAGTTTTTGTTTTACATATGAGACGATCGCCCGAGCTTTATCTTGCACACTGAGGAATGTATTTGCTCGAAGTTTTCCGAGAAATAATTCTGTTTCCTCAGAAAGTTGACCAGGCAACGTATTGAGATCTTCTTCCGCTGGCTCATCATCAATACGATTATCATCGGTTTGCGCCACGATGAAGGTAAAAGAAAAATCGATGGAGACTATTGGATGCTCTCCATCTTTTGGTTCGATGAAAAATGTCCCTCTCGCGTCTCGACGTAGCTGTAGCGTGTTTGGCGCTATCGTATGAGAAAGTGGGAGTGTACTCTCTGGGAACGGAAGAATATTATCGCCACCTGGAATATAACTTCCTCGGAAGGTGTAGAAAGTTTTATTTTCCTCATCTTCGGCGATATTTTGAGATTGAAAAATAGTACTATCGCACGGCGTTGCGACTAATTTGCACTGGACTGGATCATATCGAAATACCTGCCCGCGGCAGTATCCACCCTTGAATGGTTCAATTTTGAATCGTACCGATTCTGGATCGAGTGGCTCCATCTCACCAGAAAATGGTGGCGGAGTGTATTCATCTTGCTCTGTTTTTCTGAGATCACCTTCTTGCTTTTTGAGAAGTTTGCGCACCTCTGAGACATATTTTCCATAGAGCACTACGCTGCTTTCGAGCGTCCGATTTTCCTGAACGATGAAATTAAGCGCATTTCTTCCTCGCACCTCGAGCTTTTTCAAAACCTCGACCACTTCATCGGAAATTCCCTCAGGAATTTTTCCGGTGAGCACATACGTCTCGCATGCATAATCAAACTGCCGCGTAAGACCGAGCGGCGCAGGATTATTTTGATTGAGGGTCTCGGCCGTAAGTGGCTCGCTATCTTTGAGCGATCTAAGCCCTCTGAGGAGCAACACGGTATTCACACTTTTTGATTCGCCAAGAAGCCTGAGGGTATTCTGAGTATCTGAGGCGAGCGATTCTCGAACAGTATGCAAGTGCGTCGCGGCAAGAATCCCTGCTCGTCGAGCTTGGCCTTCATTCGCGAAGCGCTCCTGATTGATGTGAATTTCCGAAATTCCATTTTTCTCTTTGAGCGATTTTTTTGGACCATCATGGGTAAAAACAACTTGAACACCGAAGATATTAATCGATTCCAGGTTTTCTCGTGGCTGAAGTGCGCTGGTGATAGCGCTGTGCGTAGCGTCAGTTCCAAGGGGTTCAGCCTGAGATGTAGCTGCGTCCACAGATAGCACTTGGTCATGCCGTGCATCTGGCTGTTGTTTTGGTATGTTTATTTTTTGTGGCATTTTGACATAAAAATATATTTTTTTATTATATCATATTTTTTGGCTTTTAGGAAGCGAAAACCTTTTTCGCTGGTGAAGCTAAACTTTTCTTTCTTAGCTTTGATATTCGATGGAACGGTGTCAGAAAAAATTCACCCCCCAAGTGATGCTTCAACTTCGCTAAGAATTATTCAAGATTAATTCAGGTTTTTGTTAGAACGGCATGGTAGCGTAGGTGTGTTCATGTTGGATATGTTTGTATTTATATGAATTTTGTATTACAATTGTAACAATATATTTTATGATTATCACTATGGGTAGAGCTATTCTCAATATTTCCGTTCCGGAAGCGGTAAAAAAAGATATTGTTCGACGGGCGAAAAAATCCAAGACCACATTGAGTGGGTATATTTTGCGCGCGGTGGAGCTGGAAAAAAGTTTAATTTCGGAAGAAGAGTTATTAAAGAGGGCCAAGCGAGCGATGAAAGATTATAGAGCAGGCAAAACAAAGGTACTTAGAAGCCTCGAAGATTTAATGTAATACCTTATGCAACAAATAATTATTCGATATGGTGGCGTGTTCATGGAAGACTTCTCTGGCTTATCCAAGGCAATTCAACGTAGGGCAGTCAAAGCTGAAAAACTATTTCGAAATAATATGCTTCATCCTTCGCTCCGCCTTCATAAACTACATGGTCGTCTTAGCGATTTTTGGAGCATCTCTGTCGATAGAAAATTTAGAATTATTTTCAGATATGTTGAAAAGGATACCATTCTTTTTATTGGCGTAGGAACCCATGCCATTTACAATGATCTATCATAAATTTGTAAATATGGTACACTGCAGCCATGTTATTCACTCGTGCCATGATTCAGAAGAGGGAAACGGAGACGCTTGCGCCGTATGCGGTGAAGAGTGGGGAGACGGCCGGGCGCGTGTTTGAAGATAGCGAGAATGATTTTCGGACGTGTTTTCAGAGGGATCGAGATAGGATTATTCATAGCAAGGCGTTTCGAAGACTGATGGAGAAGACACAGGTTTTTGTGGCGTATGAGGGTGATCATTATAGGAATCGCATGTCGCACTCGGTGGAGTGCAGCCAGGTGAGCAAGGGGATTGCGCGTGGCTTGGGCCTGAATGAAGACCTGTGCGAGGCCATTGCGTTGGCACATGATTTGGGTCATACGCCGTTTGGGCACGCCGGGGAGGCGGCGCTGAGCGAGTGCATGAAAGAGTTTGGATCATACTTTGAGCACAATGAGCAGAGCCTACGAATCGTAGAATCTTTGGAGCGCATGTATCCGAAATTTGATGGATTAAATTTAACAAAGGAAGTTTTGGATGGCCTGCTGAAGCACCGTTCTCCATTTGATCGACCGAAGATGGTTTTCAAACAGTCGGCACATCTGGAGGCACAGGTAGTGGATCTCGGTGATGAAATCGCGTATATGAGCCATGATTTGGATGATGGACTGAGGGCGGAAATGTTTACGTATGAAGAGGTGATAAAAATTCCGTTGGTGGCGAGAGCGAGCGAGCGGATGCGAGCAAAATATGGAGATGATATTCGTGGTGATATTGTTCGCGTGCGACTTTCGAGCGCACTGATGCATGCGATGGTCGAAGATGTTTTGATGCAGACAGAGAAAAATTTAGTGCAATATTCTATCAAGAGTCTTGCGGATGTGAGGGCGTACGATGGCATATTAGTGCAGTTTTCTGATGATATGCGACGCGACCTCGATGTGCTGCGGGAGTTTTTAAGCACACATTATTACTTTAGTGAAAAGGTTTTGGCCCAGAGTAAGTATGGTCAGGAAGTTATTACTAAATTGTTTCATGCATATGTAAAACATCCTGAAAAACTTCCTGAACATTTTCAGAAAATGCTTGCCGATGGTGCGAAAGTTGAAGTAGTGATAAAAGATTATGTTGCCGGTATGACCGATTCGTTTGCGGAGAGGGAATCGAAAAATCTTTAATGTTTTGACTTTTATATTTTCTCTGTTTTGGTCTGTAATTTTCCCAAGGAAACTCTTGCGGAGCTCGGCGCCGAAATTTTTAGCTTTAAAAGTGCCAATTTTTGGGAAATAAGATAACCACATCACGCAATACAAAAATAGCAAATAACTATGGTACATTTCTATTTTCGGGCATAATAGGATCAACATGCACTGTCCAAAATGTAAAAAAAGCGATACGAGCGTTCTGGATTCGAGACTTACCCAGGAAGGGAAGTCTGTTCGACGAAGACGAGAGTGTGATGCTTGTAAATATCGATTCACGACTTTTGAAAAAGTAGAGATGAGTAGTTTCGTCGTGGTAAAACGGGACTCTTCGAGAGAGCCATATGGACGGGAAAAAATTGAAAAAGGCATATGGAGAGCTTGTGAAAAGCGCAATATTACTCAGGCACAGGTTGACCATATCCTCAACGAATTAGAAGAAGAATGGACAGCCTATGGCCGCGAAGTTCCAAGTAAAATGATCGGGGAAGGAGTTATGGAAAAGCTCAAGAAACTTGATGAAGTTGCCTACATCCGATTTGCCTCTGTTTATAAGCAGTTCAAAGACCTGGAGAGCTTCAAGAGAGAAGTATTGAAGTTATTACCGTGAGGGGCTTAGTGCTGCGTCTCCTTCGGATTGTGCACCTCGAGTATCATGCATCGCGCGCTTCCACCGCCGAATTTTTCGATGGTTGGAATTGATACGGAAATGACTTCTCCATACTGCCCTAATTTTGCGAGCTGATCCTGTGTGAAGATATTATGCGCGGTCTCGGACATGACGATTACCGGATTTCCCTCGGTACTACGAACCTGTAAGATATTTCCCGCAAAACCATTCATCTGTTCAGCCGTAATTTCAATAATGTCTTTTCCTGTCTCGCGAAGAGATGCCAATACGGTATTTCTTTCCGTTTCGTCCGTGATCGCCTCTGAGCAAATAACAGCGAACTTTTCACCAACAGACATGACGACATTCGCATGATATACACTTCCATTGTCGTGCGTTCTATCCACACTGGAGAATGTGATCGCCTTGTACTCCATCGTCTCCGCAAACGCAGCTACGCCTTGCTTCGTGGTTCTCTGGGAGAGAGATGCATAGGTTATTCTGTTCGTACGATCGAGTACCATACTTCCGGTTCCTTCATTGAAATGCTCACTATCCTCTAGTCCTGAGAAATCAATCACCTGCCCAACCTTAAATCCAAGACTCGCTAATGTTTGCGCAATAGGAAGCTTCTTCTCCGGGCGACGATTATCATTTCTCATTGGATACTTAATCATAATTCCTTCACCCTCGTTGTGAGTCGATAGAGGATTATTTGGAAAAATAGAATCAGGGGTGTCGTGTGCTAATACATCAGGAATGGAAATTACATCAATCATCTTACTCCTCAGTAATGCCACCATGGCCGCAAATTCTTGGCTGGCCTTGGCATGGGTTTCTTGATCAAAAGCCTCTCTTCTCTCTTGCAAACCAGGATGCTGCGCGTAGGCAACATCAGATGGACTATGTACCAGCGCCTGAAACTCCTCGACTGACATATCATCAGGCTTCAGTTGATAATTATTGTCTCCTGCGGTTTGAAAATTCATATGAAAAAAGGCTGGCTCCACCATGACGACGGTTGATGTAGCCTGGGGGTCTTTGTTGTCCTTCTTTGCTGTTGATTGTAGTTTTTTTGGCTCTTGCGCCACGTAATCTGTAGCTTCATGCACTCTGAGTGAAGAATGATGTGCCATATATGGTGAGTTATATTTGTAAGGGGTAATCTTACGCACAGGTATTTTTTTACAGCAAATAGTGTGCGTTGACGTATCCTGCTTTGATATTCTATATTTCTTGACTTTTATGGACATATGCGTAGTATTAGCGCTGTCAGTCTGTTATTTTATAGTTTGAAGAAATCCCTCAGGGAATAGTATGTCTTTTCCGACTTAGAGAGAGCTCGGGACGGTGGAAGCCGGGTAGTTTAGGATCAGACAGAACGCGCCTTGAATAATAGGGAGCCGACCGAAGAAAGTTTTTTGTGGAAATGTTTCCGCCTAAGACAAGTAGGTATAGGCCGTAAGAGCACGTAAACGCTCACAGTTTGTCGTCCGAAAGGGTGGAGAACTGAATCAAAGGTCTCTGAGATTTTCTTAGAGATAAACTAGGGTGGTACCACGAAGCATTTTTAAGCTCTCGTCCCTGGATCCGTCGCATGATGGGTTTAGTGATGAGTTTTTTTGTATTCTTTTTTTATCCCCTATGTCTGAAATTTCTACCGATACTACCAATTCCGTTACGCCCGGAAAAAAAGTTATTCTTGCCTTCTCCGGTGGACTCGATACCAGCTTCCTCGTTCCGTATCTAATGGAAAAAGGATATAGCGTGTATACCGCCACGGTGAATACCGGTGGGTTTTCTGCTGATGAAATGGCGACAATTGCGCAGAAGAGCAAGGATCTTGGCGCATATGGTCACACCGCGATTGATGCAGTGAGTGAGCTGTATAACGACTTTGTCGTGAAAATTATTCAGGCAAATTACTTGAGGGGTGGGGTGTATCCGGCGTGTGTCGGACCTGAGAGAATTATTGCGGCGAAGAAGATCGCGGAGTTAGCACTGCAGATGGGAATTTCTGTGGTGGCGCACGGTTCGACTGGTGCGGGAAATGATCAGGTGAGATTTGATTTGGCGTTAAGGGCTACGATGGAGTCCGTTGAGATTTTGGCACCGATTCGTGATGAAGGTTTTACCAGAGCGCAAGAAGTGGAATATTTGAAGACGAAGGGAGTTACGATTCCGCAGAAAAATTTGGATTATTCGATTAATGTTGGCGTGCTTGGAACGACCATCGGAGGGAAGGAGACGAAGACGCCGCTGGGATTGGTGCCGGATGAGATTTATCCAAACGTAGCGACGATTGCGAGTGCACCGGAAGTTGGGGAAGAGATTGTTATTGGATTTGAAAAAGGCATAGCGGTTTCTGTTAACGGTGTGGCTATGGATGATTTGGAGCTTATTGATGCGGTAAAAATAGTGGCGCAGAAGCATGGCGTTGGCAGAGGGGCACATTTGGGAACGACTATTTTGGGCATTAAAGGAAGAATTGTTTTCGAGGCGGCAGCATTGAGGGTGTTGATTGAGGCACATAAAGAGTTAGAAAAATCCGTATTAACTTCGAAGCAGATTTTCTGGAAAGATCATTTGGGTGTGGTGTGGGGCGATAGTGTGCATGAGGGATTGTATTTTGATCCGGTGGTTGCCGATATTGAGGCGATGATATTATCAAGCCAGAAGACGGTGACGGGAGAGGTGATCGTTCGATTGCAGAAGGGGAATATTATTGTCGTTGGCTCGAAGAGTGCGTATTCACTGATGGATAGCGCGTTCGCGAGCTATGGAGAAGAAAATAGTTTTTGGAATGGAAGAGATGCGCAGGGCTTTTCCAAAATTTATGGACTAGAAGGAATAATCGCTCATAAAAAACATCAATTATGAACCAATTAAAAAACTTTATTACCGGCATGGAGTTTTCCAAGGAGACGATGGAAAGCATTTTGGAGAGCGGCATACAGCTAAAGGCCGCTGGTGGGTCGGATGCGCTGAGAGGAAAAGTTCTGACGACGATATTTTATAATCCCTCGCTGAGGACGTTATTGTCATTCCAGACGGGAATGCAGAAGTTGTCGGGGATCGCGAATGTGTTGGATATGAGCCAAAGTAGGAAGCTCGAGTATACAGAGGGAGCGGTGATGGACGGGAGCGCGAGCGAACATATCAGCGAGTTCATCAGGGTGGTGTGCAGTTATAGTGATGTCGTCGCGATCAGGAAGAGTGACTTCATACCAGCGAGCGATAACTCGCAGACTCTTGGTATGAGCAAGGAAGAAATGCTCAGCGATAGCTTCTTTGAGCAGGTGCTGCGATATGCTAACAAGCCGATTATTAATATGGAATCGAATATGTTCCATCCTTGCCAAGGGCTTGCTGATGCGATGACGATGAAAGAGGTTCTGGGAAATGTTACGAAGAAAAAATATGTTTTGACGTGGGCACCACATCCAAAACCATTACCACTTGCTACCCCTCATTCACAGATGATTATGCCTGCGCTGTTCGGCATGGACGTTATATTGGCTTGTCCAAAAGAATTCGAATTAGATGCAAATGTAATGAAACAGGCTGAAAAATTAGCACAAGATGGCGGTGGATCATTTCAGATAATGCATAATCAGACGGAGGCTCTCTCTGGAGCGGATATTGTATGCGAGAAGAGTTGGCTTTCTTTAGAGCATTTTGGTGATTGGAATACAGAAAAGGAAATACGAAATCAATATGCCGATTGGCAGGTAACGAGCGAAAGAATGGCGGTAACGAATAATGGAAAATTCATGCACTGCCTTCCTGTCAGAAGAAATGTTGAGGTAAGTGACAATGTTTTGGACTCTACGAATTCGCTTATTATTCAAGAAGCTGAAAATCGCATGTGGGCACAAATGGCTCTATTGCGGCATATTTTATCATAATTTATTTTATTTATTTTTCGTTATTATTTTACACACCCTCTTATGAATATTATTCTTGATAAAATAGCTTCTGTCGTTAAAAACGCCGATATTGGTTTTGATGTAGAAATATCTTCTCAAATTGACTGTCGTGAAGGGGCTGTTTTGGCTGTTGAAGTTATGGAGGACAAAAAAGTGTACAACCAACTCGAACTTGTTTCCGGAAGATTATCTACTATGCACAAGGGTGATGTTTTGGCTGTAGCATTGGGAAATAGGCAGGCTCTCCGTGGATTCGTGGGTCAAGTGCCTGAAAGTCTTGCCGTGGGTGATACCATTAACGTGCTGAATTTGGGTGGAGTTTCGGGGCTCTGCATGAGTGCGAATATCAAGGAGGTTGGCGATGCGTTGAAGGTAAAAGTTCTTGGTGCTGTTATGAAAAATGGAAAAGCCGTGAATATCAAAGACTACACTCTCTTTTCTCCGATGGATCATTTAGGCGCTCGCGCACCGCTCATTGTGGTCAGTGGAACGTGTATGAATGTTGGAAAAACGTCTGTTGCTGGCGAGATTATCAAACATGCCAAACGTGCACGACTCAAGGTTTTTGGCGCGAAACTCGCAGGAGTAGCTGCTATGAGGGATACTGAAAGTATGCGAGATTATGGGGCTGGTACCGTGGTTTCTTTCTTGGATGCAGGATTCCCATCAACGGTTCATCAGAAGGATGCGGTGCAAGTGGCGAAAGGTGCGATTGATTATCTCACGAAAGGTTCTCCGGACTTCATTGTTATCGAATTTGGTGATGGAATTTTCGGAGAGTATGGCGTGATGTCATGCTTAAAAGATCCTGAGATACAAAAAAATATTGTTGCTCATATCGGATGTGCTTATGATCCTGCAGGTGCTGTTAAATTGGCTGAGGTGTGCGCAGAAATTGGTGCGCCTCTCGATGTGCTTTCCGGGCCGGTCACTGATAATATCGTCGGAGTAAATTTCGTAAAAGAAACATTACACCTCCCGGGCTTCAATGCATTCCAGCGAAGTGAAGAACTTTTTGAATATCTTTCTACCAACTGTTTGAACAAATAATCTATGTCTCAAAAAATTACCGTATCTATCATTGGCATAACCGGATATACCGGACTTGAACTCTTGAGAATACTCAAGGCGCATCCTGATGTTGAGGTAAAACATCTCATTTCTGCCAGTACAAAAGAAGGTGATTTAGCTGATCTGTATCCGCATCTTGCGGGTAGTGGATCGTATCCACTTTCCGGAGTGAGTTACGAACAGGCGGCAACGGAGAGTGATATCGTCTTCCTCGCATTACCGCATTTTATTTCTCAAACTATTGTTCCAACTATTATCGGCAAGACAAAAATTATCGACTTGTCGGGAGACTTCCGATTGAAAAATATGGAAGATTTTCAGAAATATTATGGGGTGCAGCATCAGTATCCACAGGGGGTTGAAAATTTTGTATATGGGCTCAGTGAATTGAATCAAAAAGAAATTACTGCTGCGAACTGCGTTACCAATCCGGGATGTTTCGCTACGGCTGTTTCGCTCGCCCTGCTGCCGTTTGGAGGCACATACAAAAAGGCAAAAGTTATGGCTGTTACGGGATCCAGTGGCTCGGGAAAGGCTCCATCCGAAAGTACCCACCATCCAATCCGTGCTCATAATATGAAGAGCTACAAAGTCGGCTCGCATCAGCATCTTCCGGAGATAGCACAGACGCTTGGAATTTCGAGTGATAAGATTATTTTCGTGCCAACGAGTGGACCTTTTACGAGGGGAATTTTTGCTACGGTATTTATTTGCGGTTTGGTTGGCGAGCTCCAGGGTCTTGATGAAAAGCAGCTACAGGATCATTTTGTGAAATATTATGCAGGTCACGATTTCATTAGAATCAAGCCCGTTGTGGCACTTGCGGATGTCGTTGGTTCGAATTATTGCGACATTTCCGTGACAAAAGTGGGGGATTCAATCGTCGTACAATCCGTTATCGATAATCTCGTCAAAGGTGCGGCGGGACAGGCGGTTCAGAATATGAATCTCATGATGGGCCTCCCCGAATCACGTGGACTCGATTTACTATTACCTCTCTATCCTTAAATCTTCTTCCTATGAACACCGTTGAAAAAGATAATGAGTTTAGTCTCAATGTATATAAACGATATCCTATCACTCTCGTAAAAGGAAAAGGCGCGCGCTTGTGGGACGAGGCCGGAAAAGAATATATCGACTTCTATGCAGGGCATGCGGTCTGCTCGATGGGACAGTGCCATCCTGCCGTGACTGAAGCTATAAAAAAGCAGGCAGATGAGATGACTTTTTATTCGAATGTTTTTTATTCCAAGCCTGCCGCGGATCTGGCCGAGAAAATCGCAAGTACACTTCTTCCTCATCCTTACAAAATTTACCTCACTAATTCCGGCTCGGAGGCGAATGAGGCAGCCGTGAAGATTGCGAGAAAGTTAACCGGGAAGAAAAAAATTATTTCGTTTACAAATGCTTTTCATGGCCGATCAATTGCGAATATCGGTATCACCGGCGTGATGTCCTACCATAAATTTGAGCCAAATATTACTTCGTATACTTCTTTTGCTACGCTTGGTGATATGGATAGCGTGAAGAGTTTGTACGACGAAGATACCGCGGCGGTAATCTGCGAACCAATTCAAAGTATCGGTGGAATGTATATGGCCGATACGCCTTTTTATCATGATCTGCAGGCGTTTTGCCGAGACAAGGGAATATTGCTCATTATTGATGAAGTACAGACGGGATGCGGTCGTAATGGCACTGATATATGGTTTTCTCGTGCTATCGGTCTTCATCCGGATATCATCACTACTGCGAAGGGTATTGCTGCAGGACTTCCTCTTTCTGCCGTTATGATCGCCAGTCACGTGGCTGAAAAAGTAGAGGTGTACGATCATGCGACGACGTTTGGTGGCGGACCTATTCCGTGTATCGCGTCTTTGGCTGTGTTTAATACCCTTACCTCTGATGGGTTCATGAAAGAGGTTGATAGAAAATCGAAAAAAATTATTGATGGCGTGCGTGATATTCCCGGCGTGAAAAATGTCTTGGGAATGGGGCTACTGCTCGGCGTGGAGTTCGATAGTGATGTAGCGTGGCTCGTGAAGGCGTGTCTGGATCGTGGCTTAATTATTGGCTCCTCTAGCCGAAAAACCGTAATCCGAATAACACCACCCCTTGTTATCACCGACAAAGATATTGATGCATTTTTAGAAATTTTCACCTCTGTACTATCCCAACATGACTCAGAATAAAAAACATTTTTACCTTCATAAATTCGCCGGAAAAGTCTTCGTCTTGAAGATTGGCGGAGAGGTAGTCGCCTCATCCAGCATTTTAAAAAGTATCCTTCTGGATATTAAAAATCTCCATGAACATGGCATTATGGTCGTGCTGGTGCATGGCGGTGGACCGCAGGCAGATGACCTTTCCAAGCAGCTTGGCCATACTCCTGTAAAGAAAGACGGCAGACGCATTACCGGGAAAAAAGATCTGGAGGTTGCAAAAATGCTCTATGGTGGAAGTTTGAACTTGGAAATTTTGAGTCTTATGAAACAGCTCAAGATGAAGGGTCTGCGCGTGAGCGGGCTTGATGGAAATCTTCTCGATGTGAATTTGCGCTCGAAAAAAGAGTTCGATTATGGATTCGTGGGGGATGTAAAAAAAGTTAATCCTCAGGTCTTGTTTGATCTCATGAAATTCGGATACCTCCCTGTTGTTTCTCCGCTAGGCGTAACCGATGATGGGGTTATCGTAAATATCAATGCCGATACTATCGCCACGGAAATTGCGAGTGTAGTGAAGGCCGAAAAAATGGTTCTCTTCACCAATACCGATGGCGTAATGGAAAATGGAAAGTTGCTACGCACTCTTACCTGCACGGAGGCTCAAGATGTCATCAAGAGGGGCGTTGCCGTGGGCGGCATGAAGGTAAAGTTGGAGAATTGTATGACTGCCGTGAAGCGTGGGGTGGTGCGTGTGCATATCCTCAACGGTCTCTCTCCGCATAGCCTCTTGGGTGAAATTTATACCAAGCGAGGTGCCGGAACGATGATCATCATGGATGAAGAGAAGAAGATTTATAGCAATGAGTAGTATTATATTTTTATTTTGCCGCCATGAAGCCAGATCAATCTTTCGGAAATGTTGAAGGTATCACCTACTTCCCTGGAAACGGCCAGTCTGACAAACCTGTTTGCATTATGGGAAGTATTCACGGAGATGAGCGGATCGGCGCGGCAGTGCTGGAGGAGCTCAGGAAAATACTTACTACTACTGACCTGCGAAGCGATGTCTATCTCGTATTAGGAAATCCTGAGGCTTATAGGGAAAATAAACGCTATATTGACACTGACATGAATCGGCTTTTTGGGGTGAATCGTGATGTCGTATCTCCCGGTGATACTGTTGAGGAAAAACGTGTCGCCGAAATTGCCCCTGTACTCTCCGAGAGTCACTATCTCTTAGATATACACTCAACCATCAAGCAGTCGGTTCCGTTCGTTTACTGCGAGCCGGATGCTGCGCATATAGCGCTTGCTACCCTCATGGGCGTCGAGTATATCGTCTCTCCCCCACCTGACTTCAGACCCGCGGATCTTGTAACATCCGCTGATAATTTCGTCGATAGGCACGGAGGACTCGGCATTACCTTTGAGTCGGGTTGGCACAAGAGCGAACTTGCCGTTGAGGATGTACTCATGCGAACAAAACTTTTTCTTCAGAGGACGGGAGCTTGTGATTTTGGACTACCTGAGCCGGAAAATGTACAGGAAAGCAAGCGACTTACGATCTATAATCACGTCGTTCCTCAGTCAAATTCATTTATTTTTGCTCGGGATTTTAAAAGTTTCGATATGGTGAAGGCGGGGGAGTTAATAGGTAATGATGGCGACAAAGAGGTGCGCGCCGAGGAGGATTCCTTTATTATCTTTCCGAAAACAAAAATAGAGCAGGGGAAGATTGCATGTTATGTAGCACACGTTTCTTAATTTATTTTCATGAAAAAAATCTGGCAAAAAAAAGAGGGTATGGTGACCGATACGTTCAATGAGCAGTATCTCGTGAGCAAGGGTGTGCCCGATAATGCGCTTATTCCCTATGATATCGCCGCCTCGAAGGCGCATGCGAACATGCTTCAGAGCATTGGGATTTTGACTACCGAAGAAAATGAAAGTCTCCAGAAAGGACTGGATGAGATTTTAGATTTATATATGAAGGGTGTGTTCACCGTGACCGTAACAGATGAAGATTGCCATAGCGCGATCGAGCGATTCCTCACGGAAAAGTGTGGCGATGCGGGGAAGAAAATTCATACGGGAAGAAGCCGAAATGATCAGGTGTTAGTGGCTACCAGATTGTATATGAAGGACGCGCTTTTGGGCCTGGGCGATGACATTGGTGAGCTGGCGAAACACTTCTTGCAGATGGCGAAGAAGTATCAGAACGTTCCTTTTCCTGGCTATACACACTCTCAACAAGCGATGCTTTCTTCTCTGGGTCATTATTTCTGCTCATTTGTAGAGAGTCTTGTTGATGATAAAACTTTTACGGGATTGGTAACGAGTGCTATTGATAAAAATCCACTGGGGTCGGCCGCCGGATTTGGCGTAGCTATGCCGCTGGACCGTGAATTGACTACTCGAGAATTGGGCTTTGCTCAGGTGCAAACGAACTCACTTTACTGCCAAACCAGTAGGGGAAAGTTTGAGAGTATGACGCTGGAGGCGATTGTTCAACTCATGCTTACACTGGGAAGATTCGCGCAGGATATGATTCTTTTCACGACGAGAGAGTTTGGATATTTTTCTGTGAATGACTCAATGACGACGGGATCATCGATTATGCCTCAGAAGAAAAATTTGGATTATATGGAAGTTTTGCGTGGGCAGGTGAGCGTGGTTATTTCGCTTCAGCATCAAATTCAGGACGTGACGAAAAATCAACTTTCCGGATATAATAAAGATTTGAAATTTGTGAAAAAGGCGATGTTGGATGCTTTTGATATTGCTACGAGCAGTATCGTGATTGTCGGAAAAATGCTCGATGCCGTGACGCCAAATGAGGATGTGATTGCATCGAAAATCTCCAAAGATATCTTTGCGGCGGATGTGGCAAATGACCTCGTAAAGGACGAGGGCATGCCGTTTCGAGATGCTTATCGTGTGGCCATGGAGCGACTGGACGGGCTCGTGATCGACTACCAAAAAAATATTCAATCCAAGGTAAGCCCGGGTGCACCGGGAAACTTGGGAATAATGGCATATGAAAAAATGCTCGGCCTATAGTTTATTTTTCTGCGCCTGAGGCTTGTACAATATTCCCTGTTTTCTTGTATATATTTCCGCCACGTGTGTATTTGGTTTCGTCTCCTATCTGAAGCGTAAACACTCGGTCGCTCTGGTCTTTTACTTGCTTACACCAAACACGTACATCCCCCTCTTGATTACCAAGAAGATCCTTTCGGTTCTGTTTGAATTTAATTTCATTGAGACGACCTGTCGTGAGGCACTCTCTCTCTGCCCCTCCGATGAGTACGTTATTTACCTTTCTGTTTACCTCTTCTGTTCCCAGCGTATACTCCGGTCTTGGTTCAGGGCCATTTCTCTCTGCCATTTTCATCCCAGCGAATGATAGGGCCATAAGTGCGCCAGTAAGCGCTACTGTTTCTTTCAAATTTATTCCCATAAAGGCGCTGTTTAGGTTTAAGGCGTAATTTTAGCATCATTAATTAATCTGTCAAATCTGTGTTTGACTTTATGTCTGAAATGTATTATAATGAACTAAAATAAATACCAAACCAAATATCTGTTATGAATCCAAAAACACCCCTCTATAAGCACACCTCCATTCTTCTCGCGGTCGCTTTTGTTGCGGGAGTAGGAATCGGCAGTATTAGTGATAGCTTGAAGGGTAACCAGTTTCAGACTTCGGTTATTCAAAATTCCGCTTTTGTTCGCTCTCTTGGCAAAAAGGCCACGCTACAGAACGTAGGCAAGACACTTGCTTACGACGTGAGTGAAGGAGAAATTATTCCGGATCTAGCGGGGAATTCCACCGACCTCACTCCGGATGATTTGCGACCTGTCGAACCAAAAATACTTCCGATTCCTGGGGTTGAAACTAATCTTGTTGAAAATTCTCAGCCAACGGTTGTTATAGATTGTACCTATGAGAAACCTAGCAAGGTAGCATACAAGGCAACATCTGTAACGCAGAGTCAGGCTTTTTCTGCCGGACTTGGCGATCTGATTCGCGTCTCGATGGTGTATAAAAACGAAGGCAATACACCATGGTTCTCTGATGCCTCGGGATGCAAGAATTCTGTCGTACAGCTCGGAACTACTCGTGCACTCGATCGCGTAAGCCAGTTTTTTAACGGCGCGAATGACAGTGGATGGGCTGCTAACAATCGAGTGCAACTCACTACGCTTCGTGTAAATCCTGGAGAGGAAGGTGTATTCAGTTTTGATATGCAGACACCTATGGAGGAGGATTTATTCCGTGAATATTTTTCCGTTCTCGTCCCTGGCGTAAAGTGGATAGATGCTAGTGAATCCTATGTAGACGTCGAGGTTGGCTCACCATATGACCGTACGACGTTGCTCCAGAAAATGAATTATTTAAATAGTTCGGTTGGTGCAAGCGTTGTCGATCTCTTGGGTACTAAGAGTGTTGAAATTGATCTGAGCGAACAGAAATCTCAGTTGAAACTGGGGGATTATGTCATTCGCGAATTTAGTATAAGTTCAGGTGCTCGCAAAACACCTACACCTCCTGGTAATTATCATATTGGATTCAAGGAACAGGTTCGAATTGGAGGAGCATCTCCGTACTACATTATGCCGGTGTTTCAGGGGCTTGTGCGTGACGGACGCTCGTTTGTAGGCTATGGCTTCCACGCGTTGCCAAGCTTGGGTAGTGCTTCTCTGCGTAATAGAATTAGAGCCGCTCTCGCAAAGGGAGAACAGGTTCCTACACAATGGTTTAACGGAGATTCCTTGTGGAGTGAGGCCCTTGATCATATCGGTACACCTCGAAGCCACGGATGCGTCCGCTTCCTCCCTTCTGATGCCGACTTCATGTTCGCCTTTACGGATATCGGAACACCAGTAGTAATCCACGATTGAGCCTCATTTGCCTCACCGAAAAGAGTGTGCTAGGATTTGCTGGCTTTTAGCATTGGAATGCATGGCGGCATAGCCAAGTGGTAAGGCAGAAGTTTGCAAAACTTCCATTCGTCGGTCCGATTCCGACTGCCGCCTCCAAATTTGACTCCTATCGAGGCAATCTCTTTGCACTTCCTAAATCATAAAGATCTTTGAGATACGGTCCATAGTCATGACTACCTCCCTTTTTCCCTTTTTCAAAGCGCTTTTTCATCAGCCATTTGGCGAAAAGATCACAAAGGTCATCATCTCCAATATAAAATCCAACCCCCTTTTGTGTTACAAAGGACTTTAGGAATACCTTGATCAGGGAGCTCAATCCAATGCCGAATTTATCGTCACATTTTCTCTGTGCCATATCGTACAGTTGAGCATCAACACGAATATTCAATTGTCTCTGTTCTTTCATGTCAGGTATGTAAAGGAATATATCACTATCCGATTGTATAGCACCACACTAGTAAAAGCGATAGTGGTAAAAGTAAAAACCCTCAGTCCCGAGCCTGTAAAATATCTGGTACATCTACATTTTTCTGGTATACTGCTCCCACTATGAGTACTTTATTGGATGTATTGAATGATCGGCAGAGGGAAGCCGTTACTTGCACAGAGGGGCCGCTTTTGGTCATTGCTGGAGCGGGTTCGGGAAAGACGAAAGCGTTGACCCATAGGATTGCGTATTTGATTCAAGAAATGGGCGTGCCAGCCTGGAATATTTTGGCGGTGACGTTTACCAATAAAGCTGCGAAGGAGATGAAGGAGAGGGTGGCGAGATTGCTGGGTGTGCAGGTTCCAAAAGAGTGGGATCAGGGAGCAGGATCCGAGTCTGCGCGCGCTGCACTGCCTATCATGGGAACGTTCCACTCGGTCTGCGTGAGATTGTTACGAAAGTATGCGCACTTGTTGGATTATGAAAATCAGTTCACGATTTATGATGCGAATGATCAGCAGATTTTGATGAAGCAGTTAATGACGGAGCATCAGATTGATGACAAAAAGATGAATCCGAAGGCGGTGCTGGGGGCGATCTCGGGTGCGAAGAGTCAGATGATTGGACCGGATCAGTATTCCAAATATACCGATTCGTTTTTCACGGAAAAAGTGGCGGAGTTGTACGGACCGTACCAGAAACATTTGCGAAAAAACGGAGCCATGGATTTCGATGATTTGCTCGTGAATATGGTTGAGCTGCTCCGTGGATTTCCGGATGTGCTTGCGGAGTTACAGGAGAAGTTTCGATACATCATGGTAGATGAGTATCAGGATACGAATCATACGCAGTATATTCTGATGAGCTTGCTGGCGGCGAAGTATAAAAATATTTGCGCGATTGGTGATGATGATCAGAGTATTTATTCTTGGCGCGGAGCGACGATTAAAAATATCTTGGATTTTGAAAAAGATTATCCGCAGGCGCGCGTGGTGGCGCTGGATCAGAACTATCGTTCGACGCAAAATATCTTGGATGCGGCGTACGGAGTGATCTCAAAAAACCGCAAGAGAAAGGACAAAAAGCTATGGACTGAGAAAGACGGCGGGGAAACAATCAAGGTGTGGATGGCGCGCAACGAGCGACATGAGGGCGAGATGGTCGCCGAGGAAGTTCTTCAGCGGTTGCGCGCTTATGAAAATCCTTCGTACAAAGAATTCGTCGTCCTGTATCGAACCAATGCTCAATCTCGCGTCATGGAAGAAATGTTTTTGCGTTATGGAATTCCTTATAAAATTATTGGCGGCACACGCTTTTATGATCGTAAGGAAATTAAAGACGTTATGTCGTATTTGAAACTCATTGTAAATCCTCGCGATTCCGTGAGCTTGATGCGTATTATCAATGTTCCTACCAGAAAAATCGGAACTAAAACGCTCGAGATTATTCAGTCATTTGCCGCCGCGTATGATATGACGTTGTTTGCGGCGATGGAGCAGGCGCACCATATTCCCGATCTCGGATCGAAGGTTATGGTGGTGCAAGATTTTGTAAAACTGATTCGCGAGCTGCAAAAAGTAGCGAGCGAGTGTAGTGCTTCCGGTGTGATTAAACACGTCTTGGAAGATGCAAAATATCGTGACTTTCTTGCGGATGGAACTGCCGAGGGCGAGGAGCGATTAGAGAACGTACGTGAACTTGTCTCTGTGGCGAAGAAATATGATGGCCTCGATGCGGGTATGTCTTTGCGGGTTTTCCTCGAGGAGGTTGCGTTGATTTCCGATGCCGATCAGGTAGAAGAAAAAGATAATTCCGTAACGTTCATGACGATTCATGCGGCGAAGGGATTGGAATTTACGCATGTATTTGTGGTCGGATTAGAAGAGGGGATCTTCCCAAGCGCTCGCAGCTTACTAGAACCAGATCAACTCGAGGAAGAACGACGCCTCATGTATGTGGCTGTCACGCGTGCCCGAGAGCGATTGTATCTGTTGCATGCACAAGAACGACTTCTCTATGGTGAATATAAATCAAACTCCGCATCACAGTTCGTGGAAGATATATCCGATACACTTATTGAGAGAAATTATCTTTCAACCGCTTCGCTTAATACGGGCGCATTGCGAAAGGCCGGTGGTATCAGCGATGAAATGGGAAGGCTGGAAGACATGTATCAGGGCCGCGGCAGAAGTTTTGGTGGCCATGGTGGACTTGGACCTACGAAGCAAGCTGGCGGTGATCAGGGGCGTGTCGTACGTATGGTTCCGATGGAAGATGTCGAAAGTCCCTTCACTGAACGAGACCGTGTTCGTCATCCCGTGTTCGGCGATGGCATTGTTTTAAATATCGTTGGAGGAATTATTACGGTTGTGTTCGAAAATCCTTCGGTGGGTACGAAAAAATTGGCGTTGAGTATTGCGCCGCTGGAGAAGGTGTAGGTAATTTATTCTTTCCATCCTTTCTTCTCCTCCGTATCATCGAGAAGGGCAATTACGTCTTCATAGAGCTTAATTCTCCTATCTCTTAAACTTGCCGGTTCGCCACCTCCTCCGGCGAATTTCACCGTAAGTCTCTTTTCACTGTAGTATCTCTTGAGCTCCCTGAGGTCCTCCTTTGATAAATGCACAATAACATTTCGAGTTCCTTCGCTTATGTTTCCATCATTTTCAATAGCTCTCATAACATCACCCTTCCAATCCATTTTTATAAAAACTCTCCTATCTCCTTCCTCATCATGATCAAAACGAAGAGCTACCCTTTCCTCACCACTAGGGTATGGTTTTCTCCACTCTGACAGCTGCACCTGTAGCTCTGTTTTCACTCTCTTCGCATCTAATTTTACAGCAGATATATCGGAAAATATTTGCATAAATCTTTTCCAACTTATTGTTTTCTTCAAATTGCCTGTGTCGTGTGGATTTACAACCGTTACCTCTTTTTTCTCACTATCGATATTTGTAACAGCATAAGCATGTCTCTGATAGAAAAAATTCTCAGCATCCATGAAATACCTTTCTCCTTCTCCAAACTCTCGATGTTTTCCCGCTTTTTTAAAGGGAGTTACGAGATGCCGTGGCGTATTCGCGGTAATAATAAAATGATCCGGATTCAGCGCTGCTTCCTGCAAAAGCTCTTCCGCACTTCTTCCATCGCGCGTCTTTGAATCTAGGGTAGAATTATACTCTTCTCTTCCGATATTAATCTCTCGGCAAAGTTTATTCCCGAGCATAAATAGCAAAAAGTCATCGCCATGCCCACCGACTACTACCACCAACGTTTCATCTCCTTTTTCGTCGGCTATCATACCCTTCTTTCTGTTTATTTCTTTTCTACGACGACCAAATGCACGCTCCAGAATAATATCGCCCTTTCCTCCCTGTATTGGAAATCTGTATTCTGATCTATTTTTTTTCTTATTCCACACTTTTTGCCCATCCAATTCTTTTGGCGTTATTACGACACTATTCTTTTCCTCATCTCCAAGAAATTTCACCTCCCAACCTGCAATTCCGTCTTTGTTATCCTTGCGCTTAATCGTTTTACGTAACGCCCCTTCGAATACATCATTATGCTTTAGGGCATATATAGCTGCAACCATATAGCAGTCCCCGATATCAGATGACTGCACCATATCCAAATCACGTTCACGACCCGGATAAAGATCTTCCATAGGGTCATAATTCTCCGGGGTTTTCAATGGATCCTCTCTCCCCATAGCACTTCGTAGTGCACCACCAATCAAACCGCTAAGTCGGGATATCAGGCCTGAGGTTCCTTCACCTTCTAGACCTTCTTTTGACGCACCAGGGTTTTCAGTAACCTGATGTTCCTCATCGGCCTTAGACTGGACTATACTGGATTGAATGTGTGTATTTGGCATCTGTATATTGTATCATATTTTGGTGTTTTTAAAAAGTACCTGAGCCTGATGGTTCAGCTTTGTACATATAATCAAATCTCTATAGTTTACTTATAAATATCCTTGCGATGGCCCAGATCTAGAACTTCCACGATAATACGATGAGAATCGATGGAATATATAATTCTAAATGGCCAGGCGCGAAGCGAGTAGGCGCCTTTATAATCGCCGTGGAGTTTTTTGCCGATGAAGGGATTTGTCGCGAGAAGATTTATGGCGCGGCCGATTTTTAATTGCCAAGATTTGGGAAGTTTCAGAAACTTCTTTTCCGCGTTTGGCTGGATGATAATTTTGTACATGTTACGGAAGGTTTAGTTCTTTTTTCACCTCCTCCCACGGCCTTCCTAGTCCTTGTTTCGATTCTTTCATTCCTTGCTTCATCCCTTTTACTAATTCCGGATCAGACATAATTTCAAGTGTTTCCATGAGGCCTTCGTAATCTTCATATGAGAGCATGACGACCTTTGGCTCTCCATCTACCGTGATAGTAACTTCTTGGCCTGGATGTTGAACTGTTTCGATGAGCTTGAAAAATTCGCGACGTGCGTTGGTTGCCGAGAGTATGGGTTTTGTAGTTTGTTTTTTCATATGTACATTATAACGTACATAAGGTGGTTTGGTCAAGGTGCTGCTGTTCATGGGGTTCAGGTTATAAAAACGGAAGCGGGAACAGGACAACTACGTTGTCTGGGGAGTTGCCTCGTACAGTAGTTTTTGGCTACTGCACGAGGACTTAGGGATTACGGTACGATGAAGCTTTCTTTGGGAAGATACTTCACCCTTCTCGTCGAGATGACTCGCCGGGTATTCACGATGGAGAGAATGTGCGCTCCATGCTTTTACCACTGACGGGAAATCATCTTTTCAGAGATGTGCCGTTGAGGGGCGGGAGAAACATTAGTAGCATTTTGTGATGTTCACGGTTCCGGTTTTTTCGTAGTCGACGCAGCCAGTGTTGGAGAAGGTCTCCAAGTAAACGGCGCTTGAACTCTGAACCGTATTCAGACTGAAGGTGAGGGTGCCTTCGTACTGACCCGTGAAGGTTGACTGACAGCCGGAGCCGATCGGTTTTCCCATGACTTGATTCGTCGTCGCGTTCATGACAAACCATTCCAGGGAACCGTTACCGAAGGCTTGGTTGTTGATCTTGCTGATCTTGCCATAGCCGGTGTTGCCGTTGATGCTCTCGATTCGGAAGCAGTACTTGGTGCCGCAGACTTTGTTCGTGTCGAACTTGTAGGTCTGCCCACCACCTGATGCTATACAACTTCCGATTTGCCACTGACACTGTGAGGTGCAGGTGTTGGTTTGCGTGCCACCACCGTTACCGCAGATACCATTGGCGACGCAACTTTGCTGCGCTGTCGTTCCCGGCGAACAAGATCCCTGTCCAGTACATGTCGTGGCATTGGCACCACTGCACTGGTAGGTTCCGCAGTATTCGCAAGATGTGTTCGGCTTGTTGGCGAGAGATGATTCACCTCCGCACTCGTTCTTGACGGGAGGTGGAGCTTGTCCACTACACGTCACCGAATCTACGCCATTGCATTGCCACGTTCCCGAGTTGGGACAGCCACTTCCAGGTTGATTACTGAGTCCGGAGCAGCCGCCGCAGGCGTTTTTGACACCCTCGTCAACCTGTCCATCACAGTTGTCATCCTTTCCGTTGCAGACTTCCGACAGGGGAGTTTTGTCGCATGTTGACCATGCACTCCACTGACATCCATCGCACGTAGCGGATTGCTGACCACCGCATGCACCACAGGATTGCGTTTTCGTTTTTCCCAGTTCGCAGGTTCCCGTGGATTTGCAGGTGAGACTTTCTTTTGTGGTGTCGCACTGGTAGGTACTGCATGTGCCGCATGAAGCGTTTACCTTTTGTTTGAAGATTGCACAACCGCCGCACTCATTGAGGACGCCTTCGTCCGTTTTGCCGTTGCAGTTGTCATCCTTCCCGTTGCAGATTTCTGCTGTTGGCTTGCAGCAAATGTTGTCTTCGTCGGTCTGTCCGTCGCAGTCGTTGTCGATCTTGTCACAGATCTCCGGCGATGCGAGTTTACTGCAGGCGCTGAACGCGCCCCACGTGCACTGATTGCTACACGTGCGACTCATCTTCCCGCCGCAGCCGCCACAGAGTGCTTCTTCTGTTTTGCCGGCCGCGCAGCCCTGTCCGGTGCAGATACCGTCGACTACCCAGAGGTTGTTTTGGCACTTCCATTGCTGGTTGCCGCAGTTTCCGCAGGGGAGCGTTTTGGTATTGCCTGCACACTTGCAGCCGACGCCGGTTGAACCGGCGTCGGCCTGAGGACAGGTCGTTGTCGATGCGATGATTTCTCCCGTGTCCAGAATGGAGAGGCCTTTTTCGAAGTCCTGACGCGCGACACCAAATGCCGGATCGAGGTACTGGTCACCCAATGGATGGCCAAACTTCGATGGACCGTTTCCGGCTGCCCGGTAGACGTTCCACATCGTGCCGCGAATCAAGTAGGCCTTGAAATCATCACTCGTGTTTTGCAGCATGATGCCGCAACTTCCGTAGCTACCTCCGTAGTAGTCTTGGAGGAAGTAGCCCGGAGTCCACTCGTGGACGTAGGGCGTCTGTGCATCTTTCCCTGTCGCGTTGCCGATTTTGAGGACGCCTCCGTTTTTCTTGTACGCGGTTGCTACCGCGTATGACTTCCCACCCATCCAGCCGTACGAGAACATTCCCGGACAGGCACCTTCGGGGTAGGGTTGGTCCGTCTTGATGTTGCCACCTCCGAATCCGGTGTAGACGAGGATTTTCTTTTCGAAGAGAATTTCCGTCGTCATTTTCACCGGATCAAAGGTACTCGCAATGGGTTTCCCGATGACATTCACACTGCCACCTTTTTGCCACCACGAGTAGATCGGCTCTGCGAGCGTGATTGGAATAGGAGCATGTCCAGCGAGGTCATAGATCAGGGCGGCACTTTTGCCATCCTTTTCATACGTCTCAATGAGCAGCTCTTTTTCCGCCGCACCGCCGGTAGCCAGAAGCCAGGCGAGTTTTCCCTTCACCGTGTACCCCTGACTGATGTAGTTGTCGTGGTAACTGGTGGTGAGACTTTTTGTGTAGTCGAGGAGCGAGATGTAGTTGGTCAGATTGTGCTGCGGATCGAGCGTGCACTTGCTCATGTTGAAGGTGAGCTGTGGTTTCCAGTCACTCGCCAAACTGAATGGATCGACGGGCTTTCCGTCGACCTCAATCTGGAAATGAAGATGTTCACCGAAGCTGTAACCGGTGCCGCCGCCGTAGGCGAGCGGATGGAATCGATCCACCCACTGACCTTCTTTGACAAACATCGTATTATTCTTCAGGTGAAAATACTTGGAGACGACCTTGTCGTTGTGACGAATGAAGACAACGTTTCCCATTCCGCCGTTGCACTTCTTGTCGCCTTTTTCGCAACCGTCGAACACTTTCTCGATCGTGCCGGGAGCCACGGCGAACACCGTGTACTGCCCGCCGATGTCGTTGGGGAGATTGCGATCCCAACCATGATGTTGATCGTAGGCCCGACCGTAGGGAGGGTCTTCGATCGTTCCACAGATGTCCTCGATCTCGCCGATTTTGACTTCGGTATCGTAGATCGCCGTGCTCCCCACCTGACTGTACTCGTCCGTCCAGTCCTCGAAGAGCGGGTCGGTGATTTCGATCTTGTAGTTCGTGAACTCGGGGGCGATCGCGTGAACGCTGTTCACCCACATCAACGTGATGGCGATGAAGAGGATGATCTTGACGATGAAGGGAACATTTTCCTTTGGATGCTTGTGAAACATGACTGACTCCTCTCGCGCTTTTTTCGCGCGCTAGTTTGCCGCCTTGGCGGAGTTGGTAACCATGTGCAGAACCTCGAGCGCCTTCTGTTCGAAACCATCGACATAGAGCTGCTCGGGCATACTGAACTTCATCTCGATGCGCAGCGCGCCGGTATTTCCAATCTTCACGTAGGTGTACCGATTGAATCCGCCGTCGCTGTCAGCCGAGTGATACTGGAACGTCTGTCCCTTGTAGGTTTCCACTTCATCCGGCTTGCCATACAGATTCTTCCACCACGCATCGTACTTCATGTACTCCGGGTAGTATTCAAATTCCGTACGCAACGTGAAGTGCGCGACCAGTCCCAGTTGCTGCTTCGTCAGGCCGATCTTGTTTGCCGAATTTCCACTCAACAAAAGATCAGTCGTCTTCAGCTGTCCCGCCTCGACCCACGATGGAAACTGCACCTTGTACTGATACTCCTTGCTCGTATACCAGGTGGTTCCATCATTGAGTTGAATGATGTCTTCGGGTGAGACTTGGATGTCTGCAGGCGAAATTTGGACGTCCACCGTGGACTGATTGTCCATCTCTACATCTGCTCCTGCATCTGCCTTTTCCTTCACCTCCTCCTTAACTTCCTCTTTCTGCGATGAAGTCTCGGTGAACATGTCGATCAGAATTTCCGCACTCGTGTCCGCGATGATGTCAGTGACAACCTCTTCGATTGCACTGATGATGTCTGTAGTGATGGTGACGATGTCAGGTTGCTGATTGATGCTCGTGTCCGTGCCGACAACGGTGTCAGTCACGTACGGCGATGAAGTTTCTCCGCTCTCACTGTTCGCATCACCCACGGCGCTAGCACTGTCCGAACTTCCGATCGTGATGATCGCGTCTTTGCCGTTGCCGCTGTCGCTACCACTCTCGCTGCCATTCACGCTGTCGCTGCCGATGACGTTCGCCTGGATCTCTCCGATCTCACTGCTGAGCTTGGCGTCCTGCTGGTTGCTGACTGCGTATGCCTCCTGCGTGGGCGAACCCACCATGATTTCGTCGCTCGTGCATCCCGTCAGAACCGCCGACGTGACGATGGCGAAGATGATGAAGAGGATCTTTCCGATCCGCGTACCGATTGTAGTAGCCATTGCTTGTTGCTCCATGTGACTTGGGGTTATTGAAGTGTGATCCTTATGACCAGTTGAAGTTGCCTTACCTTTCGAAACTTTTTTCTGCTAGTAATGTTTCTTCCGCTGGTTTCAAGGAACGATACTGAAAAGAACGTTCCAATCATAACACCTGAATCTAACAAAACCCTGACATATGTATTACATTATGTTGAATAATTTGTTACACTTTCACCATGAAATTCGATAGAAAGCAAACTGGTTTTACACTTGTAGAAGTTCTCCTGGTAGTGATTATCATGGCGATTATTACGACCGGCGCTTTTAGCGGTATGCTCAACCTCCAGCGAACATCGCGCATTAATGCCGTACACCGTCAGTTCTCTAATTTCTTCGAACTGGCACGAAGTTACTCCCTTAATGGGAAATTAATTACAGACATCAGTTGCGAGGGCGGTCAACCCTGTGTTCCAAAAAGTTTTGGCGTTACCGTGCAGTCAGATCCCAAGGCGTGTGTCACCGCTCCTTTCTTTTCTGCTAAATTATTCTTTCAAAAAATTAGCGCTCAGGGCTTCGGCACTAATGATATCGTTTTTATGGACTCCTTCTGTATTAATCCGAAGGTTGATCTATGGTATGCGCTAGACAATGGCAATATCGCGCAATATGCTAAAGATGTTACTTTTTCCTATGCTCCTCCTTTTGGAACTTTTTCCGTGAAAGATCAAAGCACCACCCCTAAACCTGCTACTCTTACCTTCTGCGAGCTCGTGGCTAATTCAAAATCATGCGATTCTAAAAACTATAACAAAGTCATAACCCTCTATACGAATGTTGGCGTTCTTGAGTAATTTTTTCACAAAAAATATCCATAAAAAACGCAGCGGAGAAACGCTCGTAGAGATTCTTGTGGCTGTGTTCGCTTTGGCAATCACGGCGACAGCGACGACTTCGCTCATCATAGGTTCAAACCGAACAAGCTATGATATACGCCGAACATTTCAGGCGCGCTATCTGGCTCGAGAGGCATTTGATGTCTTAAAAATGATTCGTGATACGAATTGGATTCGCTTCTCCGAGGATAATTGTTGGAATATACAGTTCGAAACGAAGACGTGCTCACAGCAAAATCCGAATACTATTCAGGACGGTGATTATGGCTTAGTTACGAGCACGGCACAGGATCTGTATATGCGACTTGCGGAGGTTGTAGATGCACAAGGCGTAGATAGTTTCGGTGATTGTAAGAATAATAAAAACCTCAATCAAAATCCATATCCTATTTATGAAAATAAAACTGATAATCCAGATAATGCCTACAATGGCGTGATGTTCGGCACTGACCAGAATCCTCCTGCTGATAGTATTCCTGCATTTTGTCGAAAAATAGTGTTGAAAAAAGCGAGCGATGACTCCATGAATGTAGATATCACTGTAGCATGGAAAGTCGGCAGCCAAGATCGCGAGGAGACATTTAGTTCGCATCTCATGAATTATTAATTCGCCACTTATATATTTATGCCGTTCAAAAAATCATTCACCAAACGCCCCGCCGTCTCCCTCGTCATCGCGATGGTAATGGTACTGGCCTTCATGTTGATGGCGGCTGATGTTATGCAAGTTATGACTCGCACCCAGAACATTGCCAAGGGTGCCAAATTTTCTTATCAAGCCGAACTCAACGCCCAGCTAGGATTGGAGTTGGGATTGTATGCGCAAAACAAACCGGAAAAATTCCAGAAGTTACTACAAGACATGAAAGAATCTGACCCGGACCTCACGGTTGACGAAGTAAACAACACCCTCACCAACGCCTACGGAACCATCTCCTGGAAAACCACCGAACAGAAAACAGGCGGCGAAGCCTGCTATGAAAAAGTCCCAACCAAGGGAACCGGCAATGATATGACCGGCTGCGATGCCAATAAATACTTCGTCTATCCCTACCCCGGAACCGGCACCGCTGGCGGCAAAAACTGTAACATCAAAACCCAACAACTCCGCAAAAATAATCCGTGGCTAGAAGATATGTATTATTTGATTAGTGGAAAAAAGTACGCCGGCTCAAGCATCTCTGAAGAAAGTGATTTTGTTAACAGCGTAAGCGACCTCTACGCTCTCGACCATCCCTGCCTCTGGAACACCCTCAAATCCGGCTCCTCCGCCGAAATCCCCCTCTTCCGCATCGGTCCTGACGGCAAAGAAATCGGCGCCAACCACATCACTGAATTCTATGTACGAGCAAGACTACAATGTAAGAATGGAGGGACGTGTTTGGAGAAGGATAGGTGGAAGTTGTTAGTAACAGATCCTGGGAATATCAATACTAGATCTCTTATATGGAATATAGTAGCTGATTGCAAGATGGATGGGTTGTGTTATTTGTCGGAAGCAGACAAGGTAATACTACCAGCACCACAAATACCAACAGAACAAAAATCAATGATAACATATGGCATTTTTGGGAAAAAAAATTATTACTCAAAAATAAATAACTGGATATTGGGCTATCAAGGAAAAAATGATGCTTTAGTCAAAGGCAAAGATGGCACAAAAGACGAATCTATCGGCAATATCAAAAACTTCCTCAACAAAGGAGCACCATGGGTTGACGCCGGCATCAGCAAACCCTACTTCCATTTATCTATTGCTGCTCCTCTTGTTGTTGATAGTACTATTCCAAATCAAACCGTAGATACCATAGAATACCAAATCATCTATAAGCAAAAACCTGATCAGACCACTCCTCTCGTTACGAATCCAACGGTTATCTCTCAAGGCTCAAGTGGTGGATACACCACGAGTTTACAATCCAGCTTAACAAAGCAGACCGGTTCGTTCAACTTCAGCTTAGTGGGGAAATAAAACTTGCCATAATAATTGATACATCGTAAAATAACACCTTACCTTGTAATTCGATTGTATATGGCACTCTCACTCAAAGGACTTGCCTCATCGGTATCAGGAAAATTACTTACTGGAGCATTAGCTCTCGGAGCAGGAAATGCTATCGCGAATAGTGCGGAGACAGCAGAAATAACAAAGATTACGCAGGCTGCGGCAAAATTTTGTATAGGTGCAGATATGGGAGGGAGTATCTCCGGTCAAGAATTAGGATGGAAAGGAACCGTAACTGATGGAGTCTCTACCGGACTTACCACCACAGAAAAAACAGCTTTTGTGGATAAGATGTATAATCCAATCACACAGCAAATAGGCATCCATAGAGACTATGCCTATACACAATACCCTGCCAATAATGACATCGTTGAGGGATACTACCTTTATAATATTAAAGATTTAAATAATGTACAACAAGCATTGGTAATTAATAGTAAGAATTATCCTAACTACATTGATGGAGTCAGGGTACACTTCATTAAAGGAGCCACTCCGGACCAGGACCAGATGGTATTTCCTGGAAATAATTTTTATGTATACAAATCCCCATTCGACGCGAATGGAAAAGTAAAACCTGAATGCAAAACTGGACCAGTAGCGCCAGATTTTACCTATAAAATAAACTTTTCACCAGATGGCTTTAGGGCAAATGGAAATTCTATTTTTGTACTTGGGAATGATGGAGTAAATTCAAACGTACACAAATTAATAGTCGGACAAGATGCTATTACAGAAGATAAAATCGTAACACTAAAAGGAATAGATGCAAATGGTTGGAGTCTGGATAACAATGGCTTCATGACAACAAAGGATGCCAACGGGACTTCTACAACTCATCTCGTTGTTGATGGGAAAAAACTCATTCTCGTAAATACTGACAATATAAATGACTACAAAACAACTGATGCCGATTACGACATAGCCGTTGAGGATCCCGCAGGACGATTTATGTTCAAGGCCATTGACGATGGAATTGGAGGTAATTTAGAAATAAATATTTACATCACTGACTTGTGGGCAAATCCTAGTACGAGCAAGAAAATTTTATCTAAAAATGTAGGGGCCCTACAGGGCAATCTCGCCTATGCCGAAGGTTATCCTACGCCTGCATGGGTGCTGTTTGGTTCTAATGGTAAGGCATATCTCATCGAGCTCATTGATGCGGCGACCATGAACTTCAAAATTACGGAGGTTCCGTTTGATACATTTTACAAAAACTATGGAGGAGGATCACAGGCGTGCGTCACCATCCCGGGACAAGTACCAACGATTACGAAGACCGGTACGCCGGCTGATGCAGGTGATGCGAGTGTTGTAGAGAAAGATGCAGGGGGAGCAGAGGTTGATGCTGGTGGTAGTCCTGATGTGACAGCAGAAGTAGATGCTGGTTCAACAGATGGAGGTAATGATGCTGATGCTGGTAGTACAGATGCCGTAGATTCATGGGTAGATGGCAAGGGAGATATGCAGGACATATTTGCAGATGTGCCTCCTACACCTGACGCACCAGATACCACTGATACCGCAGCCCCAGATGCACCTGATGTTACTCCTGATCAATCTGTACAAGAAGCAGACGGGTTCACGGAAAAAGATGCACCTGAGGATGTAAAGCAAAATGATGCGGTAGAGACAGCGGATACTACATCGAACGATACTAACGAAACCAAGCAGGAAGTTGATGTCGTCATTGCTCCACCAGACGTAGGTAATCCGGTAGGAACAGATGGTGCAGTAGGAACAGACAGTGGAGCAGATACCATCGGTGGATCAGAAACAAAACCTGGAGTCGATGGGGGATCATCCGATACATCTCCAACTATTACGAATACTCCACCACCAAAAGATACGGGATGTAATGCGGGTGCAAATGGCGGTAGTGCCACACCAGCCGCCGCTGCTGCGGCGACCCTCCTTGCCATCAGAATGCTTTTGGCACGAAGAAAAGAAGAGGAGACGGTAGAGTCCGAAGTTTCGTAATCTTGCCTATGGTGTCGTAGCGAGCTGTGTCGTATACTTGCGACATGAAATCACGATTGCATTCTGCTGGTTTTACCTTACTGGAAGTATTAATCGCGGCAAGCCTGTTTTCCGTAGTGGGAATGATGGCGACGAGTGTGTTTCTCAATCTCAGTCGTGGACAGCAACAGGTGAGTTCACGCAATACGCTTTATGATGACGCGCAATTTATTCTCGATCAGCTGACGAAAGAAATTAACTCCGGTTCTATTGATTATGAGGAGTATTACAATAGAATTGTTATTGGAGGTAAGCCAGGAATGAATCATGGATATTATGCGGCGCAGTTTTATTATCATCTCTTAAATGGAAAAGATAGTTGTGCTCTTACCAGTTCGTCATGTGTCAATACCGGTATGAATCCGTCCATAGGGAACTTCCCGGATAAGTCGAATGCTTTTTATTCTTCAGGAGTTACTTCCACTATTTTTTGCAGTGGATTTGAGCCTATTTTTACTACCTCAAAAGGTCATGCGTGCGTGAAGGAGCTCTATTTACTTAATCCCGACGGGACGAAGAAAACATTTATTGCACCAGAGAAACTCGTTTGGGATGTTGCAACAGATAAATCATCCTATGTACTGAGCCGTGCATCGATGATTTCCTATGCGGATAGTTTGGGGAATAATAGTGTTCCCCATGTATTTCGTTGTGAAGATGATAACGCCTGTTCGGGGACGGTCGATAATATTACCACTCAAAATATAGCTTCTCCTGCCAGTATTGCCGCACTCAAATATCCGGATCTTGGCACTATGGGATTGGCCGGTAGTGTTGTTGAAAAAGCCTACAATGGCGGCAAAGATTTTATTCCATTCACGCCATCGCGTGTGAATATTAAGAATATTGCGTTTTTTATATCTCCGACGGAAGATCCTCACAAGGCCTTTGCCGAGGCGAATGAAAACGAGGGAATGATTACGAACGTCCATCAGCCGAAGGTAACGATTGTTTTGACACTGGAACCAGTTTCTAACGTGAAAGGTGGGACGAGCTATCCGCCGCTTACCGTGCAGACAACCGTGACGCCGGGACTTTTTGTAGAGGTACCGAGCTATCCACCGCAGATGGAGAAGGAGCTCTAACTACTATCGGCATATGGAAATAAAATCAAATCATTCTTTAATAAATATTCCCCGCATATCTAATTTTTTATCTTTGCCTTTTAATCCAAATCTCACAAGGACATTCGCAGAGGTAGACAGTTTTTCAGATCTAGATGTCTCATTTTTGACTTCTCGCGGCATTAAGGCTTTGATTCTCGATCTTGATGGAACTCTTGTTGAGCATGGCAGAGATAATCTATCATCGCAAACAATATCAAAAATACAAGAGATACAGGCTCGTGCAATACGAATGTGTATCTTGTCTAATAATGTAAGTTCAAGATCCTATTCTATTACTTCCTCTGTTAATATGGATCTTTTACAGGCCACACCACTTAAACCTCATCCTGAATCTTTTCTATGTGCTATGAAAAAAATTGGAATAGATGACCCAAGCCAATGCGCTATGGTCGGTGATAATTTTAATACGGATGCTGGTGCGAATAGCGTTGGTATGCATTTTATTTATGTTAAGCCAATTCCTGGCACTGAACCTATATGGGTGAAATTGACGCGCTCCTACGCTGCATGGTGGGCAAAACTTCATCATTTTTCAAGGAAATTAACGAACTAATTTTATGGAGATTATTACATTTTTTATTTTACTTTTTGGTGGATTTTTTGCTGCTTTTTATGCCTCTATGGTTGGTGGTATGGGTTTCGTAACTCTACCTTTGCTGATTTTTTTTGGCTTGCCTCTGCCAATAGCAATTGGAACCAACCGTCTTGTTTCTTTGATGATGGATACAGCTGCTTCGGTGAAATTCTATTTACATGGTCAACTTTTTTTGAAAATTTCGCTGTTAATCGGTACTGTTGTCTGTATTGGTTCTTTTTTTGGAGCACAATTAATAATCTTCTTTTCCCAACAAGAATTAAGATACTTCACTGTTGCCGTGCTTGTATTGGCATTTATTTTCAATATATATTCTCAAAAAATTACTACACAAATTTATGTCTTAAATAGTAAAAAACATATAATTCTCGGAATCATTGCTCTGCTGCTACTAGGTCTGTATGGAGGTATTATTGGCATAGCGTTTGGCACCTTGATTGTATTAGTTCCCGCACTTTTTGGATATAATTTTGTTCAAGCTGCGGGTATGGCGCGAGTCGCTGGGGTCATGATGTCTCTTACCTCTACATACGTTTTCGTAACTCAGCATATAATTGATTATTCCTATGCGTTGCCAATGGTGATCGGCGTCATTCTTGGAAGTTGGTTTGGCATTTCATTCGGCATAAAACGAGAGGGAAAATATATTAAATTCATTCTTTCTTTGGTTCTATTAGCGAGTATTATTCAGATTTTATTTTTTCTCTAAATGTTAATAGTTCCAATGAACTGGAGGATGCCCTGCTATGGAACTCGGGAAACTTTGAACGCTTTCGCCTAGTAGAGACCCGACATAGCAAGTTTTTAAATCTAAACCACCAAAAGCTAAACTCGATATATTCCTCAGCTTCTTACTCATTACTTTACTAATTTCAGCTTTTCCCATCCTACCTTCCCTGAACGCTATTTCGATTTCTTTTACATGATCATCATTCACATCTTCTAGTACCAGCTCCTGTTCTCCGCTGAAGGCAACTCTTATTATGCGATTCGATATTATACTCGTTATCCACGCAAAACCTTCTGAATCAAATGCTATGCCGTCAGGAAATGTTCCTTCGCCAAAGGTAGTAACTACTTCTTTTCCATTAAGACTACTATTGTCGTTAATAGCAAATCGACTTAATTGTTTTGCGAATGTTTCATTCACGTAGATCCATTTTCCACTCGGGTGTATTGCTACTTCATTCGCAAATCCAAGCTGATCAGCTACTATTCTTGCCCCCTTCTTATCGACTAATACTATAAAACCATCTTTTATATTTTCTCTGTATCCTAATGTTCGCGGAATAGCTCTGGTACTCACCGTTATCCAAGTTCTTTCTTGAATATCCTGTACAATATAATGGGTACCTGCCAAATCACCCCGTCTTTATTGAGCTTGATTCTGATTTTGCAAAATTGTTTGTACTTCAGCTATTTAAACAGTTGGAGTACTCTTCTCCTGATAGCAATTCAGATAAATCTATCGGAAATATTCAAAAAAGTCTCCTTGCTAGAATTTTTAAAAAACTGCTGAAATAGTAGAAAAAATATCACAAAAGTATATACTACACCCATGATGCAGCAGCGAACAGTTTGGATTGTTATTCCCGTGGTGGCCGTGTTTTTTTTCCTCATTGGATGGCAAGCGGGACATGCTGGATTAGAGACCGCTACAGTAAAGGAACATGCGGGACTTCAATCTTTTGTTGGGGCAAACATCGCTCGAGATCGTGCCGATCTCTCGCTCTTCTGGGACGTCTGGGATCGCCTCAGCGCTCAATATGTTGACCCTACGGCAATCAATACCGACAAAATGGTCTATGGTGCTATCAAGGGGATGGTGTCCGCCCTGGATGATCCTTATAGTGTTTTTATGGATCCGCAGGAGTCAAAAGAGTTCAAAAATAATCTTACGGGAAAGTTGGATGGTATCGGCGCACAGCTCAGCGTGAAGGAAAAAAATCTCACCGTCATGAGTGTGCTCAAGGACTCTCCTGCTGAAAAAAGCGGACTCAAGGGTACCGATATTATTTTGAAAATTGATGATGCCGTGGCTGGCGATATGACCATCTATGAGGCCATTACCAAGATTCGCGGTGCGAGAGGAACTTCTGTAAAACTCCTGATTTATCGTAAAAATAATGGAGATCCTTTTGAGCTGACTATCGTTCGTGATGAGATTCGACTGAACAGTATTGAGCTCACGGAAAAGCCAAATAATATTTCCGTCATTGCTCTTCATCAGTTTACGGACAGCACGATGACTGAGCTGACGGAGGTTATTCCGAAGATACTTGCGAAGAAACCAAAGGGCATTATTCTCGATCTTCGTGATAATGGTGGAGGATATCTGGAGGTGGCGGTGGATGTACTGTCCGAGCTTCTGATTGGTAAAAAAGAAGTGGTCACTATCCGCAAACGTGATCCAAAATATGATGAGAAAAAGTTTACAAGCGGTAGCGGTAGAATGACTACTATTCCGTTGGTAGTTTTAGTGAATAATGGCTCCGCTTCGGCATCAGAGATTGTCGCAGGCGCGGTGCAAGATTACAAACGAGGTACGGTTATTGGAGAAAAAACCTATGGAAAGGGAAGTGTTCAGGAGATTGATGAGCGGTTGAAAAATAATGCGAGTCTGCGCATGACGATTGCTAAGTGGCTCACTCCACTCGGACGATCGATTAATAAAGTAGGCATTGAGCCGGACCAGACGGTGAAATATACCGAGGCTGATTTGAAGAAGGGCGTTGATCCGCAGATGGATGCGGCACTGAAGGCGCTGAAATAATATTTAAAAAAGAGGATGCCCGTGATTGGCGCACCCTCCTTTTGTTTTGCCCCTGAACTTACTTCTGGCAGTCTGCTGAACAGCAGCCACCTTTTCCTGCGGCACACATTACCATCTGGTATCCCATGAAGAGTGCGGCGAGACCTACGAGATCGTAGACGACTGAGACGACAACCGGCCAGCTACCAAAAAGAACCTCAACGAGGTTATAATTTGCTACGCCAACGAGTCCCCAATTGAGACCACCAACGACGAGCAAGAGCAACGCGAGATGAGAGAGCATCTTCATAGAGAAGTGAGTAAGAGAATATTAGATATATTGTAGGATAATTAATGCTTTTGCGCAATATCTTGCGTAAATCAATATATATTTTTTGCACTCTGGGAATTTTTTGCTATGATGCGGGCACATGTCTACCATTACATCCATTCATGCACGAGAAATTCTCGACTCACGCGGAAATCCAACCGTAGAGGTTGAGCTCACGTTGAATGATGGATCTTATGGGCGTGCGATGGTGCCGAGTGGTGCCTCTACGGGCATCCACGAGGCAGTAGAGTTACGAGATGGTGATAAGAAGCGATATGGCGGCAAGGGCGTCCTAAACGCTGTTGCAAATGCGAACGTTGAGATTTTCAATGCGCTACAGGGCAAAGAAATTGCCGATCAGCGCGCTCTTGATGATATGCTTATCGCGCTCGATGGAACTCCAAATAAATCACGACTCGGTGCGAATGCTCTACTCGGCGTATCGATTGCTTTTGCGCGTGCATGCGCCAAGCGAGACGGAATCGAGCTCTATCAATACTTTGGGAAAATCGGGAACAATACGACCTTCGGTCTGCCAATTCCAATTATGAATGTCATCAATGGCGGCAAGCATGCCGATAGCGGACTGGATATTCAAGAGTTCATGCTTGTTCCATCAGGTTTTCCAACATTTGCCGAACGACTACGTGCCGGTGCTGAAATTTTTCACACATTGAAAGGTATTTTATCTAAGCAAGGAATGGTAACCAGCGTAGGCGATGAGGGCGGTTTTGCCCCACATTTACCATCGAATGAAGAAGCATTTGAGCTCTTGCTGAAGGCCATATCTGAATCCGGCTATACGACTCAGCAGGTACAGATTGCCGTAGACGTGGCGGCAAGTAGCTTCTATGAAAATGGAACATATCTCTGCAAGGTAAATCCATCCGGCGTTGCGACTACAGATGAGATGATTGCGTGGTATGGGGCGTTAATTTCGAAATATCCACTCATATCTATCGAGGATCCACTTTCTGAAGATGACTGGGATGGTTTCGATAAGATGACGACACAGTATGGAGACAAGGTCACGATTGTCGGTGATGATTTATTTGTGACGAATGTTGAGAGAATCAAAACCGGTATCGAGCGAAAATCTGCGAATAGCGTTCTCATTAAGATGAATCAAATTGGAACTATTTCTGAATCGATTGATGCGATCGCGTTGACGCAAAGCGTAGGCTGGAAGCCAATCGTTTCCCATCGTAGCGGCGAGACCGAGGACACAACTTTGGCTGATCTGTGTGTGGGTATGAACTGCCCAACGATCAAAACAGGATCACTCTGTAGAAGTGAGCGCGTGGCAAAATATAACAGACTCTTGAAGATCGAAGAGCTCTTATAATTTTATATCACTTTTTCCCGTGATGATAACTTTGACGTAGGTATACATCGTATACAGACCGAGAAGTGCGAGGGCTCCTGTCACGAGAATAAGTATTCCTCCTCCGAGCAGCCCAAGAGCGAGACGAAATTTTAATTCGAAATACAGCGCCGTGCAGAGTACGGTACTTAAAATTGTTGACCAAATAAAATTGCTCCAACGATCTTTGTACATCGTATCACTCCACATTTCCCCCGAGGGGAAACCCTGCTGGGCCTTTACTTTTTCCGGATCTTTTTTCGCCGCCCCCAAGGGACTATTCTGCTGAACTGCCTCACGCATAACTCCTATCGCCTTTTTGGCGGTTCGGAAGAATGCAACTGGATCGTTTCTATTCATACTGCCCATAGAGCGTTGAAATTACATACGAGAACAAATCCGATTTGCGATGCAAATCTACTGGCGGAGAGAGAGAGATTCGAACTCTCGCTAGGGTCGAAACCCTACTACAGGATTAGCAATCCCGCCCCTTCAGCCACTTGGGTATCTCTCCGCGCGCTGGCTTGCAGGCCGGATTGTATCGCATTTCCTTGAGACTGACTAGGAAAAATACTTACTGGAGAGGAGCCCGGGCGGGGATACTTTTTATGGTGGTATATATTTTATAGAGTAAATATATAAGGAATCTATATATACTTCCTCAAAGGCACCTCACCTCGTGACGAATCTTCAGCTTTGCTCAGCTTCAATACTTGACATACATCACATATTATTGTATTGTGGTTCTCTGACGTCACTGCCTATTTTCTGGGAATATGGTATTATAGCTTCACTTTAGTGGCCTATATACCATTTTTATGTTCAATCCATGATTGATTTTTCACTTGTTGCGATAGGAAAGGCGATAATACTGGGTGTCGTGGAGGGTGTGACGGAGTTTCTGCCGATATCGTCGACAGGGCATTTGATTGTGGTAGGGGATTGGATTGGATTTGGAAAGGAAGCGGGTACAAATGCTTCGGCTGCCGCCTTTGCATCTACTTTTGAGATATTCATTCAACTAGGGGCGATTTTGTCGGTGGTGTGGTTGTATAAAAAGAAGATCTTCGATTTTTCCTCTGGCTGGATGCAGTTCTGGATGAAAGTATTGGTGAGTTTTTTGCCGGCGGCTGTAGTGGGACTTGCGGCGCACACATATATCAAGGCACATTTATTTACTCCCTCAATTGTCGCCTTATCGCTTATCGGTGGAGGTATTGTTATCTTGGGAGTGGAGGCTTTTCTCCGCAGAAAACTCGTAAGTGCTCCTGTAGAAAATGCTGTGCAGCACGTGAAATATTCTCAGGCTCTATGGATTGGAGTAGCGCAAGTTTTAGCGCTTATACCTGGCGTTTCCAGATCAGGTTCGACGATTATCGGAGGTATGCTTACGAAACTTGATCGCAAGACGGCGACAGAATATTCCTTCTTCTTGGCTATTCCTACGATGCTCGCAGCAACGGGATATGACTTACTCAAAAGCGCGGGAAGTGTTAGCTCGAGCGATGTTCCTGTTTTTGCGGTTGGATTTATTGTCGCTTTTTTCTCTGCTCTTGTTGCGATAAAAACATTTATTCGGTTTATTGGCACGCATTCATTTCGCGGATTTGCATGGTACCGTATCGTTTTCGGCGTATTGATTTTATCACTTTCGTAGAAGCCTTTTCTTCAACCAGCTTCCTGCGAAATATGCTATAACTATCACCAACATCAAAATCCAAAAATGCTGTATGAATATTCCTATCGATTCACCGTATTTTTTGAGATAGTATACGGAAATGAGATATTGAAAAGGCCAAACCACCGAGGCTATCCATGAAGTCATCATGAACTTTCGCGGACTCATCTCGGATGTACCTACTATCAGTGAAATCATGGGACGAATAATTCCGATATTTTTGCCGATAACGATTCCGACTACTCCGTATGTTCTCAGAAAACCATGCACTTTTTCAACTATCTCCCTCCTCTTCTCTACATGCTTCATCATGATCCTATCTCCTCTCTTCCCCAGATAAAAACTCATTATATCTGACAAAAAACTTCCCACGGCCATAAAGATGATGTAATTCGCTATTAAATCCTGCCGCAACGCGAAGGCGGCCGCCCCATATAACATCACCATCCCCGGCGTCAAATATCCGATAATCGGGAAACACTCAAGTAGCGCGACAACCAATACCGTCACTGAAAATACCAATCCTACATGCTCAAATGATGAAATATACGGTATCAACATCTGATTGAAATAATTGAGAGCGGAGAGAAAATGCGGCATGAAAAGTGATTAATTGATCATCAGTGTATCGACTGCCTGCGAGAGAGAGCCTGTTGCCCGCGAAAGCGTTCTTCCATTTTTCTTCAACCACGTTCGGTGCGTCTTGTAATCCGGCATCATCTCCTCCACATGCTTCCAAAATGCTTTTGAGTGATTCATATGCGTGAGATGGGAGAGCTCGTGCATAATCACATAATCCAATATTGCGGGCGGGGCAAACACCAACCTCCAATTAAGATTAATATTACGCTTTCTACTACACGATCCCCAGCGAGTTTTGGCACTGGAAATTCGCATCATGTTATACGAGATGTCATATGCGGTTGAAATCTCCGTGAGGCGCTTCACGAAGTGCGCTTTTGCCTGTTTTTTCTCCTGTGTGAATTTTATTTTTCTGTGAACTCGAGGTTGTGACCGTACGGTAATCCTGTACCTCTGTCTCGGAAGTGATCGCACCCCAAGCCATGACTCGATTATTCTCAATACTTTTTTGGCAATTTTCTGGTGCATACCGCTCTAGCCTACCATGAAGCTGTAAAAATCCCTATAAGGACCCCAAAAATACTGAAGCTACAGGGTAAAATATCCAAAGCTGTAATCTCTGTTTTGTTTGACTTTAGAGGCCTGGAAGCGTAGCCTGGGTTCGTAAGTTTTCTCATAGGTCAGCACGTATAAGCTTCTCTTCTCTCGCGCAAGTGGGTAGGGTCCAATAAAGGATCAAGAAGTCCAAAGGCGCTAGGGAAAAGAGGTCGTCTTACAAATAAGCATTTTACTTAAAGAAGAATAATTCAAATTATATATGGCAAAAAAACTATACGTTGGAAACCTTCCGTTTTCAGCAACTGAAGACTCTCTCCGAGAGCTCTTCTCACAGGCAGGAGCAGTAGAAACAGCAGCAATCATCATGGACAGAATGAGTGGTCGTTCAAAGGGCTTCGGCTTCGTTGAAATGGCTACAGAAGAAGAGGCTCAGGCCGCTATCTCTATGTTCAATGGTAACGACCAACAGGGTCGTAAGCTCGTTGTTAATGAGGCTCGTCCTATGGAACCACGAACTGACCGTCCACGACGTTCATTCTCACCACGTGAAGACAGACCATCTTGGTAATCTTCTCGTAATGAGAAACTGATTTCTTTACAGAAATTATTAAAAGCGGCTCTCTCGAAAGGGGGAGTCGTTTTTTTGTGAAATATGATTTCGTATCAGGTATACTCATCGCATGAAACTCATCCTCGCATCTCGGTCACCGGCACGTAGGAAGCTCATGGACGAGCTTGGAAGGCCATTTGAGTGCGTTACCAGCGATTATCACGAAGATATGAAGGCCTACAGGGCGCAGTGGCGTCTGGCGCAGTTTCTGGCCCTTGGGAAGGCTATGCATGTGGCCGGAAGGTTCCCGAGCGC
The DNA here is from genome assembly GCA_943354965.1 of Candidatus Peribacteria bacterium. GTDB lineage: Bacteria > Patescibacteriota > Gracilibacteria > UBA1369 > UBA12463 > CALREA01. The sequence continues at coordinate 21,243 of CALRDN010000007.1, read as the reverse complement.
GACGATTGTCGGGGCGGATACGTTTATTACTTGTCGTGGGAAAAATATAGGCAAACCCGTATCGATTGCCGATGCAAAGCGGCTCATTCGGTATATGAGTGGGCATATTATCAAGGTCTATACCGGCGTTGCAGTGGTGCAAACTGATGCGAAGGGGAGTGTGGTGAAGAAGGTTGTGGACTATGCGGTTACGGATCTGACGATTAAAAAAATGAGTGCGGAGGAGGTGAATCTATTGGCTCATCAAAAAGATGCGCTTCATATCTCCGGAGCTTTTTCTATTGAGGGGGAGGGAGGAAAGATGATTACGAAAATTTCCGGGGATTATAACAATGTCATCGGACTGCCGATGTTTCTATTAGAAAAGATGCTGAAAAAAATTACTTCGCGAGCGTAAACTTCTTCTGTATTGCGAGAAGGAAAATAACGAGGGCGAACGCCGTCAGCATCATCATCGGAATAGTGATGTAGCCAAATTCAAATACGTAGAGCTTCGTGCACGATACGCCGCCGACAGGACATGGAAGTACGCTCGTTCCCCCCAGGGATATATAGTTGTGATAGATTGAGATAATACCGCCAATGATGGAGAGCATAATGACATAATCGACAGCCTTGTGCTCGCGACGAACCATTGCCATGCCGAGCATGAATACGCTTGGGTAGCTAAATATTCTCTGATACCAGCAAAGATCACAGGGCGCATAGCCGATAACTCCTGAGTAAATCAAACTCCCCACCATCGCGACGAGGAGAATAATAAATGAGAAAAAAATAGCATTACGGGCGAAGAATTGGATGAGTTTATTCTCCTTGTTCTTCCGTTGGTAGATGGCATACAGAATACCGAGAGCAACAAATATTTGTCCTCCTATAGTGAGGAGAGAGAGAATCTGATTCGTGAGTGGTGTGAACATAGTTTTGGATTATTGTGGCAGTGCGCAACTGGTCTTTTCAGAAAGCTTCTTGAGATCAACTTCGCCGGCTAAGCGAGAGCCATCAGCAAATGTCCATGTAGGATAGCCTTCAATTTTCTTTTCCTGACAAATAGGTAGCACTCCCTTACTATCCGGAGTGGAACATTCTATATACGGAAGAAGTGGTGCGGATTTCCCAAAAAGGGCTTTCTGCCTAACGCAATGCGGACACCAGAATGCACCATAAAATTTCGTACCCTTGTCGCTGAGACATTGGGTAAACTGATCGTATGGACCCGGTTTATTTATTGAGCCTATCACGAATATAGCAAGAATTGTCACACCAGCAATCAGGAGGACTCCAGCAAAACCGATGGTGATTTTTTTCGTCAGAGGATGTTTTATAATTTTTTTAATCATGTCAAAATTGTACATGGAAGTATGTCTTGAGTAAAGACAGGTACAGTTGTCATATTACTCTGTAATCTCTCTCGCTAACTCGCTCACTCCGGTGCCTTTTGTGGTGGAATAGGGGATAACTTTGTGGCCTCTAACCATCTCTGTGATTTTCCTAAACTGCTTCACATATTCTGATTTTTTTAGCTTATCTACCTTGTTCGCTACGATCACGATACTCTTTTTTTGCATTTCTAATCCGTAGAGCATCTCCAAATCATCGCCGGTCGGGCCGACATTGGCGTCAATAATCAATACTACTTTTTTCTGCTTATAGGGAGATTCTAAGAGATACCAATAGGCGAGGTCTTGGAACTTGTCGATGCCTTCGCGTGAGCCTCTCGCAAATCCATACCCGGGAAGGTCAACCAAATAAAAAGCCTTATTGATCAAAAATATATTAATTTCTTTCGTGCGTCCGGGGGATGAGCTAGCCCTGGCGAGGCCCTTTTGCTTGGCTAATGAGTTGATAGTACTGGACTTCCCAACGTTGGATCGTCCGATGAAAGCCACCTGAGGCTTGCCGTCGGATAATGTATGGTCGAGGCCCGTAACGCTCTTTACGAATGTTGCTGATGTAATCTTCATGGGCACACCATAGCATAGAATAGCTCTCGTGGCGATCTACTCGAGAGGACAGGTGCTTTTCCCAAGCGCAGCATAGAGTCCGCACCAGCTGAAAATAGCTTCAAAAAATACGAAGCCAGAGAAGAATAATAGTATTGGGCTCCATGAGGTTGTGATTGCCCATGCGAGGAGTCCGATCGCTATCGCAAGTCGCAACAAACGGTCTGAAGTTCCAATATTCTTGTGTACCTTTCTTGCCGTGCTTTGGGCCATCTTTCTCAATATCAATTGATAGATAAATCCAAATGCGAAAGCGAGAACAAACATAATGAGCAGTAGTCCAAATCCAAATGGCGAGAATATAAATCCGACAGGCGATTCGTTGAAAAAATCACTTTTGATTTTTGGAATAAGCGTTAAGGCATTGATTGTTTCTCCCAGAGAAAATGATTCAATTTCACCTATAGCAAGTGAATACTTACTGTCCTTATTTGGACTTGAAACAATAATTTCATATATACCAGGACCTACTTTTTCCCTATATTCCGGACCCTTCCAGTACGTATCATTTCCAAAGGGTTCAAAAAATTTCTTCCACTCGAAATCATTTCCATTGAGGGCGGTCGGGGATTCAACATCTCTGTTTCTTATGATTACCGCTGATACATCTTTTTTTTGACCTTCAATATCGGGTACTAAAATGTTTACATATAATGAAAATGCCTTATCTGACGATATGCTATATGTATGAGTTTTTCCCTCGAGTTTACTGTAATATGCTTTTGAAATCTCAGGATCCGTGACGGTAATCTGGCTCCCCTCAGGCATTCTTGGCTGATGCGCCGAGACAATTCCGGGGATAAGTAAGCATAGTCCAATAGCAAAAATGATATTATTTTTCTTCATAATGAAGAGTATTGCAAATATTACTTTTATTATCTATAGAAAATATTTCTCTCTCATTTTTGCCGCCTCACTTCACGCTCTATGTGCGTACGGCATTGTTGACAGGCATCAAACTAACGATATACTTAGGACGCTCATGTATATTTTTGTTCTGATATGAACCAAATCTCCTTCGGCCAAGCTCGTTCGTCAATGATGATGCGACTCCACATACTTCGTGGTGAGCATTTCTTGATGCGACGTTAAACTGAAGAAACGCATACAATCACCTCCACGAAGTTCAAAAGAATTCCGTGGATTTTTTTTATTTATTTATTTTTTAATTTTTAATCACTATGGCCTCTTTATCCTATCCAGATCGTCTTTTCTCTCTTAGTGATTGTCACGGAGGGCAAGAATTACATAGTCCTCTCAAATCTCCTGATGTGGTAGCGCGCCTTTCCGAGGCTGTACGATCACAATTTCCAGGTATTCAACATTTTGACACGTTTGGTGCGCCCCAAGAATATTATCAGTTTGTCGTGCAAGAAGCCGTACGGCTATGCCGAGATAATCCTGGCGCTGGAACGACGGGATTATTTATCAATAGCGCGGCGAGAACGAAGGAAAATAACAATGGTCAGCCATTCTTTCGCGCGGAATTTGGTGGAGGTCTTCGTATTGCCGGCACGCCTCTCGATGTCATTGCCGGCGTACGAGCGCATGTACAAAAATTAGAAATACTCCCCAATAAAAATAATGGATTGTATAGTGATCATGAACAACATCGATCGAGCTTCACGCCGCGACTACTTGCCGATAATCATGGGCTCGCATTAGAGAATATTGACCTATCTCAGATTCCCGAGTTGTCAGATGGACGCACACTCGGCTATGTCGATAGATTTGGTAATCTCGTACTTTCTGAAAACAGTGTCGACGCAAGCATTCTTCAAAGAATCAATGGACTTCCCGGGCAACGTGTTCAGATAAAGATCGGTGAGATATCGCAAAGTGTCATCATCGGTAAATCACTTGGCGATGCTAAACCAGGCTCGCTCGTCATCTATGAGAACGATGGAAGTATCGAGATTCTCTCCAAATGGGATGAGTCCTGGACGCCCCAACAACGGCTCGAAAACTCCGCCTACAAACAGTTCGGCGAACCGGCGATCGGAACATCATTTAGTTTTGACGAGAGGAGAATCGCTTTCCCTAGGGGAGAATTGGGGTGATTATTCCGAAAATTCAAAATGGCGGAGAGAGTGAGATTCGAACTCACGAGACGCTTGCGCGCCTAATAGTTTTCAAGACTATCGCCTTCAACCGCTCGGCCATCTCTCCACGTACACCTGGGAACGAAATCCCACCTTCGGTGTGGTTGCGGGGAAATTATACCTAGGAAAATAATTTTTGGAAGGGGGTTTTTAGCTTTGCGGTGATGCGGCTGATGCCGTAGCGGCTCCAATTTCGTCGAATCGGGTGAAGCCTGCATGAATAAGCGATAATATATATTTACATATATTACATCTCCTCTGGAACCTCAACGCCGATGAGCTCTAGGCCTTCCTTGATGATGAGCTTGGTGGCACGGGTTAACGAGAGACGGAAGTTACGAAGGTGCTCTGATTCGGCCTGGAGGACCGGTACCTCATGGTAGAAGGTATTGAAGAGCTTTGCCGTTTCGTAGAGATAGTTGGTAATGAGGTTTGGGCGATACTCCTCGGCTGCACGGACAACCGCCTCGGCAAATTTGAGGAGGTGAGCGGCGAGGATGAGTTCACAAGGTTTCTTGTCGGTGTTTACTTCCGATCCTGATGCGGCATTTTCCTGAGATTCGTTATTGGCAATTGCATCGAAGAGCGTGAATTGATTTTCGGATTTTTTGCGGTCAGCGCGTTTCTCTGTGTTCGCTTTTTTGAGGATGCTGTTTGCGCGGGCGTGAGTGTACTGAAGATACGGCGCGCTGTTGCCATCGAGAGAGAGAATCTTGTCCCACTGGAAGACGATGTCGGTGGAGCGATTTTGGCAGAGAATGTTGTATTTTACGGAGCCGATACCGATGATGCGCGCGAGGTCGGCGTGCTTTTTTTCGGGAACGTCGGGAGACTTCTGAGCCACGATCTTCTTCGCGCGCTCTACCGCCTCGAGGAGTACTTCATTCAATCTCACAATATTTCCCTTACGCGTACTCATTTTTTCATCCTCGAAACGCATACGTCCGAAAGAAACATGCACGAGAGGAGATTTATCTTCATACCATCCAAGCATTTTGGCGGTTTCAAATAACTGCTGGAAGTGCAGTGATTGCGCGACATCGACCACATACAAAACCTTTAATGGTTCCCATGTTTTGAGACGATATTTTGCAGCGGCGAGATCGCGTGTTCCGTAGAGTGTAGCACCATCAGATTTCTGTACGAGGAATGGAGTGTACTTATCATCTTCGAATTTCACGATGAGTGCGCCTTCTTCTCCGGTCTCAAAAACTTTTTTCTCTTTTCCCTCGACGACGATGTCATCCATTTTGTCGCTGTAGAAGCTCTCTCCTTGAATTTTGTCAAAATGAATACCACCAAGGGCATCATAGGTTTTCTGTGCGTCCTTGAGGCTCATTGCCACAAACCACTGCCACAATTTTGTATTTTCCTTATCTCCATTTTCTAATTTTTTGAACTCATCTCGTGCCTGCTGCTCGAGCTCTTCGCCGTGAGTTTTGTCTTTTTCTACTTCATTATGGAACTCTACATACAATCGAAGAAGCTCTTCAATTGGATCTTTTTCCACTTTTTTCTTATCGCCCCAGAGTTTGTAGGCGACCGTTAATTTTCCGAACTGTGTGCCCCAATCGCCGATGTGGTTGATAGCGACTGTTTTGTAACCGAGGTAGTCATAAATGTTATAGAGCGCCTGTCCGATAATTGTCGAAAGGAGATGATGTACACCAAGAGGTTTGGCAATATTTGGAGAAGAATACTCTACGAGCACCGTCTGCTTCTGTCCGATATCCGGCTTGATGTAGACCGATTTCTTTGAAATGATTTCCGGAAGTTGTGCCTCTACCCAATCTGCAGAAAGTGTAAAATTAATAAATCCCGGTTGAGCGAACTCAAGTTTTGAGAGAAATTCTGGTTTTTCAAAGTTCTCCATAATGGCGTTTGCGACCTGCTGTGGCGCTTTTTTGAGTGTCTTGCTGAGGGCCATTGCAGCGTTCGTAGCGTAATCACCATGGGCGGCGTCTTTTGCTAATTCTACAAACGGCTCAAAATCTGCAATCTCTGCAACGTCCGGAAATGCCGCAGCTACAGCCTTTTTCAGGTTAGATTGAATGAGAGCGCCAAGAAGAACTGGGGAGGTATTGGCCGGTGCTGATGCTGGTTTGATGAATTTTTTCGTAAGCATTTCGATAAGAGATGCTTCATTTTTTGTAGGTGCGGGGAGGTCTAGCAAGACTTTCCCTTGGGGTAATAATTTTTCCTCTGCAGGGGATGGTAATTCTTTCTCCTCAGCTGGTGGAGGTAGCTTCTTTTCTTCATCGGGTGGTGGTAATTCCTTCTCCTCATCCGGTGCCGGCAGCTGTTTTTCTTCAGCCCGGGCTGGCAATGTTTTTTCGGCAATTGGCTCGGGAAGAATTGGTGCGGGGGTGGCCTTCGCAAAAAGTGAAATGCCTCCACTTTTTTTCCCTGATTTACTATCTCTGCGCATCTTTTCAAAATTTTCAAGTAGTTTCTGGTGGAAGGCGAGACGTCGTGGATCTGGCTTGTACTCGCTATCATTCACGCCTGATGTTCCTGTAACGCCGAGATCAATTTCCGTAACGGTCTCTCCGATAATAGCCATATCAACCGTACCCCCACAGTAGGTGCGAATAGTTTTTTCCATATCCTTGAGTATGGTTTTTAATTTTTCGAGAGGTACCTCTCCAATTGTTTCAATAATCCATGCGGCATTTCGAGTGTCATTCGTCAGAGCGGTTCGCTGAGAAATAGACTTGCTCCAGTCGCGACTCACTACTCCCGCGCGATCACGATATACGACCTCATTCACTTCTGCGTGTTCGAGTTTGATGGAGGCACGTGGTCGGAATGGCTCGTTGCCACCGGCTCGGCAGAGTTCGATGTCGCCCGAGACCTCGTCGAGGTCGAGGGCGGCTATTGGCACTTCGTATCGTACAGAAAAGTAAAATGCCAAATCCTCCAGTGAGTTTCCAAAGGTGAGATAATCATTTTGCTCAACCGTCTCGAGCACGTCGAGAATATGCGGTTTTTTATCAATTAATTTCCAAAGCTCCACACTCTCTCGGCTCTCTATTACCACCTTTTGAAGCTCTTTCTGCTTTGAAGCTATCGTCCCACGCAAAAGCTGCGGAATTACTGAATTTGTCCGTGAATTATTCGCGTTTTTTACCGTAATGATGCCGAGAAGTAGTCGCGGTACTCCAAGTGATATTTCTGATGCAATTCGTAACTTCATGTTCCTAAGGTTTGTAAGCTCTTTTACCGTAATTTATCAGAAGAAAAGCCTTTGTACAAACAGCATTGTTGTGGCTTGGTATACATTCAATACCATGCGCTAGGCCACTTGACATTTCTACTTATATTTGGTACAATGTACAGAAATAAATACACATATAAACAAACATCCTATGACACGACGTTCTCTCCAGGCTCTTATTGGTTCATTTGTTGGCACGGCTTTGTTACTCAGTATGGGTAGTGTCGTACTTGCTGCCACTCCAAAAAAAGATACCACTCCTCCGACTGATGTCGAAAAACTCACTGCTGTTATCGGCGATGGGATGGTTTCTCTGAGCTGGGACGCAGCCAAAGATGACACCGCTGTAACCGGATACAAAGTATATGTTGGTCCCGATGAGGTGACCGAGCTGAATACGGCGAAGTATGCCGAGAGTAAGAAGATTGAAAATGTGACGACCTATGAGGTGAAGAAACTTGAAAATGGAAAAACATATTACATGGCTGTTACGGCGCTGGATGCAGCGGGTAATGAGAGTGAGAGTTATAGTCCGTATGTCACGGTAAAACCGTTTAGCAAGGTCGTCGCCGCGGTGAATGGTGTTGATACGAGCAAGACAACAACATCCGTAGCTCCAGAAGCAAAAGCCACAGATCTCGTTGCTGCCACAACCCCTAGCGCAGCCGACACAACAGCTCCAACGGTGAAGAGTGCAACTGCTGTCTACAAGGGACAGGTAAAGGTAACATTCTCCGAGCCGGTTACACTTCCATCTGTAAAACCTGATAAGGCATTCACCGTTCAGGATAATCTCGTCTATGAAAAACTTGTCGTCAATGATGCCTTCATGGATCCAAGCGATAAGACGGGTACTGTCGTTCTTGTAGATACGGCTGATCAGAATCCGGATAGCGATTATATTATTACGGTAAGTAGCGATGTAGAAGACCTCGCTGGCAATCCAATTAGCAGCGGGACATCCGATGTTGGTCAGTTCAAGGGAAGCGCTGTTACTCTTGAGGCCTATCTCAAGGCTCATCCTGCAGCTCCTGCCGCCGAGGTAGTTACAAAAAATTCATTGATTGCTTCTACTGAAGCCGCCAGTACCGATACCGTCAAAATCAGCAAGCTTGAGGTTCTCAACGATACAACGCTAAAAGTTACTTTCTCGAAACCGGTTGTGTTGAATACCGATCCTACTCAAAATTTCTCTATTACAAAAAAAGATGATAAGAAGGCAAAATTCTCTCTTTCCTCTTTTGAAATTGATGAGACCAAGATGGTTGCTACTCTTACGGCTACCATGGAACCGAAGGTGAATTACACTCTCGTGATGACCGGTATTTTGGATGATAAGGGCGCAGAGATGACACCAAAAAATTCTACTTTTGATTTCGTAAGCGAGATAGCTACTATCGTAAAAAAAGATATTACCCCTCCTGAAGAAGTTACGAACTTTGTCGCAAAGACGGTGAAAACTATGACGGCAAAATTATCTTGGACGAAGAGTAAAAACTCTGCCGGAGATTTGTTGGAATATATTATTTACCGAAGTTTGGATGGTAAAAAATATGGACAACTCACTTCGCTCACCAAGGAGAATATCGCTTTTGAATCACCGGAACTTGAACCTGGATATCACTATTACAAAATCACAGCCAAGGATGCAAATGGCAATGAGAGCAAGGGCAAAACCGTAAAGATTCGTCTCACTGAGACCGGTCCTGAGATTGGACTTCTTGCATTAATGTCAATCGGGTTCGGACGTGTATTCGGTCGCAAAAAGCAGAAGAAGTCGAAGGCCTAAATCGTAGGCGTGTCATGAAAATGTTAAGAAGTCGTGCTCTACTGTAAGGTATGGCACGATTTTTTTTCATATGGTTAGCGAGCTTAGGGTTGATTGGATATTTTTGCATAAGCAGTTTGGGACAGCTGCCCGATGGGAAGTTGCATATTTATTTTCTGGATATTGGACAGGGGGACGCGACGTTGATTGTTACGCCCGGGGGAAATCGCATATTGATCGATGTGGGGCCGCCTGGCGTGATTCCTGAGCCTCTGAGGCATGCTATTGGATGGATTGATGATCGTATCGACCTGATGGTGTTGACGCAGTACGATCAAGATCATGCCGGTGGCGCGTTGGCGCTGATGGATCAGTTCGATGTGCGGCAGGCGATGGTGATTGGGGTGCAACAGGGAACGGCGATGCAGGAGGCGATTGGTAAGAAAATGAGGGAGCGCGGTGTGCCTGTCTGGATTGGATATAGTGCGACGGATTTCTGGTTGGATCGGGGTGTTGAGATGGATGTGATTTGGCCGGAGGTTTCGTTGGCGGGGAAGTATGTGCCGAAGGTGAATGAGTCTTCGCTGGTTTCCAGGATCGTTGTTGGGGGTCGAGCCGTGTTGCTTGGCACGGCGGATATCGGAATTCCGAGCGAGGAGAAGTTGCTGATGTCGGGTATCGATTTACATGCTGATATTCTCAAGGTCGGTCACCACGGGAGCCGTTTTAGCTCGGGAGATGACTTCTTGCGTGCAGTTCGTCCACAGTTTTCCTCAATTTCTGTGGGGTCGAAAAATCGCTATGGGCACCCAACGGCGGAAACTCTGGAAAGGCTGGCGAGGGTCGGTACGAAGATTTTTCGGACGGATCAGATGGGAACGGTGGAGATGGTGGTGGATCCGGTGAACGGGAGGGTGGAGCGCATAATACGTCAAAGATAGCCATCTTTTTTCTGTTCTGAAACCTTTGTTCTTTTTATCAATATTTGAATACTTAGCAAATCCTTAGCGTGGTGTACCTCGTGGTGCTAGCAATTTCTTAGCAAATCAAATATGAGGTATCTGAGATGGGCTGTCCTCCCTCTTTTTTTCCCTTTGATGCCTAGATGTCGACTTTTTCAATATCGGCGCCGAGTAGTCGGAGTTTTTCATCGAGTCGTTCGTAGCCGCGATCGATGTATTTGATATCGGAGATGATGGTCTCTCCTTTCGCGGCGAGGGCGGCGAGGACCATGGTGGCGCCGGCACGAATATCACAACTGGATACAGGTTTGCCGACAAGCTTGGTTGGACCGATGATGAGTGCCTGATGAGGATTTAATAACTCAACATGCGCCCCCATTTTTTCTAACTCAAAGAGATAACTGAGGCGACCCTCAAAAAGTGTTTCAAATACTTTGCTTACACCTTTCGATTGTGTGAGAAGCGCTCCAAATGGAGCCTGGAGATCTGTTGGGAAGCTTGGATATACAGCGGTTCGCAAAACTTTTACCTGATGAATTGTTTTAGCTGGTTTGATGTGGATGGAATCTTTCTCTAATACGTATGGAACACCAGCCTCGTCGAACTTCTGCCAGAAACTATCGAGATAGTCCATCTGCAGGCCGTGAATTTTTACATCACCTTTTGTCATAACGGCTGCGAGCGCAAATGTTCCCGCCTCGAGATAGTCACCACAAATAGCATACTTGGTTCCGTTGAGTTTTTTTACACCATGTACCGTGAGGTTGTGCGTACCAATGCCATCAATTTTGCATCCCATTTTTTTCATGAAATGGCAGAGATCCTGGACGTGTGGCTCAGCAGCAGCCAATCTAATTTGCGTCTCTCCTGGTGTGATAGCAGCCATCATAATGGCGTTTTCTGTTGCGGTAACGCTCATTTCCGGAAGTACCATGATCGTCGGTTCACGTTTTTTCCATGAAACTTTGAGATTTTTTTCATCCTCCAAAACCGTCGCTCCCATTTTTCTAAACACAAATGAATGCGTATCGAGAGGTCTTTTTCCCAATACACAACCGCCCGGGTAGGCCATATCAAAACTTCCATTACGATGAAGAAGTGCCGGTGCGATCAATACCGATGCGCGCATTTTTGCCACAAGCTCTTCTGGCGGAGTCTTGTATTTAAAACCCTTTGGCTCAATCGTCAGTGTGTGATTCTCGAATGTGAACTTAATATTAAATTCCTTGAGAATCGTAAGAAGAGAATAAACATCATTAATTTCGGGAACATTGGTAAGTACCGTCGTTTCATCTGTAAGCAGTGCCGCACCGATAATCGGTAACGCCGCATTCTTTGACCCGCTTACTGTCACCTCACCTTTGAGCGCACGCCCTCCTCGAACAAGAAATTTTTGCATAAATATTTTCGTTTGAATGTGGGGATAGTATAGCGGAGAGTTTACGGGATGACTAGTTGAAGCTGGATTTATGTTCTTAAAGCTGTCTTAGTACTTGAGGATTACACGCGAAATATGGTATAATTGTTTTGACTCTCAAGATCGTCGGCCTCACCATGAGGAAGTCCCGGATTCATTTTTGGCACTTCAAGCGTAGCAAACCGTTCTAAACTTTCCCTGACATTTGGTTGAATAATTGTTGCTATTTTTCTGACTCGCATCAGATCATCGGCTCCTCGAATTTTTCTTCGGAGGCGGCGATTTCTTCGGGGGCTGGAGGGGCGGAGGCGGACTCGTCCCATTTGGCGAGGACTTCGTCGACTTCTTTGCGGGGGAGGCAGTATTTGGCGCGCGAGGCGGCGATGATTTCCTGCGTGAGATCGTCAGTGACGGGTGGCACGCTCAGTGTGCGGCCTGAGAACGCCTCGCGCAGCTCACCATTAACGGACATTTTTGTGTAAAATTCTCGCACTCCAAGATTAATAATATCGCGAACCTTGAAGACTGGCGTGTACTCACCTTCGAGAACGGCCGCGTCCTCAGCACCTACACGGAAGCTCACCATGGAACCCACGTTACCGAATACTGTCTTGCGGACGACATCATTGAGCTGCCCCATGTACTGGTGGGCGATCGTGAGATTGAGGCGATATTTACGTGCCTCAGAGAGAATTTCTGCGAAGGTATCGGTGGCGAAATTCTGAAACTCATCAACGTAGAAATAAAAATCTTCACGTTTTTCTTCTAGCATATCTGCACGGCTCATGGCCGCTTGAAATAATTTTGTAATAACCATTGATCCGATCAATCCTGAGTTTTCCTCACCCAGAAGACCTTTCGAAACCTTCATCAGGAGAATTTTTTTATTATCCATCACGTCACGAAGATTAAACTTCGTCTTTGGCTGACCAATAATATTACGAATCATGTTCGTAGAAATCAACTGACCAACTTTGTTCAGGAGGGGAGTAATAGCCTCGGAATCGAACTTCTCCGACCATGCGGCAAACTCAGAAACCCAGAAACTTTTTACCGTCGTATCCTGAATGCGTGAGACAATTTTTTGTCGGTAATTCTTATCCGTAAGCATTTTCTGAATAGAGACCACTGTCGTGTTCGGACTGTCCAAAAGCGCAAGTGTTGTATAACGAAGCACATGCTCGAGACGGTAGGTCCAGTTGTCGCCGAATACTTTCTTGAAAATATTGAGAAAGCCGGTTGTTACCTGCATTTTGTAGGCGTCGTCTACGCTTTCCATTGGATTAAAGGCGATCGGAAATTCCGTATCAGCGGGATCAAAAAGGATCACATCGTTGATACGTTCTTTTGGAATATATCGCATGATATTGTCGATGAGATCGCCGTGTGGATCCAAAACTCCGAAACCTTTTCCATTTTTTATATCATCGATAATGAGAAGTTCGAGAAGTTTTGATTTACCGGAACCGGACTTACCGACGGTATAGAGATGACGACGTCTGTCGTCACGCTTAATACCAAATGGTACGAAATTATTATGATAGTTCGTCACGCCAAATCCAGAAACATCTGCGTCCCCAAGCCTAGGAAGGTCCTGCGGTGGATCGGCCTTACGAGCTTGAACGTGCACAATGTGCGGAACGAAATCTGCATTTGGAAGGTGATAGAGTGTGGCAATTTCTTTCGTACTCGCGACGAACGGTGTGCCGTGGAGTCTCAACTTATAATCGCGTAAGAATCTTTTGATATCATGGGTGTGATGCGCATGAAACTCATTAACGTCACTATCGTTGAATTGATAAAATGAGTTAATAACCGCCTCAATCTTTCTATCGGCCTCCTCGTGCGTTGGTGCGATATAGGCGCAACGAATACTGATTCTAAATGGCTTCTCTGCGTCCTTTTCATGGGCTTTGTGATGTCGCATTTCGTTAATAGCTTTTCTTCCCCCCGTGCGGAAACGATCCTTGATTGAGAAAAAATGATGGAGCGCCGCAAACCTATAGCGCCAGTTTCTCATATAAAAAAATGATGCCGTGTCCGGAAGTGGCTCTGTGATGATCTGAATCCATACTTGATCGTTGGCGGAAATTTTTGAAATCACCGAAAAAAGTCTAGACATACTGTCCTCTCCGAAATCCTCATACGTTTTGATCGGGTAGACATCACTGTGGTGAACGCCAATTTCTGCTCCAGCGATAGCCATTTTTTCCGGAACGAATCTCTTGGTATAATCTTCCGTCTCTTGAATTTCTGCATCAGGATAGGTTGAGTAAATGAGCGACTCTATCGTCTCCTTGAGTGTCTCTTCGACGGCAATATAAAAATACGCATACTGCGCGTGCCCATAATACTCAAAGGAAAATCGTCTACTCACGATCGTATTTCTGAGATTCAAAAGAAGTCCCTGGAACTTGCTCTCCCACTTCTGTCCCTCTTCGACGGAACCTTGCGGTACGATAATGTGCAGAAATCTGAGTTTTGCCATGCGTTTGTACTTTGGGAGGTTCTTCTTTTTTGAAATAATTCTCTCTTTTAATTATACCTCTAGTTACACTTAATGTCAAGTTGGCTGAAGCTGGCTTTTATCATTAGCCAAGCTTTGATGAGATGAGAAAATACTGTTTATTATTGTTCAAATATGGTAGATTTCTTGTATTCATCTTGTACTTTTTTTGTACGTATTTTGTACCGATCTTGTACATGGTTCTCATATTTTATGAAACTTACATGTCAATCATTCATTTTCATCTCAATGAAGCGCAAGAAACCATACTGCATCAGTTTATGAAAAAAGAAGGTTTTACTAATAAATCTGAGTTTTTTCGCTTTCTGATGAAATTTTATGAGTACCATCAGCCGGCATCGCCCCATCAATCAGCTCCTCTTTCCCCGGTCACCAATGACCATGAAGCGCTTATCGACCATCAATCAAACCGCGTGAGCCATGTGGACGATTCCCATCTTTCTCTCAAAAAACAGAAGCTCCTTAATGATCCTCATATTTTTGACGAAGAGATCCGACAGTTGATTCGTGAGATGAAGGATTAGATTTTTCACCTCACTGGTTAGTCGACCCGAAACTGTAACGCCTGAAAGAGGTGACTATATGTGATCGAGGAGTCTACCGTTGCGCCCACTTCCATATCGGCGATTGTCCGCGCAATTTTAATCAGACGGTGAATGGCACGAGGGGAGAGGTGCACTTTCTGAATAGCATCTGTGAGTTGCGCTTGTGTCTCGATATCGAGGGGGCAGAGCGTGCTCATGAGCTTCGAAGGAATATCACTGTTCGTGTGAAGATGATACGGCAATAAGCGTATATGCTGAAGAGTGCGTGCACGTGAGATTGACTCCATTATCTCCCCTACTTCTATCTTTCTCTGTGCGTCATGCTCGATCGTATTTTTCGTGGAGGATTTCCGAATCATCTCCGCTGCATGTATTGGCTCCATTTGTATACGAATATCAATGCGATCCAAAATCGGTCCGGATATGCGTGACTGATACTGTTTAATCTGATGAGGGAGACAGGTACATCGTCCTCCTTTCAATAAACCACATGGGCATGGATTGGCGGTTGCCAGCAGAATGGCGTTTGCTGGGTAGGTAACAGAACCTTTCGCGCGGGTTATTGTAATACTTTTCTCTTCTAGTGGCTGCCTGAGTGCCTCGAGAACATCCCGTGAGAACTCCGGAAGTTCATCCAAAACCAACACTCCATGATGTGCAAGCGAAATTTCCCCCACCGTGAGGTTGGCGGTTCCACCGATCATCGCTGCCACAGAGGCTGTATGGTGAAGTTCACGCACGGGGCGATGTCTGCGAGCGAGAAGGCCGTTGGTCATAATTCCGCTCGCATTTTTGAGTGAGTGAATGGCGGCTACTTCGATAAATTCCTCATAGGATAATGGCGGGAGAATCGCAGCCATTGCGTGCGCAAGCAGCGTCTTTCCAACGCCGGGAGGTCCGCTGAGCAGAATGTTGTGATGGCCGGCGGCGGCAATGGCAAGTGCGTGCTTTGCTGCATCTTGCCCTATCACTCCGTCGAAAGGATCTGAAGAACATTCTTCTGAATATATTTCATCTACTTTTTCATATGGCTCTATATGGTCGATGCCGGAGAGATGTTCTACTGTTTGTTTCAATGATGTGACTCCTATAATTTTCACGCCTTTGATAATTGCGGCGTCATGCGCGTTTTCGAGGGGCATAATAATTTCTTTTATGCCGGATTTTTTCGCGAATATCATCAGTGGAATAATTCCGGGGATGGGACGAAGTTCGCCGGTGAGGGTGAGCTCGCCGAGGAGCCAGACATCGGGCGCCACCGGCGCCATTTGTTTCGACGCGGCGAGGATCCCAACCGCTATGGGCAAATCGAATGCCGGTCCGTGTTTCCGCAGTCCCGATGGGGCGAGGTTGACTGTTTTCCGGTGCGCAGGGAAGCTGTATCCGCTGTTTTTGATTGCGGAGCGTACCCGTTCGCGCGCCTCCAGAACAGCCGTATCGGCCAGGCCGACGATGTTGAAGGCCGGTAGTCCGGCGCTAATATCAACCTCGACCTGAATGATCCTGCCTTCTAGTCCAACCGTAGATGCTGTAGTAATACTGACCGGCATGCACCAACCTTACCACCGCGGTCTAACAAAACCCTGAAAAAATCTTGAATAATTGTTGCTATTTTTCTGACACGCTTTTTACAATTGTATTATGTATGCCTTGTTCTTTCCTTGGATATGAAGTTCATGCAATTTTTCATCGACAAATATAAACTGAATCACGTCGATGTCTGCGCTCCACCTAGAGATTTCTTCCATTTTTTTCATTTGCACAAATCCGTTATGATTATCGAGTTCTGCTCGACGAAGAATGTCGTCCGTTGATGTGTGCTGAACCAGATAGACTGTTGATTCTCCATCCCAAGCCATGTGCTTTTCCGTGAGTCCCGCTATTTGAATTTTTGCCGCTACGTTTCCATCGCTCTTCGCAATATTCACCTCATCCGGTAGAATAATAAATGCCGAAGATCCGGCTGGAGACGGCACAGCCGCCAGTATGGATTTCGTTGTTGAGAATACGGCCTTCCTGCTTTTTTCTTTCGTATCAATTCTATAGATGGATTTTTCCGAGGTATCACTATCTGATTTTTTTCCGTCAGCTATCCACACAAATTGTCCCGCACTGTCGGATGCTATCTTTGGTGAGGTAAACGGTCGTGCGAAGTAAGCAATAATCTCATCCTTTCCTGATTTTCCCGCTTTCTTTGCAAGTGCTGTTCTTCCATCTGCATCCGTTTTCAATACAAATGGATTACTTATTTTTGGCAGAGAAAATGTGATAAGAGGTTTGGTTTCGACGGTGAGAACCTTTTGCAATAACGGCTTGAGTTCGACGTTTTTTCCTCGCTCAATATTTACTTGCGCTAGATAATTTACAAATCCAAATTTTGTAATCAATACATCGTGACTACCGGAAGGAAGTGTAAGCATACAGGTACCTGTGGTGCAGGTGATCATATCCGATGTATCAAGCATAAACGTATAAGGTACCGGCACATTGATTGTCACCGAACCCATGTTGATTTTTTTCCAAACGATATTCCCCGCAAATCCTACAATGATTACGGCAATAATACAGAGTGAAATGAAACGTTTTGACATTATTCGAGAGGGATATTTTTGTAGAACATTATTTTATTCGCATTTCCGAGAGGTTGGATGGCGATTATATCAAGTTGCCAATTCGTTACTCCTTCTGTGAAGCAGTAGTATTCTATCGTTTTTTTGAGTCGGAGGCGCTTTTTCGCGTTGACAGTTTCGACGGGCGTGCCGAAAGTTGAGTTTGAACGAAGCCGGACCTCGATAAAGTGATATTTTTCGTCCTTTTTTGCCACAATATCTATCTCTCCGAATCTTCCGCGAACGTTACGGTCTCGTATGGTGTACCCTCGCTTTTCCAGTAGGCTGCAAGCGAGGTTTTCGCCCTTGTCTCCAATATCTTTCGCTGTTTGGGTAGTCATGTGATTCTTCATAATTGATTACTGTACATGAGTGTTCTGACAAGGCAATGACAAAAACTTTAAAAAAAGATGACACTGTGTCAAACTCTGT
The DNA here is from genome assembly GCA_943354965.1 of Candidatus Peribacteria bacterium. Taxonomy (GTDB): domain Bacteria; phylum Patescibacteriota; class Gracilibacteria; order UBA1369; family UBA12463; genus CALREA01. The sequence continues at coordinate 3,664 of CALRDN010000007.1, read as the reverse complement.
TCCCAATTGGGTGATAAAAAACATCGTATGGCAGAACATTTTGGAAAAATACCACCGCATAGTTTAGATGCCGAGAGATCGATTCTCGGATCGCTTTTTGTCGATAAAGAAGCCATTATCAAGGTTTCTGATATCCTCAATGCTGATGATTTTTACCATGATATTCATGGGATTCTTTATCGGAGTGTAATGGAGCTCTACGACCGACGTATGCCGATTGATGTCGTTACCCTGACGAGCTACCTCGAGGATCGCAAACAGCTCGATTTAGTTGGCGGTGTATCATTTATTGCCGAGCTTTCTACGGAAAATTTTACCTCCTCTCACGTAGTGCAGTACGCGCTGATCGTGAAGGAGAAGTCTACTTTGCGAAAATTAATCCGAGCGGGAGATACCGTTATGTCCATGGGATATAGCGAGACGGAGCCGTTAGAGGACTTGCTCGAAAAATCTGAAAAAGCGTTGTTCAATGTTTCACAGACATTTTTGAAAGATAAGTTCGTCCATGTACGAGATGTTTTGGCGCAAACATTTGAGAAAATCTCTAACCTGCATGATCCGGAGGCGAAGCAGAAATATCGTGGTGTTCCAACGGGCTTTGCGGACATGGATGATCTCCTGTCGGGCTTACAGCCATCAGATCTGATTGTTATGGCGGCTCGTCCTTCGATGGGAAAGACGGCATTGGCGTTGAATTTGGCTCAGAATGCCGCGAAACGTGGGTTCGGCGTAGGTGTGGTTTCATTGGAAATGTCGAAGGAGCAGCTCGTAGAACGTATGTTCTGCTCGCTGCTGCAGGTCGACTCCTGGAAGCTGCGTACGGGAAAACTTACCGACGAAGACTTCGCCCGTATTGGTGGTGTCATGGATGAGTTGAATGGTATGAAGATTTTTATCGATGATACTTCGGGAAGCTCGATTGCCGAGCTCCGCGCCAAGGCGCGTCGCCTCCAAATGGAAAATGGCCTCGACATGCTCATTATCGATTATATGCAGTTGATGTCGATGGGAAGCGGTATGGGCGTGAATCGCGTGCAGGAAATTTCTGAAATTTCTCGCGCGTTGAAACATCTCGCCCGTGAGTTGCATATCCCGATTCTCGTCTTGTCCCAGCTCTCGCGTGCTGTTGAGTCACGACCCGTCAAAATCCCACAGCTCTCCGACCTTCGTGAGTCCGGTGCTATCGAGCAAGATGCCGATGTCGTGATGATGTTGTATCGCGAAGATTATTACGAAGAAGATTCTCAGCGAAAGGGCATTCTGGATGTCTATGTCAAAAAACATCGTAACGGTCCAACCGGCCGTATTGAATTAATGTTCAAGAAAGAACAGATGCGATTCATTTCGATTGAGAAGTCGAAGCAGAGTCAGAATTATGCGATGGATGATTAGTGGTAGTGAATACGGGAATATTGTACTTAGCTTTGACGAGTACGCCCTTTTGTATAGTTTAGCCTATTTCTTGTATAGTTTTGTATAGTTTGGTATACTTATGAATAGTTTTAATACTATGTGTCATGGCTAAAGATGTTATTACTATTAAGGAGGCGGCAGAGATGCTAGGGGTGAGTATGCAAACCCTGAGGAGATGGGATGAGAGTGGAAAGCTGATAGCTATTCGCCCTGGGAAAGGTACTCATCGATTGTATCGCACCGAGGATATCACCCTATTGACTACCGATTTATTTTCTCTTGCGAAGATGTGGATTTTCAGTGATGCGCCCAAAGAACCCGATTCGCGTTATTACTGTTCGAACAGTGGTATTTTTCAATTCAGAGTACACGCCATGGAAAGTGAACTCCTGAAATTACCAGCCTTTGAACATATTTTTTCTTTTATCAGTTCAACCGCCGGAGAAATTGGCAACAACTCGTTTGATCACAATTTGGGCTCTTGGCCGGATATTCCTGGAAATTTTTTTGGGTATGATTTAGGCAAAAGAATGGTCATTATCGCCGACCGTGGTCAGGGAATCTTGCATACACTCAGGCGCGTGAGACCCAATATTCCGGATGATACAGAGGCACTCAAAGTTTCTTTTACCGAAGTACTGACCGGAAGAGCTCCTGAGCATAGAGGCAATGGTCTGAAATATGTTCGAAAAATCATTACCAGCAATCCAATGAATCTAGTATTCCAGACCGGAGACGCCAAATTGACCCTTCAGCAGGGCGATACAAGCCTGAACATAGAAAAAACAAAGGACTCATTCCATGGATGCCTCGCCCTTATTCGCTTCTAACCTCAAGGTATTATGAAAATTATGATGGAAAAATTCGGAACCACACTTATTTCCAGGCAGGCTGGAAAAGAAGCTCTTGCGGCTTTTACGCCGGTGCTCGGAGAGGTACGTGAAGATGAAAAAATCGAGGTGGATTTTCGTGGCGTCAACACCTTTTCTCCGTCCTGGGCAGATGAATTTTTACGAGGTTTAATTGATCGATATGGTAAAAGAGTCATCCTTCTCCATACCGAAAATCCATCTGTAGACGCGACACTTTCCTTTCTCGAAAGTATCGGATATGCAAAATTTACTATTGAATAACGCTCATTAATTTCTTCTCAATATTTTTACCTCTCGCATGTTTCGTGATGCCCAGATATGATTGGAGACTTTGGTTCAAGCTCTCGGTAGAGATGATCTTATTCTTGGCCATCTCCGCTCTCATCTTCATCTTTCGATACATCCTCTTTTTGGTCTTCGTACGTACGAGCGTGTGATGCGGGAAGCTGATGTAGCCGAGGAAATCGACTCCCTGATGCCATTTCTGGAATGACACCTTTTTTGGATGAAGCTCCATATCGAGCATCACTGTGAGAAATCGCCTGATAGATACCAGCGCGGTTTCTAGCTTTGCTTTATCACGGCTCAGTAGCACAAAATCGTCGGCATAGCGGACGTAGTATTTTATGCGCAATCGGCGTTTTATAAACTGGTCGAGTTCGTTGAGGTAGATATTAGAAAATAGCTGACTCGTCACATTTCCAAGAGGAATGCCTTTACCTGAGTCTACAGAAAAACTATCGATGATTATATCGAGAAGCTGGAGCGTTTTGGGACATTTCACACGACGATGGATGAGCTTTTTGAGAATTTCATGATTTACCGAGTCGAAAAATCTCCGAATATCACACTTCAAAATCCAAACCTTTTTTGTATCATTCCGTGATAATTTCCAGGCGAACGTACGGAAGCGTTCTACGGCTCGATGAGTTCCTTTTCCGATGCGGCTGGAATAGGAATCATGGATAAATCCCGGCTCGAACCTATCCTCAATCGCGCGCATAACGACGTGATGCACGATGCGATCACGCACGGAAGCCTTGTGAATGTGGCGTAGCTTAGGATCATGGAGATAAAATCCGGCGTAAGAGCCGTGACAATATCTTTCTTGCACTAAATCGTCATGAAGGGCGAAGAGTTCATTTTCCAAGTTCAGGGAAAAATGCTGCACATCAATTTTTCCACCTTTTCCTGATTTGAACTCATTCCAACCATCAAGTAAACTCGGCCGTGAACATAACCAATCATACAAATTATGCCTGATAAAGACCCCCCCCCTCAACTATCTTGACCGTTCGATTATTCATAAAACGTACCAATTGTACGTGGTTTTGTACGCCTGTATAGCTCGTTTTCCGAAGAAAGATCGACATAGTCTT
>CALRDN010000006.1 GCA_943354965.1 Candidatus Peribacteria bacterium | reverse complement strand
ATTCCCAATATACCCAAAAATGGACTCGCTCGAAGACATGGAATCAGTCAAAAGCAACCATATGTAAAAAATAAATAAAGCAATCCCGAATGCTAGCTGCAATAAGCCAAATTGTCGTATATTTGTCATAAAAATTTATTTCATCTAACTGGTTTCTATACGAACTTCGGCTTTGAAGTTTGGATAGAAACGACATATAAAAGTTAGGTGTACGGGGAAAGTGTAGGGGATTATGTATCGAAATGAAAGTTATTGATGAGGATGATCTTACGTCTCAATGGTGGTATGCACAAAATAGTATACAAAGTGTATACAAAACGTATACCGTTCATTAAGAACATGGTGATCCATGGGCTTTATGAACAATTGCGTAATTTGATCGTTTGTAATTTTAGCTTTGACCTAACGTAATTCGGCTTTGTCTGGACAAGAGCCATTTCTTTTTATCTTGTGCTTTTTTGGCTTGGGCCTCATCATACTCACATGAATCATCTTGAACCATTGCTGGCCAAGATAGAGAAGTTGGGGTTGAAGGTTGATGCTTCGCGTCTTCAGGCAGCCGACCAGTTCGTTTCGACGTGCCGTGGAGCGCGTATCGAGAGGGGATATCGTATACTTCATGGACTTTTGAATCTTCGACCTGATGAGACGACTCTCGTCTCCGGACTTATATTTGCTTCACGTATTCCGCTTGAGGAGCATGCTTCTGAAGTTGAGAAATTATTTGGTCCTGGCGTTTTGAAGATACTGCAGGCATTGGCAAAAATTAAACATCTTCGACCTGATTTCGAGCGGAATGATACAGAGGTTTTACGACAGGTTATTTTGATGGTGGCGGAGGATCTTCGTGTAATGTTTGTCTGTCTCGCGGATATTCTGGATGATGTGCAGCATATTGAGGATGTTCCGGTAGAGAATCGAAAACGATTGACCGAGGAGGCTCTGAAGATTTATGCGCCGGTGGCGTCTAGACTTGGTATGTACTCACTTAAATGGCAGCTTGAGGACCTCGCGTTCAAGGCACTCAATCCATTTCAATATAATCATATTCAGCAACAGCTAGAAAAAGTTGGCGAGGAACGCAAGGGCGCACTTGATGCTTTCCAGGATGAACTAAAAGATTTTTTAGCACAGCATGAGATTTCGTGCCGTGTCACCGGCCGAACGAAGAGTATTTATAGTATCTATAGAAAGATGCGAAAGAAGAGTACGGATTTGATTTTGGATCTGCATGATATTTTTGCGGTTCGAGTTATTCTTCCTACGAAGTTTGGCAAGGACGCTATGCCGGCAGAATCCATGGAAACGCTCTACTCGGTGCTCGGCTTGATTCATAACAAGTGTACGCCGCTTCCCGGTAGGTTCAAGGATTATATCGCTGTTCCGAAACCAAACGGATACCAGAGTTTGCATACCTCTATTTTGACGACCTCTGCGGGATTGAAAAATCAGCCGGTTGAGATTCAGATTCGTTCGGAAAAAATGCATCGAGAGGCGGAATATGGTATTGCCGCTCACTGGCTCTACGAAGACACGCGTGGTCGTTCTACGGAATTTGATAAGGAAGATGTTCTTACCTTTGTTGATAATTCTTCCAACAAGGATGGAGAGGTGCAGAATAAGAAACTTAAACGACAGATTGAATGGCTTCGTGGATTGATCAAGGTTCAGGAGGACGATGTGGCTGAGGGTGAAGAGGTGCGCGTGGATAGCGATTTACATGAGTATAAAATTGATATTTTTCAGGATCGTATTTTTGTCTTTACGCCAAATGGTGAGGTGAAGGACCTTCCTGTTGGCTCTACGCCTATCGATTTTGCCTATAGTGTTCATACGGATATTGGTCATCGCTGTGCAATGGCGAAGGTAAATGGTCATATTGCTCCGGCAAATGCAGCCCTCAAGAATGGGGATGTAGTGGAAGTTATTCTCAAACCCAAGCCAAATCCAAGACCTGAGTGGTTGAGTTTTGTGAAGACGAACTCGGCTAGGCAAAAAATTAAAGTTTGGTTCAAAAGTCAGAATAGGGAGTTGAGTTTCCGTGAGGGTAAAGAGCTTCTCAATAAGCAGTTACGAAGATTGAATAAGGCGGGACTTGATGATCAGTTGAGTGTTTTGAAGAAGTATGGCACCAAGACGCTAACCGTGAGTGAACGGCAGAAGATTGTTGAGGATATCGGAAACGGCTCGACTCCTATCAATACGGTTATCAAAAAAATGTTCCATCAGGATGATTTGATGCAGCCACTTATTCCTGTGCCTCTCAAGGAGATTCCTGATACGGAGCCGCTTGGTTCACGTATTCTTTTGGGCGGAGAGGCCGGTTTGCCGGTACAGCTAGCACAGTGTTGTTCTCCGAAAGAGGGAGAGTCAATTGTTGGTTATGTCTCACGTGAGCATGCTTCTATTCACAAGATTGATTGTGCTCATCTGCAGAGCTCCAATCCTGCTCGTGTTCTCGAGGCTAGGTGGGTTTCTTCTCTTCCTTCCGGTACACAGAAATACAGCGTTCGCGTTCTCGTGGAGGCGGTTAACCGTATTGGTCTCATCCGTGATATCACCGGCGTTGTTGCTGATATGAATGTGAATATTTTAGATTTCAGCGTGAAGCATCATGACGAAAAATACGTCGTTCGATCGCTTCTGCTCGAGGTTAATGGCTATGAACAGCTTGATGATATTCTTTCGCAACTTGAAAACTTAACCGGAGTCTTGAGTGTTATGCGTGAAGAGACTCGAGAACATCAAACGATTTTGGCAAAGAAAAAGTCTGTGCGTTCCAAAGCGTCTTGAGCATTCTTTTGAGATCTTTTCCTTGCTCGTTATTGAGGGATATTTTTAGAGATGATTCGATTACATTTTTTTTCATGTAGTTGAGGAGTTTCAGATACTCCTTGTCGAAGGTTTCTCGTGCGTGGTTCTTTGGGTTGAATTTTTCACAATCGTGGCAGGTGATTTGCATCATGTCCCAGCCGGAAATCTTGTCGAGGTCGATTTTTTTATGACATCGCGTGCAGTGTGAGAACGACGGCAGGATGCCGAGAATTTCGAAAACTTTTACCTGAAAAATACTGAAGAGTTGCTCCATTTTTTGCTCATCGTTTATAGATGCTAATTTTTCTAATGTATCGATGGTTACTTCGTAGAGCGGGTCGTTTACGTGTTCGGACTCACTGCATCGATCGATAATATCGAGCATCGTCAGGCCGATCATGGCTTTTTGCGTGGAGTGCGTTGAGGGGCTGAACTCTCGGATGGTTTCGCACTGTGTGATGGTCCAGTAGCCACTGCTCGCGCGGTACATCAATACTCGACACTCATTGAGCGGGGAGAGTCGACTGACAAAGGGGGAAGTTAAGTTCTTGGCCCCGCGCGCCTTCGCCGAAATCTTCCCCACGCCTTTGATAAACAAAATAACCTGCCGATCTTTTTCTCCGGCAGAGTAGCGTTTCAGGACGAGTGCCGATTCATTCCAGTAGCGTTGTTGGTTCATTAGGAGAGGACCATATGTTTCTGCAGATGCTTCTCGACGGCGGCAAAACTACTGATGAGCGTCAGTGCGAGTGTAGCTCCAACTTCGGCTAACAGGAGCCAAACAAATGGGAGAACGATCGTATCGGAGAAGAAGTTAATTTCAGGGAGGAGGGCAAACTTCGTCATCATATAGAATCCAAGGAAGCTCAGAGTAACGGCTATGAGTGTTGACCAGACCGCCTCTAGTAAATACGGTAGACGGATGAGATTTGGAGTGGCTCCCACGAGACGCATGATGCTGATCTCGACTCTGCGGTTGTAGATGGCGAGGTGAATGCCATTATTCATGATGAGCACGCTTCCAATAAGGAAGGCGGCGATGACCCAGAATAGCAGCGTGCGAGAGAATCGGTCGAGCTTGAAGAGGTTGTCTGTGACCTTTTGCGTGATCGATGCGTCTACTGACGAGTCCTGCGCATTTGGTTCTTCGAGCGTATTGATAAACACTCTATTTGCGGATGCCTGGATGAAGCTCTGGATAGTTTCATACATCGCCGGGCTCTCTACGGTGATCTGAATGCTAGGAGGAAGTGTATTCTCGAGGTTGAATTTTTGGTAGTACTCTGCGGTTTTTGGATGGCTCTTGAGAAAGTCCGCTAATGCCTGTTGCTTGGAGACGTAGAGTGAGTTTTTTACTCCTGACTGTGATCGAATGTCTTCGTTGATTTCTTTTGCCTTTTCTTGGCTGATATTGTCCTGGAGGTAGACGATCATCGTGACCTTCTCACCGAGTTCATTGAGTTGTGATTTTACAATCATATTCACCGAGAGGATGACATTCAGAATGAAGAGAATAATCGCGATAAGCACTATAGTTGCGATGGAGCTGTATCGATTTCTCCAGAGATTTTTGAGACTACTTTGTGTGCTGTATGTGAGGGTGGTCATGGGTGAGGTGATGAGCGGGATGGACTTTTATAGTACCTGCGTAAATGCGCCAGGCTGTTGTATGAGGAGAGAGTCGTCGTTTTGTTGATAGATATTAGCAAGTTTGCGAGGTAGAATTTCCTGATTTACTAGCCCTGCTCGGAGGATAGATGACTTATAGATTTGTGGCTTGAATGCCTTGAGACGGTGAATTTCTGCCTCCATTTTTTCATCAATAATCAGTTTTTCCAATCCAAGGGTGAAGGCGAATTGATCATATCCTAGCGCTATAACGTCCGGTCTTAATTTCCGGACGATATCATATTTGTTTCCGGTACTTCCCGTAACTACTTTGTCGACGAGTCCTGTATTTTTCAAATTTTTAGCACGCTGTTTTTCGTGATTGTAGGGAAGCGTACCTTTAATTTTCCTTACTGTTTCGTCACGGGCAATAACAGCTATGATGTGATTTCCCAGCTCTCGGGCTTGCTTGATCATGTTTTCATGGCCGGCATGAAGGAGGTCGAATGTTCCAAAGATGAGAACTTTCTTCACAGGAGAGGCGATGTTGCTGGCGTTTTGGTCTGCTGAACTCATGAATTTACGTGTTTATAGTTTGATGAGGGGGAAGGCAAAATGTGCAATTATTACGGTTATCCCAATGGCTACAAAAAATAGAGTCGTCAGGATCATCTGTATTCTAGAGTTTTTTCCCTCGGAAGCAAGCGTATCTAGCACGCTGGTGGCGGCATAGATGAGCCCCATCAGGACGGCGGGAAGTAGGAGCGTTTCCTCAAGTTTTTGGCTTATGGGAAGGAAGTTATTGTTTGCGGCGAGTAAACTCGTTAGCAAATATGCCGCTCCTGTAAGGAGAAAAAAGAAGAAGGCAATCGTCTGGATGTTTTTTGAAGTGTGTTCCACCGCTTTATTGTATATGCTTTGCGCTGGTTCGACAAACAGTGTAGAATTTGCCTGTTATTTTCTTTTTATTTGCTATGCAGCTTTCACAAGAACAGGTAAGGCATATCGCGAAATTGGCTCGTCTCGGCCTCTCTGATGATGAGGTAAAAAAATTCTCGACACAACTAACCAATATTTTGCAATATATAGAAATATTGAATGAGGTTGATACGACGAGTGTAGAAATGACAAATCAGGTCACCGGCCTGAAGAACGTGATGCGTGATGATGTTATTAATAATGATTGGACGACTCGTGATGAGCTGCTTGGCTGTAGTGAACTGCCTGTCGAACGTGATCAAATACGTGTTAAACCTGCTATTGAATAATTTTATGGATATTCTTTCATTGTCATTATTGGAGCTTCATGACGGTTTCATGAAGAAAAAGTTTACTTCACAAGAGGTGACTCGCGCTTACTTGCAGCAAATTGCCGAGAAAAATGAGGCGTTGAATGCGTATGTGTTAACGACACAGGAGAGTGCTTTGGCGGAGGCGGCTGAGTCTGATAAGCGCTACGCTGAGGGCAAACCTTTATCCGTTCTAGATGGAATTCCTTGTGGATTGAAGGATATTTTTAATACAAAGGGAGTACGAACGACCTGCTGTTCGAAGATGTTGGAGCGATTTGTTCCACCTTATGATGCGACCGCTGTAGCGAAATTACGTGCTGCGGGTGTGGTTTTCCTGGGAAAAACAAATATGGATGAGTTTGCATGTGGAGGTTCTAGTGAGCACTCATGTTATGGTCCTTCGATGAATCCCGCTGATGTGTCCCGCGTTGCGGGAGGAAGTTCGGGTGGGTCGGCCGCGGCAGTAGCCGGCGGCTTGGCAGTATTTGCGATGGGCACGGACACTGGTGGTTCGATTCGTCTCCCGGCCGCTTTCTGCGGATGCGTTGGCCTCAAGCCAACCTATGGAAGAATCTCTCGAAGTGGTGTTACGGCGATGGCTTCTTCTCTCGACACTGTTGGTCACTTTACGAAGACGGTAGGGGATAGCGCCGCTATTCTCCAGGTACTTGCCGGTCACGATCCTCGCGATGCGACGACGCCGGACGTTCCCGTTGCTGATTATCTCAAAGATTTAGAGAAGGGCGTAAAAGGTATGACTATCGGTCTTCCAAAGGAATATTTCGCTGAGGGTGTGGATCCGGAAATCAAGGCTTCTGTTCTAGCTGCTGCAAAAGTTTACGAACAACTTGGCGCAAAAGTCATTGATGTCAGTCTCCCTGCTACGAAGTACGCGGTGGCAATGTACTACATCATTATGCCGGCAGAGCTCAGCGCAAATCTCGCACGCTTCGATGGTATCCGCTTCGGTAGCCGTCCGAAACAGGAGGGCGAGTCGATGGTAGATTACTTCTTCAATGCCCGCGCCGAGGGCTTCGGTGCCGAGATCAAGCGACGTATTATGATTGGAACCTATGTGCTTTCCGCCGGATACTATGATGCTTTTTATAACAAAGCTTTGAAAGTTCGAACATTAATCAAGAAAGATTTTGACCGTGTTTTTGCCGAGGTAGATGCGCTCATTATGCCCACTGTTCCACTTACTGCATTCAAGCCTGGCGAGAAGATGGAAGATCCTTTGGCCATGTACTTAGCTGACGCTCTCGCTATTCCCGCTAATGCCGCCGGTATCCCTGCTATCAGTATCCCATGTGGAAAAACCGCCTCCGGTCTCCCGGTTGGCCTCCAGATCTTCGTCCCGCAATTCCAGGAAGCAAAACTCTTTCAGGTCGCACGAGCGTATGAGGATGCGTTGAAGATATAAGTATTTTATTTGCTGTTCGGCATACCCTTCTCTTTGGTATGTTTTGAAAGGATATCAATTTGATAGCAATTTAGTATCAAAGTGCTATGGGTTTGTATATCGTATGATAGCTTTTCGAAAGTAACCTATAGGAGGTACCCAAAACTGCCCCAAAGGATATCCCCCAAGGGACACCCCCAAGGGACTATTCTGCTGAACTGCCCCTGCTGGGGCGCAGGTGATATCACTTCACTTTCCCGCAAACTTCCACGCCATCTGGAAAATAGCTCTCTGCGTATTGGCGATTTCTTCCGACTCGATAATCATGCCAATCAATTCACCGCGCAGGGAGACAATGGCGACTTTGTTGTCGTAAATATTAATCTCATTGGTGAAGTCGAATTTGGCGGCCTCGACCAGTCGGATTTCACGATGATTCGTTTTATCCGCAGCATGAACCCGTTTTCCGTACTCGTCCTCGGGGGCGATGCCTTTCAGATGAATTTTTTTCTTCACACGTTTGCCGACATATTCGCTGTCGTACTCCGGCCAGAAATTTCTAATTTCACGTGAGTTTGCATAGTTCAAAATCTCCGTTTTGCTCGTCAATGTATCGGCATAAATGGCTTTGATTCCCTCGATTCCCTCGAAATACTGCACCTGCGGATGCTTCAATCCCGTCTTGATTCGCTTGAGTTTCGGCAGGGTAATTTTCAGCATATCGGTATGTCGCTGCGTCTCGCTATGGAGCAACTCCGGATCGATCGCACTAAAGAACTTCACATTTTTCTTCACCATGAAGTTCACAAAACCCTTCCCAATTAACTTCTCCAAAATGTCATAGGTGGTCACGCGATTCAACCGTGCTACCTTCGCGATTTTGGTAGCGGGCTGCGATCCGAGCTCGAGGCATGCGAGATAGATGCAGGCTTCTTTCTCGCTCAGTCCGATGTTTTTCAGTGGTGCGATTAACGTCTTGTCCATATTATTTCGTAATAGTGAGAATTAACTTTTCCAACGCCAACATGAGCATATGTTTGTCATTCGGGCCCTGCGGAATTTTTCCATTTTTTAAATCTAAATTTAATTCCAAGAGTGCCCCGTAAATCATTTTCATCTGATCTAACGTGAACTTCGACGACTGATCGACGGCGAGTTTTACTGGATATGGCTTGATCGCAGGGTCGTAGGTCGCCATCTTTCCATGAATCTGAGATTTGGGAATATGCTGATTATCAAGCAAGTCTTTTACCAAAATTAATAACCGGAAGTGACGTGCAATCATCCCCAAAATCGGCAACACCTCCTCGCCCATATCTATGAGCGTCTGCAACTTCTGCATCGCCTGCCGAGGGTCTTTCAAGTTCAACGCATCGGTAAACTGGAATATCGTGGCGGAGTAACTCTTCGAAATTAATAGATCCAAATCCAACGCCGTTACCGCTAGATTTTCGCAGTATAGAGCCAATTTATCAACCTCATTACTAATCGTCTGCATATCACCACCCGTATGTTCAATGATCTCCGTGCACAGCGCCGACGAAATCGTCACATTATTTTTCTGTAATCTATTCACGATCCACGTGGTCAACTCCTGCGGAGATGGCTCATTAAAATGCTTCACATTGGCCCGCACCTCCAGCGTCTTCTTCAGCGTACTCTTCGGCCTCTTGCGCGTCTCCACATTCGGATTCTCATAAAACAGCGCAATCGACGAGTCCGGAATCTCATCCAAAAACTTCTCAATCTTATCCTGATCGTCACTATCCCCGAGTCGTAAAAAATTCTTAATAATCACGAGTCTCTTCTCTCCTAGAAATGGCGCCGCCTTCAACGCCCCCAAGATCGACTTGGCCGTCAGCTCCTCTTCGTTATCCAGAATCGTAATATTGAGATCCCCATGTTTCCCCGTGAAGTCACTCTTCAGCTTCTCCAGGGTTCGTTCGGCTAGGTAGGTATTCTCACCGGTAAATAGCAGTACGTTCGTAAAGGTTTCCATGCTGCGAGTATAGACAGATGTCGAAGGAAATTACAACTCTTCCGGGGGCTTAGTTTTCTCCTGGCGCAACGCAATGTTTCAATTATTGAGGTTGCGAATTACGCGAATGTCTTCAATGAATCTCCCCAAGAGATTTGGAAGATCTTTCCTTTTTGTAGTACTGAATTCAGTCATTAAATGCTTACAGCGAGCTTTGATTCTAATACTTTGAATGTGATTATTCTCGATGTAAGTTCCCAGTATGTCCATCATTTGCCATGTATTAAATTTACACTTGTCATCTGACATTCCTTTCATTCTCAGCTCATCATCTTCAGTTTGTTCAGAATGGCAATTGGAGTTTGGTACTTTCATTAAATCCTGCTCGCTACAAAACTGTTCCTTATCCTTATCTGGGAGATGGGGAGTGTATTTTTTGATCTCTTCATAATTTCTTTCTATAGCTCTTAAAAGCACGGCAGGAGTTTCTATCTCTCCATCAAAAAGATTAATTTCGTCATTTATATCATTTACTAGGCGCAGTACCTTATCTACGAGCTTTTTCTTCATTTGCCCCAGATGTCCCGATAACGTATGGATTACACGATTGAGCGTCCTTCTTGTTATTGCACTGATTCTCTCTGATATTTCCGTTTGCACTAATGCCTCCTCGTTACTATGCGCCTCTGGTTTATCATTTTTCCCCATATAAGAGAGATATTATAAAACAAGATGCCATTATAATATGGAAATCTTGTTTTGTCAATATTGTTGTTTCACTTGGCGTCTATGTATCGCTGAGGTTTGGTGGTGGATATTTGACGTGAAGCGACATACTGTTCAATATTTTTTACATCTTCAAGATCTGTTGGTCTACTTATCTTCTTTTTGTAATCAATTAAACTCTGCCAAGCGATTATTGGAATTTTTATTCCATAGACTTCTTGCATAATGGCTTTGGCAATGTCAGTTCCACACGATTCCCATTCTTGAGTATCTTGATTGAAAAGCATGTCTGAATCGCAGCCACAGATGTCGATTTCTTGGCCATCATACTTCAGAGTCATGAGTAAAAGTTCGAAAGTTTCATCTTTATATCTTTCAGGGCCGTATATGATTTTTTCTTTAACAAAAGGTAAAAGCTTGGCAAAATCATTATCATGTATTTCGATGTCTATATCATATAGTGGTCTATCTGAACCGTATAGCCGAGCCACAAAGCCTCCCGATATTTGAAAAGGAATGTTTTGCTGATGAAGAAGATCAACAATCCACTTATAGGCTCCCTCTGTGTTTTTCATAATTAAATTTATTTAGTATGTTTCCTTGACTGAAAATTTTAATCATTCACGTTGTTAGGCGATGTATCGCTTAGTCGTCATCTCTACGGTAAAAAGCTCTTTTCTGCATGTGGTCATGATGCCGACATGGCAAGCAGCGACTTTGGTGGCTACAAATTTTAAGGGCAAGATTTCCTCCCCCGCAGCTTCTTTGGTTCGGATTGTAATGTGCGGATCAAAAGCCTCGAAACTGTATAGCGTTGAAAATTTATTTATGTAGTCCGGTTCGGTCACTTCCTCCCCTGTCTTTGAGAAGAGGGAGTTTCTTGTGCAGTCATGCGTAAAGTATTGTCGAAGTTCATTCATAAGATTTTCGTGGAGTCGCTGAATTTCCGGAGTTTTCTTTACGCGAATGGCATAGACTCTAGACCCGTTTGGTTTTTCTTTGTAATATAACTCACTAAGTTCAATACTAATTGGGCTGAATTTTTTTACGATATCTTCGACTACTGCTATCAGTTTATTTGGTTTGTTCATATGATTAAATGCTGAATGATATTTCGCCTAACGTTTGCGAATGCGGGATGTTTGTCAGAGGTATAATTGCACGAAGTGATTACCGATGACAAATATGGGTACTGTGATGAATGGAATAAGGAACGGAACTGCTCATCCGCTGTTAGCTGAAGGTTTAAATTCCGAAATAAATGTGTAATCTAATTAGCCGGTTTCTATACGAACTTCTAAGCTGACTTGGCTATGATACTCGTTACTTCATATTAGACAATCCAAATACCCTCTCTTTCTTTTCACCTTCCCACCCTTCCTGTTTTCCTCTAAACTGGGCTCGTGAAATTACCTGCGATTATTGTCAATTTTAAGGCGTATGAGGCGGCGACGGGGCCGGCGGCGGTGGTGCTGGCGAGGCTGCATGGTACGGTTTTGGGCGGGACTGGGGCGTCGATTGGCGTTGCGGTGAATATGTTGGATGTGGGGGCGGTTTTGGGTGAGTTTAGCGGACCGGTGTTTGCACAGCATGTGGATCCGGTGGATTTTGGTGGTAGGACGGGACATGTGCCGGCTATTGCCGCGAAGAAGGCGGGATTGTATGGGACGTTATTGAATCATGCGGAGAGAAAATTATCGTCCGAGGTATTGGAGCAGACGATTCGGGCGTGTAGAGAAGTTGGGTTATATACGATTGTGTGCGCGGAAAGTCCCGAGAAGGTAGCGGAGATTGTGGGATATGGACCAGATGCGATTGCCTATGAGCCGCCGGAGTTGATTGGAGGGAACGTGTCGGTGTCGAGTGCACAGCCTGATGTGATTCGTAGTGTTGTTGGGATTGCTGGGTCTATTCCGCTTCTTGTGGGGGCGGGTGTAAAAAATGAAAATGATGTGAGGGTGGCGCTGAGCCTTGGGGCGCAAGGGGTCCTTTTGGCTTCCGGTGTGGTTCTTTCGCCGGAGCCGGAAAAAGTGCTGTATAATCTGGTTGACGGACTTTCTTAGTTTTTATTTTTACCTATTCTTTTTATGCAATTACAACTTTTTTGTGAAGGTGTCAATTTGATGGATCAGGAGCGTGAATATATTACCAAGAAGATTCTTCATCTTGAGAAGTATGCGCATGAGCTGATTGAGGAGTCGAGCTCTGTGCGAGTGGATGTTCGACATAACAAGTTGAAGCACTCGGGGAAGCTCTTTCTCGTCCAGGTAACCCTCTTTGTGCATCCCTCGATTTTGCGTGCGGAGGAAAGTGGTGTGACGGTAGAGGAGGCAATTGATTTGGTTGAGGCGAAATTGCAGAAGCAGGTAGAGCGATACAAGGCGAAGCATCACCGACGAGGGCAGGGCGGAGAGTGGATTCCGGAGTCGACGTTGGAACAGCTTACCCATGCGCAGAATGAGGCGCCGCTCGTTGTGACGAAGATTATGAAGCGTAAGAAGTTGAGTGATCTTCAGAGTATGCATGAGGATGAGGCGATTGAGCAGCTGGAGCTGATTGGTCATGACTTCTTCATCTTTAATAACAAAGATACTGGGCTTATTTCCGTGGCGTATAGGAGAAAAGATGATACCTATGGCGTGATCGAGGTTGAGAAGTTTGAGAGCAAAAAGTGGTAGTTTTTTAGGATATTGCCTATGTTGTCCTTCTGGTCATTTTCGCTTCTTCATCAACTCCTGATTCCGGGGATTATATTATTTCTGTGGGGAATCGTTTCGTGGGGATGGCCTGCTGTTTCGGTAATTTTGTTATCAGCTTTTTTTCCGTTTTATTTCGGACCGGTGAAGTTCACGGTGTATGGTGTGCCGTTTACGTTGATAGAGTGGATGATTTATGTGAGTTTCTTTATATATATCTTGAGGAGTTTGTTGGCGTGGAATCGATCTCGGGAAGGATTTATGAGTAATGTGAGTAAGCAGTTTTATAGCATGTGTAGGCGGTTTTCTCCGAGTGGGGATTGGAGGCGGTCACTGTGGACGCCGATTACTTTGATTTTGATTGGATTATTGTTGCCGT
Organism: Candidatus Peribacteria bacterium; assembly: GCA_943354965.1. Taxonomy (GTDB): domain Bacteria; phylum Patescibacteriota; class Gracilibacteria; order UBA1369; family UBA12463; genus CALREA01. The sequence goes on along the minus strand of CALRDN010000006.1, from coordinate 67,261 downwards.
TAGTTTCTTCTCTTTTTGAGGAGTCATCGTTGGCGGGGATGGACCGTACAATGTTGCTCGGAATTCTGAAGGGTTGGTTCATCGCGCCGTTGATGTATTTCTATTTGATGCAGCATGTGTTGCCAGGGTTGAAGGCGATACGGAGGTGTTTCGAGTGGTATACGATTTCGGCGGTTTTCTTGAGTCTGTGGGGGATTCTGCAGTTTGTATTTCATTTCACCGTGACACCCGATGGACGGGTTTCCGGACCTTTTGAATCGGCGAACTACTTGGCGCTGTATATTATGCCGGCAGCGGTTTTTGTATTGGTGAGATTGTGGCATATTTTGAGTGTTCCGCGTGAGTATGATGGATTGGTTGGACTCTTCCGGAAGCTCTTCCATGTAGAGGATTCACTTTCTGTTTCGACACTGGTTCGATATGGATTTTTCGCCGGTATGTTGCTTTTTGCCATGTATCTTACTCGGTCGTTTGGGGCTTTCCTTGGTCTTTTTGGGGCATTATTCGGGTATGGCATTTATCACTTCTTTTTCTCGTATTGGAAGGTTCCATTCCGCAAGGCGCTGCTGTGGTGTTCGGTCGTTTTCGTCGGATTGGCGGTGGTGGGAGGAATATTTTTTGTGACTGGAGACAGGGGAAAGTTCAATCAAATGTTCAATGTCGCCGGTAGATCGTCTTCGTCGGTGAGGTTGCAGGTGTGGACGGTGGCGGGGGATTTGATTGGGAAGAATTTCTTCTTAGGGGTTGGGGCGGGTCAGTTTGAGAGGTTGTATGGTAATGAGGCTACGAAAATTTTGGGTCGTGAGCCATATGAAAAAACAATGTTGCATCCGCATAATATTTTCTTGATGTTCTGGTTGTCGTCCGGCTTGGTCGGATTGGTAGGGTTTGTTTGGCTTTTGGTACTGCTATTTTTGCAGGTAATTCGTATGCCAAAACACGATGGCGTGAAGCGAATGGCGCTAGTATGTTTAACGATGTTGGTAGCTATTTTGTTACATGGAATGGTTGATACGCCGATGTGGAAGAATGATTTAGCTTTGGAATTCTGGATGATTGTTGGAGCGTTGGCGTCTTTGCAAAAGTTGGTTTAATCTCTGTTTATGATATTTACAAGTACTGTTATCTCCGGGATGGGAATCGGCCACAAGATTGGTTTTCCTACCGTGAATGTGAAGGCGTTGAATTTGGGTGTGGGAATGGAGTTTGGGGTGTATGCGGTTGAGGCGCGGGCGGTGGATTCTGAATATGCGCAGCTGCTACCTTGGACGCCCGCGCTCATGCATTACGGTCCCAAGCCTACGTTTGATGTTGAGAAAATTTACTGCGAGATTCATTTCTTGAGCTATCCTATCGAGGGAGCTCCGGAGGAGCTTGAAATTGCGACGAAGGGTTTTATTCGTGGAATACATAAGTTCGACGGTCCGGAGAGTCTGGTCGCCCAGATGAATCGCGACAAGGTTTTTGCCCAGGAAAACTTTTTCCAAAAAACAGGAAAAGGGGAGTTGCCGGTTCAGCTCAAGAAAAAGTCTACTTCACTTCGCTCACTCATCTTGGGATCGAACTCACCTATTCTTCTGACGTATCACAAGTTAAAGGCGATGATTGCCGCGTACTATTATGGATTTCCTGCACGTAAACTTCGCGTGATCGGTGTGACCGGAACAAATGGCAAGACGACCGTAGTGAATCTGATTACGAACGTGCTCGTAGCGAGTGGGAAAAAAGTGGGGATGACCTCAACCGTGAACTTCCGTCTGGGTGACGAGACGTGGATGAATGCGACGAAAATGTCTACACAGAGCCCTTTTTTCATTCAGAAATTTCTGAAACGGATGGTAGATACAGGATGTACCCATGCTGTATTGGAGGTTACTTCTCACGCACTCGTGCAGTCACGAACATGGGGTGTCGATTTCGATACCGTGCTACTTACGAACGTTACCGGTGATCATATCGAGTATCATGGAGGATTCGAGGAGTACCGGGAGGCGAAGACGCTTTTGTTTAAAAATCTTCTCACCGGTTCACGAAAATCTCATACGAAACGTATCTCTATCTTGAATGCTGATGATGCTAGTTTCCCTTTCTTTGATGTAATTTCTTCCGAGGAAAAAATGACCTATGGCTTGAAAGACGGTACGTGTTTTGCGAGTAATATCACATTAGGCGCAGAAGGAACGGATTTTACCCTTCATACTCCTGCGGGCGAGATTGATCTCCATATGAACTTACCGGGTGTTCCCAATGTGTATAATGCGCTCTCTGTAGCATGCGTTGCCCTGAGTGAGAAGATTTCCCTGGATGTTGTTAAGGACGTTTTTGCTCAGACGGAACCCGTTCCCGGAAGGTATGAACTTGTTCAAGAAGGTCAGCCATTTCATGTGGTTGTGGATTATGCTCACAATATTGATGCCATTCATGGCGTGCTCACGATGTACTCCGAGATTACGAAATCAATCGGTTCGAAATTAATTGTCGTTTTTGGTGCAACCGGTGGCGGAAGAGACAAGGCGAAGCGTCCAATAATCGGGAAACTTCTGGATCAATATGCGAATGTCATTATTCTCACGAGTGATGATCCTTACGAAGAAGATGAGTGGGAAATTATTACGATGGTTGCCGAGGGTATTACGCGCGACGAGGGAGATAAATATTGGAAGATTCCTTCACGAAGGGAAGCGATCAGAACGGCGTTATTTGTGGCCGAGAAGGGCGATATTGTGTTAATCGCAGGCAAAGGTGCCGAACCAGTTCAGATGATCTATGGACAGCGTCGTGTTTGGGATGACCGAGAGGTGGTGAGAAATATTCTTCATGAGACTCTATGACCCGTATAGATTCCAACGTCAGTGGATTTCTCCTCGTAGACAAGCCACACGGTATTACGTCTTTTGATGTGGTTGCTTCATGTAGGAGATTATTTGAAACAAAAAAAGTCGGACATAGTGGAACACTGGATCCGTTTGCGACGGGACTGCTTATTGTCGCTTTTGGTGAGGCACTTAAGTTGCTCGAGTTTCTCCCTGCCTCTCCGAAAGTTTATACCGGTGATGGTGTGTTTGGATCTGTCTCAGATACGCTGGATAGGGAGGGGACGATTGTGCAGCAGTGTAATGATGAAACGGTGCGGGAGAAGGTGAGTCGAGAGCGTATCGAAAAAACGATATATCAAAATTTACTGGGGAAGATTTCTCAGATTCCACCAAAATATTCCGCTATCAAAATCGAAGGAGTTTCTGCCCATTATAGGGCGCGGCGAGGGGAAGAGGTGATTATGAAGCCACGTGCGACAGAAGTTTTTTCTTTTGATATTCCGAGTTTTGATCCTCCGAACTTTACCTTTGAGTGCTCGGTTGGTTCGGGAACCTATGTGCGAAGCTTGATTGATACTCTTGGGTCGCTACTTGGAGTTGGTGCTTTTGTGGGAAGTTTGAGACGTGAGTCGATTGGGCCTTTTTCCGTTGCTGATGCGCATACGGCTGAGGAACTTTCGCAGCTGGAGGCGAATGTCACCGCCTTCCTCCTTCCGCTTGAGGCGGGCGTTTCGGAGCTTGTGCGAATCGATATTTCACAAGACGAGCACAGACGACTTTCGAATGGATTGGAGATTGCTCTCCCGTCTGATATTGATCTTGCGCAGGATGTGTACGCAGCTTTTTTGGATTCTCAGTGTGTAGGAGTACTTGAAGTTTCCCGTAATAATGCGCTAAAGTTCAGGAAGTTACTTCATCGGATTTAATGCGTATTATGAATTTTTCTTCTCTTCTTACTTCATCTTTTTTGCTCGCCGGATTCACGGCATTTATTTTGACGTTTGTGTTGGTGCTTCTCGCGCTGTGGCTTTTCCCCAAGTTGAAACTGATGGATCGACCGGAGCGATATGGGCTTACGCGTAAGGCTATTCCATATTATGGAGGCATTATGATGTTTGTATCTTTTTTGATTTGTGTCTTTCTTTTTATTCCTCTTACCAAACCTTTTATTGGAGTTTTGGTGGCTCTAACGCTCATTGTCGGTATGAGTTTTGCTGATGATCGTTGGATGCTACCGCCGAAGTTTCGTTTGATGGGGCAGGTTTTTGCAGGTCTTATTGTGGTCGCATTTGGCATAGGTATCCGATCATTTACGAATCCGTTTGGTGGAGTTGTGCTTTTGGATCAGATTCAGTTCCATCTTTTTGGAAGTGAGATTTTGGTTTTGGGAGCGATATTCACGATTCTCTGGATCGTGTTTGTGGTAAATAGTATGAATTTTTTTGATGGAGTTCCTGGGCTTTTGAGCGGAGTGTCGTGTCTCGCCTTTTTTGTTCTTTGTCTCCTGAGTCTACGAACGGGTCAGGTGATTGATCAGACGCAGCTCGTCTATATGAGTTTAATTTTGGCTGGAATTGCCGGAGCTTTCCTCGTTTTTGATTTTCCTATGCCCAAAATTCTCATGGGGGATACGGGAAGCATGTTTCTTGGCTTCCTTCTGGCTGTTTCGGCTATTTTTTCTGGAGGAAAGGTGGCGACGGTGCTGATTGTTCTTGGTTTTCCTCTTCTGGATGCGCTTTGGTCGATTATGCGACGAATATTGAGCGGACAGTCACCTTTCAAAGGGGATCTCAACCATCTCCATCATCGTTTCCTGAAAAGTGGCTACAGCGAGCGGCAGGTTGTGCTTATTATGTATGCGATTTCAGCCTTTTTCGGAGGATTGGCACTCTTCCTCACCTCATTTCAAAAGATGATTGCCATTGGCGCAATAGTCTTTTCTATGATTTTGCTCAGTATTCTGCTATTTTTTCGCCGCAAACGAAGTAGCGTGTAACTCTTTCCTCCATGGATCTCGTAGCCGACATCAAACAACGACTCAGTGTTGAGGACCTCGTTGGTCAGTACGTCGTCTTACGTAAGTCCGGTCGTAATTTCAAGGCTTTGTGTCCTTTTCATAGCGAGAAGACGCCGAGTTTTTATATAAGCGTGGAGAAGCAGATCGCCTACTGTTTTGGTTGTCAGAAGGGTGGGGATCTTTTTCAATTTTTTCAAGAGGTAGAGAATGCGGATTTTCCTACTGCGCTCAAGGCTTTGGCCGAGAAGGCTGGTTTGGACTATACCCAGTATCACGCCACGACTCAGCGTCAGGGTGCGACCAAAGATGAGATTCGCAAGCTTGCGGATGTGCATGATATCGCCGTTACGTTTTTCAAAAATAACTTGTGGGATAGTGAGGAGGGTGCGAAGGTTCTGGATTATCTGCGAGGGAGGGGAATGAGTGATGAGACGATAAGAGCATGGAATGTCGGCTTCTCTCCTGACTTTCCGGATGAGTTTTATCGAACGGCTCTCCAGGAGGGTGTGAACAAGACGGATCTGATTGCTTCGGGCATTGTGATCATGAAGGACATGGATGGCACGAATGTCTTTGATCGTTTCCGAATGCGTCTGATGTTTCCAATTCAAGACGGGTTGGGACGTGTAGTAGCTTTTGGTGGACGTGCGCTCAAGAAAGGCATGGAGCCGAAATATTTGAACTCTCCGGAAACGGCTGCCTACAAAAAAAGCGAGATTCTTTATGGCTTGTTTCAGGCAAAAAATGCTATTCGCGCCGAGCATCATGTCATTATGGTGGAGGGTTATATGGACTTGATTGCTTGCCACCAAGCGGGAATTTGTGAGGCGGTAGCGACATCGGGAACGGCGCTCACGAGCGAGCATGCCAAGATTCTTAAGCGACTTACGGATACGTTTTATCTTTGTTTCGATAATGATAATGCGGGATGGGAGGCGACGAAGCGGGCGTATCTCGTTTTGCAGGCGGTGGAGGCAAATGTACGTGTCGTTACGATTCCCGATGGCAAGGATCCGGCCGATACACTGAAGATTTCGAAGGAACCTTTCGTTGCGGCGATTGCCGGAGCTCGACCGTTTTTTGATGTATATCTAGATCGTGAAATTTCCGCGGTTACCCTTACTCCCGAGCGAACGCTTTTGATTTTGACCGAGTCACTTTCGTATATTCGTGCGGTGCAGAATAAAATTCTCCAGGATATCGCTATTCGAGCATTAGCTGGTCGTCTCGGCGTAAAGGAGGTAGTAATTTATGATGAACTCAAGCGCGTTGCCCAGCAGCAAAAATTCAAACCCCTCGACAAGCGCGCTATCGAGCAGCAGCGCGAGTCCATCTCGAATAATACCAGTAATCAACTTCGTAGGCTTCGGCCCGAGGAGCTTATCCTCGTCTGCGCATTGCAGGCTCCCCCAAGGGACAACCCTGCTGGGCCGCCTACAAAAGTTCCGGACTTCTTCCGCGAGCTCCATGAGTCTGACTTTCCGGATGATCTTCGTGAGATTTTCGTTGCTATGCGTGAGGTTGTGATGAAGAGCCAGGATCTGACCATTTCTCATCTCGCAGAACAGCTTGAACCCCAACTCATGGCGAAAATTTCATTCTACTGCGTGTACGGGGAGGCGATGTATAGCGAGGTGTCACTTGAAATATTTGAAAAAGATGTTCAAACCGCTCTTGACAAGCTGCTTCAAAATCGTAAAAATGTCCAGCTAGAAGCCTTGAAGAGAATTATTAAAAGTTACCAGCAAGAAGGCAAAAAATCGGAGTTGATAGAGGCGCTCGCGCAGCTCCGGGAAAAACTGAAAAATTAATGTTGGTTTTTTATTTTTTTATCTCAAAGAATGGCATCACGAACCAGAAAATTCATTGTTCAGCCTACTGACGATCGTCTCGCCCAATTTTCAAAAGAGGTACAAGAATTGGTCCAAAAGGGTCGACAGCAGGGTTTCATTACTCAGCCCGAGCTCCTAAAGGCTATGCCGAAGATTGAAGAGGACCTCGTCCTTCTGGATGAAATCTATGCTTTGTTCCTCGATCTTGGCATTGACGTAATGGACCCAAAGGAGTCTGACTCACTTATCTGGAAAAAGGATGAGGAGGCAAAAGTTGTTGATGCGGCGCTCAAGAGTGTGGAGCCTAAAAAGGCAAAAGTTCAGCAGCAGACCGACATGAAGGAGATTGCGAATGACTCTATTCGTCTCTATCTTTGTGAGATTGGTAAGGTTGCGCTTCTTACCGGTAAAGAGGAAATTGATCTCGCACGACGTATCCGTAAGGGTGACCAGACGGCTAAATCTCGTTTAGCTGAGGCCAATCTTCGTCTCGTTGTCAGTATCGCGAAGAAGTATATCGGACGTGGACTTTCTTTCTTGGACTTGATTCAGGAGGGAAATATTGGCTTGTTCCGAGCGGTTGAGAAGTTTGATCCGGATCGTGGATTTAAATTTTCTACCTATGCTACATGGTGGATTCGTCAGGCTATCACTCGTGCTATTGCCGATCAGGCTCGTACGATTCGTATTCCGGTGCATATGGTTGAGACGATTAACAAGCTTACGCATGCACAACGACGTCTCGTTCAGGAACTTGGCCGTGAGCCACTTGTAGAAGAAATCGCTGCTGAAATGGATATGGATGTGAAGAAGGTTCGTCATATTCTCAAAATCTCCCAGGATATCGTCTCTCTCGAGGCTCCGGTTGGAACTGAGGAGGATAGTAAGCTTGGCGACTTTATCGAGGATGATGATGCTCTTAGCCCTGCGGAAGCGACTAATAGACAGCTTCTCAAGGAGAATATTCGTGAAATGCTTCAGTATCTCACTCCACGTGAGCGCAAAATTATCGAGATGCGTTTTGGTCTTATCGATGGTGTAGGTCATACGCTCGAGGAGGTTGGAAAAGAGTTCAATGTTACTCGTGAGCGTATTCGTCAGATCGAGGCGAAAGTTCTTCAGAAGCTCAAGGAGCACCCAACGAGTATTCGTATTCGACCGTAAGTTTTATTGTATTATCTACTTATTTTTTATTTTCAATTGCTATGGCAAAAATTACTAAGAAATCAACAAAGAGTTCATCGATCGTTGATGGTTCCGCAGCAGCAGAGCCAAAAGTTTTTATTCTTACCAAGGAGGGTTACGACAAGCTCGTTACGGAACTTGATTATCTCAAGAATGTGAAGCGACGTGAGGTTGCAGAGAGAATTCGTGAGGCTATCTCTTACGGCGATCTTTCTGAGAACTCTGAGTATGAGGATTCAAAAAATGAACAGGCATTCGTCGAGGGACGTATTTTGGAACTCGAGGAGAAGGTGAAGTACGTTCAGATTATTGAGGATCACAAAAAAACGGCTTCTGTTCAGCTAGGAAGCACCGTAAAGATCAAGAATACAAAGACGAAAGTAGAGACAGAATTTGTCGTCGTTGGTTCTACGGAGGCAGATCCACTCAAGGGAAAAATTTCCAATGTTTCTCCTGTGGGTTCATCCCTTCTCGATAAGCATGTTGGTGAGGTCGTGACTGTTCACGCTCCATCAGGTCTTATTGAGTACGAAATCATGAAGATTCAATAATAGGTTTTCTTTCTAACCTATGCGAATTTCACTTCGTACTATCCTTGTTTCTCTGTATCGTATCGTGACCGTGCTGGCCTTTGTTTTTTCGGCAACGGTCATCGTCTTCATGGCCTTTGGATACACCTACAATCCATTGGATAAAAAGATTGAGCAAACAGGCATCATTATCGTTAATGGAAGTAATACCGGCCTTCAGGTGATTCTGGATGGGCAGGAGATTGCGAAGGCGCTTCCGACACGAATTCTGAGCGTCAAGGAGGGATTTCACTCGTTGCAAATTGCGAAGACTGGCTTCTTGCCTTTCCGTCTCGATGTGAATGTTGTGAATGGCTCGGTAAGTCGAGTTCCTTTTGTGCTCTTGGTTCCGGAAAAACCCTCTGATCGGTTTACACCTTTTGCTGATATGGCTGGCGTTTTCCAGTCTACCGCCGGCAAGGTTTCGCTTGCGGGTGCATCAAAGGAGAATCTCGTATTCAAGCAGGGCGATCTCTTTTGGAATGTTAATCCTCTCACGAAGAAGAAGACCCGTATTGATGTTCCTAAGAATATGACCGATGTTGTCGTGGAGCCTGATACGCAACGCCTCTATGGTTTTGCCGGCAGTCTCTTGCGAGCCTTCTCACTACGCAATGGCAAGATTCAGCTCGATCATGAAGAAGAGTTTCCTTATACTCGGGATGGTCTTTCTTTTCTCCAGTTTACGCCTAACTATCAACAGTTTCTCTTTATGTTGAATAGTGAGATTGTCAGCATTACCCGTAGCGAAAATGATAAGGTAGATTTCATTACTCGATTTGCCCAGACGATTCGGAAGTTGTCATGGTTTTATGATACGAATCACTTTGTTGTGGCTCTTGCGAAACAGGTTCAGTTTTGTGATGAGTCGTTTATGAACTGCTATGAACTGCATGCTTTAGCGGAAAACGACAGTTTTGCCCTGGATACTGAGGGAATATATCTCTATCAATCCAAAGAAAAGAAGGTTATTTACTTCAAGCTTTTTAGCGCCGAGAGTACTTTTCTGTCGTATATTTTTTCTGAACAGGTGTCCCTGTAACGTGGTGCGCGATGTGTGTAGGATATACTTTCTTGTACTGATAGATGGCTTTTCCTAGTGTGTATACGGCTAATATGATTGTTCCGTAGAGAACGAATCGAGCTCCGAGGAGGGGGAATCTTTCATATCGTCCGAAGAGATTTCCCAAAATAAGTGCCGCAAACCAATAGAGAGAGAAGGGGAGATTGTGAAATAGTTTCTTGAAGGCTTTGTCTTCTTTTCCTCTGCTCTTGATGTAGTATCGGATACCGACTCCTAGCAAGACGAGAAGTATCGCTACAATTATGAGCGGTATGTAGAAGTCGAATGGACTTCCAGGGATTGGATGAAAGAAATATCTAATGAGATTTAGAATGACGTTCATGATAGTATTTGGTAAGAAAATTGAGCCTATTATATCGAATAGCAAGTGAAATACCAGCGATTGCGACGATGATCAGTATGAGAGGGTAAATAATGCTGATATCGAAGACGGTTATTGACTCATCTCCCCGGAAAAACTCTTCGAGGAATCGCATCACTCCATAGCTTACTGTTGCGGTTAATGCAATATCGCCATTATGTTTTAGTGGTTTTTTTAGAAAGATAAAGCCCAAAACGAGGCATATAATTATTGAGTAGACGAGTGCATATATTTGTGTCGGATGAATCGGTACCGTGTAGGGAACGCTGGAAGTTTCAAAAATAATTCCCCAGGGAAGATCCGTCTCGCGTCCGAAATTAAGACCCTCGAGTAGCGCCCCTAGATGACCGAATGGAATACCGGCTAAAATTGATATCGAGAGGATGTCTATCCAGCGCCATGTATTTTCTCCGGCTTTTTTCGCAGCAAAATACAGATAGATTATGATGCCTGCCGTCACTCCCCAAAACTCGAAGCCCCTATCCCAAATCCCGAGCATTCGTATGGGAATGTACTGAATAGGGTCGGCAAAGATCTCTTGAGTATTCATGAGAATGTAAAATACTCGGCCTGAAACGATGCCCCAAATAAGCAGTGGAAAGAAATTTTTTACGAGGAAGGCCATTTTCATACTCTTGATTTCCGTTAGTTGGACGAGAATGATTCCGCTCGTGAGAAATCCCAAACTTACGAGAATCCAGATGGATGATACGAAAATAGAGCCAAGTTCAAAGAGGACTGGATACATGGAACTACAGATTAAAAACTATGAGGAGGATAGATAGGCTGCATGTTGGTATGAGAATGAAGTTTGCGATTGCTCGTCGTAGCACAATTATCGATCGAAGTTGGAAATAAGCGTGGATAATAAGCAACACGAGCATCGTTATGAGATAGCTTCGCGCTTCGGAAATGTGTAACGCCGATATGCTCATATCTACGGGTAACTCCCTGGTGGATGTGTAGATGTAGTAAGTATGAATTATAAAATATATCGCAAAGAGCCATCCGGTTATCGACGTTAGTTCACTGGATACTTTTGCCCTGACGGTCTCTTGTTCCACGAGTTGAACTTCCTTGGCAAGACGTCGTTCCGTATTGGTTAATTCGAGCTTGAGCTCAGTTTTCCTCTCTTTTAACCCATGAAGACTCTCTTTGATTTCATTGCGTCCTTCAATGGTATTTTCTTTTATGTAAATAATATAATAGTCCCATACTTGCTTGTTGATGACTCGAATTTTTTCCTTAAGGGCGGATATTTCCGGTGGTTCGGTAATGATATTCGCTATAAAACCCAGCATCCCTCCGATGACTTTTTCCCACATAGCAGGTGTATCATTGCTTGTTATGTGTTTTTCGAGCCAAGCATTGATGTTATTGAGAGTGTCCTGACGAAGTCCAACACGTAATTTGTCGCTATGTAGCTGATTGAGGAGCTTTTTCATATCCAGTCGGAATGATTGGATTTTTTTGTCGTTTTGTTCTTTGAGGAGGAAAATTTCTTCGTTTTGTACGTAGAGTAACAAATCTTCGGCGAGATGTTTTACATATTCTATATTTTTGCTGGTGCGCATTCTTGATAGCCTGTCAGCTTTTTTCTCAATCGCTCTTTGATCTTCCGGTTTGATAATTTCCTTGAATTCCTCTGATGTTTCTTTTATTTTCCCCAAAACAATATCGATTTGTTTTGATATGAAGAGGGTTTCCTCTTCTTCGTTGATAACTTCTCTATCAACTCCTTTTATAGCTTCGGCTTTTTGTTGGTCTACCTTGAGTTTTCCATAGAGATCCACGACGCCTCGTTTTTTCTCTTCTTCTTTTGCTTCCGTAGAAAGAGATGAGAGGTAGAGAAATTCTACGGCAAAGTGATACTCAGTAATGAGTCTTTTGAAGGCGGCATATTTATCTTCGGCACCTATGCTTCCCACTACCTTTCTTCCATTTTGATCTACGGCATGAAACTCGAATTTTTGTGATTCACTTGTGAGTTCTGCAACTTTTTCTTCGGGAATTTCTGTTATATCTAAAATAGGAAAACCCAACTTACTTAGGTTTTCTTTTGCAAGTTTTTCTGTATCCGCCGCGATAGTCCCGGTGAGTTTTTGGCCCTCCTGATTAATAACGGTATAGCTATACTTTGGCATGTTTAATGGCGGCGCTAATGAAGGCTGCAAAGAGGGGATGCGGTTTGTTTGGTCGCGAGAGAAATTCAGGATGAAATTGCGATCCTACCATAAATGGATGGTCTTTTAGCTCGGCGATTTCTACGAGATTTTGTTTTATATTCATTCCCGGGAAGATCATTCCGGCTTTTTCTAACTTCTCTTTGAAAGCGTTGTTGAATTCGTAACGATGCCTGTGTCGCTCTTCAATAGTCGTCTTTTTGTAGGCATCATACGTTTTTGTCCCTTTGCTGACTTGGCATTCATATGCACCTAAACGAAGTGTGCCTCCTTTTTCTCTTTCTTTTGATTGGCCGGGCAGGAAGTGAATGATGTGGTTTTCTTTTCCTATCTTTCCGTCTTCATCGAATTCTTCTGAGGTAATCTTTGGATTCTTGAGGCAGTGTCGTGCGAACTCGATCGTCATGAGTTGCATGCCCAAACAAAGTCCGAGATAGGGAACTGCGTTTGTTCTCGCATAGGTCGCGCTCATGATTTTGCCTTCTGTGCCTCGTGTTCCGAACCCTCCCGGCACGACGATACCGTCGACAGATTTGAGCACTTCTTGTGTATGCTTATCGTTTTTTTCTAGGTTTGTCGCATCGATCCAGTGCGTGACGAGCTGTCTTTCCTGGTGGTAACAAGCGATTTTGAGTGATTCGATGACGCTGAGGTAGGCGTCTTCTAATCCTGTGTATTTTCCGACAAGAGCGATATTCAGTGGTTTCCTTTCCTTCTTAATTTTGGCGACGAGCGTTTCCCATTCTTTTAGTTTTGGCTTGGTGCTTGGAAGATTGAGTTTTTTCTGAATGAGCGCCGAGACGTTTTGTTCCTTGAAGCGAAGCGGAACTTCGTAGATAGAAGAGAGTGTCGGGGCAGAGATAACAGCCTCAAGCGGTACATCACAGAAGAGTGATATTTTCTGAAGAAGATCTTTGGTAATGGGAAGGTCGGCACGTGCGATAATGATATCCGGCTGAATACCGATCGCGCGTAATTCTCGTACCGATGCTTGTGTTGGTTTTGTCTTAAGCTCTTTTGTGGCTTGTAGATGAGGTAGAAGCGTTAGATGAACAAATAATGTGTTCTCACTTCCTAACTTGTGACGCATCTGCCTGATCGCCTCGAGGAATGGTAGACCCTCGATATCTCCAACGGTTCCACCGATCTCTATGATCATGATTTCCGCCTCGGAATCTTTTGCGGCTATTTTGATTCGTTCCTGAATAGCATTAGTGATATGCGGTACGATCTGAATGGTTCCTCCGAGAAATTCACCTTTACGCTCGCGTGAAATAATATCTGCATAAATTTTTCCTGTCGTGACAGATGAGTATTTTGAGAGATTTTCATCAATAAAACGTTCGTAGTGACCTAGGTCTAGGTCCGTTTCCGCGCCATCGTTCGTTACGAAAACCTCGCCATGCTGAAATGGACTCATGGTTCCTGGATCGACGTTGAGGTACGGATCAAGTTTTTGCATGAAAACTTTGAATCCTGAAGCCTTCAGGAGAGTACCGATAGAAGAGGCGGCAATACCCTTCCCGAGGGAAGAACATACGCCACCTGTGACAAATATGTATTTCGTCTGCATAAAGTAATTAAAGAAAAAAGACACTCTCTTATCGTGTGCCGATTCGTTTTCGGACCTCATCGAGGGTCTCGCTTGCGACCTTTTTTGCTCGACTTGCTCCTTCTTGGAGCACACTGTTAACATAGCTTAGATCGCCCTCAAGTTCAATTCTTTTTTTCCTCGCAGGAGCGAATATTTCGAGGATCTTGGCAAGGAGGATTTTCTTGGCTTCCCCATATCCAAAACCACCTTTTTTGTATTTATTTTCAAGGTCCTTGATTTCCTCCTTGTTTGCGAGGAGTTTGTAGAGCGTGAAGACGTGGCACTTCGATGGGTCTTTTGGATCCTCGACGGGCGTGGAGTCCGTAATGATTCCCATTATCTGCTTTTTGAGCGTCGCCTCGGGTGCGAAAATATCAATCGTGTTGCCGTAACTCTTGCTCATTTTTTGGCCATCTGTCCCGGGAACCACGGCGACATCTTCTTTGATGAAGTCTTCCGGGAGAGTGAGCGTATCGCCGAAATGCGAGTTGAAGGATGTTGCGATATCTCGGGTAATTTCTACATGCTGTTTTTGATCTTTTCCGACCGGTATCAGATTTGGTTTGTATATTAAAATATCGGCTGCCATAAGCGCAGGATAGGTGAAGAGTCCAACCGTTTTTTCTTTCTTGTTTTTTTCAACGGCATCCTTCCAGGCATGAGCACGTTCAAGGAGCCCGAATGGTGTAACGCAGCTTAGAATCCATGCTAGTTCGCAGTGCTCGGCGATATCGCTTTGTTTGAAGAATACGGCTTTCTTCGGATCGAGACCGAATGCGAGGTAGGTGAGTGCCACTTCGAGCGTTAACTCTTTTAATTTTTTCGCATCACGAACGGTCGTGAGCGCATGGAGATCTGCGATAAAGATGAAACATTCGAAATCGGGATTATCTTGCATTTCAATGTGCTGCTTGATAGCGCCTAGATAATTTCCGAGATGAATGGCTCCGCTGGGCTGTACTCCTGAAAGAACACGTTTTTTCATGTTGTGAGTGTAATGGATTTTGGTTGCGTTGTCGATAGAGAGCTCATTTGGTGTTTTTCTGTTTGCATTTTGTATAAAGGTGAGTATTTGTTCACCCATAGAATGTTGCTCCGTTTTGTCTTGGGAAAATTTGTGAGTTGTATGGAATTTATGGCTTATTTGAGCTACTATTTTCTATATTCCTTCATCAATTTACTATGCAAAAACATATTCAAGATTTGCATTTTCAATTCCAAACCTACGGTCGCAACGCCCGCGAATGGACGCGCAAGTGTGCATTGTTACTGCCGGAGATTGTTCGCGAGAGAGTTTGGGAACAAAAAGGTTTTGATTCCGTGTATACCTATGCTCGTGTGCTGGCAGGAATGAGTCGTGATGCGGTGAATGATGCCTTACGTGTTTTAGAAAAGGCAGAGGGTATGCCCTCTATTTTGAAAGTTATTCAGGAAAAAGGAATCAATAGCGTGAAGCCTATTATGACTATTTTGAATATGGCGAATCAGGATTTTTTGGCAGAGAAGGCGAGGGTGATGAGTAAAAATACATTGGAAATGTATGTACGCGAATTAAAAAGTCAGACAGATATTGCCGCAAGCTCAGACCTTCCTAGGACGTTGGAAAACATCGAATTTCCTCAGGATCAAGCCATCACAAAAAAGATTATTGCTCTTGATGTGGATCCGGAAGTTGCATCGGCATTGGAAAAATTAAAAGGAAAAGATGGAGATTGGAATACGCTTATGAAAGAACTCCTCGAGATACGAGAAAAAATGTTAGCCCAAGAAAAACCTGAAGAAAAAATAACCGAATCAAGGCATATTCCGGTTGCTATAGAAAGATATGTCGTCGAGAGGGCGAGGGGAGTGTGCGAGTTCCGTACATGTACGAAGCAGTATGAAATTCTCCATCATATCCAACGATTTGCCCTAGAAAAAATACATGATCCTGTCAGAATTATAGCCTTGTGCAAGCCACATGAAAGGATGGTACATCTGGGACTTATTGAGGATGAACATATCCGACCAAAAGAGTGGAACATGACAAAAGATGCTGACAAGGATGATCCGAAGTATGAAATTGATCAGATGGTGCAGAGATACCGGAGGCTGAGGTAAGCTTGTCAACTTCTCGTTATATTATGGGCGTATCTCAAATTACGCCAGCGTGCTCCTTACCATCCTTGCGACAGCCACCTGTATAGCTGCTCTTTCCTCGCGCAGTGATGGTGCTTTTTTCACCCGTGCCGTATCAAACTGACGTAGTTTGCGTATGGCTCCTGCGAGAGCCGTCTCGTCTAATCCGTCGTTATGTTGTCTCACTTCTCCATCAAGGTATGCTTCATACAATTGCATTCTTGTTGGAGGTATGCCCGTATTTTTTATGCCCGATAACATTTCAACTACATGAATAGTTGTTTTTTCTCTGTTTTTTCGTGCGCTTATGGCTATACTTCCATCTTTGCCCGCGATTTCAACTTCAATTACTTTTATAATTCCTGACTCGCCAGGATATTGGTAATGTTTACTTTTATCGCGGCAGTCCACATGAACTGCTATGGTGCTTCCTTCTATGGTTACTCTTTTTTCACTGTGTATGCCCGTTGTGGGAATTTTGCTTACGGGATCAATGTTGCTTATACCTAGCGAGCCGATGACATCAGCGAGCTGTTGCATTAATTGTTGCTCTGCTTCTCGTGCTTCCGGTGCCTTGGTTGATTCAGTCATAGTATATATTATTGAGTTCTTATTCTACCATTTTGATATTATTTGTCAAATTTTAGCTTTAAAATTACCTTTATGTTAGATACGGCGAATCGAAATCCAGAATAATATCCGGCATTTTCTTGATCGTGTCGATGTCTTCGATAGATTCTGCGCCGCGGATAATTAAATAGTGCTTCGCGATGTGCCCCATCATCTTCACGGCGTGTTGTATCTTGAGATGAGGGCGTGTGGTCGCCAAATATTGCATCGTTTGGTCGAGCGTTTCTTTGATGCGGTCTTTCTTGAAACTGGTGAGAAAAATAATACGGCTCCATGGTGGATAGTTGAAGGTTTTGC
This sequence comes from Candidatus Peribacteria bacterium, assembly GCA_943354965.1. Classification (GTDB taxonomy): domain Bacteria; phylum Patescibacteriota; class Gracilibacteria; order UBA1369; family UBA12463; genus CALREA01. Next base: position 50,575 of record CALRDN010000006.1, on the reverse strand, counting down.
GACTGGCTAACTCCCCATCGTACCACTCCTGGAGCGTGTTATTGGCATATGATTTGAGAAGAGGAGTTTCGGGGAGATAGCTTTGAATAATAAAGAGTCCTTTTGGCTTAAGGTGCGTGTGCATTTCCTGAAGTTGGTGGAGTGCTTTTTCGGCAGATTGAAAGTTTGGAATGATGAGTGAGGTGTCGATATTGAGCGCGCAGACTACGGGTACCTGCGGCACGGGGGCGAGACTGTAGAGGAGTTGAGAGGTAATTAAAATATCTATTTTTTTATCAGAAAAATCTTTGAGAATTTTTTTCTGCTCTTTTGGTGTCGTAAATGTGTCCGAGGAGTAACGCATAATATTTGCGTCCGGTAGCGCTTTTTGGAGAATGGATTCTATTTTTTCTTGTCCGGTCCCAACAGCTTTTAAATCTAACCCGCCGCACTTTGGGCAGGCGATGAGCATGTCTCTTGCTCGGTCTCCGGCGATGCACTGGAGGATGTCGTGGCCACTGTGTTGCTGTTTTACGATGAGATTTCTTTCACAGACGTCGCACTTAGGGATGTATCCGCAGTCTTTGCAGAAGAGACAGTTTGCGCTTCCTTTTTTATTGAGAAATAAAATTGCCTGTGACTCGTGATTCATGGTCGCCTGAAGTACCTCGAGGAGATCTTCGCTGATAGGGGAGTAGTTATGTTTCTTGCGTTCATCTCGCATGTCGACCCACTTGATTGAGGTATCCGCTCGTCGTTGCGGTGTGGGAATGATTATGTATTTTTGCGTTACTCCTTGATGCCATGTCGCCAAAGAAATAGAGGTACTGATGTGCGTGAGATTGGCTCCGGCTTGCTGTGAAATATATCCTGCCAGTTCTCTGGTATGAAACTTCGGACGTTGATCTTCCTTGTGGCCGATGTCGTGTTCGTTGATAATGATGATATTTTTTAGATTTCTGGCGGGTGCGTAGAGCGCGCTTCTGGATCCGATAATTACGGAATATTTTCCTTCAAAAATTTCTTTCCATGCGATTGCTTTCCTCTTTGGTGTTGTCGCCTTTGCAAGATTAATGGCATTGAATTCTTTTTCTATTTCTTTGATCCAAAATGGTTCGATGTTAATAGCTGGCGTGACAATAATTGTCTGTCCTGTTGAGTGTTTTTGTAGTTGGGCTTTTAGCGAGAGAAGGATTGTTTCTCGGTCTTGGGCGAGGAGATAGAGGATAGGATTTTTTTCTTTTTCCTGTTTTGTATCCACTATTGCTTCTTCCTCAAGTTTTATTTTCTCCTCTGCAATCTGCTCCGGAATCATCTGCCGTGCGATCTTCCACTGGGGAGCAAGGTACTCCTGCGAGAGCCAATTGAGCGTATCCATCTGCCAACCGGTTAAAATATTCGGATGGACGATCCGAGTAATTGGTTTGATTTTTCCTTTTGTAATTCCAACGTCAGTTTTTTCTAAAAGAATGCCTTTAATTTTATTATTGCGTAGAGGCACTTCAACAAGTGCGCCGACCTCTACTGATTCCATTTCTTCAGGAATGCCATAGGTAAGCGTGTCGGTGTTTAATCCCGTCTTCTGAAATAGTAATACGCGTGCAAACATGGCTGAATTGTAGCGCAAAATGTAATTGAGTGTACTATTTCTCTGCTTATTATAGTCCTTTATCTATATTGACAGCTTCTGTAGTAGTGGTATAATCACAACTCTTTTTGAATATAGTATGAAAACTACCCCATCTCAGCTTTGCGCCTACTATCTTGATGGTAATGATGAGGCTGCATATGAAGTGTTTGAACATGCCGGACCGCAGGGTTTGAGGGAGTTTCTTGGCTTTCGGGGAACCTCTACTCAGTGGACTGCGCTTTATGTGGCAATTCTTGATGAATATAACTTCCTGGGGCGATTATGCCAGAAGTATCAGCCTTTTATGTCTGAGCTGATTTTTGAGAGAGGGGTCGAGACGTTCCGCGAGGTGTTTGCTATTGAGCATAAGGATTTTGATCTCCTTGTGGCGAGAATATGGGGTTCGCTTCTCGATAATCGACTGGAGTCTACCGTGAAAGGTTTGTATCATTCACGTCGAAAAAGCCACTTCGGATCTTTCTTTGTAGGGTTGAGGGATATCCTACGAGGTGAGCTAGGCGGATTTTAATTATTGTGCAAGTGCTTGAATCTCATCTTTGTAAGAATGAGCGCTTTTTGAATCATATCGAATTTTGTTACCAATAGTCCGCAGATCATGATGATCATGGAAATGACGTGGACGAACTCGATTTTTTCCCCTAGGAAGGCGCTGGCGTATACCACACCGATGATTGGCGAAGAGAGAGTGAATAATGCGTTGTTGGTCATCGTTGTGTTTTCTAGAGCGTAGTAGTGGAGTACATACGTTGCGATAACTCCGATGAGAGCGTATGCCAATAGGATGTGGAGAATTGGCTGAAGGTGCATAATCTTACTAAATTCATTTTGTGAAGAAAAGAGCAGGATGCCTCCGAGAATAATTGTTCCAACCATGGCTCTATATGCCACTAAAAGGCTGATATTTGGCGTATGAACATATTTTTTGAAGATAAGTGTTCCGAGTGAAAAGCTCATCGCGGAGAGAATAATCAGGAAGTCGCCGTTGTTGAGCGTCATGCCTTCTGTGAAACCTTTCGTAGAGAGATAGAGTGTGCCGAGTGCCATGAATGATACTCCTACGAGAAGTTTTTTTGTGAGCTCTTCTTTGAATACAAACACGGCGACGATACTCAAAAAGAGGGGATTTAAATTAACGAGAAGACTCGTATTGATAGCGCTCGTAGCTTTTAGTCCATTGAGGAAGAAGAGTGGTCCAAGCACGCTGGAGAGTATGGCGGAAATGGTAATGGAGAGAAATTCAGTTCTTTCTAACTCACGCATTTTTTGGAAGAAAGGTTTTATTCCAATATAGAGGAAGAGAAGCAACCATGCGGAGGCGATTTCCACGAAGGCGACGAGGATTGGTGTGGCGCTTCCGAGGAGCATTTTTCCAAATACGACGTCTGTTCGTGCGGTGAATTTAGACACGATTGAGGCGAGTGAGCCTAGCGTTCCCGGATCTTTGAGCTTTTCGAGGTCCATTTTTTGTTTTATTTGTTTTGCCTTACTTTTGTATTATAACACAAAAAATAGCTTTTGGGAAGCTATCTTGGCTAATCTGGTGCACCAGGAGGGATTCGAACCCCCGACCCTTTGTTCCGAAGACAAATGCTCTATCCCCTGAGCTACTGGTGCGTGTGGACTTATTAGGACGGGCTTATTATACTCACTTTTTTTGATCTTGGTAGGGGATTCTTATGCAAAAATGGAGTGACCCCCGTATATGAGGCCACTCCATTGCTATTTTAGCTTTGTTTAAGACTGAGACTTTTTCTGCCACCAGACGAGGAGAGCAGAGGCGACACCGATCGATGAGTAGGTACCAATGATGATACCAACGAAGAGTGCGAGGATGAAGTAGAAGATTGATTCGCTTCCGAAGACGAGAAGTGCGCTGAGCGTGATCAATGTAGAGAGGGATGTATTGATTGATCGAGCCATTGTCTCCGTAAGAGATCGGTTGGAAATCTCTGCGAGTGTGCCTTTTTCTCCTCGGTTGAGGTGCTCTCGAAGTCTATCAAAGACGACGATCGTATCGTGAACGGAGAAGCCCAATACGGTCAACATAGCCGTAATGAAGAGAGCATCAATTTCTACTCCGAAGAAGTATCCAAGGAAGACAAAGAGACCGAATGTGATAAATAGATCATGTAGGAGGGCGACTACGGCACAAATACCGAATCTCCATGAGCTTACCTCCTTTGGAACCTTTCGGAAGGAGAATGCGAGGTAAAGGATGATCATGAATGAAGCGAGGAAGATGGCAAAGAGTGCCTTCTGTCTCATGGAATCGCCGATAGTTGGACCAACGGAGACATAACTTAGTTCTTCAATCGTTCCAAACTTACTCTTCAATCCGTTAACGAAAACGTCGTGCTGAGCGTTTGTGAGATTTTTCGTCTTGAGTTCGAATACATTTCCTTCCTTCGAGATAACCTGAGCGGTTGTGAGGTCGATTTTTTCTCCTATTGCCGGAGTAACTACCGTAGTATCCAGTACTGATACCGGTGTAGTTCCGTTAGCGGCGGGTGCGGTTACCGGCGTCATCAATGAACCATTGATCTGCTGTTGAATAGCTGGAAACTCGGCTTTGATTGCTTCGACAGATACGGTCTTATCAAATTTTACCGTCATCAATGTTCCTCCGGTAAAGTCGAGACCAAGTCTAACACCGAATACAACCGTGCCAATAAGACTTATGGCGATAAGTGTGCCTGAGAAGATGAACATGTATTTCGACTTCTCGATGATTTTGTATGGTGTCTTGTTTCGGTTGCGTACGCCATAGAGGCTCAGGTTCTGTCCAATCTTCGTCTTGGCTGTTGCTCTGAGGAATGTGCGAGTAAGTGTGATGGCTGAGAACATGGAGATCAAAATACCTGCTGCGAGATTGAGGGCAAATCCTCGGATCATTGAGCTACCAAAATAGAAGAGAACGACACACGTAATAAGTGATGAGAAGTTTGAATCTCGGATAGAGCTCCAAGCACGTTCGAATCCGTTTTCGATGGCCGCAGAAAGTGTATGTCCGTCTCCAAGCTCTTCCTTGACGCGCTCAAAGATCAAGATGTTGGCATCAACAGCCATTCCGATTGAGAGAATAACACCAGCAACACCTGCGAGCGTAAGTGTAATAGGAGACTGGAGGAGTGATGTGAGGAAGATGAGTACTACTACCGCAAGGAGGAAGGAGAGAAGTTTTTCCCATCCTGGGTCTTTGTTGTTGAGAATTTTGTACGTCAGTATGCCGAATATAATCAATGAGATAAGCAGTGCGGCAGCAATTGGTAGGGCGCTCTTGATGAGAAAGAGGAGGAGAATCGTATAAATAGAAAGTGCTACCACGGCAATTAAACCAGGGAGACGGTAATAGAGGATCATGGCAATCGCGAGAAGCAGAAGACCGATGATACCTGCCTTCATGCTTTTCTGAAGTGCATCTGCGCCGAGCGTTGAGCCGATAGTGTGCTGTCCTACGAGTGTGATTGGAGCTGGAATAGCACCTGTATTGAGATCTCTTGCGAGTGTCTTGGCCTGATCGAATGTGAATGAGCCCGAGATTTGCGCTGTACCTCCTGAGATTTTTTCACTTACGTTTGGAGCGGAAATCAGTGTGCCTCCTACGAAGATGGCTATTGGCTTTTGTACGTTACGAGCGGTAATATCTTCGAATAGTTTTGCACCCTTTTCGTTGAAGCTGATAGATACGTATGGTTCTCCGATTGGATTTACCTGGACGTCAGCTCGAGCGAACTGTTCTCCTGTGAGCCCGGTTTCTTTCCACGGATCAGGCATGAGTGAGATGAAGATCTTCTCAAGTTTTACCTGGTCTTCTTTGGCATCATTTTTTACATCAATGGCGCGAATGATATGGAATCCAAATGCTGATTTTGTAGGTTCACTCATTTCGCCTGCGGCGTTGAGTTTGAGCGCTGCATCTTTAAATTCTTGAACGTATGATGCGGATTCGTTTACTGGACTATCGAGTTTTCCGCCGTTTACTTTTGATCCTGCGTCGTCGGACTGCTCTTTAGCAATTTTCTCGAAGTCTGCCTGTGTCTTGATTTTTGATTTCAATTCATTTGCAAGTTTTTTGGCTTCTTCTTCTGTACGAGTTACTCCTTGGATTCCGTTTTTGTCGGCGGCGTCTTTGTAACTAATGAGAATATGCTCTACGTTTACCTCTTTTTTATTCTTTACGGCCTGTCCTTTTTCAACCAATTTCAATATATAGGCACCATTAGATTTCTGTAACTGACCGGAAGAATCATATACATATTCGTCGTTAACCATGACGAGATCTTTGTTGATTTCATTTGGATTCATTTTTGTTACAGCATCCTTCACGGTCGCTGGAAGGTCTGATACAAAAGAGAAATCAGTGCTTTTTGTGTATACGGCTTTTCCAGGATTTAATTTTTCTTCTTCTTGTCCGATGATTTCAAAATTTGCGTTTGCTGCTGTTACTTTTCCTAATACTTCCTTGGCGTATTGTGTCTGTTTCTCTTTTTCTGCAGGATCCGGAGCATCTTTCTTCTCCTTGAATTCTAACTGGATAGTCTTTCCTACGGTGTTTTTTGCCTCTTCAAGATCCTTGATGGCGGCGAGCTCTACGATGATGTGCTGTTCATCTCCAAATTTTGAGAGGTAGATGCTTGGTTCCGAAACACCAAGTCCGTTTACACGTTTCTCAATTACTTCCTGTACACCGTTTACGATAGCTGCCTGATCGGCAACCGGTACTTTTCTGAGATCGATTTTGTAATCAAGCTGTGAACCTCCCTGAAGGTCGAGACCAAGTGGAATCTTCTGATTTTGAATTGCTTTTGGTGTCCATGGAAAGATCCTTGTTTGGATCGTATTAGGGAGATCAAAAAAACCAAGAAGTACGGCAACGACGAGCGTAACGACGAGCTGCCAGGAAAGTATTTTTTTCATACGGAAAGATAAAGAATAAGAATTAAGTTGTATGGTGTTGTGCATGGAGGGACTGATCTACGGCTTCATTGTTTCCAGTTCCCGTGCGGCCGTAATCATCCGCGAGTTTTATCACATCGTCAAGCTCAGGAGTGGATACTTCAAAAATTTCACTATCTTCAAGTGCCTCAATTCTATGAATAGTATGCGGGGGAATGTCGATTTTATCACCAGGATTGAGGATAACTTCTTTTAATCCGTTTTGATCTTGTCCGATAAAGAGTTTCACTTTTCCTTTGTAGAGGTACTGTGTTTCCATTTTTTTATCATGGATTTGGAGTGAGAGACGGTGTCCCTTTGTCACTTCTAGGATTTTCCCTGCATAGTGCTGCGTGTGAGCAAACCACACTTCACGACCCCATGGTTTTGGCTTGATGATTACCTCCTGCATAAAAAAAGTGCGCTAGAGACTATAATTCTAGCGCACTATACATGATTTCATATTGGTCTCCAAGTTTTTTTAGCTTACTTTCAGCTTTAGTTAATCACACAGTTCGCTTCGAGGTTTGTTCCGTCACAAACCAACTTCCCGGCTATTTTTCCTACGCCAGGGATTGTTTCTGTGCACTCTGGTGCTCCTGGCTTGAGTGCTGAGATCATCTTTGCCTTTGCCGCTTCGCAGATTTGCTTAGGTCCACTAGGTGTTGTGTCGGCTTTTGCGATAATATCGGTACCATTATTTGAGGTGTCTACTGGAGTTGATGTATCTGTTGTAGAGATCGTATCGGCTGCGGTTGAGCCAGTTGATGCGTCGGTCGAGCTGGCTGTTTCTGCTCCTGTATTGGAAGTGTCGCTAGCTAATGCGTCAGATGATGTGTCGGACGATGCGTCGGCTGTTACTGTAGTCGCGTCTTCTGCTATGTCCACTCCTCCGTCTGTTGTGGCTGTTGTATCGGATGCAGCGCCTACTGTCGATGTTGAATCGTTTGATAAATTAATTCCATCTGCTCCGCTATCTCCGAATCCTCCTACCAATTCAGGATTTACGATTTCATCGCTGCTGCAAGCTGCCAAGGCGGCTGCTGAAAGAGCCATGGTGCCGGCGAGAAGTCTCGCAACGACTGTTGAACGAAGCGAACGTGGTGCGCGGCTGATTCCTTCTGCTGATGTCCCTTTGTTTAATGCTTTTTCCATATGATTCTTGTGTTATTGAAAATAGGAGGCACAATTATCTATTGTTTTGCCTATCTTGTCAAGGGTTGTCCTTGCGTTTTTTATAATAAGCTCTTTTTTCCTTCTTTTTGAAGCTGCTCGACTATTTTCTTCACATCCTGACTTCGTCCTTTTTGGCAGATGAGAAGTGCGTCGGAGGTGTCTACGATGACGAGGTCTTTGAGTCCTATGGTAACAATCAGCTTTGAGCCATTTCCGTAAATCAGGCTGCTTTGGGTATCTATGCCGATATGATCAGCTTTGATGAGGTTATCCTTTGATTCAATAGTGAGCTCGTCATATATAGCCTCCCACGTTCCAATATCGCTCCACCCCAGGTCTCCGGGAACGATCCTGACTTCTTTTGGATCTACCTTCTCCATAATACCATAATCGATAGAGATTTTTTCACAGAGAGGATATTGGGTCTTGAGTGTTGCCTTTTCTTTTGACGTCCCTATGGTTTTGCTAATGATATCCAGTCGAGCTTTGGTTGCAGGAAGATATTCGGCATATTTATGTAAAATTGTATTTACCTTCCAGACATAAAATCCGGTATTCCAGAGGTACTTATAGGAAGAGAGGAATTTTTTCGCTGTTTCCAGATTTGGCTTTTCGGTAAATTTTTCGAATTGGTAGATGTCGATTCCGTCTACTTGCTTGAGGATTTTTCCTATTTTTACATAGCCTAGATGTACGCTTGGAAACTTTGCTTTCACCTCGATGATGTTGAGCGTGTTTTCTGTTTTTGCTATTTTTTCTGCTATTTTGAGAAGTTTTTCAAATTCTTTTTTGTTCTGGACCATATGGTCGGCATAGATGATTGCCATCACTTCTTCTCCAAATCCATGTTTTTTCAAATAGGTTGCAGCAAGCCCAATACATGGAGCGGTGTCCCTGAGGGCTGGTTCGATAATGAAGTTTTTTTGTGGAATGCGGAATGCTTTTGCTTGTATCTTCACCTCCTTGAGAAAGTTTTCGTTGGTAGCGATATATATATCTGATGGTTTGACGAAATTTACCCGCTTGAGCGTTTCTTGTAACAATGTTGCATTGCTCACGAAGCTTTGGAGCTGTTTCGGTTTTTTTTGTCGTGAAAGCGGCCAGAGACGCGTGCCGGTACCTCCGGCGAGAATGACGATTTTCATGCGTGTGGGGTAATGAGGTTTTCTCCGGTCATTTCTGCGGGTTTTGGAATTTCAAGCAAAGCGAGAAGTGTTGTTGCGACGTCTTTCAGCTCGCCGTTATTCAATTTTGAGGTTTTGTATGTATTAGATATGAGAAAGAGAGGAACGGGATTGCGCGTATGGGAAGGGCAAGGTTGGCCTTTTTCAGCGCCTTCGTCATATATCATGTATTCGACATTGCCATGATCTCCTGTAATGAGTGTGTCATAATTTTCTTTGAGTCCGGCTGTTGTGATTTTTCCTATACACTCATCGAGAACTTCCACCGCCTTCACGGAGGCGGTGAAATCGCCTGAATGTCCCACCAAATCGCCATTGGCAAAGTTAACAACAATGACTTCATATTTTCCTGATTCCATTTCTTTGATAAGTCTTTCAGTTATTTCATGGGCACTCATCTCGGGTACCTGTGCATATGATGGAGCTTTTTTTGAGTCTATGAGAATTCGGTCTTCATTCGCGAAGGGTTCTTGAATTTGATTATTAAAGAAGTAGGTCACATGCGCATATTTTTCTGTTTCCCCGATTCGTAGCTGATGAAGGCCATTATCAGAAATTACTTTTCCGAGATTGTTTGGCACTACTTGCGTTCCAAACACTACCGGGGCTTTTTTGGAGTAGTTCCCCATACATATGAAAAATGGATTCACTGTTTTTTCAGGAGTGAAACCTATTTCCTCTTCGCGCGTGAAGCTATATGTTAATTGTCGCGTTCTGTCTGTTCTGAAATTGAAAAATATTACGGCGTCTTTATCTCGAATGGTTGCGTGCTCAGCATATTCATCGATGATAATTGGATCCATATAGTAGTCAGTTTTTACTCCTCGGCTATAGGCATTTTTTATGGCCTCAATTGGATCTTCTTCGTGTATTCCTTTTCCGCTGACGATTAGGTTGTATGCCTGTTCTGTACGGTCCCAGTTATTGTCTCGATCCATGGCGAAGTAACGTCCGCAAATAGTTGCAATTACGGCTTCTGTTGTAGATCCCTTTCCCATGCCGAGCTCGGCGATTTTTTCTTGTAGGGCTTTGATGTATGTTTGCGCACTTCTCTCTGGTACGTCTCTTCCGTCGGTAATGGCATGGATATAGGTTTTGGTAATGCCTTGGTCTTTTGCTAATTTGAGGAGAGTGTAGAGATGCTCTATCGTTGCATGAACACCCTGGTCGGAAATCATTCCGAGTAGATGTAGTGCCCCCAAGGGACGCTCCTGCTGGAGTGCAGCTTTCGGCGTTTTCTTCACATATTCACAAGCATCGAGAAGCGGTTTCTTTTCAAAAAAAGTTTTATCTTTGATTGAGTGATTTATAGTTTCTAGCGACTGATAGACGATTCTTCCGGCGCCCATCGTGAAGTGGCCGACCTCGGATCCTCCTTGAGTCTTTTCCGGTAGGCCAACGGCATTGCCGTGACATTTTAATAACGAGAAGGGGTAATCACTTCGCAGCCTATCGATGTTTGGAGTTTTTGCTCGAGTGATAGCGTTCCCTTCATAATCTTTCCCCTCACCAAAACCATCGAGGATAATGAGTAGCGCTTTGTGTTTCGGTTGTTCCATATGAGATTAGCCCTGAAAAAGTATCTTTATGTACCAATCGATCAGCTGTGAGCCGAAAAGTACGCTCAGGATTGTACCTGTAACCAGAAAGGGAGCAAAGGGTATTTTTGATCCTGCGGAGGCTTTTTTGGCGATGAGTAGGCCAATTGAGAATATGGCGCCAATGAGATATGCCAGAAAAAGTGCTACGATGAGCTTCTCCCAGCCGAGTACGATACCCATCAGGAGTCCCAGAATTACATCTCCTGTTCCTACCCACTTTCCTCTCGATACGAGAATTTGTATCTCAAAGAAGATAGCTCCGAATGCAGCGCCCGTAATGTAGTTTTGGGGCAGGGGATTTCCGCTAATCAAGTTACCGATTAGTGCGAGTACGATTCCTGTGTAGGTAAAAATATCGGGTATTTCCTGATAGAGGAGGTCATAGAAAAATATGGCGATGAGTGAAAGAGATATTAGTTCGTAGCGAATGAATTCGAGAAAGAGGGGTCCATTGATTATCGGAAGTATGGTTGATAGTTCGACATTCAGGAACGGATATTTGAAATAAAGGAGTGTACATACGAGGCCTGAAATTATCTCAATCCAGACGTAGAGTGGTGATATTTTGTTTTTGCAGTAGCGGCATCTTCCCTGAAGTCCGACATAGCTAATGATTGGCAAAAGATCGATGGCGACGAGCGGTTTTTTGCAATGAGTGCATTGCGATCTTCCTAGGAAAATTCCCGCTATCTCATGGCGAGTGCGGTATATAACGACGCTGAGAAAACTTCCAAGTCCGGCGCCTAAGTAGAACAATATAACTCCTATAAAAATATCCATGATAATTATTTAAGGTGTAGTATTTAGGGGCTGAAGTTTTGGAGTAAGTACAGGAGTATTTTCGTTTTCTGGAAGTTTGAATTTTGGAACAAAATCGGAAGGGGATAGTGATGCAGGTTTTGACATTGGAGTTATTGCGGGTGCTGTAGAGAGTGGCTGTAGGACGTTTGCTTGCCCTAATGTGCTGATTACTGGTGTAGGATTTTTAAGCGCGATTAATCGATTATATGAATCTGCGGCAGAATCGCCTATGGAGCTTCCTTCTCCCAGTCGGAATGCGGTTCGATAGTATTCTTTTGCGACGTCGATGTTGGCGAGTTTTTCGTGTAAGGTTCCGAGATTGAGGTATGCCGCAGCGAGACTTGGGTCGAGTTCTACGGCTTTTGTTAGGAATTGCTTTGCCTGATCGTAATCTTTCAAATTGATTTGTGCCCATCCTACTAAATTGTAGGCCATTCCACTATTCGGATGTTTTTCGATCGCTTTTTTGGCGAGTGCGAGGGCTTTTTCCGGTCGATTCAGTTTTTCAATATACAGCCACATTGGTCGCACATAGTAGTTGATGTTGGTGTCGTTGAGAGCTACTACCGCTTCGTATCTGAGTGCTGCTTTTTCGTAATCTTTTAACTCCATATATATTTCTGCTAGTTTTTGCTGTGCTTGAATTTTTGGCTCAAATCCTTTGTCTATCGCCTCTGCTATGTATTGAGCGGCGAGATCTTTTTGATTGTTAGCGCTATAACTCAGTCCGAGGAAGAAGAGTGTTTCCGGTTTATTTTTATCTAATTTTTTCGCTTCTTCGAGGGCGTCGATGGCGTTTTTGTTATCGTCGGTATTGAGATAGGCGTAGCCCAAGAGAATCCATGCATCACGATAGTCTTTTTTTTCTTTTACCACATTGAAGAGTAGGGGAATCGTGAGTGTGTACTCGCCAACTTGATTGAAACTTTTTGCTAATAATGTCTTGAGGAAGATTTCAGGGCTTCCTTGGTTGGTGCCATATTCATCAAATACCGATAATACATTTTTTGCCTTAGAGATGATGTCAGGGGATCCTCCTACTATGGTTGATGCTGCATTGAGGCTTGCCTTCGCTGCATCATATTGTCCGAAATAGGCTGCTATTATTCCCGTGTAATATAGTTTTGTTTGGCTCTCTGGTAATGTTTGCAGGAGGTCGCGCGCTTTTTCTATATTCCGAAGCATGATGTACGTTTTCACCAGGTAGAGATTTGCCTCCTGATTATCTTTTTCCTTCATGAGGAGTTGCTGGTAGATTTCTTGAGCTTTTGTGTAGTTTTTTTCCGCTAAAAGAAGTCTTCCTATTTTTAAGTAGGGCTCCGCATTTTCTGTTTGCTGCTGATTTGCGGCGATATATTCATTTATAGCTAGGGTTGTCATATTCTTTTTCGCATAGTCATCTCCTTGCTGCATGTGTTGCAGGTATGTCAGGGAGTCAGGTTTCGAGGAGGTGTCTTTTGTAACCTGGTCGAGTGTGATTGTTTTTTTCGGAGCTACATTTTCTTTGTACTGCAAAATTCCAGTAGCGAATAATCCGGTAATGATTAATCCACTGATGGCGGTTGCGGCAATTATTGGAGTGTATTTTTTCATGAAATTATGTTCGGAGTAGTTGTTGGTATGCGCTGTGCTGAGCGTGGCAGAGTGCGACCGCTATGGCATCGGCCGCGTCGTCAATTTGCGGTATCGCCTTGAGATTACATAGTATTTGAACCATTTTTTGCACTGCTTTTTTATCAGCTCCACCGTTTCCGCATACAGATAATTTAATTTCGCGTGGAAGATACTCACTATGGGCGATTCCTCGGCGTGCGATTGTCTCCAAGATTACCCCGCGAGCCTGTGCTACTGTTACTGCTGTTGTCACATTTTGCGAGAAAAAAAGTCGTTCGATCGCGGCCTGATCCGGATGCCATTTTTCAATCAATTCTTCAATATTGCTTGCTATCTCTAGGAGTTTTTCGGCTTGTGTCTGGGTTTTCTCCGTAGTGATACATCCGAGATCGAGTACATGGGAGTCTCGTCCGCGTATTTCTACAATCGCGTACCCCGTTCTTGCTGTCCCCGGATCTATTCCAATTATGCGCATAAAGGTGAGGTTTTATACGCCGCAAGTATACCGTAAATTGAAGAAGCTGCAAATTGGGATTGCTGCTAAATAATTGTTGTTGTAATGATATTTTCGTCCTTACTTGCGTTGATGACCGTAACGACTTCCTGGCCTTTCTTTGCGATTTTTTCTGTGCGTAGAAATTGCGCTACTTCTTGTGAGGCATTTTTGAAGTTCATTTTTTTGACGAAGATGTGGTTGAGGCCCCAGACGAGCGCGAGTTGATTGCGTACCTTCTCGCTATTTGTGAACGTAATGATTGGTTTGTAGATCCGATGCTTGGCGATGTGCTGAGCCGTGTAGCCACTGAGGGATATGGCCACGATGAAATCGGCATTGATATCTACTGCGAGTTTTGTTGCATTGAGACACGTTGCGCTTGAGATAGGAAGGTCGAATTTTTTGATTTTAAAAGGAAGGAGGTGCTCGTACTTTTCCAGATTTTCTTCAGTAGCGTGAGCTACTCTCGCGAGTGTTTCTACGGCTTCTACGGGGTATTTTCCTACGGCTGTTTCGTTCGAAAGCATGAGGGCGTCGGAGTGATCGAATACAGCGTTGGCTGCATCAGAAATCTCCGCTCGCGTTGCTCGCGGATTCTCTATCATCGAGTTTAACATATGCGTTGCGGTGATTACCGGTTTTCCATATATGTTGGCTAATAGAATAGTTCTTTTCTGTACAATTGGTACGTTTTCTGCGGGAATTTCTATTCCGAGATCGCCTCTAGCTACCATCAGGGCATCGGAGACTTTTACGATCTCTTCGAGGTTTTTTACCGCCTCATGGCGTTCGATTTTGGCCATGACTTTTGCGGCGCATTTTTTGTCGCGTAGAATTTTTTTCAGACGAATGATGTCCGATGCTTCTCTTACGAATGACAGCGCTACGTAATCCACATCATGTTTCATGCCGAATGCGAGATCCTCCAGATCTTTTGAGGTGAGTGGATCTGCTGCAAGAGATGCCGTTGGAACGTTGATGCCTTTGCGTGACTTGATAACCCCGTCTGTCTGTACGATGGCGTGAATGCTTGTGCCTTCTACCTTTGTCACTTTTACCTCAATAAGCCCATCGTCGATGAGAATGAGGTCGTTTTTTGTAACATCTTTATGAAGTTCCTTATACTGTACGGGGAATATTTTCACCCCATTTTTTGAGCTGAACTTGTCATGATTCGTCGAGAGAATAATTTCTTCATTTGCTTTGATCTCTACTCCGTTTTCCGGCATCTCGCCGATGCGGATTTTTGGACCCTGTAGGTCCTGAAGGATGGCAATTGGGGTATCAAGTTTTTTGGAAAGTTGTCGAATGTTTTTTATAATTTTTTCAAACTGCGGATAGGTTCCATGTGAGAAATTTAATCGTGCCACGTTCATACCGGCGCGAATCATTTTTTCGAGCGTTACGAGATCGGACGATGCCGGCCCTAAGGTGCAGACGATTTTTGTTCTTTTGTGGAGCATAATGAGATTTTGTTTTCGAGAGTATTATACCATAATTTAGCTTTGAATGGGAGTACGTCTAGTTGTTTGATTTATATTTTGATTTCTAATATCAATCTCTGCGCGCGCAGAAATTAATTTATGAAATTATATCCAAATTTTGCAATATTGAGATAAAGCTAAAAGTGTGCCCCGAGGACAGTCTTGCTAGACCGCGTGCGCATACCTAATTTACTTCACCGTCACACTCTTGGCCAGATTTCTTGGCATATCCGGGTCGTTTTTGCGTAGCAACGCCAGTTGATATGCGAGGATTTGAACAGGAATGATGTTGACGATAGGGGAGGCGGTTTCGCAGTCGGGGACACGAATCCAGTAGTCGAAGACCTCTTCTTTTTGAGGAGACACGCCAATAATGTATCCACCGCGAGCCCTGATCTCCATGGCATTGCTGAGGATCGCCTTTCTCGTTTCATCTGGACCAACAAGTACAACACATGGAGTTCCCTGACTAATAAGTGCAATTGGTCCATGCTTTAACTCTCCACCGGCGAATCCTTCAGCATGAATGTATGAGACTTCCTGAAGTTTGATGGCTGCTTCGAGTGCCATTGGATAGTTTGAGGCGCGGCCGATGATATACATACTTTCCGCATGCTGAATTTTTTCCGCCAATTGCTGAATGTGTTCCTCGTAACGCGGGTTAAGCATGTCATTAATCTGGCCTGCGGCGTTGACGAGTATTTCTTTGCCTTTATATAATCTGTCTGCTGTGGCGTAGGCGATGAGCATGAGGATTGCTAATTGCGATGTGGTCGCCTTTGTTGATGCTACCGCCTTTTCCGGGCCGGCCTTGATGGGAATTACGATGTCTGACATGCGTGCCATTGTGGATGTTTCGACGTTTACGATCGAGATGATTTTTGCGCCTTTTGCTTTTGCTATTTCTAGTGCCTCTAATGTATCGGCCGTTTCTCCTGATTGCGATACGGCGATGATGAGCGATTTGTTGGTGAGAAAGTGATGGTAGTTCGGGAACTCTGAGCCAAAGGCGGTATTTACATGTTTTTTCGCGATGGATGAAAACATATACTCGGCTGTCATGCATACTTTCCCCGCTGTTCCGCAACCGATGAGGTATGTTCCAAAAGCATTTTTTATGGCATCGGCTACCTGCTCGATAAGTCCGGCATCTTGATTTATGGCCCTATAGAGCGTTTCTTTCTGCTCCATAATTTCCTTTAACATGAAGTGCTTGAAGTCTCCTTTTTCCGCACTTTCTTCAGTCCACTCAATTTCGATGGTTCTTTTTTCTACCTCTTGGTCTGTCTCGAGATTGTAGAATGTTGTCGCCTGCGCGTCGATAATTACGAGTTCGTTATCATCTAAGTACTGCACTTTTTTCGTGTGCTTGAGAAATGCTGGGATGTCGGATGCGATGAATCGTTCGCCGTCTTCTCCGATGCCAATGATAAGAGGGGATCCTCTTCGGGATGCGATAATTTTGTTTTCTTTTTTACTAATGACGAGGGCGGCGTAGCGACCTTCTACCTGATGTAGTGCTTTCTTGGTTGCGTTGAGGAAGCTATCATTTTTCATTTCTTCCTCGATAAGATGCGCTAAAACTTCAGAGTCTGTTTCGGAGGTGAAGATGTGTCCTTTTTGCACGAGAACTTCTTTTAGCTCGAGGTAATTTTCAATAATACCATTGTGTGCCAATACGATCTCACGATTTTCGGTAGTATGTGGATGCGCGTTTGCCTGCGTCACACCTCCGTGCGTCGCCCAACGTGAGTGTCCGATAGCAATGGACTCTTCGATACCCTCGACGTCTTCGACGACCAAATGGGCCTCACCGATTTTTCCAATCTGTCTGTGAATTTTGATATCATCTTTTGTCTTGTAGGCGACTCCCCATGAGTCATAACCACGATATTCTAGCTTCTTTAAGCCATCAATAACGATTTCTGTCGCATTCTTTTTCGGTCCGAAATATCCAAAAATACCGCACATATATAGTATATTATCGTGAATAAACCTCTGCGGAATGAGGGTTGTGGAGCAAGTGTGCGTCAATAATTTCCGCAAGGGGCTTGCTGCTCGTCACATTCCACTGTAATCCTCTTCGAATTTCCTTTACTCCAAGTGTCGGATAACGCTTCTTGAGTGATTGGGCGATGCCTTTTCCGGTGTAGTTATCCGGATCGAGGACGAGAAGGTTTGTCTTTGTTCCTGATGCCTCGGCTGTATCTGGCACTATTCCTTTTGCATTGTCATAGCGGAACTTCCTGCCATCCTTCGTGGTAATACTGACCATTTCCTTGTTACTGTTCATAATTTCATTACTTCGGATAATGGTTTCGAGAAGAGACTTCTCTATGTCGATACCTTCCGGAGTTTTTTCAAGATTCATGCCTACATACACTGATTTTTTTAATTTGAGATCGTCAAATCCGATTCGATGAAAAGCTTGCTCGATCGTTCGTTCTTCATTGTCGGTAATAATGAGTGAGATGAGGAAGGTGTAGTCGGGTTTTTCTTCGTAGGGCGTGACAGATTTTTCATTCCACCCAGTCACCATCTTTGGTCTTTCGATATGTGTATACTTTTTTTGTTCAATGTATTCTTTCATGGAGGCGAAGATAGGATCTCCAATCTCTGTTCGCTCAGGATGAGGCATGAGAGCCATAATATTGCCATTCGTGTTGCAAACTCCAGCCAAATTATGGGCGGAATTGTTTGGATTTACGGGGAATTCGTTTGTACAATTTCCTTGTTCATCAGAGTAGCGGAAGACCGTCTGCTCGCCCTTAATCATCTCTTCGAGTAGTTCGGGAATTTGCGTAGTGTATCGTCCTTCGCCATGAGCAATTGGAATCCTAATAGTGGTTCCCTTGGGGAAGTTATTGAAGGCGCATCGTCCGGGAGTTACATCGTTTTTGATCGTGATCCAGTCGTTATAGAAGCCAGTTCCGAGGATTTTGCCGTCCTTGATTCGCTCATTCCAGGCTAGGGCCATGTCGAGTTTGCGAATAGAAACACCAGGAATTACTCCCAGCTCTACGAGCATCTGGGCTCCATTACATATGCCAATAAGCGGTTTTCCTTTGTTTGCTTCCTCGAGAATTTTTCCAAAAATAGGCTCTTTTGAGGCTATAATTCCACTTCGTCCACGGTCTTCATAGGAGAAGCCTCCAGGCAATATGAAACCGTCAAATGCGCTTAAATCAGCTTCATTCTCATTCCATCGTACTAATTTTGTGTTCATCCCAACTCGTTTGCAGGCCCTGAGCGCTTCTAGCTCACAATTCGAACCCGGAAAGAGGAGAACAGCGATGTTTGCCATGTGGCCGTACTCTAGCAGCTTTGCTTTCGTGGAACAAGTCCTTGCTAAAATAAATATTTTACGTATAATGCGGATCCTTTAATCTTTACGTAAAACTTACTTATGACTACTACAAATACTGTTAATTTTTCTTCTCAGTACGATGAGGCTCAGGCAATGCTAGCTGCTGCCGGAAGCCCCGAGGATCAGTTGATGACACCGGAGGTTTTTAATCGCCCGTCTGTTACGGTCTCTATTCCGGATCAGCTACAAGCTAAACTTGTAGGCGTCTCTGATCATATTCGAAATAGCCTTGAGGAGACACTTCTTGACCAGGCTGTTCAGAATTGGAGCGCGCTTCAGGCGACTATGGTTCAGTCTTTTGGTGAGTTACATACCGTCGGCCCGCAGCGTTTCCCTCTCGAGAACTTTCTTCAGGACGCTCTTGAGATTATCGGTATGGCACTTCGATCACACTCGATGGCCAATGTTGCCTCTGCTGATGCGACTTCTGCTCAGGTATCTCTTGGTCTGAATCCTCGGGCTACGGAGAACTTATCTACACCGAGAATGATGATGAAGTTGCTCCAGATTATTGAGAAAATTAGTAATGTGACTCTTGAAGAGGCAAATCAGCGTAAATTATATGTAGCGAAGATTGATGGTATTAAGAGAGATCAAGTTCAGCTTGAGGCGAAACTTATAATGATTCCAGCTGATACGGTAGAAAATCGCGCGATTCGCAGTTCGCTTGAGCTCGATATCTCCCGCATGAGTCCGCAGATTACAGCCACTGAAGATCAGATTGCCAAGTTAGATAAGCGAGTGGCTGACATTGCTGTAGCTGCAGGAAAAATTTTGAATGTTCACTATCAGCCTGAAAATCTTTCAGCAACGGTTGATGGATTCATACAGGCCGTTCGCGATGTTCCTACGGTAGCTAGTAGAGTTTCTCCTAAGGAGTTATCGAAGCTTTCCGGAAACCCTTCACTCTCATTTGCGGTTGAATTGCCGAAGGTTAAAAAGGCTGAGGCGGTATCATTGGAAACTTCAACGGTTCGTCCTCCGGCCGCCGTAAAAAAAGCTCCTGTTCGTACTCAAGCAAAGAGAAGAGAAGAAGTGTTACCTAAGGGTGCTCGTTTGTTAGGTACCATTAGGTTGCCTAGCTCAGGGATGCGTGTTCGAGTTTATTCAGGTAGTGCAAATGCTTTGGAACAAGTAGTTGCCGGATTGCGTCCGGGTACTCAAGTTGCGGCATATATTCCTCCTGCTGCTCAAAATGGTCCTGAATTTGATGAACGAAAAGAAGCTGCCGGTCTGGCCGCTGTAGAGTATGCGAAGGGAAATATTGAGTTGTTCGCTACTCGATACGAAAAACATACCGGTACTGAATTGCCACTTAAGTCTCAGGGTTATGTACAAATTTTTCCGACGAGCGGACCTGTTTTCTATCTTAATGATTTTCCGGTTGGTGTATTCGATGAAGATGGCGTACTTCTTCCCGAGGAAGAGCTCTTTCTGCAGGGATTAATTATTGAGCGATTTATTGGTTAATTTTCAAGATTACCTCCTCCAATTTTTTTGGATACTTGGCTAGATTCACGGGACCCTTCTTGGTGACGTGAATCATGTCCTCGATTCTGACGCCGAATTGGCCTTCGAGGTAGATGCCGGGTTCGGAGGTGATGACGCAGTTTTCTACGAGTTTGTTCTTGTTGCCTGCGCTGACGCCGGGAGCTTCGTGGACTTCCAGGCCGATGCCGTGGCCGAGTGAGTGACCGAAGTTATTTTTGTATCCAGCTTTGGTGATGATGTCGCGTGCGATCTTGTCGCAGTCCCCGCCGGTGTTTCCAATCTTCATGTGCTTAATGGCTTCTGTTTGAGCTTTTAAAACGGTATTATATATTTTTGCCTCAAAGTCAGTAGGTGGTTTGGTGAAAAATGTTCGGGTCATGTCAGAGCAGTATCCGCCGTGACTGAACCCCATGTCGACAAGGACGATGTCGCCTTTTTTGAACTTTTTATTGGTGTTCTGGTGGTGAGGAATGGCGCTATTAGGTCCAAATCCCACGATCGGCTTGAAAGAAATTCGAACTTCATTTTCTCCTCCGTACGTGAATGCGGCCATCTCTATTTCGTCGGAAATTTGCTGTTCTGTTTTTCCGGATTTCAATTTCTTCATAATTTTTAGAAGGGCATCTTCAGCACAGCGTTGCGCTAGGGTGATGCGATCAATCTCTTCGTCGGTCTTCGCTATTCGAAGCATGGAGTCGATATTACTCAGAGGTTTGAGGGAGGCTTTTAAGTTCTTTCCCCAACTGATGTATTGATTGACCATCATGTGCTCGCTCTCAAATCCGAGCTTTTTTATCTTTTCCTTTTTAAGAAAGTCATTGAAACCCGTGCCCCTGAGTGTTGCCGTATCGATGAAGGTATAGAACGGAGGGAGGTGCATTTCGACGTAGCCTTTGTAGCGGAAGTCGGTGAAGAAAAAATTCTTTTTTGGTGTGATAATGAGAAATCCTGTCGTTCCTGTGAACTCTGTGAGGTAACGAACATTAATGAGATTTTTGATAATTATAGCATCTACATGCTCTTTTTTGAAAATGGGGTTGAGTTTTTTGAGTCGGTACATTTATGAGTTCTGTAAAAAGTATCGAATAATATCCTCTGTTTTTTGAATCTTTTCCGGAACCTCTTTGAGTCGTCGGACGATTTCGTTTCGCTGGTAGCCCAGACCCAGGAGGGCGTCGATCGCTTCGTCATTTTCTTTTTTAAGGCTGCCCTTGGCGTGCTGAGGGAAGGCACCAGTAGAGACCATTTCGATCTTGTCTTTGAGTTCGGTGGCGAGACGCTCAGCGATCTTTTTGCCGACGCCGGGAATGCCAGTGAGTGTAGCGGTATCGCCTTGTACGATGGCATTTTTAATAGAGTCACTTGGAAGGGACATCATGTCCGTGGCCATTTTTGGACCGATACCTTGGACGGAGATGAGTTGATTGAAAAATTTAATTGAGTCTGCCGAAGGTAATCCATAGAGGCTAATGTCATCTTCGCGAACGGCCGTATGGATATAGAGTTCGAGAGATTTGCCTTCCTCAAGCGTAAAGATCATACTCGCCGGAATGGTCACGAGATAACCGACTCCCGATACGTTAAGGATAATTTTCTTCTCGAGTATTTTCTGAATGGTTCCGGAGAGGTAGGCGATCATACATAGGTAATTAAGCTTTTTCAGCGTACCATATTTTTCTTTTAAATATATTCTCGTTT
The DNA here is from genome assembly GCA_943354965.1 of Candidatus Peribacteria bacterium. Taxonomy (GTDB): domain Bacteria; phylum Patescibacteriota; class Gracilibacteria; order UBA1369; family UBA12463; genus CALREA01. Next base: position 29,098 of record CALRDN010000006.1, on the reverse strand, counting down.
TTAACAAAAATGGTGAATTGACATTTCTTACTGAAGGTTTGGCATAGTCTTATGCTTAGAAAAATGGCATTTCTAAAGCTCAATATTTCGCCGGCGAAATTACTTGTTTATGAAACTGTGACGATATAAGTCAATACTCTTTTTAGGACTTATTCCCAGAAGGGATGATAAATTTTGCCAGGAAGTCTTTCTTGAATGTTGGAAATGTTCCCGCGTTGATGTGCTCTCGCATTTCTTTGGCGAGGTTGAGGAGGAAGTGAAGATTGTGAATAGAGAGGAGCATTGCCGCGAGGATTTCTTTTTCGAAGAAGATATGGCGGATGTAGCTGAGTGAGTAGTTACGACAGGCGTAGCATGTGCAGGTAGGGGAGAGCGGGAGCGCTGATTCTCGGTACTCGGCGTTTTTGATGTGGAAGCGGCCAAATTCGGTCCAGAAGGTGCCGTGGCGTGCTATCCGGGTAGGGAGGACGCAGTCGAACATGTCTACGCCACGGTCAACGGCCTCGAGCATGTCTTCGGGAGTGCCGACGCCCATGAGGTAGCGGGGTTTGTTTTCCGGTAGGTGGGGCTGAAGAATATCAAGTGTGTGGTACATTTCGGTTTTTGATTCTCCAACAGAGAGGCCACCGATCGCGATTCCCGGGAGATCGAGGTCTGCCATGAATTTGGCTGATTCAACGCGTAAATCGTCATAGATTACTCCCTGGGCAATCGGGAAAAGCATCTGCTGGGCATTTTCCGGTCGATCTTTTTGAATGAGTTCATGCTCTTTTTTGCACTTTAGTACCCAGTTGTGCGTACGATCCATTGCTCCCTTTGCATAGGCCTTGTCTGATGTTCCTGGCGCACACTCATCGAAGGCCATGATAATATCCGCACCAAGCTTGGCCTCGATATGCATTACTTTTTCCGGAGTGAAAAAGTGTTTTGTTCCGTCGAGATGCGACTTGAACTCAACACCTTCGTCGGTAATTTTTACACCTGTTTTTGTCGCCTCGTCTTCGCCGCCGGTATAGTCTTTTTCTGAGCCGAGTGAGAATACTTGGAACCCGCCGGAGTCTGTAAGCATCGGTCGATTCCAGTTGGTCCATTTTTGTAGGCCACCCATTTTTTCTATTAATTCTTCGCCGGGCCGTAAGTGTAAATGATAGGTATTGCCCAGAATAATTTCTGCGCCCATCTCTACGAGCTCCTCTGGTTTAATGGCTTTCACGGTGCCTTTTGTGCCTACGGGCATAAATGCCGGTGTATGAATCTGTCCGTGAGGAGTGGTGATAATTCCCGTTCGTGCACCGGAGCCTGGCTGTTTTTTGAGAATAGTGAACATGTGTATAGTATTAGTAAATCGGGAACGGGTACAGACTCGTCTTCGCTCGTCTAATCTCTCATTTTTTTAGAAATAAAAATTTCTCCAATAATTTCTTCGATGTCTCGTTCGTGAATAATGATATCATCAACGGTGTATTTTTCTAGGAGTTTTCCTGTAATCTCTGCGGTTTTTTCTCGTGGAACTTCTACGCTATAGGTTTTATTCTTGATCTTAATTTCTGTTCCGAATTTGAGGAGTTCACTTTCGGGAATTTCTTCTACCGCTGTAAATTCAAGTGTTTTCGAGTCGGAATATTTCGTATGAAGTGCGTCGTAGGTTCCGTCATAGAGCAGTTCTCCATGATGAATAATAATTACACGATTGCAGAGTCTGCGAATATCCTGCATGTAGTGCGAAGTGAGAATAATGGTCGCTCCTTTTTCTTGATTATATTTTTTGAGAAATTCACGGATGGCATTTTGAGAAACCACATCCAGACCAATCGTTGGCTCATCGAGAAAGAGGACTTTTGGGCTGTGCAATAACGCTGCGACTAACTCACACTTCATGCGCTGACCGAGAGAAAGCTTGCGAACTTGTACATTGAGAATGTCTTTGATATCGAGTAACTCGCTTAACTCCTCCAGATTTTTTTTGAAAAGATCATCGGGAATTTCATAAATCGCCTTGTTCAAAAGAAAACTTTCCATAGGAGGCAGATCCCACCAGAGTTGGTTTTTCTGACCCATTACGAGAGCGAACTGTTTCTGAAATGCTGTTTTTCGCTCGAATGGTTTGAATCCCAGGACGTCAACATCGCCACTTGCGGGGTAGAGGATTCCCGAGAGCATTTTGAGCGTTGTTGTTTTTCCAGCTCCATTTGGTCCCACGAAGCCCACGAATTCACCAGGCTGGATGTCGAAACTTATGCCTTTTACGGCGTCTACAAATAGCTCCTCTCTATGAAATAACCCCTTGATTGAGCCCCAAAGCCCTGGTTGCTTCTTGTAATAGGAGTACTGCTTTCTGAGATTTTCGAGATGTATTATTGGTTTCATCCGGTGCTTTGGTAACGACGTAGGCCCATTTTCCACAATATTCTACTGATTAACAAGCTCAAAACACTAGCTCCGACCAGCAGAAATATGTGGGATATCTTGATCGTTGAGCCCGTCAGGGCCTGCATTGGAACCTCTATCGTGAGAAGAATTGGAACGATGAAGAGAAAAAATAATCGTATAACATTTTGAAATATATCAGGTGGGAACTGCATAAATCTCCATATGGTAACAAAAAATTCATGCAGCGCGTCGATCCTATTGACCCAAAAGAGAATTAAATTCGTAATGAACCAGATTGCATAATAGACAATAAGGGTACATACCAAAAATAATCCAAATAGAAATACATGATAGGGATCTAGTGCGATATGAAGTCGATCAACTTGTCGTATGAAAAGCCCAAGAGGTGGGAGCATTGAGAACAGTGATGTGAGGGAAAAATACCGCACTGATACGAAGAACTGACTGTCGACCGGTTTTGTCAGAACGATGTCGAGTTTTCCTTCCGATATATATTCTGGAAATGTTGAGAAGTTTTTTATGAAAAATGTGAAGCCGATAGTATCTACCAAAAAGAATATACTCAAGTACAATAACGCTTGATCGTAGTTTAATGACCCTATGGAGGCGGCGTTTTTGTAGATGACGTCGTACATCATGATATAGAGCCCAAAGAGCATGAGACGGGCACAGAATGACAGTATGAGGTGGGTACGAAAGAGTAGCTCCCTGGTGATGCAGTTTGAGACGAAGTGAAGGTAGAGTTTGATGTAGCGGATGAGTATTTTCATAGATGATTTAGATTCCGGTGGCTTCGTAATTTTTGGTTCCTTTTTTCCACATCAGTTTGCAGATTATGTAAAGTATGATGATCCAGATGCTTTGAATTATGAGTCCTAGGAGCATTTCATGTACTGAAATCCGATTGAAATATACCTGCATAGGGAAGTCATAGTAATAGGCGAATGGGAGGTATTTAAATATATGTTGGAGTTCCGGCGGCAGGAGGCTTAGGGGAAAGATATATCCTGACATAAGTCCGGTAACTTGCTCTTTCAGGCCGTTCAGCGAATGCGTTTCTATCATAAAAAAGGCCATGAGTCCTATAATGAAAGCGAGAAGAAAGAAAGATGTAAGCGAGAGAAAGAGATTGACACTGATAATAGTGAAATTCAAAAGAGACATCTGCCATATGAAATATTTTTTCAAAAAAAGTATCATAATGGCGTAGATCGGGATGACGATGGCGAGATTGATGATGCGGATGCCGATGCGTTCGCCAAACTTGAAGGCGAGATAGCTGATAGGACGGGTGATAAACTGGTTGAGCTGTCCGTCTTTGATATCTTTCGCGATTCGTTCCTCGCTGTAGGTGGAGACGATACGGTTAAAAAGTCGGGTGAGTATGTAGTAGGTCACCATCATATTCAGTGAAAAGCCACCGATGAGGTCTTTTTTGGAGTATACGTTCGACCAAAGATAGGCCATCAGAACGATAGGTGCCATATTTACATAGAGCCAATATACAAGCTGGAAGCGCATTTCCAGCGCATCTATGACTCCAATCTTGATGTAGGCTTTGAACTTATTCATGGATGGGAAGGGTGTCTTCCACCTGAAAAGCTTTATTCTTCGTCCTCAGTCTTCTTCTTTTTGGACTTAGCGACGGATGCTTTCTCCTCAGTAGCTTTTGCTCGTGCTCTGAACTTCTCAACACGTCCAGCGGTATCTACGAGACGCTGTTTTCCAGTGAAGAATGGGTGGCAAGCTGAACAAAGTTCTGTTTTAAGCTCTTTTTTCGTTGATCCGGTGACGATGATATTTCCGCATGCGCAGGTGATCTTTACATCGGAGAAGTAATTTGGGTGGGTGCCTGATTTCATAATAATGGGGTTGAGAGAGATGTAATTCAGCTTTGTCCTTAGTGTTTTTGGCTTTGTTCTCCTTTCGAAGAGTCCTTTCTAAAGGCCTTGGTACTATAATAAAGGACTGCCAAAAGCGCAAGGGCAATTAAAACAGTCGCAATTCCACCCTGCGAAGAGAAAACTGAAGCTGAACCGAAGATGTTCCATGATTTTTTGGTTACTTCGCCACTATTATCCTTCACGCTTAGCTCGATTACGTGGTTTCCAGGCTCATCAATCGTGATAGTAGGGGATATTCCTTCATATTTATTCTTTCCATCGATGGTCCAGCTGATTTCCGTGATTTTCCCATCCGGGTCATAGCTCGGGCCGGCATTGAGTTTAAAGGGCTTATCTATCGATACTATAAGCGGGGTGATCTGATTATTTTGTAACGTAGCAACGGGCGTAATGTTACTCGGAAACGGGTCTTGCGTGTTTGGAATACCGTCACCGTCTTTGTCGGGGTCGGAATTATCGCCGATACCATTGCGGTTTGAGTCTTTCCACTCCTTTGGGTCGAGCGGAAAAGGGTCTTTTCCGTCAGAGATTTTGTCACCATCGGTATCCGGATTAGCCGGATCGGTTCCTATGTTTTTTTCCTGATCGTTTGATAGTTCATCTCCATCAATGTCCGCGTCTGCGTTGTCACCCGTTCCATCCCCATCAGTATCCTTCCACTCTTTCGGGTCGAGCGGAAAAGGGTCTTTTCCGTCAGAGATTTTGTCACCATCGGTATCTGGATTTGCCGGATCGGTTCCTATGTTTTTTTCCTGATCGTTCGTTACTCCGTCTCCATCAATGTCCGTATCTGTGTTGTCACCCGTTCCATCCCCATCAGTATCCTTCCACTCCTTCGGATCTAACGGGAAGGCGTCCTCTGCATTGGATGTTCCATCACCATCTATATCCGGATCGATTGCGTCCGGTATTCCATCGAAATCGAGATCACCTACGACATTTACAGAAATGGTATAGGCATTGTTGGCTGAGTTATCGCCTTTTTGCCATGGGATGATGGTCACCTCGATAGTTTGTTTTCCTGCGTATGGGTTCCAATTTACAAAAACATCATCTGTTTTTCCGGCGATGACTGATACGGGTTGGTCGTCTCCAATATTTGTATTTTTTGTTTTGTTAAAAAACTTTACGGTTCCATATAAGTCATCCTTGCTGTTGTTTTTTATCGTTGCATAGATGCGTGTTGATTTTCCTTGCGTTGGATTTTCCGGTACGAATCGCGCACTTCCTGAGAGTAATTCCAAATCACCATTTGCGGCGAATGCGACCATAGGGAGCATGGTACCCAGCGCTAAGCATATTGCAACAATGACGCCTTTTCTCATGGCGCCATCGTAGCATTTTTTTTACGTTGCGAAAATGATTTCGCTGTAGAAGATTTTTTATGCAATCATTTCTGTCTGTGCTGCCGCTGCCGCATCGGCTGCTGCTGCCTCTTCCGGTGTTTCTGCGTAGAGCGTGGACATGGATGCGACTTTATCTTTTTCGTCCATTCTCATCAGGTAAACGCCCTGCGTTGCACGACCCTTTGATGGAATCTGTTTGAGATTTACACGGATGACCTGTCCTGCTTTTGAGATAAGGAGGAGATCTTCGTTCGTGTCTTCATTGATGACGCGAGCTCCGATAATGTGACCAGTTCTCTCGGTGACGTTGGCTGTTTTCACTCCTGATCCACCTCGCTTCTGGATACGATATTCTTCCATGTTTGTTGATTTTCCAATACCGTTTTCCATAATGACGAGAAGTTCTGCGGTCTTTGGATCTTGGATAACATCCATCTCGACAACTACATCGCTATCTTTGAGTGAGATTCCTCGTACGCCCATTGATGCGCGTCCCATAGGTCTTACGTCGCTTTCGTGGAATCGAATTGATTTGCCATTTCTTGTGACGATGACCGCTTCTTGCCCCTTGTTTGTCTCACGTACCCATTCAAGAGAGTCATTCTCTCTCAATTTAATGGCTATGAGGCCTGTTTTTCTGACGTTGGCGAAATCTTTTAACTCTGTCTTCTTCACATGACCCTTCTTGGTTGCCATGAAGAGGAACTCGCCTTTGATGCCTTTTCCTGCGGTGAACATGGCGGTTACAAACTCGTTATCTTTGAGCTGGAGAAGGTTAACGATAGCCTGACCTCGCGCGGTGCGTGATGCGACGGGAATATCGTATACCGGGATCTGGAAGACGCGACCTGTGTTGGTGAAGAACATAATTTCGTCGTGTGTCATAGCACTTCGAACGATTCTGATCTCATCTTCTTCTTTGGTTGTGGCTCCGATAATGCCTTTTCCTCCGCGGTTTTGTGCACGGAAGGTACTTGGTGGCATTCTCTTTACGTAATTTTCCTGAGTAAGTACGACGATCATCGCCTCATTAGGGATGGTATCTTTCTGAGAAATTTGTCCCACCGCCTCGTTGATAATTTTGGTTCTTCGGCCCTCGGTATACTTCTCTTTGATTTCTGCGAGCTCTTTTTTGATCATTTTAATGACCTTTTTTGGATCTTTCAGGATTGATTCGAGCTCTTCTATGAGTCCCATTAATTCTTTGTATTCATCGTCAATTTTCTTTCGTTCCAATCCGGCAAGTGTCTGGAGACGCATCTCGAGAATAGCTTTTGCCTGCCGATCGCTGAGAGTGAACTTCTTCATCAACGCCTCATGAGCAAGTTCTTTTGTATCGGATTTTCTAATAGTTGCGATGACCTCATCGATATGATCGAGGGCGATTTTTAAACCTTCTAATATATGAACTCGATCTTGTGCTACGCGTAATTCAAATTGTGTTCGTCGAGTAATGACTTCTTTGCGATGCTTGAGGAACTCTTCTAATACTTGTTTCAAGTCGAGCAATCTTGGCTGCACGACGTCCACTAAAGCGATCATATTCATATTGAATGATGACTGCATGGCCGTCTGTTTGAAGAGCTGATTGAGAACTTTTTTCGGATAGGAATCTTTTTTGAGTTCAATTACTACACGAATACCTTCTCGGTTAGACTCATCGCGGAGATCGCTGACTCCGATGAGTTTTTTGTCTCGTACGAGGTCGGCAATTTTTTCAACAAGTGTTTTTTTATTAACCTGGTAGGGGATTTCCGTAACGATAATGGCAAATTTACCATTTTTTCGTTCTTCAATCTCGGCCACTGCGCGCATAACGATACCTCCACGACCCGTAGTATATGCGGTTTTAATCGCACTTGTATCGTAAATAATACCTCCGGTAGGGAAGTCAGGGCCTTTGATAAATTGCATGAGATCGTCGATCGTTGCCTCCGGGTTATCGGCGAGGTGAATGGTTCCATCAATAATTTCCCCCATATTATGTGGTGGAATTGAGGTGGCCATACCAACCGCGATACCGGTAGTTCCGTTCAAGAGAAGTTGTGGAAGTTTTGTAGGAAGTACTTTTGGCTCCTTGAGTCGTCCATCGTAGTTCGGCTGCCAGTCGACCGTGTCTTTTTCGAGATCCTGGAGAATTTCTTCGGTAACCTTTTCCATTTTTGCCTCGGTATAACGCATAGCAGCTGCGGAGTCTCCATCAATCGAACCGAAGTTACCCTGACCGCGAACGAGCGGATATCGCATAGCGAAGTCTTGAGCCATACGTACGAGTGCCTCATATACCGGGCTATCGCCGTGTGGATGGTACTTACCAAGAACATCACCGACGATAAAGGCTGACTTACGGAAGGAAGATCCGGCGGAAAGGCCGAGGTCATGCATAGAGTAGAGAATTCTGCGATGTACCGGCTTGAGACCGTCACGAACGTCCGGAAGAGCACGAGAAACGATAACGCTCATCGCGTAATCTAGGTAGCTCTGCTCCATTTCTGTGGAAATTTCTCGTTTTATTGATTCTGTTTCAGTCGATATTATTTGCTGTAATTCTTCTTTTTTGATCTCCTTGCTCGATTTTTTTGAGTTATCAGCCATCGTTTATTGGGTCTAAAAATACCGGCGTCACTCTATCATACCGTTTTTCTGTTGACCAGACTAATCGTCCATTTTGAAGCTATTTAGCTTTATTTTACGTATTTATGTCGATCTGTTTGAGACGGTTGAATTTTTCTGCTTTGTGTGGTATAATTACGAGAAATAAAAAAAACCTATGGCAGATACTAATCAGACCGTTACGACAGCGCAGAACTTGGTGGATACCACTGTTGCCGTTCCTTCGACGACAGATGCTTCTCAGCTTGCCGGTGGAAAATTGACAGATGCCGAGAGAAAAGAGCTTCTGGCAGCAGAGAAAATTTATCAGGAGGGGATTGCTTCGATTCGCGATTTGATCGCTCCTTCTGCGATGGAAATTCGATATGACATGATTCGAGTGGATGGTCTGTATGCTCAGACTTTTTATGTGTTTACCTATCCGAGATATCTGGATATGAACTGGCTCTCGCCGCTGATTAACTTTCAGGTGGCGATGGATATTTCGCAGTTTATCTATCCTATTGAATCGGCGGAGATTATGAAGGTGTTGAAGCGTAAGGTTACTCAAATGCAGTCTTCTATTCATATGGATCAAGAAAAAGGAAAGATTCGAGATCCTGGCCTAGAGACGGCACTTGAGGATGCTGAGGGATTGCGAACAGAGATTCAGCGAGGACAGGAGAAGTTCTTCCAGTTTGCTCTGTATTTCACGATTTATTCCGACGACGAGAAGAAAATCAAGAATACTGCTAAGCAGTTAGAAAGTCTTCTTGGGGGAAAATTGGTACTTACGAAGCGTGCTCAGATTCAGTCCGAGCAGGGCTTTAATTCAACACTGCCTCTTTGTTTGGATCAACTCTACGTGGTTCGCAATATGAACTCTTCACCATTGTCGAGTACCTTCCCGTTCACCTCATCTACACTTACTTCGAATGAAGGTATCCTTTATGGTGTTAACCGACATAATGATAGTTTGATTATCTTCGATCGTTTTGGATTGGAAAATGCTAACTCAGTCGTCTTCGCTAAATCTGGTGCAGGTAAATCCTATGCTGTGAAATTAGAGGTTACTCGTTTGATGATGCTTGGTACTGATGTGATTATTATTGATCCAGAAAACGAATACGAACGCCTCGCTGAAACGCTCGGCGGCTCCTACCTCCGCCTCTCCCTCAACTCTGATCGTCGTATTAATCCTTTTGACCTTCCGCCGCCAATGGCCGATGAGATTGGCCAACCTGGTGATATTTTACGACAAAATATTATTTCTATTCTAGGTCTCCTCAAAATTATGATGGGAGAAATTTCCCCTGTAGAGGAAGGAATTCTGGATAGAGCACTTATTGATGTGTACTCTCTCAAGGGTATTACGATGGAGATGGTTGATCCTTCGACCCTTCCACCTCCAACACTTGAAGATTTGTATCAGGTTCTTTCCACGATGGATGGCGCCTCGAATCTCGCACAACGTCTTCAGAAGTATACTTCAGGTACGTATGCCGGTCTCTTCAGCAAGCCAACGAATGTCAATTTGAGCACCGGTCTTATGGTGTTCTCTATCCGTGATCTCGACGAGTCTCTCCGGCCGATTGCGATGTACATTATTTTGAATTATATATGGAGTCAGATTCGTAGAGAGTTGAAGAAAAGAATCCTCGTGGTTGATGAGGCTTGGTCAATTATGCAGCATCCGGATTCCGCTCGATTCCTCTTTGGACTCGTCAAGCGTGCTCGTAAGTACTACCTCGGTATTACCACTATTACTCAGGACGTTGAAGACTTCTTCAAGTCTGAATTTGGTAAGCCGATTATTACGAACTCCTCTATGCAGCTCCTTCTCAAGCAGGCTCCTGCTGCGATGGATTATTTGGCACAGGTGTTTAATCTCACCGAAGGTGAGCGTTATATTCTCCTCAACAGCGGTATCGGTCAGGGGCTTTTCTTTGCTGGCAATAAGCACGCTGCTATTCAGGTAATCGCCTCTTATGGAGAAGATCAAATTGTTACCACAAATCCTCAAGAACTTTTGGCTAAGAAAGACGCGGCTGAGGCGAAGGCAAAAAGAGAGTCTGAACAACAGCCAGTTGAAGCCCCAAAGGTAGTGCCAGAAGTCAAAGAAGCGCCCGTAGAAGCGAAAGTCATTCCTCCAGCTGTACCAGTGGCAACTCCAGTTCCAGAGCCAACTCCTACCATAACTCCAGTTCCAGCTCCGACAGTCAGTATACCGCCTGCTACTGAATCAACCGGAGTTCAGAAAGAATAATAACTCTTTTAGACTCTTGCATTAGTGACTTAATGCATATTCCAGTACTTCATCTTTCAATGTTTTTGGATTATCGACGACCGTAACGTCGGGATTGATGGGATTGGCGGTGAGGTTATTTTCGTTAGGGGTCTGCCATCGGCCGATGGTTTGTTTGAACATGGAACCGTCAGTGAAGTCGGAGATTTCTTGGACGGTGCCCTTGCCGAAGCTTTTTTCTCCGATGAGTGTGGCGTGATTGTTTTCCTTGAGAGAGGCGGCCATGATTTCGGATGCAGAGGCGCTTCCGCCATTGATGAGAACCTTTATCGGGAGATTTGATAACTCCCCATTTCCAATAGCATAAAAAATTACCTCAGGCTTGATGGGGTCTACTTCCGCTCTTCCTACCATTCCGGCTGACTCTTGGAGGAACTGCTCTGCCGTTTCTCTTTTGGCAAATATGAGTGATGCGAGACGAGTTTTGGCTGGAAGAATATAGTCGAGCATCTGGAGAGATGCATCGAGATATCCGCCTGGATTATCACGGAGATCGATGACGATAGATGTTGGATTTTTTGTGAGCAGGCTTTTTACCTCCCTTCCAAATTCTGCTCCACTTGTTTCCGTGAAATTACGAATCATGATGTAGCCGGTATTTCCCTTCATCTCGCTCGTTACCGCATCCAATTTTATTCTCTTGCGGACGATAGTATATGTTTTCTTTTTTCCTTCTCTTTCGATAATTAGCTCAACACTCGTTCCGGCCGGTCCTTTTATCATGCTTGAGACCTCGGAGAGTTTGAGTCCTTGTATATTTTTTTTATCAATTTCGAGGATGATGTCGTTTGCCCTGAGTCCTGCATCATTAGCAGGTGTTCCTTTTATCGGGCTTATGATGATTACCTTACCTTCTATTAAATCAATTGAAATTCCAATGCCGTCGAACTCTCCACTTAATGTTTCGTTGAAATTTTTTGCATCGGACGGTTCTTGGTAGACGGTGTACTTATCATCTAATTTTTTTACCATGCCGTCTATGGCTCCTTGGATTAATTTTTTGTCATTTATTCTGTCTCGGAAAACAAATTTGTCGTGAATTCTGCCCCATACTTCTTCCAGTACTTTGAATTCATCGTCGGATACAAATGTACTTTGTGAGTCCGGATATGGAATTTGCATTACTTGAATTTGCGGAATATCTTGCCGTAATTGAGATGAAATTTTGTAGATGAAATATGCTAGCTCGCCTTGTGTTATTTTTTGTCTTGGATCGAACATCTGTTTCGTACTCCATATATCGAACTCCATGGCGGTTTTTCCAAGAGGGGCCCACTTGTTGTTATTTTGGATATCTTTGAATATAACTTCTTTCTTATCAAAAACACGAGTGATGCCGATTCCCATGATGGTGAATACCGTTTCGAGCGCTTCTATGCGAGATACTTTTGCATTTGGAAGGAACATGCCGCCTTTTTTGAGTATGCCGCTCTCAACGCTTTTTCTCACATACGGTGCAAATTTTGAGGTAGGGGAGACGTCGGTGAATCCCGTTGGAATTTTGCTGATTTTTTCACCTTTGAATCCGGCGCTATCCCATATGAGTTTGTAGAGCTCACCTTTGCTTATTTTTTTGCTGGGAGAAAAGTTATCAATTTCTTTTTCTATTACCCCTAGGCTGTGAATGTACTTGATAGCCTCTGTGTAGTCTCCTGAGGATGCGTCATCGTTTGCCGCCTGTACAGATAGGGGAATGAGCAGTCCGATTATCAGTATGGAAGCTAGAATTTTTTTCATGATGATCTTTGTAATGAAATAGGTCTTCTATTAGCCCCGTTACTCTACTATTTGAAGCTGGATTCGGCAACCTACCTTGATTGACTAAAATCCTATAAATGTGGTATAATTAGGGGAATAAAAAACACATGAAAAAGATATCTCATCAACTTGTTTTAGCCCTTCTCAGCGCTCTATTTGTGACGTTGAGCCTAGGTTGGTTTGCTCCGACTGGTACTTCCTATATGAAGCAGGATGAGTCTTATGTTCAACTCCATCTTGACTCAGGTTCTACGGCGACCGTTTTGAATGCGCCTGCGCTCAAGCGTGATGGAAAGTCTGGTGATAGAATCTCTTCGAAGTATCAGATTACTTCCGGAGACAAAACCGGAGTAAGTCTTTCTTTCCCCGGGGGATCTACTGCCCGTCTCGCTCCCTCAACGCAACTTAAGGTTCTTTCCGTCTCGCTCAGTTCGCCATATGAGATTCTCTTGGAGAGTGGAGAGGTGTGGATTAGTTCGATAGGCTCAACGCATTCTTTGATAGTGTATGTTCCTCAGGGGGCCGTGGCTTCTTCTGATAACAACGCCTTTAATGTATTTTCTCGAGATGGCGAATTACGTATTTTTGCTGCAAAGAATCCGGTACGTACCGCTCTTTTTCTTCCTTCGTCTGCGGATGCTGCTAGCGGAGCGACATTCGCTACGGCCAATGTGCGTCCTCTCAATAGTATTCTCGTAACGGAGGGGAATCAGCTCGACGTCCTTCTTTCCAGGATTCAACCAAAATTAGAGAAGCTTCTCTATTCTAAATTGGTGAAGGAGTTTCAGTATCAACCACTTCTTGATGCGGATATCAAAAAAAATAATTGGTTTCAGTTTAACTATCAGCTTGATGCCAGTTATCGGTATACCGCATTGGCTCTGCTAGTTGATATGGTTAAAGAACGCAGTACGGTTAATCCTGATCCATCAAATCCTCTCTCGTTTCTTTATGGTGGTTTCCATAGTTTCCGTAATGTACTTACGCTTGATTCCCAGATTCGTCGTCGGGACTCCGTTACGCGAGCGCTCTCTTATTTGGATGATGCTATCTATCTCTTTACGGTTTCGCAGACGACTGCCGCCGGTGATCGTATGAAATATTTTACCGAACTTGTAGGGAGTCGATCAGGGGATGAGGATTTTGTTAGTGCTATTGATGATGCCCTATGGGATCGATTTCAGCGGTTTTCTCTTTTAATCCCGCAGGATGGTTCTCTGTTCGCTCTTAAAACTAATTTGCGCGATGTGTTATTGCAATTGAATCAGAGTGGATATCATTTGTCTTTTGATCGTGCGTCGAGATTGATTCGGTCAAGTCTCTATGATGTTTATAGCGCGCTTGACTTTGACTCTATCGTTACGAACCAGCTTTTCAAACAGTATATTGATGGAACGCAGGAGCTTTTTGCATTGTATTCTGACGATATTTCAAAGAATCCCCAGGTACTTGCCGAGGAAAATCAGCTCTTGTCGCAGCTCTATCTACGGTCACCGCTTTTTTATAAGGAGTCGTATTTTACTCAAAAGTTCAAGCTCGAGTCGGAATGGCTCAAACTCCTTCCGGAAGGTGTCGATAAGAGAGAAGAAAATCAAACACTTATTGCTGCGAAGATTGATCTTATCAAAAAACTTCGTTCCTATTTCTTTGATGAAAAAATTGAGTTAGTTGATGCTCGAGCCGTCATGTTTATGCTTCTTTCTGATATTACGGCTGCTACTGATTCAAGTGCAGACGTGGCAGCTGTTCAGCTTTTCCGCGATGCTCTTAAGTTGCAGCAGAGTTTTTGGAAGTATCTTAATAGTAGTGAGTTTGCTGACTCAACCGTTCATGGTCAGACTCATAAGGATCGTTTCGTGGCATTCACCAAGAATGTTGCCGAGCAGCAGGAAATTGATAGTCTTCAGAAAGGGCTACTGGGAACGATTCCTCTCAGTTCTCAAGAGTCGAGACAGACTCTTTTGGATGTTCAGCGAACATTCGCCGGCTTTGGCGTTTCGAAACTTCAAGTGAGTCCTCTTCTCGATAAAGATCAGAAGCAGGTATTTATCACTTCTGCCGAGTATAACGGTATTCCATTTAGCGCCATCTATGATCGCGATAGTGCTCTCATATCCGACGTTAAGGTCTATAACGAGATTGTTCTCTCTGCGGCTGTTCCTCTTGGTCAGTTGAGAACTATTTTCAAGCCAACATCAGCTAATAGTTCTCCTCTTCTTGCCATTACGAATGATACAAGCAGTGCTCTTGCTGGATCTTTTGCCGACAACTCTGTCGAGAAGGTTGCCAAGCTTTTCATTGTAAAGAAGTTCACTGATCTTGGTTTTAAGGTAACTATCGATATGGTTGCAACGGTTAATTATCCTTCCAAGCTTTTTCAGCTTACCGGAGTCGAGCTTCCTTTTGATGAAAATCCTATTGTTCTTGGCTTTTCCCTCGATTTAAAAACGAACATGGTATCATCTGTCTCTCTCTCTGTTTTAGGCCAGTCCGAGAAGATGACTGAAGAATTTCCGATAGATGGCTTTGCTGATGCCGTGAAAGTATTCTACGAAAAAACTTTCTACCAAAAAGTGGCAAGTGACCTGGGGGTTCCACAATAATTTGCCTGACAGCATCGAAAAAGTGTGCTATACGTTGAGTGCACTTATTTTTCTTTTCTTTTTACGATGGCTGACCTGAAACCACAATCCGCTTATGGAGCAGACCAAATTCAGATTTTAGAGGGCTTGGCTGCAGTTCGCAAGAGACCAGGTATGTATATTGGTACTACCGATGTCGCCGGTCTCCACCACTTAGTTTGGGAAATTGTTGATAACGCTATTGATGAGGCTATGGCTGGTTTTTGTAAGAATATTACCGTTAAACTCCTGAAAGACGGGGCTTGTTCCGTTGAGGATGACGGTCGTGGTATTCCGGTTGAGACACACAAAAAAACAGGAAAGTCTGCGCTTGAAACTGTTCTTACGGTTTTGCATGCGGGTGGTAAGTTTGGAGACGGCGGATACAAGGTTTCCGGTGGTCTTCATGGTGTAGGCGCCTCTGTAGTTAACGCTCTCTCGGTGAAATTAATTGCTGAAGTTATGCGTGATAACAAGCTCTATTCCCAGGAATATGCACGTGGTGATGCTCAGGGAAAACTTCAGACCGTAGGTAAGTCAACACAGACAGGAACGAGAATTACCTTCTATCCGGATCCTCAGATTTTTGAGCATACCGAATTTGATTTACAGACAGTTTTGAATCGTTTGCGACAGCAGTCATACCTCACAAAGGGTATTTCCATGACGATTATCGATGAGCGTACCGATCAGATGTATCGTTTTTATTTTGAAGGTGGTATCAAGGCTTATGTTCAGCATCTTAATCTCAAAAAAGATCCTATTGGAGAGGTTATGTATGTCGAGAAGGATGCGCCGGAAGGATATATTGAGATTGCCCTTCAGTACTCTCAGGCGTTCAGTGAGAACATCTTTTCTTTTGCAAATAACATTTTTACTCCTGAAGGTGGTATGCACCTTACTGGTTTCCGATCGGCTCTTACGAGAACGATTAATGCCTATGCGAGAAAACATGACTTATTGAAGGAGAAGGAGGAGAATCTGAGTTCTGATGATGTCCGTGAGGGTTTGACGGCTGTTATTTCTGTCAAATTAGGTAATCCTCAGTTCGAAGGGCAGACCAAGAGCAAGTTGGGAAATCCGGAAATACGCACGGCTACTGAGGCGGTATTCAATAATTATTTAGACGAATATTTCGAGGAGCATCCTTCAGAAGCGAGGGGTGTTTTTGCAAAGTGCGCTCTTGCCGCCCGCGCTCGCCTTGCGGCTCGCGCCGCCCGCGACACGGTCATACGCAAGGGTCTCCTGGACGGACTTACGCTTCCGGGTAAGCTCGCTGACTGTTCTTCACGTGATCCAAGCATTTCTGAACTTTACCTCGTTGAGGGTGATTCCGCTGGAGGTTCTGCCAAGCAAGGTCGCAACCGTGAGTTCCAGGCTATTTTGCCACTCAAAGGTAAAATCCTGAATGTAGAGCAGGCACGTCTCGATAAGATTCTTGCGAATGCTGAAATTAAGGCTTTGGTTATCGCCATGGGCGCCGGAGTCGGAGAGCAGTTCGATGTTACGAAGCTTCGCTACAACAAGATCGTGATCATGACAGATGCTGATGTGGATGGTGCGCATATCCGTACTCTCCTCCTGACGCTCTTCTTCCGACACTTCCGTGAGGTTATCGACGCCGGTCATATTTATATTGCACAGCCACCACTCTACAAGATCACTTCGGGTAAAATGGCGAAGTATGCCTATACCGATGATCAAAAGGAGAAAATCCTCGCAAAGGACTTCAAGGACAAAACTCCTGGTATCCAGCGTTATAAGGGTCTCGGTGAGATGGATCCGCAGCAGCTTTGGGAGACGACCATGGATCCTTCCGTACGAAGCATGCTTCGGGTAACTATTGATGATGCCGAGAGGGCTGATTCGGTCTTTGACACTCTCATGGGAGCGGAGGTAGCCCCACGCAAGAAGTTTATCCAGGCTCATGCCAAGAGCGTGAAGAACTTGGATATTTAACTAGTTCTTGACATTTCCTTTTGTTTTGCTAGACTGAGCCAGCTTTATTACACCAATTTACATGTCACTTACTATTGTCCGAAATCCGAAAGAGTCTCCAGAGCGTCTTATTGGACGTTTTAATAAGAAGGTTCAGCAAAGCCGAGTCATCGTTGCTCTCAAAGCTAAACGATACCGCGTTAAGCCGCCTAGCGATCGCAAAGTTAAGAGCGCTGCTCTTATGCGAACGAAGTACCGAAAGTTGAAGGAGAAGTCGAAGTTTTATTAGGAACAAAAGCAAAAGGCCTCAAGTCATTGGGGCCTTTTTTGTATAGTTTTATCTGGTATGTATGACTATAGGTGAGATTCTTATTCAGGGAGCAGAAGTTCTGGTAAGTAGATCAACCCCCAGACTCGATGCTGAATTGGTGCTGGGATCTATGATGGGCTTAACTCGTGAGCAACTTTTTTGTTCATGTGATAAACAGGTTGGTGAGGCTTATAGTTCACGTTTTTTTGACT
Organism: Candidatus Peribacteria bacterium; assembly: GCA_943354965.1. GTDB lineage: Bacteria > Patescibacteriota > Gracilibacteria > UBA1369 > UBA12463 > CALREA01. The sequence goes on along the minus strand of CALRDN010000006.1, from coordinate 11,721 downwards.
TTATGGAGCAGGTTAAGAGCGGTAAGCCTGTAAGTTATATTACTCGTTCGAAAGAGTTTTTTGGTCGGATTTTTTATGTAGACGAGAGGGTATTAATTCCTCGCCCGGAGACAGAGATGCTTGTAGAACAGGCAGTTGAGCATGTTGGGGCGCTGGGACTAGCATCACCAAGGATCTTGGATATTGGCTGTGGATCGGGCTGTATCGGACTTTCTTTAGCGCTTGAACTCCCTGGTTCTCACGTGACCCTTGTCGATATTTCTCCTGATGCTCTTGGGGTTACTACCATGAACGCCGAGAGGTTAGGAGTGCTCGAAAAGGTGAAAATTTTGGAGAGTGATTTATTGATCAATTTATTAGATCAAGAATTTGATATCATTGTGACGAATCTTCCATATATAGGAACGAAGACCCATCACGTAGTTTCTGTGGATGTAGATGCGTATGAACCTTCACTTGCACTGTATGGTGGCGACGATGGGCTTGTTCTGTACAAAAAATTGTTTCAGCAAATTTTGATACGAAAGTCTCTTCCAAAATGCGTAATAGGGGAGTTTGGTTTTGGCCAAAGTGATGATGTATTTTCTTTATTGAATACTTTTTTTGAACATAAGGCATCTTCTATTCGGATACAACCGGACCTTGCCGGCATTGATCGTGTTTTCGTAGTTTCTTTTTTGTAAAATTCCTCTATAATTCGCAGGCTATGATTGATAAGCTCAAAAAACTTTCGGCGGAGTACGATACACTTCAATCGCAATTGGAGGATCCCAATATTGCCTCACAGCCAGTAGAGCTGAAGCGTATCGGTCAGAGATTAGCGCATCTAGAACGTCCTCGTGCGCTTTTTCTAGAGCATCAGAGACTTGATCAGGTTATTCGAGATTCAAAGGAGATCCTTGCCCATGAGTCTGATGCGGATATGAAGGAGTTTGCTCAGGGTGAATTAGATGAGGCGACGGAGAAAATGAATAAACTTCTCGAGGTGGTGAAAATTGAGCTTTTGCCGAAGGATCCCAATGATATGAAAAACTGTATCGTTGAAATTCGAGCCGCCGTAGGCGGCGAAGAAGCGGCTCTTTTTGCCGCAGAACTTGGAAGAATGTATATGAAGTGGGCGGAAAATCGCAGTTTTGTCGTTGAGCTTATGAGTCAGTCAGAAGCGAGTGCTGGAGGAGTAAGAGAGCTTATTTTTAAAATTAATGGTAAGGGCGTGTATGGCCGTATGAAGTACGAATCAGGCGTTCATCGTGTTCAGCGAATACCGGCTACGGAATCGCAGGGAAGAATTCATACGTCTACGGCATCAGTAGCGGTTTTTCCTGAGGTCGAAGAGGTCGATGTCGAGGTTCGTGATCAGGATTTACGTATTGATGTCTATCGTTCCGGTGGATCAGGTGGACAGAGCGTGAATACGACTGACTCCGCTGTTCGTATTACCCATATGCCATCTGGAATCGTCGTAGCGTGCCAGGATGAGCGTTCACAGCTGAAGAACAGGCACAAGGCTATGTCTATTTTGAGAGCGAGACTATATGCCTTCGAGCAGGAAAAACGTGAAAAAGCCGAGGGGGCTTCTCGTCTGGCGCAGATTGGTGGTGGAGAGCGTTCTGACAAGATTCGTACCTACAACTTCCCTCAAGATCGCGTAACAGATCACCGTATCAAGGAGAGCTGGAGTAATATCCCTATGATTATGATAGGGGAGATTGATCACATTATGGATGCCATGATCGCGAGCGATCAGGCTCAGATGCTCGCTTCTAACGTTGACGATTAAGTCATACTCGCCAGTGGCAACCGATGCTTTTTTTGCGTGCAGTGGCTGCTTTTGCGATGATAAGACTTACGTCGAGAATATTTTTTGTATCACTGATTTCTCGATTGATGAGATGCGGGGGAGGGAGAAGGTTGCGGATTGAGGTGAGCTCCTGCACGGCAGTTTTGAGTCCCTCTGTCGTGCGCAGTATTCCAACTTTTTCCCACATTATGGTTTGTATCTTTTTTCTCAGGCTTTTGAGTTTGTAGGTTTGCGTTGCTGGAGTGAACTTGGCTTGTGCTTTTATAGTCTTATTCTTTGTATAATTTTTTAGTACATGCTCTGCGGTTTTTACAGCGAATGCGGCTGCTTCCAGAAGCGAGTTTGATGCAAGTCTATTAGCTCCGTGTAGCCCTGTAGAGGCACACTCGCCTACGGCGTAGAGATGCTTCATTGATGTCTTTCCATGACCGTCTGTTTTTATGCCGCCGCAGAGATAATGCGCTACAGGCGTAATGGGAATCATATCTTTTGCGAGATCTAGATTCTTTTTTTGCTTAATTGCTGCGGAAATCGTTGGGAAATCTTTATGTATACTTTTTTTGTACACCTCAAATTGTAGATATACTTGCCCTTTTTTGAGCTCCTCGAATATTGCTTTTGTTACAATGTCTCTTGAACTTAGATCTCCTCGCTCGTCGTATTTTTTCATAAAATGCTCACCCTTGGAGTTGAGAATTCGTGCACCCGCTCCTCGTAGGGCTTCACTGAGAAGTAATTGGGGGGTCTTGTTCTCTTCGAGCGCGGTTGGATGGAATTGAATAAACTCCATGCCTTCAATTTCGACTCCTGCGCGACTTGCCATAGCTATTCCATCCCCTGTAGCCACGCCCGGATTTGTGGTATGAAGGTAAACTTGTCCTATTCCGCCAGTTGCCAGGACGGTTTCGCTGGCTTGAATCCCTACTATCGTGTTGTTTTTAAAAAAGGTGGCACCATGACAGATATTATTGCCGTAGAGCAGATTAATAGCGAGCATGTGCTCATATATATGAATGTTTTTGCTTTTTCTTACCGCCTGAATAAGTTTTTCTTCAATTATTTTTCCTGTCATGTCCTTTATGTGGACAACTCTATGATGTGAGTGGCCTCCCTCGAGATGAAGCGATTCATCGAAATGAATATGCAAGCTTTCCAGTAATGCTATTATTTCCGGCCCCATTTCTACTACCTCTTTCACGATTCTTGGCTTATTGATGCTGTGTCCTGCCTTTATAGTGTCGGCCTCATGTTCTCGAAAACTATCTTGTTCAAAATTTTGTACTGCCGCAATGCCTCCCTGCGCCAAGCGTGTTGCTGTTTGCGAGAGTGAAGATTTTGTGACGATTATTATTTTTTTATTTTTGCTTATGAGTAGTGCTGTTAAAAGACCACCTATTCCGGATCCAATTACGAGTACGTCTGTTTGAATATTTTTTGTCATGGAAAAATAATCTATACGACAGAGAGTATACTCGTACTAATTTTTTTGTATGCTCAAAGATTGATTTTATCTTTGTATAGTATTTTTATACAAGTATTACAATAGAACAATAAATATGTTCATTATTATTATGTATAAAACTTTTATTCACTACTGCCTAATTGTATTATTCCTAATGTTGGTTTTTTGCTTTATTGCTAGGCTTTTTTGAGTTGTCTGCCGAGACAGTAAGCTCTCACCAAAGTTGGAAATCGTCGCCGTCATCCATGTTATGATTGTTGAGAAATATTTGGGTGGTGAGGACTTGTATGATAGCCCTGAGGGAGAAGAAAGTCTATTGCGCAGTCGGGTTTTGTATTATATTTGGCTTACACCTATAACCTCCTGAAGCTATGTTTATTGATACCCATTGTCACCTGATGGAGGCCCATTTCAAAGCTGATGTGGCTTTGGTTTTGCAACGTTCAGCTTTGGCTGGAGTTTCAAAGCTACTCAATATTGGCTGCCATTTGGAAGGGTCGAGAGAGTCTGACCGTATGTGTAGGCCCGAGTACCTAGAGGAGATACGAGGGCTATTAGGAGCTAGTGTGACCCTACCTGAGATCTATGGCTCGCAGGGGATTCATCCTCATGACTCTAATCAAACGACCGATGAGGTGATGGGGGATTTCGAGAAGGTAATTCGTTCTAATAGGCGCATAGTAGCGATAGGGGAGACGGGCCTGGATTATTTCTATATGAATCAGCCTAGGGAAGTTCAGTTGTCGTCTTTGCGAAAGCACATGGTCTTGGCACAGGAGGTTGGACTTCCTGTTTCTATCCATTGCCGTGATGCCATAGACTCACTTGATGCGCGAAAGGATATGTTGAAGATCTTGGCTGAATTTCCCAAAGTTCGCTGCGTGATGCACTGCTTCGTTCAAGATCAGGAATATGCCGATGCGGTTTTGGCGATGCCAGGCGGGCATATTTTGTCTTTCGGGGGAGTAGTAACCTATCCTTCTTCAGAGGCTTTGAGGAAAATCGCCAGTTACGTTCCTGCTGATCGTTTTGTCATAGAGACAGATTCTCCGTACCTTACGGCTCAAGCTTTTCGAGGCAAGCGAAATGAGCCGGCATTCGTTGTGGCAACAGGGAAGGTGTTGGCGGAGGTGAGGGGAGTGGAGGTAGGTGAGATCGAGAAATTAACGGGCGGTACGGCTGAGAGATTTTTTGGAATATAGGCTTTATTTTATCTGAGCGGCGATTGCCTGTCCTATTTTCTTATAAAGCGCTGGAGTGGCGAGCTTGGTGAATCCGAGTTTTTTGGCTTCTTTTTCACGTTTGTCGGATTGGGTGACGCGGCGAATCTCGCCGCTGAGGCCGATCTCGCCGATGGCGACGGCGTTGGGGTCGAGGGCGCGCTTGCGGTAGGCGGAGGCGATGGCGAGGGCGACGGCGAGATCGGCCGCCGGTTCTTCTATTCGCATGCCTCCTACGATATTTACAAAGACATCTTGGTTGGTGAGGTTGAGGTGCGCGTGTTCCTGGAGGACGGCGATGATCATCTGAAGTCGATTGAGATCATATCCATTGCTTGATCGCTTCGGATAGCCGAAATTTGTCAGTGATGTGAGTGCCTGTATCTCGATAATAAATGGTCGAGTTCCCTCGATGGTGCAGGTGAGACATGATCCGATAGCATCCGTTGCGCGTCCGTTCAGGAATAATTCAGAAGGATTAGTGACCTCTATAAGCCCTTTTTCCTCCATCTCGAAGACAGCTACCTCGTTGGTTGAGCCAAAACGATTCTTGGTACTGCGGAGAAGTCGGAGGTTGTGGTATCTGTCTCCTTCAATATACAAAACAGTATCTACGAGGTGTTCCAGCGTGCGTGGTCCGGCAAGTGTGCCTTCTTTGGTAACATGTCCGATGAGGAGGATTGCACGACCGAGAAGTTTTGCGGCATGCATGAATGCTTCGGCGCAAATCTTGACCTGACTTACTGATCCGGAAGCTCCTGCGAGTTCTTCTGAGGAGATAACTTGGATGGAGTCGATGATTACCAGATCCGGTTTTTCTGACTCGATGATGGAAAGAATATGCTCGAGGTTATTCTCGGTGATAATATTGATATTTGTTGAGGTAATACCAAGTCTTCGTGCTCTGATAGCTATCTGTTCTGCTGATTCTTCTCCTGAGACGTAGAGTACTTGCTTATTCTGCTGAGCGATCTTGTCGCAGATTTGCAGGGTAAGTGTGGATTTTCCAATACCTGGTTCACCGGAAAGCAGCGTGAGGCTTCCTTCCACGATTCCTCCACCTAAGAGCAAGTCGAGTTCGCTCATATTCGTGGCGAGTCGCATTTTTGGATGTGAAAACTCTGAGAGCGAGAGTGGTTTTGTTACCGGTAGTCCGCGTTTAATGTTTCCTGCAGGATTTTTGGCTGCGTTTTCTGGTTTTCCTACGTTCACGACGTCCTCCGCGAAACTGTCCCACGACTCACATTCAGGACATTTCCCGAGCCATTTTGCAGATTCATACTGGCAGCTCTTGCAGATGTAGACGGTGCGCAACTTCATAGAAATATTAGTTACCTAGTAGTATCGAACGGTACACCTCTTCTGTTTTTTTCACCATATCTTTCACCTCGAATTTATTTCTGACATCTTCTTGATTCTTTTCTGACATTTTTTCACAAAGTTTTGAAGAAGAAAGAATTTTCTCAATAGCTTCTATTATGGCCTGCACATCTTTTGGTGGTACAAGAATGCCATTTTCTCCGTTTTTAATAATTTCAGGAACTCCTCCATTGTTTGTAGCGACGATTGGTAATCCAGCCATCATCGCCTCCAGTAGTACCAGTCCGAAGGCTTCGTTCAGACTCGGTAGGACAAATACGTCCGATGCGGCGAGAAGGTGGGGGATTTCATGGCGGCGTCCGAGCAATTTGATATATTTTTCCAATTGATGTGTTTTGATAAAGCTTTCAATTTCTTTTCTCTGCTCTCCTTCTCCAATAATGATACATTTAAAGTTGAAATCTTTTTTCTCGAGAATTTCGCAAGCTTTCAGAAGATACATAAGCCCTTTTCTTGGATGTAGTTCCGCGATGGTGGTAATAATTGGAGTTGTCATCTCTGTTCCGGCCTTTGGACTTCGTTCATCGACTTCGAATACCTGTTCACGATATTTTTCTTTTTCTAAAGGTGAAAATGAAAGAAGTTGTGATGTGAACCAGGTCGTGTCGATACCGTTGTGGATAGTAGTAATTCGTTTTTTTAATGCCGGATATAATTTTTCTAATAACTCTTTATTTTTCTCCGAAATAGCAATTATGGCTTTTGTATCTTTTATTAACTTCTCCTTGATCCAATTTTTGAAAGGGGATAGTTCGAAGGGGTCATGCTCGGTAAATATATAGGGAATATTCAGTCTCTGTGCGGCTAGGAGTCCGTATCTACCGCTGGCGGGATTCCAAACATGCACATGTAAAAGATCGATTCTTTCCCTTTCTATAATCTTTCTTAATGCCATGTAATGCCGAGGGTCGTGCTTGTGGTTTACATGTATTCGATGAATTGTTACCGTCATGTCGGCTATTTTCTTGCACCAAGGGTCCAGGGAGATGTCGGCAGGACAGGCAAGCTGAATTTTAAACTGCATTCGGTCATAAAACTTCAAAATCGATAGCATGTGGTTTTCGGCTCCACCAAGCTGTTTTGTATCGGTATACAGTAATATTTTAGACTTATGGTTCCCCATGGTCTTCATCATAGTAGAGAAATACTTGAAACGGAAGGAAGAAAATGGTAGTTTTTCTGCGCTCTATCTAAGAGCGTTTTGAAATTTAGATGGGTCCGTAGCTCAGTTGGTAGAGCAGTTGCCTCTTAAGCAATTGGTCGCGCGTTCGAATCGCGCCGGGCCCACCATACATATACAATTCAGTCCGCCGGGGTGGTGAAATGGCAGACACGAGAGACTTAAAATCTCTTACCCGTAAGGGTGTGTGGGTTCGAGTCCCACCCTCGGCACCATTTATAAGATTATGTTTAGAGTTATCCTATGAGTTTTCGTAACTTTGGAAATTTTGAGCATATCGGAAGTTTGGAGCACCATCCTACTAACCCATAGGCTTTTCCGCTATTGGATGCGCCTAGATAAATCATTACGAGAGCGTAGATAATGTGTTGGTCGACGATGAAGCTCTGAGGATTTGGATAGGGGAATGGGAGGACGATGTAATATAGTGCCATGAGAATTGCGCCCAGCGTGGTTGAGAGTCGAACGGCAATTCCGAGAATGAGTGAAATTCCGAGTAAAAGTTGACCCCACTCATTGATGGCATTTATGATCGGCAATACGGCCGGCTGCGTCATCCATGTAAATAATCCCGTGAACATTTTTGCGCCTTGGAGATATTTTACTGATGACCATTGAGGATTCAATATTTTCGTCATTCCTGAGTAGACGAATATCCACCCCAGCGAGAATCGTACGAGAAATAATGATATTTTTTCAAATTTGCTCATAGAAAATATAATTAAGGGTTAGGCGTATTTTTCGAAATGTACATCTTCCCTGGCTATGCCGATTTCTTCGCAGAGTGTTGCGGTATCGGTGACCATATCTCCGACGCCACATATGTAAACTTGCGTTTGTGCCGGTGTCTTCACGTTTTCCTTGAGCCAGTCGGTTACACGACCGTGACTGCCTTTCCATTCTTCGGAAGGGCGCGAGACAGTAACGGTATATGTGAAATTCGGATATTTGACGTGAAGTTTATCGAGCTCTTCTGTATAAAAAATATCTTTTTCAAATCGAAATCCCCAAATGAGGTGCATGTTTGTCGCGTTTCCTTTTTCAAGTTGATCTTCGAGCATGCATCGGAGTGGGGTGATGCCCGTGCCTGTTGCGACAAATAGAGAGCTTTTTTCCTTTGACTCATGGAATACAAATTTTCCTAATGGTCCCATCATTGACATGTCGGTTCCTTCCTCTACGGTGGTGAGCCAAGGCGTAGCGCGTCCGGTTGGTACGAGCTTGATGCAGGTAGTTATTATGTTGTTTTGGCTTGGTGGTGACATAATCGAATAAGAGCGGAAAAATAATTTTGGATTTCCGTCCTCGACTTTTATGGTTACGAACTGTCCTCCGATGAAGGCTATTTTCTTAGGTTTTATGAGTCGAAATTGTAGTTCGTAAACATCCTCGGTTAGCGGAATTCTTTGTACGAGTTTAGCTATAATGGCTTGTGGTGGCATGAGAAATGAAAAACGTTAGGTATTACTTAATGCTTAGAGATCGTACAATTTGCTCGGCTTCTTTTTGTACTGAGGGGTCTTCATTGTATACGAAGGCGGCTGTGATAATGTATCCCATTCGGTCTTTGACGTAATATGATTGCATGAATGTTAGAAGGGGATCGGTTGCTGTTCTTTTTCCATCAAATTTTGTAATAAGTATTTTTTCTTTTTTGCCCCCAATTGTTGTATCGGCTTCCTCTCGGCTTTTTTCCGTAAAGTTTTGGAGTACTGTTTTTTGATTTTCCAATACCACCTTTCCGTAATCGAGTGAAGAGATCGTGTCTCCGAGTGTATTTTTTGTTACGTTTACGTTCGTGACGAATAGTTCATTTTTTCTATTTGCCTGTAGTACTACCGATACATTTGTTGGAATATCGCCTGTGAACTCATTTTTTCGAGTAATTTCCCAGACCTTTGGTACCGTTATCTGATAATCGTCGGCTTGGAATGTTTGAAGGGTGGCTGCTTCCGGATTTCCCGTACTGGTCGTGGTTGTGCTTCCAAAAGAGCATCCTGAAACGGCGAGGAGTCCAATAAGGCAGGCTGAAAGGCTGAGGAGATTGCTTTTTTTCATAGTGAGGTATGAGGAGGTATATATTGCTCCTATTATAATCCTTTGGTTTCACCTTGTCATCCTTGCGATTTGGCCATAAGATACCTTTACTTATGAAGATTGGTATCTTGTCATATTATCACACGAGCAAGCGGGCAGCCCCAGAGGAGCTCCGATTATTGAAGGAGGCGAGGGCGCTTGGACACAAGGCTCGGATTATCCGTGCTGTTCAGTGTCAGCTGGTTTTTGATGGGAAAAATCCTACGGTCCTTTTTGAGGGAAAGGCATTTCCAAAGTTTGATGTGATTATTCCACGAGTTACCCTTCTTCGTGCTATTGAGCTACAGACGGCTCTTTTGAAGCAGTTCCAGTTAATGGGTGTACCGGTAATTAATGGATTCCGTCCTATTAATCGAGCGAAGAACAAGTTGAACACGATGCAGATTTTGAATCATCATGATCTTGGAATACCTCGAACGATCGTTATACGTCGTATGCGCGAGGTGGATTGGGCGGTGAAATACCTTGGTGGTTTGCCAGTTATTATTAAAACTCCATTTGGAACCTATGGAAGTGGTGTAGTTATTTCCGAGAGTAAACGTTCACTGACATCGTCGCTCGACGCCATTTGGGGCACACAGGATATTAGTATTATTCTTCTTCAGGAGTTTATTAAAGAGTCAAAAGGCAAAGATATTCGAGTTTTTGTCGTCGGAGGAAAAGTGGTCGCGTCCATGATGCGTGCCGCAGTAAGAGGGGAGTTTCGTTCTAATATAGAGTTAGGTGGCGCAGGAGAGAAGGTGGACATTACGCCGGAAGAGGAGACGCTTGCGATACAGGCGACGGAGGCTCTCGGATTGCATATGGGCGGAGTAGATATCGTTCGCTCTAAATCAGGACCACTTGTGTTGGAGGTTAATGGAAATCCAGGCTTCAAGAAACTTGAGGAGGTAACGGGCATTAATGTTGCAAAGGCTATCATTGAGTACGTTGTCACAAAGGTTTCATCATAAAAGGCCCTCGGAATTGAGAGCCTTTATATTTATATGGTTAAGCTTTTGTACTACGCCTTTTTCATACTCTTTACGACTTGGTCGACCAGTCCGTATTCTAGGGCTTGTTCGGCCGTCATGAAGTTATCTCTATCGGTGTCTTTTTCGATGACCTTGATTGACTGACCCGTGTGTTTTGCGAGAATACCATTGAGACGATCTTTTGTGCGAATGATGTGATCGGCATGAATTCGGATATCGCTGGCCTGACCCTCTGTGCCGCCAAGTGGCTGATGAATCATGACTTCTGAGTTTGGAAGTGCAAAACGTTTTCCCTTTGTCCCACCTGCGAGCATGATAGATCCCATAGATGCGGCAAGACCTACGCATACCGTCTGAACATCCGGAACAATTGATTGCATCGTGTCATATATAGCGAGACCCGCGGTGACGTGACCGCCCGGACTCTGGATGTACATCGTGATGTCTTTCTTTGGATTTTCCTTTTCGAGATAAAGGAGCTGCGCGATAATCATATTAGCTATTCCATCATCAATCGCACTTCCGAGGAAGACGATTCGTTCTTTTAATAGAAGTGAAAAAATATCATAGGCGCGTTCTCCGTCGCTACTTTTCTGAATAACGGTTGGCACGAGCATATTTGTGATTCTTTGGAATCGGTGATCAAGTAACGTCATATAAAGAGTGGGGTTAGAGGAGAGGTGAAAAATAGTATTTTTCTTCTCCTATTATATCACCCTTCTTTATTCTTGAAAAAGTATTCTTCCTAATCGCACCATCGTTGCTCCTTCTTCTATGGCGATGAGATAATCATCACTCATTCCCATCGATAATCTCGACATCGGATTCTTGAATTCGTTTTCTAATTTATCTCTCTGCATTCGGAGCCCCTTATATATGTAACGACTATTTCCGTTCTTTGACGGGATGACCATCAGTCCTTCGATCTCAAGATTTGGAAATTCTTTTCTATTTTTCAGTATCTCACGGACCTCATCCATAGATAGTCCATGTTCTTTTTTCTCATCGGCGTTGATTTGGAGAAGGATCTTTTGCTTCTTCTTCATTTCAGATGCGGTATCATTAATCTTCTTCGCAAGTCCCAATGAGTCCACGCTATGTATGAGCTCTATAGGATAGGAGAGGAGGAGGTGAACCTTGTTCCTCTGAAGGTGTCCTATGAAGTGATGTCGTACATTTGTGAGATCTTTCAAATCCGGATAGAGATCTCGGAGGTGCTGAACGGTACTCCAGCCTAAATTCCGGACTCCATTTTCCAAAAGAATTTTAATTTTCTTTATTGAATGTCCTTTTACGGCGGCAACCAAGGTAACGTTTTTTGCGATATTTAAGCTTTGAATGTTCATAATTCTTCCCCAGTATACCCTATTTTACCAACTTTGAAAAATGTCCTTGACTCTGTATACTTCTTTGAATACAATACCCCTGCTCTTGAAGCTTATTTGGCTTTAAGGAGCGCACATTTTTTTCTTCGCGTCCTTTAACATTCAGAATGTAGTAGAGAAGCTAGGTAACAAAGTTTTTTTGTTTTTCACAAAAATATAAACTCTGGGCCCTTCGGGGACCCGAGTATAAACTAATTGATATGTTGTGTATGGACTTCGGTT